>NZ_OX336253.1:1200000-1800000 GCF_946902045.1 Neisseria sp. Marseille-Q5346 | reverse complement strand
TCTGAAAACTCACCGCCATCGATTTTATTGCCGTTAGACAGCAACACCGGATAGTGTTTTTTGTCTGCAACGATGGTGGTGGTAAATTTAGACATGACATCCGGACGGTCGATGTAGAAGGTAATTTTGCGGAAACCTTCAGGTTCGCATTGGGTAAACAGGTTGCCGCCGGAAGCATACAGACCCATCAGCGATTTGTTTTCAGCTGGCAAAATTTCGGTTTCCACTTCCAATGTGAAGTTTTCAGACGGCACGCTGGCAATCGTCAGTTTTTCGTCTTCCAGCACATAATCTACGGCCCGGCCGTTTACTTTCACTGACAGCAGTTTTGCCGAACCATCCAATACCAATGGCTCCCCTGCTCTTTCAGGTTGAACGGTCAGACTGGATTTGACGATGGTTTGCGGTTCTAAAATATCGAAATGCAGGTCGGTTTTCAGAATACGGTACGCTGGCGCGGCGTAGTCTTTCAAATAATGGATGGTTTTGCTCATTTGTTCTCTTTCAGAGTCATGCGGTAAATAGATGAAGCATATCGTTTCAGATAGCCTAAATTCAAGTGTTTTCAGAAAAAAAGGCCGTCTGAAACCTAAAATTTCAGACGGCCTCCCTATTCAGGCAGCAAATCTAGTTGCCTGTCATTGCCAACTTACCACTGATACAGCGCACCGGCACCGACACCGACATGCCCGTCGGTATTGGCCGAGAAGTTGCCTTTGACAATCCAGTTGCCGCCGTCGCTCATCGCAGATACGCCGATGGCCATGGCAGACTGACCACCGTAGTAGCCGCTGCCGACGCCGATACCGGTCGCACCCGGACGGGTTACTTGCGGAATCGAGCCTTGGGCAATCGCACCGGCCACACCTGCGTAGGCTTTCTTACCTACTTGGTTGATGTTGTTTTGCAATTCGTTGCCCAAGCCAATCAACTGGTTCACGTTTGCCGCGTCTGTACCGTCTTTACCCGGAGCCACATTGGTAATGCGTTGGCCGCCGTTGTTCAGACCGACAGGAGACAGTTTGACTTGGTTGTTCGGATTGCTTTCAGTCGGTGCAGCGATGGTTACGCCATCGTTGTTGACCACGGTATTGCCTGCGGTCAGACCGTCTTTGTTCAACGCAACTTTATCGCCGACTTTCACGCCGTCGTTATTCATCACAGTATCGCCTGCTTTGAAGGTATCGGCATTCACTGTCTTCACGCTAATCTCGTCAGCCAACTTCAGTTGAGCGCCACCGGCTACGGTTTCGCTGATGATGTTGCTGTCGCCTTTAACGTTGATGGTGTCGCCCAACGCGTAGTTGTTGCTGCCGGTCGTACCGCCGAAGTTGATGCCTTTGGCGATAGTCGCAGCGTTGTTGGCTACGTTTTGATTGGTTGCGTACAACTGGCTGCCGTTGACGGTATCTTTGCTGTTGGCGTTGACGTCGCCATCAGCTACGTTGGTTACTTTATTGCCTGCATTGTCCAAGCCGTCTTTAGTCAGGTTTACCTTGCCTGCTTTCAAGCCGTCTTTGTTCAATGCAACATCGTCACCCACTTTCACACCGTCAGTGTTCACTGCAGTATCGCCGGCTTTCACGCTGTCAACGTCCAAGTCTTTATCGGTTGCCACCTCGTAAACAGTTTGACCCTTGTCGCCTGTTTTCTGAGTCACAACGATATTCTTACCTTGAACAACTTCAGTCTTAGACGCAGCAGCAGCTTGTTTCAGTTGGGAAACATTGACTGCATCGGTGTCATCTGTACCGGCCGCAACGTTGGTAATCTTATTGCCGCCGTTGTTCAAGCCAGCTTTGGTCAGGTTCACATCACCTGCTTTCAAGCCGTCTTTGTTCAATGCAACATCATCGCCAACTTTCACACCGTCATTATTCATAACAGTATCGCCTGCGGTAACGCTGTCGACTTTCAGGTTTTTATCAGTAGCTACTTTATAAATGGTTTGGCCATTGGCGCCGACATCCTGAGTAACAACAATGTTATCGCCTTGAACGACTTTAGTCTTAGCCGCAGCCGCAGCTTTGTTCAACTGAGCAACATTCACCGCATCAGTATCATCGGTACCAGCTGCAACGTTGGTAATCTTGTTGCCGCCGTTGTTCAAGCCGGCTTTAGTCAGGTTGACATCACCAACTTTCACGCCATCAGTATTGACTGTGGTATCACCGGCTTTCACGCTGTCAACTGCCAAGTCTTTAGCCAATTTGACTTCCAACTTATCAGAGCCATTCGCTACAACGCCGATATTGCCGTCTGAAAGTTTGGCTGCATCGGTTTGACCGCCAACAATATTCAGCTTCGTACCCGGTTTGCGTTCAACGTCTTTGCCACTGTCGCCGCCGAAAGTCAAAGGCAGATTGGCAGTTGCATTAACGGCTTTGATTGCATCGTGAATGTTGTTCTCACCAGTACCACCAATATCGGTCATGCTGATGTTGCCGCCATTATTGGCCGCATTGCCACCCAATACATTCACTAACTGATCTTGGGCTGCATTCAGCTGCTCTTCAGTCGCCGCACGTTTGCCTTGGGCAAAGTCGCTGCCACCCAAAGTCGTATTGCTCAAGCCGCTGACTTCGCCTTTATCGCCATCGATTTTCACCGGAGCCGCTTGACCGACATTCAATACATCGGCCAGTTTCAGCTGTGCACCACCGGCTACGGTTTCGCTGATGATGTTGCTGTCGCCTTTAACGTTGATGGTGTCGCCCAATGCGTAGTTGTTGCTGCCTGTGGTACCGCCGAAGTTGATGCCTTTGGCGATATTGGCGGCGTTGGTCGCTACGTTTTGGTTGGTCGCAAACAGTTGGCTGCCGTTAACGGCATCTTTGCTGTTGGCATTGAGGTCGCCGGCGGCTACGTTGGTCACTTTGTTGCCGGCATTGTTCAAACCGTCTTTGGTCAGTTTGACGTCACCTGCTTTAACGCCGTCTTGGGTCAATGCGACATCGTCGCCTACTTTCACACCGTCGTTGTTAACGGTGGTGTCGCCGGCTTTGACGCTGTCTACAACCAGGTCTTTGTTCAGCTTGACGGTCACTTTATCGTCTTGGGCTTCGGTGGTGATGTTGTCGTCGCCGGCAACGGTCACGGTAGAGCCGAGTTTTTCGATATTAGTGCTGCCGCTGTCGCCGTTGAAGGTCAGGCCTTTGGTGTCAACGGTGGTTTTGGCATCCACACCTTTTTGGATGTCGTCTTTGGTGCTATCAGCCAAGTCGATGCTGTAGTCGGTCACGTTGTTCGCGTCTGCTGCTGAAGCAGTGACGGTCACTTTGTCGGAACCTGCGCTCGCAGTGGTGCCTTTGGCGTTGACGGTGTAGATGTCTTGGCCGTTGGCGCCGGTCGTTTTAACCACGTCTTTGATGTTGGTACCGGCACGTACTTCGGTACGGGCGGCGGCGCTTTGCTGTTTCAGCTGGCTGTAGTTGACGGCGTCGTTGTCATCGGTACCGGCGGCAACGTTGGTGATCTTGTTGCCGGCGGCATGGATGCCTGACTTGGTCACACTCGGACCACCGGTAATGGTGAGGCCGTCTGAATTCAGTTTGCTGTCGCCTGCGGTAACGCTGTCAACAGTGATGTCTTTGGCCAGTTTGAAGTCAATCTGGTTGTCGGACACGGTAGTCACGATGTTTTTGTCGCTGCTGCGGTAGGCAACAGTTTCGCCCAGTTGGACGTTGTCGTCGTTACCGTTGTCGGCGGCAATGTTCAGACCTTTGGCCACATTGGCGTTGGTCTCTTTCAGCTGACCGTAGTTAACAGCGTCGGTATCTTCGGTACCGGCGGCTACGTTGGTCACTTTGTTGCCGGCGTTGTTCAAACCGTCTTTGGTCAGTTTGACATCACCTGCTTTAACACCGTCTTGGGTCAATGCGACATCGTCGCCTACTTTCACACCGTCGTTGTTCACGGTGGTGTCGCCGGCTTTGACGCTGTCTACAACCAGGTCTTTGTTCAGCTTAACGGTCACTTTATCGTCTTGGGCTTCGGTGGTGATGTTGTCGTCACCGGCAACGGTCACGGTGGAGCCGAGTTTTTCGATATTAGTGCTGCCGCTGTCGCCGTTGAAGGTCAGGCCTTTGGTGTCAACGGTGGTTTTGGCATCCACACCTTTTTGGATGTCGTCTTTGGTGCTATCAGCCAAGTCGATGCTGTAGTCGGTCACGTTGTTCGCGTCTGCTGCTGAAGCAGTGACGGTCACTTTGTCGGAACCTGCGCTCGCAGTGGTGCCTTTGGCGTTGACGGTGTAGATGTCTTGGCCGTTGGCGCCGGTCGTTTTAACCACGTCTTTGATGTTGGTACCGGCACGTACTTCGGTACGGGCGGCGGCGCTTTGCTGTTTCAGCTGGCTGTAGTTGACGGCGTCGTTGTCATCGGTACCGGCGGCAACGTTGGTGATCTTGTTGCCGGCGGCATGGATGCCTGACTTGGTCACACTTGGGCCACCGGTAATGGTGAGGCCGTCTGAATTCAGTTTGCTGTCGCCTGCGGTGACGCTGTCAACGGTGATGTCTTTGGCCAGTTTGAAGTCAATCTGGTTGTCGGACACGGTAGTCACGATGTTTTTGTCGCTGCTGCGGTAGGCAACAGTTTCGCCCAGTTGGACGTTGTCGTCGTTACCGTTGTCGGCGGCAATGTTCAGACCTTTGGCCACATTGGCGTTGGTCTCTTTCAGCTGACCGTAGTTAACAGCGTCGGTATCTTCGGTACCGGCGGCTACGTTGGTCACTTTGTTGCCGGCGTTGTTCAAACCGTCTTTGGTCAGTTTGACATCACCTGCTTTAACACCGTCTTGGGTCAATGCGACATCGTCGCCTACTTTCACACCGTCGTTGTTCACGGTGGTGTCGCCGGCTTTGACGCTGTCTACAACCAGGTCTTTGTTCAGCTTAACGGTCACTTTATCGTCTTGGGCTTCGGTGGTGATGTTGTCGTCACCGGCAACGGTCACGGTGGAGCCGAGTTTTTCGATATTAGTGCTGCCGCTGTCGCCGTTGAAGGTCAGGCCTTTGGTGTCAACGGTGGTTTTGGCATCCACACCTTTTTGGATGTCGTCTTTGGTGCTATCAGCCAAGTCGATGCTGTAGTCGGTCACGTTGTTCGCGTCTGCTGCTGAAGCAGTGACGGTCACTTTGTCGGAACCTGCGCTCGCAGTGGTGCCTTTGGCGTTGACGGTGTAGATGTCTTGGCCGTTGGCGCCGGTCGTTTTAACCACGTCTTTGATGTTGGTACCGGCACGTACTTCGGTACGGGCGGCGGCGCTTTGCTGTTTCAGCTGGCTGTAGTTGACGGCGTCGTTGTCATCGGTACCGGCGGCAACGTTGGTGATCTTGTTGCCGGCGGCATGGATGCCTGACTTGGTCACACTTGGGCCACCGGTAATGGTGAGGCCGTCTGAATTCAGTTTGCTGTCGCCTGCGGTGACGCTGTCAACAGTGATGTCTTTGGCCAGTTTGAAATCAATCTGGTTGTCGGACACGGTGGTGACGATGTTTTTGTCGCTGCTGCGGTAGGCAACGGTTTCGCCCAGTTGGACGTTGTCGTCGTTACCGTTGTCGGCAGCAATGTTCAGACCTTTGGCCACATTGGCGTTGGTTTCTTTCAGCTGACCGTAGTTAACGGCATCGGTATCGTCGGTACCGGCGGCTACGTTAGTAATCTTGTTGCCGGCGGCATTGATGCCTGACTTGGTCACACTCGGACCACCGGTAATGGTGAGGCCGTCTGAATTCAGTTTGCTGTCGCCTGCGGTGACGCTGTCAACGGTGATGTCTTTGGCTAGTTTCAGCTGTGCACCACCGGCTACGGTTTCGCTGATGATGTTGCTGTCGCCTTTGACATTGATGGTGTCGCCCAATGCGTAGTTGTTGCTGCCGGTGGTACCGCCGAAGTTAATGCCTTTGGCGATATTGGCGGCATTGTTGGCGACGTTTTGGTTGGTCGCAAACAGTTGGCTGCCGTTAACGGCATCTTTGCTGTTGGCATTGAGGTCGCCGGCGGCTACGTTGGTCACTTTGTTGCCGGCGTTGTTCAAACCGTCTTTGGTCAGTTTGACATCACCTGCTTTAACACCGTCTTGGGTCAATGCGACATCGTCGCCTACTTTCACACCGTCGTTGTTCACGGTGGTGTCGCCGGCTTTGACGCTGTCTACAACCAGGTCTTTGTTCAGCTTAACGGTCACTTTATCGTCTTGGGCTTCGGTGGTGATGTTGTCGTCACCGGCAACGGTCACGGTGGAGCCGAGTTTTTCGATATTAGTGCTGCCGCTGTCGCCGTTGAAGGTCAGGCCTTTGGTGTCAACGGTGGTTTTGGCATCCACACCTTTTTGGATGTCGTCTTTGGTGCTATCAGCCAAGTCGATGCTGTAGTCGGTCACGTTGTTCGCGTCTGCTGCTGAAGCAGTGACGGTCACTTTGTCGGAACCTGCGCTCGCAGTGGTGCCTTTGGCGTTGACGGTGTAGATGTCTTGGCCGTTGGCGCCGGTCGTTTTAACCACGTCTTTGATGTTGGTACCGGCACGTACTTCGGTACGGGCGGCGGCGCTTTGCTGTTTCAGCTGGCTGTAGTTGACGGCGTCGTTGTCATCGGTACCGGCGGCAACGTTGGTGATCTTGTTGCCGGCGGCATGGATGCCTGACTTGGTCACACTTGGGCCACCGGTAATGGTGAGGCCGTCTGAATTCAGTTTGCTGTCGCCTGCGGTGACGCTGTCAACGGTGATGTCTTTGGCCAGTTTGAAGTCAATCTGGTTGTCGGACACGGTAGTCACGATGTTTTTGTCGCTGCTGCGGTAGGCAACAGTTTCGCCCAGTTGGACGTTGTCGTCGTTACCGTTGTCGGCGGCAATGTTCAGACCTTTGGCCACATTGGCGTTGGTCTCTTTCAGCTGACCGTAGTTAACAGCGTCGGTATCTTCGGTACCGGCGGCTACGTTGGTCACTTTGTTGCCGGCGTTGTTCAAACCGTCTTTGGTCAGTTTGACATCACCTGCTTTAACACCGTCTTGGGTCAATGCGACATCGTCGCCTACTTTCACACCGTCGTTGTTCACGGTGGTGTCGCCGGCTTTGACGCTGTCTACAACCAGGTCTTTGTTCAGCTTAACGGTCACTTTATCGTCTTGGGCTTCGGTGGTGATGTTGTCGTCACCGGCAACGGTCACGGTGGAGCCGAGTTTTTCGATATTAGTGCTGCCGCTGTCGCCGTTGAAGGTCAGGCCTTTGGTGTCAACGGTGGTTTTGGCATCCACACCTTTTTGGATGTCGTCTTTGGTGCTATCAGCCAAGTCGATGCTGTAGTCGGTCACGTTGTTCGCGTCTGCTGCTGAAGCAGTGACGGTCACTTTGTCGGAACCTGCGCTCGCAGTGGTGCCTTTGGCGTTGACGGTGTAGATGTCTTGGCCGTTGGCGCCGGTCGTTTTAACCACGTCTTTGATGTTGGTACCGGCACGTACTTCGGTACGGGCGGCGGCGCTTTGCTGTTTCAGCTGGCTGTAGTTGACGGCGTCGTTGTCATCGGTACCGGCGGCAACGTTGGTGATCTTGTTGCCGGCGGCATGGATGCCTGACTTGGTCACACTTGGGCCACCGGTAATGGTGAGGCCGTCTGAATTCAGTTTGCTGTCGCCTGCGGTGACGCTGTCAACAGTGATGTCTTTGGCCAGTTTGAAATCAATCTGGTTGTCGGACACGGTGGTGACGATGTTTTTGTCGCTGCTGCGGTAGGCAACGGTTTCGCCCAGTTGGACGTTGTCGTCGTTACCGTTGTCGGCAGCAATGTTCAGACCTTTGGCCACATTGGCGTTGGTTTCTTTCAGCTGACCGTAGTTAACGGCATCGGTATCGTCGGTACCGGCGGCTACGTTAGTAATCTTGTTGCCGGCGGCATTGATGCCTGACTTGGTCACACTCGGACCACCGGTAATGGTGAGGCCGTCTGAATTCAGTTTGCTGTCGCCTGCGGTGACGCTGTCAACGGTGATGTCTTTGGCTAGTTTCAGCTGTGCACCACCGGCTACGGTTTCGCTGATGATGTTGCTGTCGCCTTTGACATTGATGGTGTCGCCCAATGCGTAGTTGTTGCTGCCGGTGGTACCGCCGAAGTTAATGCCTTTGGCGATATTGGCGGCATTGTTGGCGACGTTTTGGTTGGTCGCAAACAGTTGGCTGCCGTTAACGGCATCTTTGCTGTTGGCATTGAGGTCGCCGGCGGCTACGTTGGTCACTTTGTTGCCGGCATTGTTCAAACCGTCTTTGGTCAGTTTGACGTCACCTGCTTTAACGCCGTCTTGGGTCAATGCGACATCGTCGCCTACTTTCACACCGTCGTTGTTAACGGTGGTGTCGCCGGCTTTGACGCTGTCTACAACCAGGTCTTTGTTCAGCTTGACGGTCACTTTATCGTCTTGGGCTTCGGTGGTGATGTTGTCGTCGCCGGCAACGGTCACGGTAGAGCCGAGTTTTTCGATATTAGTGCTGCCGCTGTCGCCGTTGAAGGTCAGGCCTTTGGTGTCAACGGTGGTTTTGGCATCCACACCTTTTTGGATGTCGTCTTTGGTGCTATCAGCCAAGTCGATGCTGTAGTCGGTCACGTTGTTCGCGTCTGCTGCTGAAGCAGTGACGGTCACTTTGTCGGAACCTGCGCTCGCAGTGGTGCCTTTGGCGTTGACGGTGTAGATGTCTTGGCCGTTGGCGCCGGTCGTTTTAACCACGTCTTTGATGTTGGTACCGGCACGTACTTCGGTACGGGCGGCGGCGCTTTGCTGTTTCAGCTGGCTGTAGTTGACGGCGTCGTTGTCATCGGTACCGGCGGCAACGTTGGTGATCTTGTTGCCGGCGGCATGGATGCCTGACTTGGTCACACTCGGGCCACCGGTAATGGTGAGGCCGTCTGAATTCAGTTTGCTGTCGCCTGCGGTAACGCTGTCGACGGTAATGTCTTTGGCCAGTTTCAACTGTGCACCACCGGCTACGGTTTCGCTGATGATGTTGCTGTCGCCTTTGACATTGATGGTGTCACCCAATGCGTAGTTGTTGCTGCCGGTCGTACCGCCGAAGTTGATGCCTTTGGCGATATTGGCGGCGTTGTTGGCGACGTTTTGGTTGGTCGCAAACAGTTGGCTGCCGTTGACGGCGTCTTTGCTGTTGGCATTGAGGTCGCCATCCGCTACGTTGGTCACTTTGTTACCGGCGGCATCGATACCGGACTTGGTCAGGCTAGGACCGCCTGCGATCTTAACGCCGTCGTTGTTAACGGTGGTGTCGCCGGCTTTGACGCTGTTCACTACCAGGTCTTTGTTCAGCTTAACGGTCACTTTATCGTCTTGGGCTTCGGTGGTGATGTTGTCGTCGCCGGCAACGGTCACGGTAGAGCCGAGTTTTTCGATATTAGTGCTGCCGCTGTCGCCGTTGAAGGTCAGGCCTTTGGTGTCAACGGTGGTTTTGGCATCCACACCTTTTTGGATGTCGTCTTTGGTGCTATCAGCCAAGTCGATGCTGTAGTCGGTCACGTTGTTCGCGTCTGCTGCTGAAGCAGTGACGGTCACTTTGTCGGAACCTGCGCTCGCAGTGGTGCCTTTGGCGTTGACGGTGTAGATGTCTTGGCCGTTGGCGCCGGTCGTTTTAACCACGTCTTTGATGTTGGTACCGGCACGTACTTCGGTACGGGCGGCGGCGCTTTGCTGTTTCAGCTGGCTGTAGTTGACGGCGTCGTTGTCATCGGTACCGGCGGCAACGTTGGTGATCTTGTTGCCGGCGGCATGGATGCCTGACTTGGTCACACTCGGGCCACCGGTAATGGTGAGGCCGTCTGAATTCAGTTTGCTGTCGCCTGCGGTAACGCTGTCGACGGTAATGTCTTTGGCCAGTTTCAACTGTGCACCACCGGCTACGGTTTCGCTGATGATGTTGCTGTCGCCTTTGACATTGATGGTGTCACCCAATGCGTAGTTGTTGCTGCCGGTCGTACCGCCGAAGTTGATGCCTTTGGCGATATTGGCGGCGTTGTTGGCGACGTTTTGGTTGGTCGCAAACAGTTGGCTGCCGTTGACGGCGTCTTTGCTGTTGGCATTGAGGTCGCCATCCGCTACGTTGGTCACTTTGTTACCGGCGGCATCGATACCGGACTTGGTCAGGCTAGGACCGCCTGCGATCTTAACGCCGTCGTTGTTAACGGTGGTGTCGCCGGCTTTGACGCTGTTCACTACCAGGTCTTTGTTCAGCTTAACGGTCACTTTATCGTCTTGGGCTTCGGTGGTGATGTTGTCGTCGCCGGCAACGGTCACGGTAGAGCCGAGTTTTTCGATATTAGTGCTGCCGCTGTCGCCGTTGAAGGTCAGGCCTTTGGTGTCAACGGTGGTTTTGGCATCCACACCTTTTTGGATGTCGTCTTTGGTGTCTTGCGCCAAGTCGATGCTGTAGTCGGTTGTGACGGAACCATCGGCTGCAGTTGTAGTATTAGAGGTCAAATTCAAAGCATTGGAAACTTGTACCGTTGCCTTATCTGCGCTGACGGTATAAGTAGTTTCTTTGCCTGAAGTTGTCTTATTGACATGCGTGTTGCTGCCTGCCTCCACCTTGGTTGTGATTTTGGCATTATTGATGGCATTGGCTACATCGCCGGCAGTCGCTACACCGGCAGTCGGTGCGGACACTGTGCCATTATTATCGACAGACAATGTGCCTTGGGTAACGTTGATTTGAACTTTTGATGCATTCTCGCCATCGGTGATTGCAACGGTCGTCAAATTGCCATCGGCGTAGTTGACTGTACCGTTGTTGTTGATACGGGATTTGTCTGTACCGTTTTGTTGGATATTGTGTCCAACATTGTTCATAACGGTGTACAGTTGGCTACCGTTAACCGCATCGGTTGAAGTAGCGGAAATACGGCCTGCGGCAACATTCTGAATTTGGCGTTCATTGCCTGCACTGCCTACAGAAACCGCGCCTGTTTTAGAGGATGAAGAAGCAGCATAGCTGACATTGGTCGCAGCACCACTATCGTTTTTGAATGAGGCATTTTTAGCTGTCGCATCAAAATTATTGGCTGCGCCGACGGCACCATTACCCAATGCAACAGAGTCTTGAACAGAAGCAGTAGTACCGTTACCCAAAGCAACAGCATTGACGCCTGTAACATTTGCCTGATTGCCGATAGCAACACCATTTGTGGCTGCGCTTGTCGTAGATGCAGATGGGCCAATGGCAATTGAGTTTGCACCTTTCGCACCATCGTTATTCCAGTTTTTGGTGCCGTCAGTGCTACCATCAGTTGACTTAACAGAGAAATAACGAATGCGTTCGAGCGCACTCAATACACCATAAAGTTGAGAGCCGTTGATGGCATCAGTAGAAGTAGCAGAAATATCGCCGGGGGATACATTGATGATTTGGCGTTCGTAACCTTTGGAACCGACAGACACAACATCACCGGCATCGGTAGTTTGACCGCCTGCCCAAGTGTAGGTTACACCCATAATTTCGCGTTGAACGTATGCCTGACCTTCTTTATCGGTTTTAGAAGCCGTACCCAAAGCCACAGAGTTCAGCAAAGTAGCCTTCGCACCTGTACCCAAAGCTACACCACCAAAGGCAGTGGCCTGAGATTTGGTACCGATAGCCAGAGACAAATCGGCAGATGAATTAGACTGCACACCCAATGCAACAGAACCTTGACCGGCAATAGTATTACCATAAGAACCGTAATTCATCGTATCACCAGTCATCTCTTTATAAATATCACGCAGACTTTTACCGCTCAGCGTATATTCACCGGTCTTTGCACCTTTTTCATTATATTTGATGAATTTATCCGTTGCATTGCCAGAATATCGAGTACCACCTACCGAATCTAAATCATCACCACCAATAGCAACAGATGAATTACCATTAGCCAAGACATTGCCGCCAACCGCAATAGATTGGTCTCCCTTTGCCCACGCACCCTCAGGTCTGCCCTGTGGATCAACACGGTTACCTGAACCAATAGCAATAGACTGAGTTATCTTAGAACTACTTGAATCGCCTACTCGAGCCGTATTACCAATAGCAATATTATTGTGAGTTACATTCACATTCATACTATTTTGGGAGAGAACCTCAGATGCACGTCCAATAGCAATCGTACCAAGTCCGGTTGCATTCGCGTCTGCACCAAGTGCAATAGCACTTGATGGCGCACTACCCGAACCTGGAGAATTTGCCACTGCACCTTTACCAATGGCAATGGTATTTCCAGTTTGAGCTTGGGCTGAATTACCTATGGCGATAGACTCACTTTGATAACCCACTGCATTGGTACCGATTGCAATGGCATTTTGCGCATTGGCTGCAGCCTGACTACCGCTGCCAATTGCAATGCCGTTTTGACCTCTTGATGTGCTGGATTGGCCCAAAGCCATTGAGCCTATACCAAATGCTTGCGCCGAATTACCCAATGCTGTTGTGCTCGTATTATCAGCAAGAGCATTCTTACCTACCGCTGTCGCTTGCGTACCATTTGCTTTGGAATCTGCGCCCAGTGCTGTTGAATCTGCAGAAACAGCATTGGCACTTTTACCTATCGCTGTTGCATTTGAACTACTTGCACTTGTATCTGCACCCATCGCAACAGCATGATTTTGAGTAGCCTTGGCATTTGTACCAACAGCAAGGCTATTATTATGTGTTGCATTTGCACTCGTACCTACCGCAACTGCACCGTTAGCCGTAGCATTGGCTGATGCTCCTACTGACAGAGCACCAATACCGGTCGCTGTTGCACCACTAACCGCAGTCGCACTGGTTACAGCATCAAATTCAATTTTTCCTCGTGCTGCAGTTGCCGCATACGAATTACCTGCACCCAAAAGAGCTGCCGAAATCACTGTCAATCTAAAAACTGTCGCGATACCATTTTTACCGGATTCAGCAGATACATCTGTACTGTTTTGTTCTGCAGACGATTTCACTCGGCCTTTGGCCAATTCGGAAGTTACGACAAAAGATTGAATCGTACGGTTCCAAACAACTTTAAATATCTTATTCATAGGTGTGTCTTTCTCTTTTTATGATAGGTAAAAGCGTGAGCATGAGCATGACGCTACTTTAAAAAGTCTATTGCGGAAGATTTCCCAGCAAATACTTGCTTCGAGCTGACGTTTATTGTCACTTTGAGACAAAATTTAGGTCTTTTACTGTCTCGAAGTGAAATAGTATTTCATACTTACTAAATATCCGCTAGTCAGAAATATCAACCGATTATCTTTAATTTTTAAATAAAATCATGATGCTTGAACAGAAAAACCAATCATTAAAAGTTCTCCAGTCATGTTTTTATTAATAAGCGTAATGTTGTATTCCGTCGACAAGTCATCAGCAATCACAGTAATCATGCAAGCCACGTGCCAATTACTTGGAATTTTATTTAAAATGAATTGTTTTCTAAGAAATGGAAAAGGCCGTCTGAAAGATTTCAGACGGCCTTTGATGAAATGATTTTGAACAATTGCTTAATTTAAAGACGTTTTGATTGTATAAACTGACGATAACTGAGCAATATAGCTTGTGATCGATAATGGCAGGAATAGGCACATCCCTAGCCGATGTAAACGCAGAGAGTGTTATAAACCAAATACGGCAATATCGCCCTTACCTTGACGAATCAGCTCGGTACCATCGGTCATATCAATAACCGTCGTCGGCTCAGTACCGCACCAGCCGCCATCGATAACCAGATCGACAGCATGCTCAAGACGGTCTCGAATTTCGTATGGATCGGTCAATGGCTCTTCGTCTTCAGGCAGCATAAGGGTGCAACTTAAAATAGGTTCGCCCAATTCTTGCAAAAGTGCCAAGGCAGTGGCGTTATCGGGAACACGCAGGCCGATGGTTTTACGTTTGGGGTGAAGCGTGCGATTGGGCACTTCTTTGGTTGCTTGCAGGATAAAGGTGTAGCTGCCGGGTGTAGCTGCTTTGAGCTGGCGGAATTGGGCATTATCTACTTTGGCGTAAGTCCCCAATTCGCTCAAATCAGCACACATCAGGGTCAGATGGTGTTTTTGATCGATTTTGCGAATCGCGAGAATGCGCTCCATCGCGTTTTTGTCGCCGAGTTTGCAACCCAGCGCGTAGCAGGAGTCCGTAGGGTAAACGATAACGCCGCCACTGCGGACAATGTCGGCGGCTTGTTTGATGAGGCGGTCTTGGGGATTATCGGGATGGATGGCGAAAAATTGAGCCATGTTTTTTTCCTTATCATTCTAATGGTTTGCTGTTTGGTATTTTAAAACTTATTTAGCCATCTGAATATTGGATTTCCACCATCATGAATGGATTTAGCCTCAGCTACAACACCTTATATACCATTTTGATTTACTGCTAATATCGAAAGTCAATTTGATACACTATATAATGCATTATTTTGTTTGAAAGCCATCTCAATGTCTGCTTCTTCCCTACCTTCACGCCGCTTGTCTGTTGCCCCCATGCTCGATTGGACAGACAGACACTATCGCTTTATGGCGCGACAAATTACGCGCAATGCTTGGCTTTATAGCGAAATGGTCAATTCAGGCGCGGTGGTTTATGGAGATAAAGACCGTTTTTTAAGTTTCAACGAAGGCGAGCAGCCGATAGCTTTACAGCTTGGCGGTTCAGATCCGCATGACTTGGCAATCGCCGCTAAAGCAGCTGAGACGTATGGCTATAATGAAGTCAACCTAAATTGCGGCTGCCCCAGCCCACGCGTTCAAAAAGGCGCTTTCGGCGCCTGCCTGATGAATGATGTAGATTTGGTGGCAGATTGTTTGAATGCGATGCAGGATGCTGTTGAAATTCCGGTGACGGTCAAACACCGCATCGGCGTAGACAGACAAACAGAATATCAAGTCGTGGCAGATTTTGTGGGAACACTTCGCGAAAAAACAGCCTGCCGCACATTTATCGTCCATGCGCGCAATGCTTGGCTGGACGGCTTATCTCCAAAAGAAAACCGCGAAGTTCCGCCACTCAAATATGAATACGTCTACCGCTTGAAACAAGAGTTCCCCGACTTAGAAATTTTAATTAACGGCGGCATCACCACCAACGAAGAAATAGCCGAGCATCTGAAATTTGTCGATGGTGTCATGATCGGGCGCGAGGCTTATCACAATCCAATGCTGATGCGCGATTGGGATACACTGTTTTACAACGACGCACACGCACCAATCCAATACGCAGATTTAGCGGCTTGGCTATACGCATACAGCCACGAACAAATCGCCTCAGGACGCGGTACCATCCTACGCCATATCGTCCGCCATGCACTAGGCTTGATGCACGGCCTAAAAAATGCCCGCACTTGGCGCCGTATGCTCTCAGATGCTACTTTGCTGAAAGACAACGACGGCAGCCTGATTTTAGACGCATGGAAAGAAGTCGAACGCGCAAATATTTGGGATTAATGGCATATAGTGCGAATAAAAGAAAGGCCGTCTGGAACATTAAATGATGTTTCAGACGGCCTTTTAAATTACAACAGACTGCTAAAGATATATTCATTTCTCTTTGGCTACTATTGCGATTAATTCATCAAATAAACCCAAAACATAATCTAAGCATAAAAAAATGCGGCCTAAATAGGCCGCATTTACTTTGCTTCGTCTTTTCAGACGGCCTTTTCAGGCCGTCTGAAAGTCAGATTACCATTGGTAACCAACTGCTGCGGTAGCACCGAAGTGACCACGTGAGTTGCCGGAAGCAGTACCTTTGATGATCCAGTTACCACCATCGGAGATGCTAGAGAAGCCGACAGCGTAACCGGTTTCACCGCGGTAGTGACCGCCACCGATAGCCAGCATGCTCTTACCTGGCAAGTAAGCTTGTGGCAGACCGGCAGTAGCCAGAGCTTGAGCCACACCTGCGCGGGCGTTGTTGTCAACCTTGTTCACATTGCTGTTCACATCGCCGAATTTTTGGTTCAGCTGGTCAACGTTAACCGCATCGGTACCTTTCTTACCTGGAGCAACATTTTGGATAGTAGTGTTGCCGGCATCGATACCACCTTGGTTGATGGTTACAGGACCTGCTTTCAGTTCGTTAGTAGTAACACTATTAACGTGCAGATCAGGGTTCATGCTGACTTTCAGCGCATCGCCGTCTTTCTTAACGGAGACGTTTTTCCCCAGATTCTGACCGTCAACTGTAATAGTATCCCCACCTTTAATCTGAATAGTGTTATTCAGCGGTTTGGTGATTTCAGCGTTCTCTTCATCACGCAGACCGAAGGTACCATCAGCATCTTTACCGTCTTTACCATCTTTACCATCTCTAATGATGGTGGTAGTGGTGTTACCGTTGCCGTCTTTGATGGTTACAGTATGTTCGCCTTTAGCTGTAGTTTCAACTTTAGCTTCAGCGTTCTTACCATCTTTCACAACTTCAGAAGTGGTACCGATGACTTTACCATCTTTATCCAGGTTTCTAACAGTGATAGTGGTTTCACCTTTAGTATCATCACGTGTAACTTTAGCTTCAGCTGACTTACCATTGTCGCCGGTTGCACCAGTTGCGCCGGTATCACCTTTGGCACCTTGAGCACCGGTATCACCTTTAGCACCTTGGGCACCAGTGTCACCTTTGTCGCCTTTAGCGCCTTGGTCACCTTTAATACCTTGGTCACCTTTATCGCCTTTGTCGCCTTTGACACCTTTATCGCCTTGGTCACCTTTGGCACCAGTTGCACCGGTAGCGCCAGTTGCACCGTCTTTAACGATAGTAGTAGTAGTGTTACCGTTACCGTCTTTGACAGTTACAGTGTGAGTGCCGTTGCCGTTGTCTTTAACTTCGGCTTCAGCGTTCTTACCGTCTTTAACGATAGTGGTAGTAGTTTTACCGTCGCCATCGGTGATGGTTACAGTGTGAGTACCGTTGCCGTTGTCTTTAACTTCGGCTTTGGCGTTCTTACCGTCTGCACCGTCTTTAACGATAGTGGTAGTGGTATTACCGTCGCCATCGGTGATAGTTACAGTGTGAGTGCCGTTGCCGTTGTCTTTAACGTCAGCTTTAGCATTCTTACCGTCTGCACCAGTGTCACCTTTAGCACCGGTATCACCTTTAGCACCGGTATCGCCTTTGACGCCTTTGTCGCCTTGGTCACCTTTGGCACCGGTATCACCTTTAGCACCTTGGGCACCAGTGTCACCTTTGTCGCCTTTAGCACCTTGGTCACCTTTAATACCTTGGTCACCTTTAGCACCGGTATCACCTTTGTCACCTTTAGCGCCTTGGTCACCTTTGGCACCGGTATCACCTTTAGCACCAGTTGCACCGTCTTTAACGATAGTGGTAGTGGTGTTACCGTTACCGTCTTTGATGGTTACAGTATGAGTACCGTCGCCGTTGTCTTTAACTTCAGCTTCAGCGTTCTTACCGTCTTTAACGATAGTGGTAGTAGTTTTACCGTCGCCATCGGTGATAGTTACAGTGTGAGTGCCGTTGCCGTTGTCTTTAACGTCGGCTTTGGCATTCTTACCGTCTGCACCAGTATCACCTTTAGCACCGGTATCACCTTTAGCACCTTGGGCACCAGTGTCACCTTTGTCGCCTTTAGCACCTTGGTCACCTTTAATACCTTGATCACCTTTAGCACCGGTATCACCTTTGTCACCTTTAGCGCCTTGGTCACCTTTAATACCCTGGTCACCTTTAGCACCGGTATCACCTTTATCACCCTTGTCACCTTTATCACCTTTTGCGGCAGCTGTGCCGTCTTTAATGATAGTAGTAGTGGTGTTACCGTTACCGTCTTTGATGGTTACAGTGTGAGTACCGTCGCCGTTGTCTTTAACGTCGGCTTCAACGTTCTTACCGTCGGCACCAGTTGCACCATCTTTAATGATGGTAGTAGTGGTGTTACCGTTACCGTCTTTGATGGTTACAGTGTGAGTACCGTCGCCGTTGTCTTTAACGTCGGCTTCAGCGTTCTTACCATCTGCACCAGTGTCACCTTTAGCACCAGTTGCACCGTCTTTAACGATGGTAGTAGTGGTGTTACCGTTACCGTCTTTGATGGTTACAGTATGAGTACCGTCGCCGTTGTCTTTAACGTCGGCTTCAGCGTTCTTACCGTCGGCACCAGTGTCACCTTTAGCACCAGTTGCACCGTCTTTAACGATGGTAGTAGTGGTGTTACCGTTACCGTCTTTGATGGTTACAGTGTGAGTACCGTCGCCGTTGTCTTTAACGTCGGCTTCAGCGTTCTTACCGTCTTTAATGATGGTAGTAGTAGTGTTACCGTTACCGTCTTTGATGGTTACAGTATGAGTACCGTCGCCGTTGTCTTTAACGTCGGCTTCAGCGTTCTTACCATCTGCACCAGTGTCACCTTTGGCACCAGTTGCACCGTCTTTAACGATGGTAGTAGTGGTATTACCGTTACCGTCTTTGATGGTTACAGTGTGAGTACCGTCGCCGTTGTCTTTAACGTCGGCTTCAGCGTTCTTACCGTCTTTAACGATGGTAGTAGTAGTGTTACCGTTACCGTCTTTAATGGTTACAGTGTGAGTACCGTCGCCGTTGTCTTTAACATCGGCTTCAGCGTTCTTACCGTCGGCACCAGTTGCACCATCTTTAATGATGGTAGTAGTGGTGTTACCGTTACCGTCTTTGATGGTTACAGTGTGAGTACCGTCGCCGTTGTCTTTAACATCGGCTTCAGCGTTCTTACCGTCTTTAACGATGGTAGTAGTAGTGTTACCGTTACCGTCTTTGATGGTTACAGTGTGAGTACCGTCGCCGTTGTCTTTAACGTCGGCTTCAGCGTTCTTACCATCTGCACCAGTGTCACCTTTGGCACCAGTTGCACCGTCTTTAACGATGGTAGTAGTGGTGTTACCGTTACCGTCTTTGATGGTTACAGTATGAGTACCGTCGCCGTTGTCTTTAACGTCGGCTTCAGCGTTCTTACCGTCGGCACCAGTGTCACCTTTAGCACCAGTTGCACCGTCTTTAACGATGGTAGTAGTGGTGTTACCGTTACCGTCTTTGATGGTTACAGTGTGAGTACCGTTGCCGTTGTCTTTAACATCGGCTTCAGCGTTCTTACCGTCAGCACCGGTTGCACCAGTTGCGCCGGTATCGCCTTTGGCACCAGTTGCACCGTCTTTAATGATGGTAGTAGTGGTGTTACCGTTACCGTCTTTGATGGTTACAGTGTGAGTACCGTTGCCGTTGTCTTTAACATCGGCTTCAGCGTTCTTACCGTCTTTAATGATAGTAGTAGTGGTATTACCTTCGCCATCAGTGATAGTTACAGTGTGAGTACCATCGCCGTTGTCTTTAACGTCGGCTTTAGCATTCTTACCATCTACACCGTCTTTACCGTCTTTAACGATGGTAGTAGTGACTGAACCGGTCTCAAGATCAGTAATAGTGATTGTATGGGTACCGTCACCATTATCTACAACTTCACCTGTGATGCTGCCACCTTTTTCACCAGTGTCACCTTTATCGCCTTTGTCGCCTTTAGCGCCGGTTGCACCAGTGTCACCTTTGTCGCCTTTAGCGCCGGCTGCGCCAGTGTCACCTTTGTCGCCTTTAGCGCCGGCTGCGCCAGTAGCACCGTCTTTACCATCTTTACCGTTTTTACCGTCTTTTACGATGGTAGTAGTGACTGAGCCATCACCTAGATTAGTAATAGTGATGGTATGGGTACCGTCACCATTATCTACAACTTCACCTGTGATGCTGTCGCCTTTGTCGCCTTTAGCGCCGGCTGCACCAGTGTCACCTTTATCACCTTTGTCGCCTTTAGCGCCGGCTGCACCAGTATCACCTTTGTCGCCTTTAGCACCGGCTGCGCCAGTGTCACCTTTATCGCCTTTGTCGCCTTTAGCGCCGGCTGCACCAGTGTCACCTTTGTCGCCTTTAGCGCCGGATGCACCAGTGTCACCTTTGTCGCCTTTAGCGCCGGCTGCACCAGTATCACCTTTGTCGCCTTTAGCGCCAGCTGCACCAGTATCACCTTTGTCGCCTTTAGCGCCGGCTGCACCAGTGTCGCCTTTGTCGCCTTTGTCGCCTTTAGCGCCGGTTGCACCAGTGTCACCTTTTTCGCCAGTAGCACCGTCTTTAAGGATGGTAGTAGTGGTATTACCGTTACCGTCTTTGATGGTTACAGTGTGAGTACCGTTGCCGTTGTCTTTAACGTCGGCTTCAGCGTTCTTACCGTCTTTAACGATAGTAGTAGTGGTATTACCTTCGCCATCAGTGATGGTTACAGTGTGAGTACCATCGCCGTTGTCTTTAACGTCGGCTTTAGCATTCTTACCATCTACACCGTCTTTACCGTCTTTAACGATGGTAGTAGTGACTGTACCGGTCTCAAGATCAGTAATAGTGATTGTATGGGTACCGTCACCATTATCTACAACTTCACCTGTGATGCTGCCACCTTTTTCACCAGTGTCACCTTTTTCACCAGTGTCACCTTTAGCGCCGGCTGCACCAGTGTCACCTTTGTCGCCTTTGTCGCCTTTAGCGCCGGCTGCACCAGTGTCACCTTTATCGCCTTTGTCACCTTTAGCGCCGGCTGCACCAGTGTCACCTTTGTCGCCTTTGTCGCCTTTAGCGCCGGCTGCACCAGTGTCACCTTTGTCGCCTTTAGCGCCAGCTGCACCAGTATCACCTTTGTCGCCTTTAGCGCCGGCTGCACCAGTGTCGCCTTTGTCGCCTTTGTCGCCTTTAGCGCCGGTTGCACCAGTGTCACCTTTTTCGCCAGTAGCACCGTCTTTAAGGATGGTAGTAGTGGTATTACCGTTACCGTCTTTGATGGTTACAGTGTGAGTACCGTTGCCGTTGTCTTTAACGTCGGCTTCAGCGTTCTTACCGTCTTTAACGATAGTAGTAGTGGTATTACCTTCGCCATCAGTGATGGTTACAGTGTGAGTACCATCGCCGTTGTCTTTAACGTCGGCTTTAGCATTCTTACCATCTACACCGTCTTTACCGTCTTTAACGATGGTAGTAGTGACTGTACCGGTCTCAAGATCAGTAATAGTGATTGTATGGGTACCGTCACCATTATCTACAACTTCACCTGTGATGCTGCCACCTTTTTCACCAGTGTCACCTTTTTCACCAGTGTCACCTTTAGCGCCGGCTGCACCAGTGTCACCTTTGTCGCCTTTGTCGCCTTTAGCGCCGGCTGCACCAGTGTCACCTTTATCGCCTTTGTCACCTTTAGCGCCGGCTGCACCAGTGTCACCTTTGTCGCCTTTGTCGCCTTTAGCGCCGGCTGCACCAGTGTCACCTTTGTCGCCTTTAGCGCCGGCTGCACCAGTGTCACCTTTGTCGCCTTTGTCGCCTTTAGCGCCGGCTGCACCAGTGTCACCTTTGTCGCCTTTAGCGCCAGCTGCACCAGTGTCACCTTTATCGCCTTTAGCGCCGGCTGCACCAGTGTCACCTTTGTCGCCTTTAGCGCCAGCTGCACCAGTGTCACCTTTATCGCCTTTAGCGCCAGCTGCACCAGTGTCACCTTTGTCGCCTTTAGCGCCGGCTGCACCAGTATCACCTTTATCGCCTTTAGCGCCAGCTGCACCAGTGTCACCTTTATCGCCTTTGTCGCCTTTAGCGCCGGCTGCACCAGTGTCACCTTTATCGCCTTTAGCGCCGGCTGCACCAGTGTCACCTTTGTCGCCTTTAGCGCCGGCTGCACCAGTGTCACCTTTATCGCCTTTGTCGCCTTTAGCGCCGGCTGCGCCAGTGTCACCTTTGTCGCCTTTAGCGCCAGCTGCACCAGTGTCACCTTTAGCGCCAGCTGCACCAGTGTCACCTTTGTCGCCTTTAGCGCCGGCTGCGCCAGTGTCACCTTTATCGCCTTTGTCGCCTTTAGGGCCAGCAGGACCGGTATCGCCTTTTTCGCCTTTAGGACCAGTAGCGCCGGTAGCACCAGTAGAACCACCACCGATTACGCTCAGGGTGTACTCGTTAGTGCCGTTTGAGGTCATTGTCAAACCGTTACCAGCGATCAGTTTCAGAGTGTTATTGGCATTTGATTTAGGATCGTATTTGTAAGTACCTTCAGCTGGTGAGCTACCGCTGCCATTGTGGCCTGTGAATACAAACGGATTCAGGTTTTCGATGCGGTTTGCTACGGCAAACAATTGAGAGCCGTTGATTGCATCGGTAGAAGTTGAAGAGATACGACCTGCAGCAACGTTTTGAATTTGACGTTCGTTACCTGCAGAACCTACAGACAATACTGCGCCGTTATTCAAGCTGCTGGTTGCACCTGCGAAACCACCGTAAGTGTAATTGCCAACAGTAGCGCTGTTAGTAGGTGCGAATGCGCTGGTTGTAGAACCGTTACCCAGGGCTACGCTGTTTTCGATAGTAGATTTAGCTTCTGTGCCCAAAGCCAGAGTGTTTTTGGCTGTTGCTTGAGCACCATTACCCAGAGCAGTTGCATATTCACCGCCATTGGCTTTAGCACCACGGCCCAATGCGATGGCTTGTTCTGAAGTGGCTTGGCTTTGTACACCCCAAAGCTACTGCGTATTTACCAGTTGCTTGAGCAGCAGGACCGAATGCAGCGGCAGAAATACCGTCCGCTACAGAACCGCGACCGATTGCTACGGCAGAACCTTTTTTAGCTTGAGCATCGCCACCCAATGCTACTGCGCCGTTTGCCAGAGCTTTAGAGCGCTCACCGATGGCTGTAGCTACGATACCGGTTGCTTGAGCTTCAGTACCGATTGCCATTGCTGAACCAGCTTTGTTTGTTGCGCCTTCAGCATCAGCGCCAGTAGAAGTACCATCAGCTGTAGCAGCATGACCTACGGCAACGTCAGCAGCTTGCTTAGCAGTTGCACTATTACCTTGAGCGATAGAGTTATTGCCAGCAGCGTTAGAAGCAGTACCTTGTGCAATAGAGTTATTACCAGCAGCTTTAGATTGAGTACCCAAAGCGATAGAGTTGTTACCGGTTGCTTTAGCAGCAGTACCTGCTTTATTACCCAGAGTACCATCTGTCGCACCACCAATAGCCACAGAGTTAGTACCTACTGCTTGAGCAGATGCACCACCGGCAAATGAGCCTTCGCCATTCGCTTGAGACAATACGCCGATAGCGGTACCACGTGCAGCAGTTGATTCAGCATAAGCACCGATACCAATTGCGTTATCGCCTCTAGAAACTGTTTTAGTACCGATAGAAATGGAATTATTGTTAGCCGCAGTAGCAGTTTGACCCACGGCAATAGAGTTAGACTCAGCAGCAGTAGCATTAGAACCTACAGCAACTGCAGCTTCTTTATTGGCTTGCGCATATGGACCAACCGCAACTGTCAGATTACCTTCTGCTTTTGTATATGAACCAACGCCGACAGCTTGAATACCTGACGCATTTGCGCTAGTACCTGCTGCAATCGCGTGGTCTTGTTTTGCTACGCTATCTTTACCGACAGCAATCGCATTTGTCCAAGCACCGTGAGCGTTGTTACCAATAGCGATAGAATCTTGTTTTTCAGCGTTCGCATGCGTACCTACAGCAACTGCAGCAGCATTTGCATTGGAGTTGTCACCAATAGCTGTTGCAAATTGTGCGCCAGCATTTGCACGGTTACCGAATGCACTTGCGGAGTCTTGAGTAGCAGTCGCACGGTTACCTACTGCAGTCGCACGAATTTGCGTTGCTTGGGCTACGTTACCGATTGCAACAGAAGCTTCGCCACTTGCAACAGAGCTTACACCCATTGCAGTCGATGCACCGCCGGTTGCGATATTGTTATTACCCACAGCCAATGCTGCGTTTGCAGTCGCAGTATTGTTAGCACCGTAAGCGATAGTGCCATCTTGGCCGCTGGCAGTATTTTGATAACCCACTACAACAGAGTTGACACCAACGTTTTTGTTAGAACCGTTGTAAGTACCATTAGGAGTAATGTTTACTGCACTACCTCCCAATTTTACATCGGCCTCTGCTCCGCTAGATGCCATCAAAGCACCTGCTGCAACCACTGCAGCAGCTACGGCTTTACGCTTGTCAGAAGCGGATTTTTTGCCGTGTGCATGGCTGATCTCGGAAACCGCGGTCCATGTCTGGGTCGCGTGGTTCCAAATAACTTTAAAGACTTTATTCATATCGATTTTCCTGTAAGGGGTTTGATTTCTTTTGGGACGTTTGCTCGGCCATAAACCGCTTGCCCATACATATGCCGCACTTCAGAGTCTCCCCTTTATGCGGTTTTACGTCGTAATCTCTTGTATGCAATTCCCGTGCCAAAAGTCTCCACTCGGCCGAATAGCAGCTAAAAGCCTGTTTTATGGGATTTTATGCTGATACATTTCCAGAAGCTTGTGAAGTTTGGGAAACGATGTGCCGTTTTTTGTCAGCTTGTTTCTTAACAAGTCACTTTTTGTCAGCTTCTATCAATGCATTCGGAATCCTTGTCCAAATTTTATATGCGTTTGGTTTTACAAATCAACTCTTCCGATAAAGTGTTATTTTTTCGGCCTCAACGGTCATGCCCGTTAGATTTACTTGTTGCTTTTTTTTAAACGATTTTTATAATTATATGATTTTTGTTGAAATTTTTAAACAATAATGATTATTAAATAATATGTTAACAGGATAGTTATTTTAGTGATAGATTTAGATGTCAGCTTTTATTTAGAGAATTAATGAGATTTGTATCGAGGATCGGTTTAAACCGTGTGATGGGTTTATATCGCCTGTTTTCAGACGGCCTTTAACGTTTTCTAACATAGCAAACAGCGGGCAAATGACACGAATTTATGCGCTATTGAGCCGATGGACAGCGTTAAAAAGGCAAGTGTAAAACTTGCCTTTACGTTTGGGATTTGTTTGTTCTTTATTGTAGAAAACTGTGTTGTTTTTTCAGACGGCCTTACCAACGGAATGTTTGGGTTACGCCTGCTGAAGCGCCGTTGTTGCCGGCATAGCCGTAGCCTCCGGTATGGCTGGAGGCGCAGGCGGTGAGTGTGGCGAGGGTAATGATGAGGAGGATGTGTTTCATGTTCTTTCTCTGAATGGGTTGGCTTTAGACTTGAGCGGCGTTGTGTTGCTGCATGAATCGGACGAGCTGGGGCTTGGTTGCTTTGTCCTGATTTGCAGTTAGGCCGCTAAATTGTTTGATGATTAAAGAAGGCCGTCTGAAAACGGGTTTCATGATATTGAAACTTTGTTTTCAGACGGCCTTTATTTTATATCAGCTTAATTAGTGGCGGAAATGGCGGATGCCGGTGACGACCATGGCAATGCCGTGTTCGTCCGCTGCATCAAAGACTTCTTGGTCGCGCATGGAGCCTGCGGGATGGATGATGGCTTTGATGCCCTGCTCGGCAATGACATCTACGCCGTCGCGGAATGGGAAGAAGGCATCGGAAGCGGCACATGCGCCGTTGAGGTCGAGATTGGCATCTTGCGCTTTGCGGGCGGCGATGCGGGTGCTGTCCACGCGGCTCATTTGGCCTGCGCCGATGCCGTAGGTTTGACCGCCTTTGCCGAAGACGATGGCGTTGGATTTGACGTATTTTGCGACGTTCCAGACAAACATCAGGTCGTTCCATTCTTGCTCGGTCGGTTGGCGTTTGGAGACGACTTTTAAATCGGCGCGGTTGAGGCGGTGGATGTCGGGGGTTTGTACCAACAGTCCGCCGCCGACGCGTTTGAGTTCAAAGCGGTTGGCTCCTGCTTCGAGCGGCACTTCCAATACGCGCACGTTTTTCTTGGCGGCGGCGATTTCGAGTGCTTCGGCGGTGAACTTCGGCGCCATGAGGACTTCCATAAATTGGTTGTCGGTAATTTGTTTGACGGTTTCGCCGTCCACTTCGCGGTTGAAGGCGATAATGCCGCCGAATGCGCTGGTGGTGTCGGTAGCGTAGGCGAGTTTGTAGGCATCCAAGGTATTGGAGGCGATGGCCACGCCGCACGGATTGGCGTGTTTCACGATCACGCAGGCCGGCGCGTCAAAGGATTTGACGGCTTCCCAAGCGGCATCGGCATCGGCGATGTTGTTGTAAGACAATTCTTTGCCTTGCAGCTGTTTGTAGGCGGAAAGGCTGCCTGCGGCTGGGTAAATATCGCGGTAGAACGCGGCGCGTTGGTGCGGATTTTCGCCGTAGCGCATGTCTTGCACTTTAATCCAGCTTTGGTTGAACTGGCTTGGGAATTCGCCGATTTGGGGCTGGCCGCTTAAGACGTCGTCTGAAAGCGAGGTCAGGTAGTTGGAAATCATGCCGTCGTATTGGGCGGTATGGCTGAATGCTTTGCGTGAGAGGTTGAAACGGGTTTTGTCGCTCAATGCGCCGTTGTTGGCTTCGAGTTCGGCGGCGATGGCAGGGAAATCGGCGGTATCGGTAACGATGGCGACGTGTTTCCAGTTTTTCGCGGCAGAGCGAACCATGGTCGGCCCGCCGATGTCGATGTTTTCAATCGCGTCTTCCAGTGTGCAGTTTGGTTTGGCGATGGTGGCGGCGAAGGGGTAGAGGTTGACGCACACTAAATCAATATTGCCGATGCCGTGTTCTTCCATCTTGGCGACGTGTTCATCTAAATCGCGACGGCCGAGGATGCCGCCGTGGATTTTCGGATGCAGGGTTTTCACGCGGCCGTCGAGCATTTCGGGGAAGCCGGTATAGTCGGCAACTTCGATAACGGGGACGCCTGCATCAGCCAAGAGCTTTGCTGTACCGCCGGTAGAGAGGATTTCAACACCGAGCTTGGTCAGGGTTTGTGCAAATTCGACTGCGCCTGTCTTGTCGGATAGGCTGATCAGGGCGCGTTTGATGGAAGACATGGGATTTCCTTTGTTGAAGGTTTAATCAGTATGGGATGAATTTTCAGGGCGGTATTATCCGCTATTTTCGCCTTTTTGGCAGTAGGTTTTTATAGATATTGTTGACAATTTTATTGCAAAAGGTCGTCTGAAACTTGGTTTCAGACGGCCTGATGCTTTTGACTATTTAAATCCCATTTTCTTTGCTACCCATACTGCGCCTGTCATGCCTGCACATAATGGCATGAGTAAGGCAACGGGGGCGTAGGTGAGTTCTAAAACAAAGACGATGGCCGTCAGTGGCATTTTGAGGGAAACGCCAAGGAAAACGGCGGCGCCGACAACGGCCGCGCTTTCGGAGGACATTTCTGGGAAAACGCTGTTCCACGCGGCGGCAGCTGTAAAGGCAATGGTACTGCCGAGCATCATGGACGGGGTAATCAGGCCGCCGTATGCGCCGACGGCAAGTGCCATCAAGACGACCAGCCATTTGACGGCGGTCAGCTCAAGGCTGTGTTGCCAGTCGGTCAAGCCGCCAAAAGTCAGTTGGTTGCCTGCTTTGCCGTTGCCCAAAATTTCGGGAAACCAAACGGCAATCACGCCGATGAGTGCAAACATACAGACGGCCAAAGGAATGATTTTGATATTGTTGCGCTTGATGAAGGGGAACTTTTGGGCGGTGCGCTGGAAAAAGACGGCGGTTACGCCCAGTATCGGGCCGATGATGGCGGAAAACCAAAGTAATGAGGTGTTGATGGAAAGGTTGGCCGGATGATATTGCTGCACGTCGCCCAGGCCGATGCGCGCGACGGCGGTGGCGATGACGGAAGTCAGCAATGCGGCGGCGACGGCTTGCTGCGTCCA
Organism: Neisseria sp. Marseille-Q5346; assembly: GCF_946902045.1. The sequence continues at coordinate 1,772,372 of NZ_OX336253.1, read as the reverse complement.
TACGCCCAGCATGGCTTCGAGGATAAAAAGTGTGGAGGCGAGCGGCACGTTATACACAGCCGCCAAACCTGCACCCGAGGCGCAAGCGATGACCAGCCTTGTGTCGTCTTCGCTCAACCCGAAACGGTTGACGCCTACTGAAGCAAAGGCGGCGGTCATTTCGCGCGGCGCAACTTCGCGGCCGAGCGGCGAGCCAAGCCCGACGGTAATGATTTGCAACAGTGCATGGCTGACGGTTTCAAAAAACGGAAAACCGGCGAGCAGATTTTTAACCACGGCTTTAATACTCGGTTGCGGCCTGCCGTAGCGTTTGAGCAACCACCACCCCAAGCCGACCACCGCGCCGCAAAAGGTCATCACGCCGATACGTCGCTCCGGACTTGCCTGCGCTACGCCCTCTCGGAATGAAACGTATAGGCCGTCTGAACCGTAACCGTAGGCAAGATGTTGAATCGTGTGCATGATTTCGGTTAATACAATGCCGACCATGCCGCCGATAATGCCGGTAATGATGAGGGCGGCCCAGAGTTTATGAGTGTCTTTCACGGGATTTGACTTGAGGTAGTAGTGGTTTGATAAAAGCGTTTTTCAAGGAAACTATTGTCCGCCTAAGGGATAGTTTTTGGGGGCAACGTGGGTTTTGCCGTTATAAGGGAAAATATATTTCTGATTTTTATAATTTTTCTTTCCTGATACGCCGCTGAGTTTTGCAGCCAACGCCCATACGCCGGATACGGCAGGACGGCTTTTGTCAAAAGCAATTTTGGCTTCCATGCTGACAAACGTGTCTTCGCAGAGGCGTTTTTCGCGCCCTTTATATTCATCGCAATTGCCGTAATATGCGCCGTTATCGTTACCGCTGATCATGACACTGTTGCGGATTCGGTTACTATCATCGGTAAACAGGAAGTTTTGCGAAGTCATCGTGTCGCCTTGGCCTGTATAACTTGATTCGGCAACATAGCCCCAGTTTTGTGCGCCCACCTGAACAAACTTCCATTCCTTATTCTCCGGTGGCTCGCCCCATGCGCCGATTTTATCTTTTCCGTGCTGTTTGATTGCCCACTTGCCGTCTGCTTTCTCCAAAACAAACAATTCTGCCAGACCGGAAGAAGCATGGGCATCCTGTTTTACTTTTTGTTCCATATCGTAGGCAAAACCTGTGTACAACACATAGCGCGCGGCTTTGCCGTTGCGTGTTACGGTATGGTCGGCGACAGGTTTCATGCAATACATGATATTGTCAGATGCTGTCTCACTGTCTTTCGGCGGCTCGGTAAGCTGGCATTTGTGCGCGGCAAGCGGTCGGTTGTAATACTTGGCAATGACGGCCTGTACGGCGGCTTTGTCGTTATCGGGTGCTGCCGACGCCAAAACGGGGCAGGCAAGCAAAAGCAGGGAGATAATGCGTTTCATAGAAATTTTCCCAAAATGTTTTATTGAAAAAAGATACTGCTTACTTCAGGCCGTCTGAAACTGTTTTCAGACGGCCTTTTTGTGTTTGTTGCTGACACGTGCCAGCATACCGGCGACAAAAGTGGACGCAATAACGACGGTAATGCCCATCGCAGACATAGCGCTTAAATGTTCGCCCAAAATTAACACCGCCATGATAACGCCGATGACAGGCTCAAGCGAAATCAGTAGGCCGGAGACGTTGGCAGGGACTTTGTTCATGCCTTTGTTCCACAACAGATAGGCAAGCCAACTGCAACCGATCCCCATATATAAAATCGACAGCGTACCGCCCCATGACCAGTTGATTTGATAACTGTCTGCCAACACCAGCGAAAACGGCAGACACAACACCGCCGCCACCGACATGGAAGCCGCGGTAAATGCGGGCGCACCGATACGGGCAACCATCTGCTGGCTCGGACGTATCACGCCTGCAAAACCCAATCCCGCAAGCAAAATCAGCAGACAGCCGAACCAGTCAATCGTACCGCCCTCTTCCGCGCCGCCCATTACCATCATGCCCACGCCGGCAAACGCCGCCGCACCGCAAATCCAGTGGTAAATTTTCGCTTTGTCGTTGAAAAAGAAATGACCAACAAAAACCACCAGCAAGGGTTCCAGCCCGACCATGGTAACCGCGCTGGCGGCAGATGTATATTTCAAACCGATAAACTGAAGCATCAAAACGACAACGTAGTTGACAAAGGAAATCCACAACAACGGCTTCCACTCGCTCCGCGGAATCCTACCCAAATGGCGACGGCACGACGGCAGCACCATCAATGCGGCAATCAACAACCGTGCCTCAACCATCAGCGCAGGGTCGATCATCTCGTAAGAATACTTGGCAGCGATAAAAGAGCTGCCCCAAATCAGCAGGGCAAGTATTTGATAGAACATGGTCCGACCTTTTAAAAAGGGTTAATCGTTTCTTCTCTATATTTATTATTCAGACGGCCTGTAGGGTTGGCCTTTTTTATTTTGACTGCGTCAGCGAATCCAAAAAGTCGAAGAGTTTGGCATTCATTTCACTGAAATCCGCCGCTTCGATTTTATCCGGATGCTGGACATAAGTTTGGGCTTGGCTTTGTTCGGCCACATTTTCGCGTCCGTCCGCCGCAATCAGCAGCCCGACGGCTTCACGGTCAAACTCCAAATGAGCCTGGAAGGCATAATGTTTGGGCGCAAAACGGATAATCTGGCGCGGACAGCCTTTGCTGGTTGCCAACACAACCGCCTTATCCGTCAAACCGGGCATATCGCCGTGCCAATGGCCGGTATTCAGGGTTTTGCCCAACAGGGAAACATGGGCATCCGCCAAACCTTCCGCCGTCAGCTCAATCGGATAAATGCCGATTTCACGCTCAGGGCTGCGTGTGTGGCGCGCGCCGTAGGCAACGGATAAAAGCTGCGCACCCAAACACACGCCGACAATATATTTATCCGCCGCCATCGCCTGACGCATCAGGCGCAGCTCGGATTCGGGGTCGTAATACGGGAATGCCTGCCTGTCTTCATCAGGCGATTGCGGCCCGCCCATCACAATCAAAAAATCTATATCGTCCACATTGTCAGGCAGGGTTTCCCTTTCGTACACTTTGGTTGTACTGATGTTATGTCCGCGCCATTGCGCCCATTTCAAATATGCTCCCGGCACTTCAAATGCCTCGTGCAAGATGAAATGGATATTTAATTTATTCGGATTTTGCATTGTTATTTCTCCTTCGACCGTCAGGACGGATTGCCCTGCCGTATTACAGCATACCGTGCTGTTGTAATTTTTTACGCAGGGTATTGCGGTTCAAACCCAAAATAACGGCCGCTTTAGACTGGTTGCCGCCGCATTGCTCCATCACGCAGGCAAGCATTGGCTTTTCCACTTGATGTAATACCATATCATACACGCCGCAAGGTTCCGTACCATCCAAGTCTTTGAAGTATTGTCGTAAGTTTTGTTCAATACATTGCGCAATGTCAGTCGTCGTTTGATTCATCGTGATTGTCTTTCTTTAGATTTGTTTTTAAATGATGAGGCCGTCTGAACATTCAGACGACGTTTATTTGATTTGATTGAATTTACCCTATCCGATTTATATTTATTTTTGATTAGCTATCAATATCTTATTTTGAAATAGATTTCTGTAATTTACTGTCCCAAAACGCCTGCCACACGCCATTTTCTTGAGCCAGATAAATAACAAATTCATTATTGACATGATCGGCAACGTAATGGATGGAATACGGTTTTTCTTCACAATTGACTATCCAAACATGAAATTGCCGCACCTTTTTCCAAGATTGGCGGTTATATCCTATTTCTTGATAAGCTCTAGGAATAGGCGATTGATCCTCTTTTTCCAAAGATGCTTGAACCTGATTATCCCATGCGTTCAAATTCTGCAGGATTTCCATGTATTGAGCTTCATTTCCTGAAGCAAAATACAGCAGGATATTATGTGCACTCTCACTTAACTCCAGCTCAACCGTATTGCCTTGTTCGTCATAATGTCCATCATCATTGACCAGACGACGAGCAGCATCGGCCAATTCCTGTTCCCAATCCACATGTTCGAAACGATTGCGTGGAAACATGGAATCAGCTTGATGCTTTGTAGAAAATAAACGTTTAATCAACTGAAACATAGGGTTTCCTGAAACCATCTCCTCACACAACCTACTCCTCAAAGCAAGTAATCTTGCCAACCTTTTCTCCGTCAGGTTCGATTTCTGCTACATGAGTTCCATCTTTATTACTCCAAAAGAAACGCCCATTCTCCTCATACCAAGGCTTGCCCAGAACATACCAAGCCTTATCCAAACTATCACCGGGACGGATGGTTTCGCATGTTGCTTTATCCTTACCTGCACTCAGCATACAAGCATCATGTTGACGACAATCAGGATTCATGCACCTGCCCTTGTCTTCATTCCAATAGCGATCCATTAATTTACAGGCTATCAGATTGTAGTCATAAACATAAATACCAAATCCTGTCAGCAACAGTGCGGCTATGCCGAAGCGTTTGAACCGTGAGGTCAATTTCATATTTACTTCCCAAAAAGAAAAAGGCCGTCTGAAACCCTTTAGCCTTCCCGATAGTGGCATACCCAGCGGTCGGTTTTCTCTGAAAGCGTCTCAAGATAGGCGGCAAGGGTATCGTATTGTGCTGAGGCACTGTCCAAGCGGTTGATTTCCCGGCGTGTTTGTTCGCCGTCGGGCATTTCATCGATATACCAGCCGATGTGTTTGCGGGCGATGCGTACGCCGGCGACTTCGCCATAAAATTCATGCATGGCGCGGATGTGGTTCAAAATGGTGGTATTGCATTCTGCCAAGCTCAAGGCCGGCGGCAAAACGCCGTGTTCGGCATAATGTTTTAAATCACGGAAAAGCCACGGTCTGCCTTGTGCGCCGCGCCCTATCATGATGCCGTCGGCAGCGGTTTGTTTGAGGACGGCGGCTGCTTTTTGCGGCGAAGTGATATCGCCGTTGACCCAAACGGGGATGTTCAGACGGCCTTTAGTTTCGGCAATCAGTTCGTAACGCGCTTCGCCTTTGTACATCTGCGTGCGTGTACGTCCGTGTATGGCAAGGGCAGCGATGCCTGATTCTTCGGCGATTTTGGCAATAGTCGGCAAGTTTTGATGTTCATCGTGCCAGCCCAAACGGGTTTTGAGGGTAACGGGTACGTCCACCGCATTTACAACGGCTTTCAAGATTTCGGCAACCAACGGCTCGTTTTGCATCAATGCGCTGCCCGCCTGCACATTACAGACTTTTTTGGCCGGACAGCCCATGTTTATATCAATCACCTGAGCGCCCAAGCCGACGTTATACCGCGCGGCTTCCGCCATCTGCTGCGGATCGCTGCCGGCAATCTGCACGGCCACCACTCTGCCCTCGCCTTCAAAATCGCTGCGGCGCAAGGTTTTTTTGGTATGGCGCAAGCTCGGATCGCTGGTCAGCATTTCGCATACCACCCACCCTGCGCCAAACTCGCGGCAAATCAGGCGGAACGGTTTGTCCGTAATGCCTGCCATGGGGGCAAGTGCGATGGGGTTGTCAATGAAATAGCCGCCGATGTGCATGATGTGTGCGCCAAATTGAAAGGGCTGAAATTGTACAATTTTTAAGCAACTTTTCCAATCGTATTTACATGTTGCACAATGAAAAAGGCCGTCTGAACCTGAGTTTCAGACGGCCTTTTCAGCCAAAACATTTAAATAAACAGCATGACAACCATCTGCACTGCAGCCTGAATCATGGCGATAATCGGCCAAATCAGTTTGGCCAGCAGGCCGGTAAACAACAGGATCAGGATAATCCATGTGCCGTATGGCTCGATTTTACGGAACTGCATGGACTGTTTGGCGTTGAGAAAGGTATCGATAAAAATACCACCGTCCCAAGGCAAAATCGGAATCAGGCTGAATGCGACCCAAATCGAGTTCACCATCACGCCGTAACCGGCCATCTGCGCCAAGGGTGCTTGATAAGACTCAGGTACATACGCAGCAAGTACGACGACAAAACCCCAAAAGAACGCCAAAATCAGATTGGCAATCGGGCCTGAAATCGACACCCAACGCCACGCGCGGCGTGGATCACGGAAATTACGCGAATCGATGGGCATAGGACGCGCCCAACCAAACAGAAAACTGCCTATCATCAGACACACCAACGGCACGACAATCGTACCGACAGGGTCGATGTGCGGCAGCGGATTGAAGGTCAAACGCCCAAGCTGCTCGCCGGTATGGTCGCCCCAATACCGCGCCGTATAACCGCGTGCCACTTCGCGCACGGTAATGGCCAACAACACGGGCAATACTGCCAGCAGAAATACGCCTAAATCAAAATTTGCAAACATGGTTTTCCTTATCAAACATGCCGTCTGAAAACAAAAAATATCCTTAAATATCCTTTCAGACGGCCCGAGGCTTTAATCTTCTTCTGTCTTATCCGAATCGAAAGACTCTTTCAGCTCTTCGCTCTTCCCAAGTAATGCCTTTACCTTGCGGATTAAATTTGAAGACTGGTTCACTATAAAGTAATGGCGAATATCTTTAATAAAAGGCCTGTCATGCTGAAATTTAACACGCAGTACCGATTCCATAAAGGTTTTCAAACGGTATGATTCATTGCTTCTCGCTATCATACCTGATTCAATTACCCTATCTATTTCAAGCCTAAAGGCCGTCTGAAACTTCAAATCCAGTTTCAGACGGCCTTTGATTTACTATTTAAAATGCCTCAGCTGTTTTACAGGCTGTAATACATTTCAAATTCCAGCGGATGTGGCGCCATGCGGATACGGCGGACATCTTCCTCTTTAAAGGCGATGTAGCTGTCGATCCAGTCTTTGCTGAATACGCCGCCGCGCAGGAGGAATTCGTGGTCGGCTTTGAGGGCGGCCAGTGCTTCTTCCAAAGAAGCGCAAACGGTCGGCACCAATGCATCTTCTTCCGGCGGCAGATCGTAGAGGTTTTTATCGGCAGGGTCGCCCGGATGGATTTTGTTTTGAATACCGTCCAAACCGGCCATCAACAAAGCGGCAAATGCCAAGTATGGGTTGGCGGTCGGATCAGGGAAACGCGCTTCGATGCGGCGTGCTTTGCTGCTGTTCACAGACGGAATACGGATGGAAGCGGAACGGTTTTTGGCAGAGTATGCCAATTTGGTCGGCGCTTCAAAGTGCGGCACGAGGCGTTTGTAAGAATTGGTGGACGGATTGGTAATCGCGTTCAGGGCTTTGGCGTGTTTGATGATACCGCCGATGTAATAAAGGGCGGTATCGGACAAACCGGCATAGCCGTCGCCTGAGAACAGGTTTTGACCGTCTTTCCAAATGGATTGGTGAACGTGCATACCGCTGCCGTTGTCGCCCATGATGGGTTTAGGCATGAAGGTGGCGGTTTTGCCGAAGTTATGGGCAACGTTTTGAATCACGTATTTCATGTCTTGGGTTTGGTCGGCACGTTTAACCAAAGTGGAGAAACGGGTACCGATTTCCATTTGGCTGCCGGTACCGACTTCGGCGTGATGAACTTCCACTTCGATGCCGAGTTCTTCCAAAACATTGACCATGGCGGAACGCAGATCTTGACCGCAATCAATCGGCGCAACAGGTGCGTAACCGCCTTTAACGGTAGGACGGTGGCCGGTGTTTTGACCATCCATGTGCAGGCCACTTGACCATGCGCCGCTTTCGGAAGTGATTTCGTAACGGGTTTTGTGCATGTCGGTTTCAAATTCTACGCCGTCAAAAACGAAGAATTCAGGCTCGGGACCGAAATAGGCGGTGTCGCCGATACCGGAAGATTTCAAATAGGCTTCGGCGCGGCGTGCGATAGAGCGGGGGTCGCGGTCATAGCCTTGGCCGTCGGCCGGATCGATAACGTCGCAGGTAAAGACAACGGTGGTATCGTCGTAGAAAGGATCAACGAAGGCCGTAGACGCATCGGGGCGCAACTGCATATCTGAAGCCTGAATACCTTTCCAACCGCCAATGGACGAACCGTCAAACGCTTGACCGTTTTCGAACCATTCTTCGGGATCGTCGAGGACGATGCGGGCAGGTACGGTAAAGTGGTGCTGCTTGCCTTTGGTATCGGTAAAGCGCAAATCTACGAAGCGGGCTTCGCTTTCTTCAATCAGTTTTACAGCGTCTTTGATGGACATCTTCAGCTCCTGAGGGAATGGGTTTAAGTTGTTATTCTACCACGGTAAGGCCGTCTGAAATACATCAGGGCACCCGTTTTTACGCAATGAAATATAGTTTCAGACCGTTTAATTGTCAACAATTTTACATTACGCTTTCTTAACATAAAGACCGCTATAATAAGCACTCTTTTCTTTTGTTTTCTCAGACCCGTTTTATGAACAACACTCCGCGTTACGCCGTTTTCGGCAACCCCGTTGCACACAGTAAATCGCCGCAAATCCATCAGCAATTTGCGCTGCAGGAAGGCGCGGCCATCGAATATGGGCGCATTTGTGCCGAAATCGGCGGTTTTGCCGAGGCTGTTGCGGCGTTTCGCGCCGAGGGTGGGCAAGGTGCGAATGTAACCGTCCCATTCAAGCAGGAAGCTTTTGCGCTGGCAGACGAGCATTCCGACCGCGCTTTGGCTGCCGGCGCGGTCAATACGCTGGTGTGGCTTGAAGACGGTAGAATACGCGGCGACAACACTGACGGTATCGGCTTGACCAACGACATCACACAGGTCAAAAACATTGCCATCGAAGGCAAAACCATTTTGCTTTTGGGCGCAGGCGGCGCGGTACGCGGCGTGATTCCAGTGTTGAAAGAACACCGCCCTGCCCGTATCGTCATTACCAACCGTACTCATGCCAAAGCCGAGGAATTGGCGCAACTTTTCGGCATTGAAGCCATCCCAATGGCGGATTTGAACGGCGGTTTTGATATCATCATCAACGGCACGTCCGGCAGCTTGAGCGGTCAGCTTCCTGCCGTCAGCCCTGAAATTTTCCGCAACTGCCGCCTTGCCTACGATATGGTTTACGGCGACGCGGCGCAGGCGTTTTTGAACTTTGCCCAAAACAACGGTGCGGCCGAAGTTTCAGACGGCCTGGGCATGCTGGTCGGTCAGGCTGCCGCTTCTTACCATATTTGGCGCGGATTTACGCCCGATATCCGCCCCGTTATCGAATACATGAAAGCCTTGTAACCATGTTCCGCATCATCAAATGGCTGATTGCCCTGCCCATCGGCATCTTCATTTTCTTCAACGCTTATGTGTACGGCAACATCATTACCTACCGCGCCGTCGCGCCCAGCAAAACCGCCTTCATGTCCATGCGCATGAGCCAGTTTGCAAAAGAAGGCCGCGATGTCGAGCTGGATTACCGCTGGGTGCCTTACGACCAAATCTCCGTCAACCTCAAAAAAGCCCTGATTGCGTCCGAAGACGCCAACTTTGCCGAACACAGCGGCTTTGACTGGAACGGCATCAAATACGCCATGAAACGCAATAAGCAAAGCGGCGAAGTCAAAGCCGGCGGTTCGACCATCAGCCAACAACTGGCGAAAAACCTGTTTCTCAACGAAAGCCGCAGCTATATCCGCAAAGGCGAAGAAGCGGCGATTACGGCGATGATGGAAGCCGTTACCGACAAAGACCGCATTTTTGAGCTGTATCTAAACTCAATCGAATGGCACTACGGCGTATTCGGCGCGGAAGCGGCATCCCAGTATTTCTACAAGAAACCTGCCTCTGCCCTCACCCGCCAACAAGCCGCCAAACTCACGGCGCGCGTTCCGGCTCCGCTGTTTTACGCAGACCATCCTAAGAGCAAACGGATGCACAACAAAACCAATATCATCCTGCGCCGCATGGGTTCGGCAGAATTGCCCGAAAGCGATATGGATTAATTAAAAAGGCCGTCTGAACATTTCAGACGGCCTTTGTTTTTAGGCTTTCTCTTCCGGCTCCGGTACGTCAAACACTTGGCGCAGGTAAGCGAGGAAGGTGTTGTTGGTGGTCATGGTTTTGCCCGGAGAGTCGGAGAGCTTGGCGACGGATTGTCCGTTACACTCGACGAGTTTCAAAACAATGTTCAAAGGCGTATGTCCCAAGTCGTTGGTCAGATTGGTACCGATACCGAAACTGGTTTTGAAACGGTCTTTGAAGTATTGGTGCAACGCCCATGAACGCTCAATATCGAGGCCGTCTGAAAAGGTCAGCATTTTGGTGCGACTGTCGATTTTGAGTTTTTTGTAATGCTCGTAGGCTTTGTCGCCCCAAACATAAGGATCGCCGCTGTCGTGGCGCAGGCCGTCGAAGAGTTTGGCGAAGTACAGGTCGAAATCACGCAAGAAGGCATCCATGCCGACCACGTCGGTCAGAGCGATGCCGAGGTCGCCGCGGTATTCATGCACCCAGCTTTCCAGCGCGGCTTTTTGGAAATTGCGCAAACGTACGTCCAAGGCCTGGAAGGCTTGGAGGAACTCGTGCGCCATGGTGCCGATGGGTGTGATACCGAGTTTTTTGGCCAGATAAACGTTGCTGGTACCGCGCACGATGTCGGGAGCAGCTTCCAATAAGGTACGGATAACGTGTTCCTGCCATGCAAGGGTGTAGCGGCGGCGCGTACCGAAATCGGAAATAAGGAACGGCGGATCATTCGGATTTTGTGTAGCCGCAATTTCCTTCAGCTGTTGCGCTTTGGCCTGCAAACGGCGCTCGCCTTCTTCAATGACGGCAGGCGTTTCCAAGCGGCGGAAATAGAGTTCGTTGACGATGGCAAGAATGAAAATCTCGAAGAACATCGCCTGTATCATCGGGCCTTCGATGCGGATATTCAGACGGCCTTGATCGTCAGGGCTGACTTGGACGAAGCGGCGTTGGAGTTGGAAAAGTTCGAGATAATCGACAAAGTCGCTTTTGATAAAGCGCAGGCTGCGCAGATAGTCGAGTTCGTCATGGGTAAAGCGCAGCTGACACAGGGCGTCGAGTTCGCGTTCCAAGTCTTCTTGAATATCGGCCAGCGGATACACCATCTCTTTGTTGCGGCAGCGGAATTCGTAGAGGCTGTGGGTTTGCGGGAATTGGTGCAACACGACTTGCAGCATGGTGAATTTGTACAGGTCAGTATCAAGCAGGGATTGGATAATGGGCTGATGAGCAGACATAAGCTTTCTCTGAGTAAACGTGGGCGTTGAGGTATCAATTTTAATGGAAAAGGCCGTCTGAAAGAAACCTTATTCAGACGGCCTTTATCTTATTAATCCAACTGCGCTACGGAAACCGGCAAAGAGCGGATGGTAGACAACATCGTGCTGGCATCTTTTTGCTGTTTGCGGAACGCGGCCATATTGGTCGGGGTCAATTTCGGCGTCGGCAGGGCGACGGTAGTCGGGTTGACCGGCTGGCCGTTGACGCGTGCTTCGTAGTGCAGGTGCGGACCGGTCGAACGGCCGGTTGTACCGACAAAACCAATCACTTCGCCGGCACGGACTCTGCCGTCGGCAGGACTGAACGCGCTCATGTGGCCGTACAGGGTTTCCACACCGTTGGCATGTCGGATCATCACGGTATTACCGTAGCCGCCTTTCCAACCTTTGAAAATCACTTCGCCGTCGGCAGCGGCCTTAATCGGCGTACCGGTCGGTGCGGCATAGTCGATACCGGTGTGCATACGGACGGTATGCAGAACCGGGTGGACACGGTAGCCGAACGGGGAAGAAATGCGCGTGTATGCAACAGGCTCGGTATTAAAGCCTTCTTTTTGTTGCAGGGACTTACCGTTTTGGTCGTAGTAGCTGCCGCTTTCTTCGTCGCCTTTGCCTTGGCTGTAATAATAGGCTTGGTAAGTTTTGCCGTCTTTGACCACTTCAGCCGCCAAAACATCGCCGACGGCCATTTGTTGTCCGCGGAAATACATGCTGTTGTACAAAAGACGCACGGTATCGCCTTCGCCCAAGTCGCTCATATTAAACGAATCGGCAAAGATTTCTTTGAGCTGGATATACACTTCGGAAGGAATTTCGGCACGGAGCATATCGCCGATGGCGGAAGTGCGGATTTGCACGGAACGCAGGGTCGGCATGGTTTTCATGTCGATTTCGGCATTGGAGATGCGCCATTTACCTTTGACTTTTTCCAAAGCCACCAAGTTGCGTTCCAATTCTTCATCGGTAAAGAATTGAACATCGGTCACTTGGCCTGAAGAATCGATGCGGATATTGACGGATTGGTTGGTCCGCAGGTTTTTCATGTCGAGGTTGGCATTGTTTTTCGCCATGATTTGCTTGATGTCTTCTTGGTTGACACCCATGCGCGTCAAAACGTCTGCCAAAGAGTCGCCGGCTTGGACGACTTCTTGCACCCAATAGCTGGATTGATAGGTATTGGTTTCCACATAAACGGCAGGCAGCTCTTCGGAGATACGCTCGACTTTGAAATCGGTTTGTGCAGGTTGAGGGTCGGTAATGGCGTATGCAGTCATGATGCCTGAAGCCGGCAGCAGAAACGCTAAGAGGGTTGCTTTGAATCGAGTGGAATATTTGTTTTTAATCACGCGTTATCCTTAATGGGGCGGTCTGTTTTTGAGGTTTGCAGAATGCCGGCACATCCGGCCTGCTGCGACCGCCTGCTGGTTTAAACAGTTTTGGGGATAAAGGACTTTGAGTCTTTTTTTTCCGATCTGAAAATCAGGTTTTCATTCGGAATGAATGAGGTCGTGTTTGAGATTGACGTTATTATCAGGGCTATTGTGTTGATTTACACCCTGTTTTTCTGAAATTTACGCCACACATTCTAGCATGACAGCCCATTTTTTCCAAACCGGCCGTCTGAACGGTTCTTTTTCAGGGCGTAAGAGCAAGGTTCCGAAACGCATCATTTGTCGCGTAAAATAACGGTTTTCCTATCTATTTGCGCTTATGAAGCTGACCCTCGCCCTCCCCTCGCTCAACCGCTTTGCCGACGAATCCGTCCCCGAGCTTGCCTTACCTGCTTTTAACCGTCTTTTGCGTTACGGCACATTACGCAAAGAAACACTCAGGCCGTCTGAATTTTACGGACGCCATTTGTGGAGCGGCAGCCTCATTGCCCAAGTGCAACGTTTACGCCACACAAGCCAAAAACGCACAGCCGCTTTTGCCTCTCCGGTTTGGCAACAGATGGGCATGCACCATGTCAACATTATCAGCGGCGAGTTTATCGGCATCCAAAAAGAGGAGGCGCAACGGTTATGTGCGGATTTGTCGGCGTTTTATCAAGATAAAGATTGGCAGTTCGAGCCGCTTTGCGAAAGCATGTGGCTGCTCAATATGCCGAAGATTGAAGATTGGGGCGCGGAATGTGTTTTGGATGTGTGCGGGCAGCCGGAAATGGACGGTCAGGCACACGGCAAAGATGCGGTGTCTTGGTTGGCCATGCAGACGGAAATCCAAATGTTTCTCCACACGCATCCGATTAACCAAGCACGCGAACAACAAGGCTTGCCGGAAATCAACGGTTTGTGGCTGTGGAATGATGCAGACGGTACACAGTCTGCGGATATCGTCGCCTCAGACAGCGCATGGGCGCGTTTTTCGGATACGCCCAAACTCGATGCGCCGTATGATTTGAAGGCTTGGTTTGAGATGATTCAAGAAACAGGAAATACTGTTTCAGACGGCCTTATTTTTTTGGACGACTTGGTTTCCACCTTACAAACAGGCGATGTTTGGGCATACAAAGATATTTTGGAAAGCTGGGAAACCCGTTGGTTTGCGCCTTTATGGGATGCACTCGCTTCAGGCCGTCTGAAAACCGTGTGCATTGCCACAGACGGCGAAAACGGCGGCACGCTGGAAATCGGCCGCCGTTCCAAATGGGCATTTTGGCGCAAAGCTAAAACGTTTAACGGATCGTGGTAAGCGGTTTTAAGCCTCTAACGCCTCCAATTTGGCAGAAATTCTATCCCACACATCCTGCAACGGAATCGCTTTCAACAAACGGGTCGGATCGTTGGTATCGATACTGTCGGGGTTGGGCAATTCGGCATAATCGCCGGCATAAATAACTTCTGCCTGCTCGGAATACGGACGCCATTTATCCACCCATGACGCGCCAAACAAAGCGATTTGCGGTTTATCCAAAGCAGCAGCGATGTGCATCGGTGCGGAGTCGACACCGACAAACAGCTTGGCGCCCTCAATGGCCGCCGCCAATTCACGCAGGCTCAAGCATCCGGACAACACATATACTTTTCCGCCCTCCGGAATATTCAGACGACCTATAATTTCCTGAAGCATGTATTGCTCGACAGTATCGGGAGAAGCAGTCAATACGACATTCTGCCCGCTGTTGAGCAGAAGCTGTACGATGGCGGCGTTTTTGCCGTCTTCCCAACATTTGAAATGCCAGCGCGCCCCCGGGTGCAGCAACACATAATCTTCGCCGTTCCAACCCTGCTCACGCAATTTCTGCTGCATGCTTTCCCTTGCATCTTGTGCCACCCAAAGGCGCACTTTGGCATCGGCTACATCTTCCGGCTGGATAAGCGGCGCGAGGATATTCAATTGGTTTTCAACGATATGATGGCTGGTATCAAGCTCATGGTTGATAAAATCATGACAGAAACGCCACCAGAAACCGTCGCGCTTGATGCAGTCCAAACCCACGCTACAACGGGCGCACAGTTTGGCAATGACAGCCGCGCGCCATTGGTCGGACAGATTGAAAGCCCAGTCGTAATCGCGTGCCTTCAGCTTTGAAAAAAGGTTTTTCTCACACGCCAACTGCTTGAATACGCCCAGCTTCTTCCAATTTCGATCAATGGTAAAAATCTGCGCAATCTGCGGATTATCGGCAATCAGCTGCTCCGTACCGGCGTATACCAGCATATCGATTTCGCAATCGGGGAAACGGGTTTTCAGCGCATCGACTACCGGCGTGCTCAAAAGCACATCGCCATGATGGCGCAATTTGATGATCAGAATACGTTTGGGTTGGGCTAAAGACATACAAAACTTTCAGACGGCCTGTTGATTGGCTGCTATTGTAAAGCGGAAAACAGGTTTCATAAAATACAAAACAGGCCGTCTGAAAGCTATCCTGCTGATTCATCGCTATAAAATCCGCACAAGCCATGCAATTTATATTACAATCCGCACCCCGTGGTTCGAAAACCTCCCACATTAAAAAACTAAGGAAACCTCATGTCCCGCAACAACGAAGAGCTGCAAGGCATCTCCCTTTTGGGCAACCAGAAAACCCAATACCCGAGCGAATACGCGCCTGAAATTTTGGAAGCGTTCGACAACAAACACCCCGACAACGACTATTTCGTCAAATTCGTCTGCCCCGAGTTCACCAGCCTCTGCCCGATGACCGGCCAGCCCGACTTTGCCACCATCTACATCCGCTACATCCCCCATATCAAAATGGTGGAAAGCAAATCACTGAAACTCTATCTCTTCAGCTTCCGCAACCACGGCGACTTCCATGAAGACTGCGTCAACATCATCATGAAAGACCTCATCGCCCTGATGGATCCGAAATACATCGAAGTATTCGGCGAATTCACACCGCGCGGCGGCATCGCCATTCATCCGTTTGCCAACTACGGCAAAGCAGGCACAGAGTTTGAAACTTTGGCACGCAAACGCCTGTTTGAGCACGACGCACAATAATCCCGTTCAGACGGCCTAACGCCCTTTTCATGGCAAGACTTTATTTATTGCACAGTCTCGCAAGGCTTCATGCCGTCTGAAATACTTCCGAAAGATTTCCA
Organism: Neisseria sp. Marseille-Q5346; assembly: GCF_946902045.1. The sequence goes on along the minus strand of NZ_OX336253.1, from coordinate 1,756,669 downwards.
TGTACGAATTTACCGCCGCACAGCAGAAGAAAGCGCTCTTCTGGCTGGTGCTTTTCCATATTTTTATTATTGCCGCCAGCAACTATCTGGTGCAGTTCCCCTTTCAGATTTTCGGTATTTTTACCACTTGGGGTGCATTTTCCTTCCCCTTTATCTTCCTCGCTACCGACCTGACCGTGCGCATTTTCGGCGCGCCGTTGGCGAGACGGATTATTTTTTGGGTGATGTTCCCCGCCCTGCTGCTCTCTTATGTCTTCTCCGTCCTCTTTCATGACGGCAACTGGACAGGCTGGGCATCTTTGGCCGACTTTAACACCTTTGTCGGCCGCATCGCATTGGCCAGCTTTTCCGCCTATGCGCTTGGGCAAATCCTCGATATTTTCGTGTTCAACAGATTACGCCGTCTGAAATCATGGTGGGCTGCCCCTACTGCTTCCACCGTTGTCGGCAACGCTTTGGACACGCTGGTGTTTTTTGCCGTTGCCTTTTACGCGAGCAACGATGAATTTATGGCGGCAAATTGGCAGGGCATCGCATTTGTCGATTATCTGTTCAAACTCGCCATCTGCACCCTCTTCTTCCTGCCTGCCTACGGCATCGTATTGAGCATTTTGACCAAAAAACTGACTTCGTTAAACGTCCGTCAAGAAATGCCCGAATCGGTTTTAGCCGAATAAGCAATAGATAAAAAACAAGGCCGTCTGAAACTGTAATCGTTCAGACGGCCTTTTATGTTTTCAAATGATTAACCGGTCAATTGCTTGGTAATCAGTTTTTTCAGCGGCGGGAAGTTATTGCTTGCACGCAATACCAAACCGCGCAGCAGTTTCGCCGGAGCAGTTTCATTGGTAAAGAGTTTCAGCAGCATATTGGTGCCGTGGTAAATCGGATGGGCGTGAAGCATATGCTTGGTACTGTATTTTTCCAGCAGGCTCTTCGCACCAATATCCTGACCGCGTTGCTCGGCTTCGAGAACCAATTTGGCCAAAAGATCGGCACTTGCCAGACCCAAGTTGAAACCGTGCGCAGTAACCGGATGCATACCGACCGCGGCATCGCCGATCAACGCGCTGCGTTTGCCGTAGAAACGTTGGGCAATCATACCGACCAAAGGATAATTGTGAATGGTGCTGACCAATTCCATATCACCCAAACGGCCTTTGAGTTGCTCTTTCACGCTGGCTGCCAATTCTTCCGGCGACATGTTTTTAATCGTTTCGGCTTTATCGCTGTCCACCGTAATCACCGTATTGGTCAAATGCTCTTCCAAAGGCAGCAACGCAATGGTGCGGCCGTAGTGGAAGCATTCATATGCGGTATGCAGGTTGGACAGAGTATGCTTCATGCGGCACACAAACATGGTGCGGCTGTAATCGTGCATATCTGAAGAAATGCCCAATTGACGGCGCGTTTGCGAGAAGCGGCTATCGGCGGCCAACAACAGACGACCGGTCAATACTTCGCCGCTTTCCAAAATAACTTGCGCCTCATCGTCAAAAGTTTTGACTTCTTTAACATTGGTGCCGGTCAGAATTTTCACGTTGTCCAATTTGGACACGACTTCATAAGCGGCTTTGCGGATGTTGTGATTGGAGATCAAATAGCCCAAGCAGTCCGCTGGCTCACCGCGCGCCTGAGTCGGTTGCGGGAAGTGGAGCTGGTAATCGGAATGGCCGTTCAACACTTTGGCATCGCGCAAAGGATAAATTTCGTCTTTTGGAATCAAATCCCACATACCCAATCGCTGCATGATTTCACGCGACAAGTGCGTCAATGCGATTTCACGGCCGTCATACGGCGGATTTTGCAACACTTCTAAAGGACTTCTTTCAATCAGGGTTATGTTCAAACCGCTTCCGGCCAACTCTGCGGCAAAACTTAATCCGGCAGGGCCTGCGCCGACAACGAGAATATCACTGTGTAAGCTCATGGGAGGAATTCCTTGTATTCAACTGATACGGATTTTTTCAGACGGCCTTAAGTTTACTGTGTTTAGCTACATGAGGGTAAATCAAAGGCATTTGATAGATTATATAGAAAGAGTCGATAGAATAAAACAAAGGCCATCGATTGTAAGCACGTTTTTACTTTAGCCTTAATATAAATCAAGCTTCACGACATACGGATTTTATCAAACAGACAAAACAGTCTGACAAACAAAAACCGCATTCCGAAAAGGAATGCGGCTTTCAATCGTAAAACGATTATTCTTCAGAACCGGTGTAAGGACGGATGCTGACGGTTTTACGGTTCAGCGCGCCTTTGGTTTTGAATTCAACGTAACCGTCGACTTTAGCAAACAAAGTGTGGTCTTTGCCCATGCCTACGTTGTCACCTGCGTGGAATTTAGTACCACGTTGACGAACGATGATAGAGCCTGCCGGAATCAGCTCGTTGCCGTAGGCTTTAACGCCCAAGCGTTTGGCTTCTGAATCGCGACCGTTGCGGGTGCTACCGCCTGCTTTTTTACTTGCCATTTGTAATACTCCTGAACTTACTTGAAATTAGGCGATTGCCACGATTTCGATTTGGGTGAAATTTTGGCGATGGCCTTGGCGTTTTTGGTAGTGTTTGCGACGACGCATTTTGAAAATGCGTACTTTCTCACCACGACCATGAGCAACGACTTTAGCTGTTACTTTTGCACCTTCGATAAAAGGTGCGCCTACTTTTACAGATTCGCCGTCAGCAATCATCAAAACTTCAGTCAGTTCGATTTGGCTGTCGAGTTCGGCTGGTATCTGTTCTACTTTCAATTTTTCGCCAACGGAAACTTTGTATTGTTTACCGCCGGTTTTTACGACCGCGTACATACTCAACTCCATGAGAATTAGGTTAACATTCCGCACACCATGTGCGAAACGAGCTATTCTATTTCTATTTGCCTGTTTTGTCAAAATTTATTTTATTTACAACTGAAAAGGCCGTCTGAAAGATATGTTGCATGCTTTTTAACTGATATAATCACGCGCTGGATTGCTGATATCTTTATGCAACATTATTACCCCGACCGAATGTACGGGTTTAAACAGATTCATTGGAGCCACCGCTCCGTTTTATCAACAGAGAATGTTTTATGCTCGAAAACCTGCCTTACTTCCAACGCCACCTGCCCGATGACCTTGCCAAAGTTAATGCGGTCATCAACCAAGCTGTTCAATCCGATGTTGCGCTGATTTCGCAAATCGGCACATACATCATCAGCGCGGGTGGTAAGCGCCTGCGTCCGATTATTACCATTTTGGCAGGCAAAGCAGTCGGGCATGACGATGAAAAATTGTACTCGCTGGCAGCGATGGTGGAATTCATCCACACCTCCACCCTCCTGCACGACGATGTCGTCGATGAAAGCGATTTGCGCCGCGGCCGTAAAACGGCAAACAACCTCTTCGGCAACGCGGCGGCTGTTTTGGTCGGCGACTTCCTCTATACACGCGCCTTCCAACTGATGGTTGGTTCGGGCAGCATGCGTATCTTGGAAGTGATGGCAGATGCGACCAACATCATCGCTGAAGGCGAAGTCATGCAGCTGATGAACATCGGCAATACGGATATTACCGAAGAGCAATACGTCCAAGTTATCCAATACAAAACAGCAAAACTGTTTGAAGCGGCCGCACAAGTCGGCGCAATTTTGGGCAAGGCTTCCCCCGAACACGAGCAAGCTTTAAAAGACTACGGCATGTACGTCGGTACGGCTTTCCAAATCATTGACGATGTATTGGACTATTCAGGTGAAACCGAAGAAATCGGCAAAAACGTCGGTGACGATTTAGCAGAAGGCAAACCTACCCTGCCATTGATTTACCTGATGCGAAACGGCTCCGAGCAGGCTGCAAACGATGTGCGCCATGCTTTGGAAAATGCTGACCGCAGCTATTTTGAAAAAATCCACGACTATGTCGTTAATTCCGACGCTTTGCCATATTCGATTTCCGAAGCGAAAAAAGCTGTCGACAAAGCCATCGCTTCATTGGACGTGTTGCCTGACAGCGAAGTCAAAGAAGCCATGATCCAACTGGCAAAAGAATCTTTGGCCCGAGTATCTTAATCCGATGAATTTCAGCTTTGTCCCTTTGTTTCTGGTTACGCTGATTTTTTTGGGCGTCGTCAGCAACAACAACTCGATTACGATTTCGGCGGCGGTATTGCTGCTCATGCAGCAGACGGCCTTGTCGCAATATCTTCCCTTGGTGGAAAAACACGGTTTGCATCTGGGCATCATCCTGCTGACCATCGGCGTATTGAGTCCGTTGGTTTCCGGTAAAATCCAGATTCCGCCGGTTTCCGAGTTTATCAATTTCAAAATGATTGCTGCCGTCCTTATCGGCATTTTGGTTGCCTGGCTTGCCGGACGCGGCGTTCCATTGATGAGCGAACAGCCTGTTTTGGTAACCGGATTATTAATCGGCACGGTTATCGGCGTTGCCTTTGTCGGCGGCATTCCGGTCGGCCCTTTGATTGCCGCCGGCTTATTGTCTTTTTTTGCCGGAAAGGTTTAAAATCCCCTCCTTTACCGCCTCGCCATAGTTCAACGGATAGAACGTATGCCTCCTAAGCGTAAAATACAGGTTCGATTCCTGTTGGCGAGGCCACAGTTTCAAGAAAAGCCTTCATACTTTGAAAGGCTTTTTTATTATCAACAATAAAGGCCGTCTGAAACTTTTCAGACGGCCTTCTCATTTCGCCAAACCGTTAACCCGGACGACCATCCGAACGCGGACGGATCAGCCAAGGAATATATTTCCATGCGTACAACAGCAAAGAGGCGGCAAACAAAGCGGCGGAGCAACGAATACTGTGCGTGTATGCCGTACCGCTCACAAAGGTAGCCAAAACACGGACAACCGTTGCGGCTATCATCAACCAAAAGGCAACAGGAACCACTTTAGGCGGCGGATAAATAGAGTTGCCGGTATGGCCAAGCGCGGTTCGTGCCATCATGCCCAAAGTCAGCACGCCGATACCGCCAACGCCGATAAGGTGCACACCCAAATTCAGGAAACTTGAAATCCAATAGGAAAGACCGACCGCAATCAAGCCCAAGCCGGTAAACAGATAGCCGGCAAACAAAATCCAAAGCATAGGCTCTTTCAGCACGGCTTTATACCACCAGCGGTACACCTGCACGGTAAAAATCACACCAGCAGCCAGAGCAAACAACGCGGCCAGTCCCGGTAAAATGTTATGCGCCATCAGCATGGCGGTCAGCATAGGCAGCCAAAGTGAAGCGTGCGCCACCCATTGAGGACTGGGGATTTGCGGCACATTCAGACGTTTGGACGTAAAGAACGAGATAATCCGCATACCGATCAAACCGATAAATCCGGCCACCATAATCAAACCGGATTGCAAACCGGTCATCAGCGCGATGGCATCAAATGGCTGTACTTTCAGATGGAAGGCGAAATGGGTGCCGCCCAAAACAAAAATAGCGAACACAGCAACATAGTTGCGCTTGTTTTGAGAACGGATTACCGGCAAAGCCATGCATACCGCGCCATACCAGAAAAAGATCGTACCGAATATGCCACTTGCCGTTACCCCCCAACCGGGGATAAACATACAAATGCGGGCCAACAGCCAAAATGCGGTCAAACCGGCCAACGCCTTACCGCGTGTCGGCGGCTGGCCTGTCCAAGTCGCCACGGCCGTCAATAAAAATGCAATGACAACCAATCCGGCATAACCCCAAATCATTTCATGGGCATGCCAATAAAAACCCGGCAACTCAGGCGTACCCTGAAAGCCGAAGCCCCAAAGCAGTATAGACAATGCGCCATACAAAGCCGCCAACGAATAAAACGGGCGGAAGGCCATTGCCCAAACCGGGTGTTTGAACAAATCGGTCATGGTGGTTCCTTAAATTTTTATATCATCATAAAACAGCAACAGAGGCCGACTGAAACTTTTCAGACGGCCATCGACTCCTTTCCCTGTTACACATTTTCAGGCAAAGGCAAAAAAGGTTCAATCGCAGGGAAAAGCTCGCGCTCCTCAAAGCGCGCATGATCGCGCAAAGTGACAGCAAACTCCTTATTCCATGATTCATTCATATATTCAGGATGCGCCATCATCGCGCGCAATTTGGCATGATCGCCTTCAAAACGCTGACGCAACGCAGGCTCAATTTTATCCCAATACGGCGCAAACATGGTTTCCTCCTCCAAAAAATGTGGCTCAAGCTCCACAAAATGAGGATCCAGCTCCGCTTGATGGCTTTGCTCCGGCGTACGCAGGAGACGGACGCACAACGACAGCGAGCCATGATGTTCGCGGGAAAGTTCTATTAAGGCAGGATGGCGTTTCAAGGGCTTCATAAGTTCGTTATAATAGTAACAGTTTGTCAAACTGGATTAATTCAAATGTTTCGGATATTATGAAACCCAATCCCACATAAAGTCAAACAGCCCCTCTCCAAGCACTACGCTTTTGACATATAATAAAAATATCTAAAGAGCCAGCCATGTATCTGACCCAACATACCGATTACGGATTGCGCGTATTGGTTTATACCGCCATCAACGACGACACCCTCGTCAATATCGGCACCATTGCCGAGACTTACAATATTTCCAAAAGCCATTTGATGAAAGTGGTTACCTCATTAGTCAAAGGCGGTTTTCTGGTCAGCGTGCGCGGCAAAGGCGGCGGTTTGCGCTTGGCAGACAATCCTGAAAACATCAATATCGGCGCAGTCGTGCGCCATCTTGAGCCAATGCAGGTTGTCGAATGCATGGGCGATAACAACGAATGCCTCATCACCCCATCCTGCCGACTAACCGGTATCATTACCGGCGCCATCAAAGCCTTCTTCAATCATTTAGATCAATACTCACTGCAAGATCTGCTGGACAAGCCGACTTACGACATACTTTATACACCGCGCATCCCAATCAACGAAATACGCGGAACGGCCGACTAAATCTTCAGGCCGTCTGAAAACAATCCAGCCATACTGAAATAGTATTACTTAAAAAATAAAAAATGCCGTCTGAAATAAAGATTTGCAGACGGCATTTTTTTATAAAACACTCTACAGCTTAAATAGCTGACTTTCATTCGATAGGTTAATTTTTATGCTAAATATGTTGAATATAAGACAATAGAAAAACATAAAATAAGAATAATCATAGCAACCGTAAAATTTATTCTTAATATTTTCAGATAAAATTTATTGGATATTTTTTGCATTCCAAACAGTATCTTGAAAAATTTTAATTGCATACTTCTATGAGTAAATAGATATTCAAAAAAACCTATATCCATCCCTTCTGATTTTAATATTTTATATAGCATTACTAGATTAATTATAATTGCAATAAAATACAAAAATACTAAACAAAACAGAAAATAAGGCAATAACTCCACCAAACTACTCCTTCTTTTTTAAAAAGAATTTTCCCTAAAAAACATATTGGACGACATAACCAATTGCTATTGTCGACATTATATTCCAATCTTTCGCAAACCAATAAATACAAAAATGCCCGAAGCCAAAAGCCTCGGGCATTTTTAATATTTGGTGGGTCCGGTGGGTTTCGAACCCACGACCAAGGGATTATGAGTCCCCTGCTCTAACCCCTGAGCTACAGACCCGTCAAGAGTAGATGCGGATTATAGCATAACTTGTTTCTTGTTCAAGATACCGGGCCAATGTTTCAGACGGCCTGTTGGTTTTCTATTCGGGTATTATGCCGATATGCCCAATGCTTCCCAAACTTTCAAAGCGTCCGATGTTGCTTTGACATCGTGAACACGGATGATTTGCGCGCCTCGGGCGACTGTGGCCAAAGCGGCTGCCACGCTGCCGTGTACGCGTTTGGCGGCATCTTGTTCGCCTGTCAGCTCGCCAATCATGCTTTTGCGCGATATGCCGATCAGAAGGGGGAATCCGGTTGCTTCCATCAACTCAGGCAAATGTTGTATCAGGGTAATGTTGTGTTGCAGGTTTTTGCCGAAACCGAAGCCGGGGTCGAGCGTGATGCGTTCAGGGTCAATGCCTGCTTGAACGCATTCTGCCGCGCGTGCTTTTAAATAACGCGTGATTTCTTCGACGACATCTTGATATTGCGGATTAAGCTGCATGGTTTTGGGCAAACCCTGCATGTGCATGAGACACACGCCTGTCGTCGGCTGTTGAGCCAATAATGCGACTGCGCCTTCATCACTCAATGCGGCAACATCGTTGATAATATCGACGCCGCCTTGCGCCAAGGCTTTTTCCATGATTGCCGTGTGGCGCGTGTCCAAGCTGACGGGAACATTCCACTTGGCCACTTCCGCCAAAACCGGCTGCACTCTGGCCCATTCTTCTTCGAGAGAAACATCATCCGCACCCGGGCGGGTAGATTCGCCGCCGATATCAAGAATATCCGCGCCGTCTTTCAGCAGCTGCTCGGCATGTGCCAATGCTATTGAGACATTTTGCGAATAGGTGCCGCCATCGGAAAGTGAATCGGGGGTCAGATTGACGATGCCCATGATTTTCGGTTTGTCCAAGGCGATTTCAAATCGGCCTGCCTGCCAAATGCGTGTGTTCATAATGCGTCCATTGATGAAATAATAGGATAGAGGCAGTCTGAAATTTTTCAGACGGCCTTTAGGTTTTGACTTTAAAACAGTCAATTACATTCCGCCGTAATTCGGCCCGCTTGCGCCTTCGGGACAAATCCAAGTGATGTTTTGCGTCGGGTCTTTGATGTCGCACGTTTTGCAGTGTACGCAGTTGGCGGCGTTGATTTGCAGGCGCGGGCTGCCGTTTTCTTCGACGATTTCATATACACCAGCCGGACAATAGCGGGTTTCGGGCGAGGCGTATTCTTTGTAGTTTACGTCTATCATGACCTGCGGATTTTTCAGCACCAAATGGTCGGGCTGGTTTTCTTCGTGCGCAAGGTTGGCAAGGAACACGCTGCTCAAGCGGTCGAAGGTCAACACGCCGTCGGGCTTCGGATAATCAATCGGTTTGCATTCGGCTGCTTTTTTGAGCTGCTCGTTGTCTTTGCCGTGATGTTTCAAAGTCCACGGGGCTTTGCCTCTGAAAATCATCTGGTCGATACCGGTATAGATTGAGCCGAGGTAAACGCCCCATTTGAATGACGGACGGACATTGCGCGCGGCGTAAAGCTCTTGATACAGCCAGCTTTGTTCAAAGCGTTGCTGATAATCCGCCGCCTCTTTACCGCTGTCGAAGCTTTCCACTTCTTCGAGGTTTTCCAACAAGGGGAACACGGCTTCGGCGGCGAGCATGGCGGATTTCATGGCCGTATGGATGCCTTTGATGCGCGGCATATTCAGGAAACCTGCGGCATCGCCGACCAAAACACCGCCTTTGAACGAGAGTTTCGGCAGGCTTTGTAAACCACCTTCAATCAGCGAACGCGCGCCATACGCGATACGGCGGCCGCCTTCAAAGGTTTTGCGGATTTCAGGATGGGTTTTGAAACGTTGGAACTCTTCAAACGGCGACAGATAAGGGTTTTGATAATCCAAACCGACCACAAAGCCGACAGCGACTTTGTTGTCGTCAAAATGATAAATAAACGAGCCGCCGTAGGTTTTGCTGTCGAGCGGCCAGCCTGCGCTGTGCATGACCAAACCGGGCTGATGTTTTTCAGACGGCACTTCCCAAATTTCTTTAATGCCCAAGCCGTAAGTTTGCGGCTCGCTGTTTTGGTCGAGTTGGAAACGCTCGATAATTTGCTTGGAAAGGGAACCACGGCAGCCCTCGGCAAACAGGGTTTGCTGCGCCCAAAGCTCCATGCCTGGCTGGAATGAATCGGTCGGTTCGCCGTCTTTGCCCACGCCCATATTGCCGGTCGCAATGCCTTTGACCGAACCGTCTTCGTGATAAAGCACTTCGGCGGCGGCAAAGCCCGGATAGATTTCCACGCCCAAATTTTCCGCCTGCTCCGCCAGCCAGCGCACAACTTCGCCCAAGCTGGCAATATAGTTCGCATGGTTGTCAAAATTCGGGGTAACCGGCAAGTTGAAGGCTTTTTTCTCGGTCAGGAACAAAACCCTGTCCTTCGTCACTGTGCGTGTCAGCGGCGCGCCTTTTTCTTTCCAATCAGGAATCAGCTCATTCAAAGAAATCGGATCGATGATGGCACCGGCCAGCGAGTGCGCACCGGCCTCTGAACCCTTCTCCACCACACAAACGCTGATTTCGCGTCCATTCTTTTCGGCAAGCTGCTTGAGTTTGATGGCGGCGGACAAACCCGACGGGCCTGCGCCGACAATCACGACATCGTATTGCATACTGTCGCGTTCGATGGTTTCTGTCATGGCGGTTCCTGTATTGTCGTTATTAAATTTAATCCGCTAATTATACAGCCTGGACATATAGTTACCAAATACAACAAAAGGCCGTCTGAAACTTTACTCAAATTTCAGACGACCTTTACTGTATTCAAAAGATTATTGCGCTTTGGTTTCCGTTACAAAACCGATTTTACTGATACCGGCTTCGCGCGCCGCTTGCAGGGCTTGGTTTACATAATCGTATTCAACCGCTTTATCCGCCGCAATCGCCACAATCACATCTTCGTTTTTCGCTTTGGCTTCTTTCAGCTTGGCAGTTACCGTTGCCAAATCCACTTTGGTATCGGAATCGCCGCCAACGATATAAGCACCACTGGCATCAATGCTCAAACGCAAAGGATCTTTAGGCTGCTTATCCTCTTTCGCCGCTTTTTCCGAAGCAGTCGGCAACTCCAAAGGAATCGAGTGGGTCAGCACCGGCATGGTAATCATAAATACAATCAGCAACACCAGCATCACGTCCACTAAAGGCGTAACGTTGATATCCGACATCGGCGCATCATCGCCGGAATTCATTGATCCGAAAGCCATGGTTTAATCCTTTTGGTTCAGAAGGCGTACATGCAGGTCATGTGCAAATGCGTCCATATCTTGCGCGATGGTTTTCGTACCGCGATTGAGGAAGTTGTACGCCAATACGGCCGGAATCGCCACAAACAGGCCGACAGCAGTCGATACCAAAGCCTCACCAATCGGACCGGCTACCGCAGCAATGCTCATTTGACCGCTTTCGCTGATGCCGATCAGGGCATGGTAAATACCCCAAACAGTACCCAACAGACCGATAAAAGGAGCAGTTGCGCCGATAGAGGCCAAAGCAGTCATACCGTAGTCAAACTGGCGCATGGTTTGAGCCAAACTGTTACGGATATGAACGACCAAGTATTCGTTCAAAGGCAATTCGTCAATCAGCGATTTGCTTGTCGTTTGACGGTAGTTTTGGTATGCGCGCAGAGACTCATCGGCAACATTGCTCATCGGTGCTTCTACCGCTTTGGCTTTTTGTACGGCGTCAGCCAGCGTAAACGCATTCAGCATCAACTCTTTTACCTGAGCATTGCCTTTTTTCGCTTTGCGGTATTTGATGCAGCGGATCACGATGACGCTCCAAGTCACCACACTCATCAACAACATCAGGACAAATACACCAATCAGTACCACATCACCTGATTTGAAAACTAAACTTAAATCCATAATTTTTCCAAGTTAAAAATAAAATTAAAATTTCTATCGGGTCATTTAAAACTATTTCCCAACAGCATATATTTTCTAATCAATCAGCTTAGGCCTAGATACTTATTCAAGCGTGAATTTGACAGGTACTTTAAATTCAGTCCAAACGCTTGCATGACAGCTACCATCTTTAACGGCTTTACGCGCTGCATTATCCAGACGACTATAACCACTTGATTTATTCACACTAATTGAATCCACTTTACCGCCGGGACCAACCAAGACTTTCAAAACAACTAAGCCCTCTTCACCATTTTCAGTGGACAGTGAAGGATACGGAGGTCTCGGAATATGGCAGGTTCCTTTTGCAGGATTGCCTTTACTGCTGCCGGCACCTGTACCGCTGCCACCTCCGCTACCGCCGGTGCCGGAACCATGTTCGCCTTTCGCACCGCCGCTGCCGGATCCGCTACCTTCACCACGGCCGCTGCCAGTACCTTTCGTACCGCCGCCGTTACCTTTTCCTTCTCCGCCCAAGGCTTTGCCTTCGCCGTTGCCTTTACCGTTTTCAGCAGTATTCGGCCCGGTTTTGCTGCCTGAGTATTCAGATACTTTGGGAGACGGTTTAGGTTCTGCCTTCGGCTCTGGTTTTGGTTCAGGTTTTGGCTCGGGCTTCGGCTCAGGTTTGGGTTCCGGCTTAGGCTCGGGCTTAGGTTTCTCGATAGGTTTCGGTTTTTCCTTTTGCTGTACGATATCCGCTTTTTCTTTTTTCGTTACCACAGGTTTGATAACAGGTTTGGGCGGCTCGACAGGCTTAGGTTTGGGTTTTGGCTTCGGTTGTTCGGGAGCAGGCTCGGGGGCGGCAGGTGCGCCTTCGCCCTCAGGACTACCGTCGCCACCGCCGAAATCGCCTAAATCGACAAATTCAATATTCGCCATTTCGACAGGAGGCGGTTTGTGCGCGTGCCATAAAAGTGCAACCAAGCCGACGTGAATCAACGCAACGGAAGTCACGACGGCTGGAGTTAAAATTCGTTTTTTATCCATAATTCCGTTATGTTAATAGCAACAATTCCCGTTTGCAAGTCGTTTTACAGTCAAAATAAGCATTAATGCTTATAGAGAAAGTTTATAGACCTGCTGTTTTAAAGGCTGCATATCATAATATGATATTAGCTCTCATTACTAATATTATCAAACAAAAGGTAGTTTTAAAAGATAAGCGGTAAGACAAAACAGCCTATTCTTCCGGCGTTTATGCTATCCGCACATTAAACCAATATCGAAACCTCATCAGACCGATAAAAATTCAAATGGTTTCAAATCATCTGTATTTTTTATCCATAAAACATCAGGCCGTCTGAAAACATTCTTTCAGACGGCCTGATTCAAACAAAATCATTTTTTCCGTTTCGCCCTTGGGTGCGCCTCATCATAAACGCGCGCTAAATGATCGAAATCCAGCTTGGTATAAACTTGCGTGGCGGAAAGGTTGCTGTGGCCCAACAATTCCTGTACGGTACGGATATCGCCCGATGCCTGCAAAAGATGGGTTGCATAGCTGTGGCGCATCATGTGCGGCGAGATATGACTGGCGCTGCCCACGCGCACTGCCCACGCCTGCAGGCGTTTTTGGATTTGACGTTGCCCCAGCCTGCCACCGTTCTTATTTGTGAACAAGGCCTGCTCGCCCTCTTTGGCAATACGCACTGCCAAATAATCGCGCAATGCCGCAATGCTTTTGCCCACCAAAGGCACTTGCCGCTGCTTGCCCCCTTTACCCTTCACACTGACCCAGCCTTCGTCCAAGACAATACCGTCCAGATTCAAACCTTGTATCTCGCTCAGGCGCAAACCGCTGCCATACATCAATTCAAACATGGCCTTATCGCGCACGTCCAACTCGTCATCAACTGGCGCATGGTCAAGGATATGGTTTAAAGGTTCTTGCGGCAGCGCTTTGGGCAGGCGTTCGGGCAGGCGCGGCGCTTTCATATTAAATGTCGGATCACTTTCCATGACTTCTATCTGTACCAGCCAACTGCAATACTGCCGCCACACCGACAATTTCCGCGCCAAGCTACTTTCGCTTAAGCCCTTTTGCGACAGCTTTTTCAATACCGCCACAAAATCACGGCGCGTCGGCAGGCCGTTTTCAAGATTATCGGGCAACAGGAGCATCAACTCACTCAAATCGCGCCGATAAGCGGAAACGGTATGCTCCGACTTGCCTTGTTGCAGCAAGGTTTTCAGATAGCGTTCAAGATGAAACGCAAAATTGTTTGATTCCGCCATTTCAGACGGCCTCCAATGCTACTTTCAAGGCCGAAGGCAGACGACAGACACGCTGCTTGCCATAATCGAAACACACCATACCTGTCTGCACTTTCGCCAGCACAAGGCCATCTGAAATCCTGCGGATACGGTACAGCAAAGAAAAGCCCACTCCGGCCACACCCGCCGCCCCCATTTCCACCGACAGCTCATCGCCATGATGACCTTGCGCCAAATACTGCACCGCCGCATCCGCCATAATCAGGCCTGCCCCTCCAGCATCCATTTCGCTCCAACCCAGCTTCGCCAACCAACGCATCCGCACTTCATGGCACAAACGCAACACAGCATCGTTCGCCAAATGGCCGCCATAGTTCACATCGCCCACCTGCACCGTCAAGGCCGTCTGAAACAAAGGCTTATCACACTCGGCCACCGAAATCCTATCCATTTTGCACACCCGTTTTCAATACCACGCCATTATAAACCGAGACCCTGTTCGTTAATATATAAAAACAATGTAGCAGCTTGTAGTTTTTCATTTCAAAAAACATTATAATTTATCGGATAAATTTACCCTTCACTACTTCAGGAGCTTCTCATGGCACTCGTATCCATGCGCCAATTATTGGACCATGCTGCCGAAAACAGCTACGGTCTGCCCGCATTCAACGTTAACAACCTCGAACAGATGCGCGCCATCATGGAGGCGGCCGACCAAGTCAACGCCCCCGTTATCGTTCAAGCATCCGCAGGCGCACGCAAATACGCAGGTGCCCCATTCCTGCGCCATCTGATTTTGGCCGCAGTTGAAGAATTCCCGCACATCCCTGTCGTAATGCACCAAGACCACGGCGCATCTCCTGATGTGTGCCAACGCTCCATCCAACTGGGCTTCTCCTCTGTGATGATGGACGGCTCGCTGATGGAAGACGGCAAAACCCCTTCTTCTTACGAATACAACGTCAACGCCACCCGTACCGTGGTCAACTTCTCCCACGCTTGCGGCGTGTCCGTCGAAGGCGAAATCGGCGTATTGGGCAACCTCGAAACCGGAGAAGCCGGCGAAGAAGACGGCGTCGGCGCAGTGGGCAAACTTTCCCACGACCAAATGCTGACCAGCGTCGAAGATGCCGTACGTTTCGTTAAAGATACCGGCGTTGACGCATTGGCTATTGCCGTCGGTACCAGCCACGGTGCATACAAATTCACCCGTCCGCCCACAGGCGACGTATTGCGTATCGACCGCATCAAAGAAATCCACCAAGCCCTGCCCAACACCCACATCGTGATGCACGGTTCCAGCTCCGTTCCGCAAGAATGGCTGAAAGTCATCAACGAACACGGCGGCAAAATCGGTGAAACCTACGGCGTACCCGTAGAAGAAATCGTCGAAGGCATCAAACACGGTGTCCGCAAAGTCAACATCGATACCGACTTGCGCCTCGCCTCTACCGGTGCCATCCGCCGCTTCATGGCAGAAAACCCATCCGAATTCGACCCGCGCAAATACTTGAGCAAAACCGTCGAAGCCATGAAACAAATCTGTCTTGACCGCTACCTCGCATTCGGTTGCGAAGGCCAAGCCGACAAAATCAAACCGATTTCTTTGGAAAAAATGGCAACCAAATACGCCAAAGGCGAATTGAACCAAATCGTTAAATAATCCGTAGATCGGATTCACACTAAGGCCGTCTGAAAACTTGAAAATAAGGTTTCAGACGGCCTTAGCTTTGGGGAAATTTATAGTAAAATCTTCCACCGACTACACATCAAAACACATCGAAAGCAAACATGAAACTCGCCGTTATTTTGCCGGCCTATTGTGCCGAAGCTTATTTGCCCGAATGCTTGGATTCGGTATTGAATCAAACATTCCGTGACTTTTTCGTCATCGCCATCAACGATGCTTCAACAGACAAAACCGGCGAAATCCTCGAGGCTTACGCAACTAAAGATTCACGTTTGCAGGTTTTCCACCTTCCGGAAAACAGGGGCGAGCCGTTTGCCTGCCAATTTGCCATGGATATGCTCAAAGACGTAAAGGTCGAATATGTGGCACGAATGGACGCAGACGATATTTGCGCCTTGGATCGTTTTGAAAAACAGATTCAGTTTTTAGACAGCCATCCCGAAATCGATATTGTCGGCAGCCAAGCCACCATCTTTTTCGACGACCAAACCGGAAGAGAACCCGTTTTAAGCGACCTCCCCCTGCTCGACAAAGACATTAAAGCCTTTCTCTCCTTTGCCGCCCAAAACATGTTCAACCCCACCACCATGTGGCGGCACGATAGCATTAAAAACCTTGGGATAAACTACACCGCGACAGAAACCGCTCCCGATTTCCATATGTGGGTACAATGCGCCCTACATGGCAAAACCTTTGCCAACCTGCCCGAGTCTTTGTTGTCATACAGGATACACACAAATCAAGAAAGCAAAAAAAGAGACAAAATCAACAGATCCGTCCAATACACCATGGAGTTGTGGATCAGTCATCTCTTCCCTGATTTGAACGCGACGGAAGTAACGCTCTTAAGCCGCATCTTGTACGAAAAGCAACTGCGCTTGACCACCGAAGAGCTGAAAACCATTTTTGCCGCGTATGACAGAATCAGTAAGGACCGCAGCATTTCTTTGTTTGGCGAAGACCGCAATACGATGTTCGACATGATAGACAATTTCTTCAATTTCTTAAAAAGCCGGTTGAAATTCACTTAAATTATAAAAGGCCGTCTGAAACCTCGTTTCAGACGGCCTTTATCTATTTCAAAATCAATCTAAATCAGAACAAGCCATGAATCACGCCGTCTGCATCCACATCGATTTTCTCGGCAGCTGGAACTTTCGGCAGACCCGGCATCTTCATCATATTGCCGCACAACGCAACAATGAAGCCCGCACCGGAAGAAACGGTAATGCCGCGCACGGTAATGCGGAAGCCTTCAGGGCAGCCCAAGAGTTTGGCGTTGTCGCTCAAAGAATATTGGGTTTTCGCCATGCAGACCGGCATTTTGTCCAAGCCCAGTTTTTCCAGTGAAGCGATTTCGGCAGACGCTTCCGCGCTGAAATCGACATCTTCCGCGCCGTACACTTTTTGGGCAATCGCACGGATTTTGTCTTTAATGCTCAACTCAACATCGTAGGCAAAGCCGAAGTTATTCGGTTGATTTTCGATGGCGTTGACAACTTTGTGCGCCAAGTCTGCGCCACCCGCGCCGCCTTTGCCCCATACTTCGGTCAAAGAAACTTCAACACTATGTTCCGCACAGGCTTTTTCAATCATGGCCAACTCGGCATCGGAGTCGGACACGAAGCGGTTGATGGCAACCACCACAGGCAGGCCGAATACGTTTTTCAGGTTGGAAATGTGTTTCAGCAGATTAGGCAGGCCTTTTGCTAAGGCTTCAAGGTTTTCTTCGCCGAGGTTGGCACGCTCCACGCCGCCGTTGTATTTCAAAGCGCGGACAGTGGCCACGACAACAGCCGCATCAGGTTTCAAATCCGCCAGACGGCATTTGATGTCGCAGAATTTTTCCGCGCCCAAATCCGCGCCGAAGCCTGCTTCGGTTACGGCATAATCGGCAAGGTGTTTCGCCAAACGGGTGGCCGTTACAGAGTTACAGCCGTGGGCGATGTTGGCGAACGGGCCGCCGTGTACAAAGGCCGGAGTGCCTTCGATGGTTTGCACCAAGTTAGGCTTAATCGCATCTTTGAGCAATGCCGCCATCGCGCCATTCGCTTTCAAATCTTTGGCGTAAACAGGGCTGCCGTCTTTGGCATAGGCGACAAGGATGTTGCCCAAACGCTCTTTCAAATCGCTGATGTCTTTGGCAAGACAGAATACCGCCATCACTTCGGAGGCAACGGTAATGTCGAAACCGTCAGGACGCATCACGCCGTCAACAGGTTTACCCATGCCGTCGATGATGTTGCGCAACTGACGGTCGTTCATATCGACCACGCGACGCCACAGCACACGTTTCGGATCGATGTTCAACTCGTTGCCTTGGTAGATATGGTTATCGAGCATGGCGGCGAGCAGGTTATTCGCCGCACCGATGGCGTGGAAGTCGCCGGTAAAGTGCAGGTTGATGTCTTCCATCGGCAAAACTTGGGCATAGCCGCCGCCTGCCGCACCACCTTTAACACCAAACACCGGACCCAAAGAAGGCTCGCGCAGGGCAATAACCGAGTCTTTGCCGATGTGGCGCAATGCGTCCGCCAAACCGATGGTTACAGTGGTTTTACCCTCACCCGCAGGAGTCGGATTAATGGCGGTAACCAAAATCAGACGGCCTTGTTTTTCCGGCAGCTTGAATGCCTCGGCAGGATTGATTTTGGCTTTGTAATGACCATAGGGCTCAATGTTGTCAACGTTCAAACCCAGCTTGGCGGCAATTTCACCAATTGGGCGCATGGTGGAAGACTGGGCAATTTCAGCATCGGTTTTGAAGCTCATGATTTTCCTTTATTGAGTGAGGGAAGCCGTCTGAAACAATACAATAAAGACGGCTGGAAGAAAAAGAATATTCGTTCTATTATAGCGTTTTCCAAAGACAAACCGCAGTGAAAATTTCGATATTTCATTAACAAGCGGATTCATATTGTCAACAATTTGAAACAAAGGAATAAAATATGAGTAGCAACGCATGGCTGTTTTGGGCATTGGCATCGGCGGGCTTTGCCTCATTGACCGCCATTTTCGCCAAAATGGGTTTACAGGGCATAGATTCAGATTTCGCCACCTTTATCCGCACCTTAGTCATCCTCGCCGCTTTGGTATTGTTTTTAACCTACACCGGCAAATGGCAGGGCGTGAACAGCTTTACCGGCCGCAACTGGACATTCCTCATCCTATCCGGCCTCGCTACCGGCGCATCTTGGCTCGCCTACTTCAAAGCCCTGCAACTGGGCAATGCCTCACAAGTCGCACCCGTCGACAAATTCAGCCTGGTTTTAGTCGCCTTGATGGCCGTCGTTTTCTTAGACGAACGCCCGAGCACGCAGGAATGGATAGGCTTGGGCTTGGTAACCGCAGGCGTATTGACTTTGGCTTTAAAACGATAAAGATTGGAAGATCAAAAAGGCCGTCTGAAAAATTTCAGACGGCCTTTGCTTTGCTTCAAACAATCAGATCAAAATTAATTTGAACCAACTTTGATTTTTTGCCATAAGTTGACAGACAGCTTTTTCGCATCTGCGCTCATTTGAGGCATGACGAAACCGTCTTTCATGTCTTGTTCGTTCGGGAAAATAGAACGAGTGTTCACCAGCTCTGCAGGCATTTTTTCGCGTGCAGGTTTGCTGGCAGGTGCGAAGGTTACGGCGATACCGTTTTTCGCAGCCACTTCGGGATCAAGTGTGTAGTTGATGTATTTGTGGGCATTAACAATGTTTTTCGCATCGGCCGGAATCAACCAAGATTCAATCCAGAAGCCCATGCCTTTCGGCGTCAACACTTCAATGCCAACATTATTTTTCACTTCTTCAGAACGCGCTTTGGCCAAGTTCAAGTCGCCGCCATTACCTGCCGCCAAGCAGATGTCGCCGCGTGCCAATTCGTCAATGATGGAAGGGCTGAAACGTTTTACATCAGGACGGATAGACTTCAACACTTCCGCCGCCGCTTTCAAATCTTCAGGATTCGAGCCTTTAGGATCTTTACCCAAGTAGTTCAACAAGATTGGGAACATTTCGCTCGGGGTATCCCACAAAGCGATGCCGCAAGATTTCAGCTTATTGGTGTATTCAGGTTTGAACAGCAAATCCCAGCCGTTTTCAGGCAATTTTCCGCCCAAAAGCTCCTTGCCCTTCGCCGTAATCGCAATCGTATTCACGCCTGAGAAATATGGGACGGCGTATTGATTGCCAGGGTCGGCGGTTTCCAACATCTTCAGCAATTCAGGGTCGATGTTTTTGTAGTTCGGAATCAAGTCCTTATTGATTTTTTGGTATGCACCCGCCTCAATTTGGCGCGGCAGGAAGGCAATACCGGGCACAACCAAGTCATAGCCGGATTTGCCGGTCAGCATTTTGGCTTCCAGCGTTTCGTTGTTTTCATACAAATCGTAAGTCAGCTTCAAATTGTTAGCTTTTTTGAAGTCTTCGACTGTACTTTCGTCAACGTAGTTTGACCAGTTGTAGATATTCAAAGTATCGGTAGCGGCTGCCTCGGCATTGGCAGCAGGCGCACTGCCTGCTTGAGGTTGCTCGGCTTTTTTCTCGCCACCGCCGCACGCGGCCAAAGACAATGCGGCCAATACGGCTAATACAGATTTTTTCATACGGGCAGATTCCTGATGAAAGAGTGGTTAATGTCAATAAAATAAGAAACCCTGCACCCCATAAACACCCCGGCGCAGAGTTAGGCTATTGTAATGGAAACGTAAGCAAACGCAAAGCAATATCCATCTGATTTTTATTGAAATAAGGCAAAGCAACACCATCTTTTTCCCAAAAGCGTTGCACCGGCTGTCGTTTTTGGGCAAAATACGGCTGATTTGCGCGCGTTTATAGAGAAAAAGCTTGCATATAAGGAAATCTGTCTTTAAAATTGCGCGTTTACAGAATTTATTTTTCAGGAGATATTCAATATGGCAAACAGCGCACAAGCCCGCAAACGTGCCCGCCAGTCGGTTAAACAACGCGCCCACAACGCCAGCCTGCGTACTGCATTCCGTACCGCTGTGAAAAAAGTGTTGAAAGCAGTTGAAGCCGGCGACAAAGCTGCTGCTCAAGCAGTTTACCAAGAATCCGTTAAAGTCATCGACCGTATCGCTGACAAAGGCGTATTCCACAAAAACAAAGCAGCCCGTCACAAAAGCCGTCTGTCTGCTAAAGTAAAAGCTTTGGCTTAATACTGACGCAAATGCCGAAAATCCTGACAACCAAAGCAGGATGAATCGAGCTGATACGATGCCCCTGAGGTCCTGCCTTTCAGGGGCATTGCCGTATTCACCGCCCAAACCGACTAAACAAAACCATTTACCCTTTCATCAGGCCGTCTGAAAAACAACGGAAACTCTCATGAACAAGATGTTGAAACATTCCCTAAGTATCGGATTCATTGCCGCAGCCCCGCTGGCCGCCGCCGATACCGCCCTACACTGCACCACCATTCAAGACAACGCCACCCGTTTGGCGTGTTACGACAACATCTACTCGGCACAACTCCCCCCTCAATCCCCACTGCCGCAAGCGCAAACCGAAACCGCCAAAACACCGGTTGACCTCGAAAAAAGCGTGCGCAAGAGCATTGAGAAAAAAGAAGCGGCCATTGTATTCGACAACCCTACCCATCCGAATATTTCAGACGACGTATTAAGCGAAACTGCCGACAGCTACACGCCTCTAAGCCTGATGTACGATTTGGATAAAAACGACACACGCGGCCTATTGAGCGTACGCGAGCACAACCCTATGTACCTCATGCCCGTTTGGTACAACAGCAGCCCCAACTATTACCCGGAATCCCCCAGCCGCGGCGTAACCACACAGGAAAAATTCAGCGAGCAAAAACGTCTCGAAACTAAAATGCAGGTTTCCTTCAAAAGCAAGATTGCCGAAGATTTATTCAAAACCCGTGCCGACGTATGGTTTGGCTACACCCAAAAATCCGACTGGCAAATCTTCAACCAAGGCCGCAAATCCGCTCCGTTCCGCAATACCGACTACGAGCCCGAAATCTTCATTACCCAACCCGTTAAAGCAGACCTGCCTTTCGGCGGCAAACTGCGCATGGTCGGCTCAGGTTTTGTTCACCAGTCCAACGGTCAAAGCCGCCCGGAATCGCGATCATGGAACCGCGTTTATGCCATGGCCGGCATGGAATGGGGCAAGCTGACCGTTATTCCTAGAGTTTGGATGCGCGCCTTCGACCAAAAAGGAGAGGACGACGACAATCCTGACATCAACAAATACATGGGCTACGGCGACTTGAAAGTCCAATACCGCTTCAATGACAAACAAAATGTTTATTCCGTCCTGCGTTACAACCCGAAAAGCGGACGCGGTGCCGTTGAAGCGGCCTATACTTTCCCCATCAAAGGCAAACTCAAAGGCGTTGTCCGCGGCTTCCACGGCTACGGCGAAAGCCTGATTGATTACAACCACAAACAAAACGGCATCGGCTTCGGCCTGATGTTCAACGACTGGGACGGTATCTGATTCTCCTCATATTGTTTCAGACGGCCTTTGCAATCAAGGCAGCCATCTGAAACAATGAAACAAAACAAGCCATTCGTTTAAAATACTCGTTTCCTAGCGTCCAAACGCGTATAATGCAAAGTTTGGGCAAAACTTGCCGGAATGAAACAAAGATGACAGAAGCCGCAGCCGAAAGCGGAAAAATCGCCAAGGCTTTAAAGAAATACCTAATTACAGGCGTGCTGGTTTGGTTGCCGATTGCCGTAACCATCTGGGCGATGAGCTATATCATCTCCGCCGCCGACAAACTGATCAACCTATTACCGGAAAGCTGGCAGCCCCAGCATTTCTGGGGGTTCAACATTCCCGGCTTGGGCATCGTCGCCGCCACAGTCGTCTTGTTCGTTACCGGTGTATTCGCCGCCAACGTATTGGGCAGACGGATTCTCGGCGCATGGGACAGCCTTTTGGGTCGGATTCCCGTCGTCAAATCCATCTACTCCAGCGTTAAAAAAGTTTCCGAATCCCTGCTCTCCGACAGCAGCCGCTCGTTCAAAACCCCCGTACTGGTTCCCTTTCCGCAACCGGGCATTTGGACGATAGCCTTTGTTTCCGGCCATATCCCCGACAAACTCAAAGGCAGCCTGCCGCAAGACGACGACTATATTTCCGTTTACGTCCCAACCACGCCCAACCCGACCGGCGGCTATTACATCATGGTTAAAAAAAGCGACGTTCGCGAGCTGGACATGAGTGTGGATCAGGCATTGAAATATGTGATTTCACTGGGCATGGTGATGCCGGATGAAATACAAATTAAAACCATCCAAGATAAAAAAACTGATAGTTTATAGCACTTATTAATCAAATTCTTAACAACAGAATAATGCATAAATATACATTAATCATAATATTTAGCCTATCCCAAAAAATATAACCACTAAGGAATTACCACAAAGCTCGCACTTACTAATTCATGATGACTGACAACCTACACAGACTGCGAACTTACTAGAAGTATCTAAATATGATTGAATGTAATAGTAATTTTGCGATTTTTTGGAAACGTAGTTATTATAAAGCGGAGAACTGCGCAGTAACTGGAATAGCCCCCTGCATATTTAATTTCAAAGATATTTAGGAAATACTTTAAGCATGGTTACACAAGGCAAAGAGAATGACTCACACAACCATGCCAATATCATTACCACAGCACTAATCCGTAAATAAATCTCCTCACATTTTACTCACAGGGATAATCATGAAACGGGAAATACTATCTATTATTTTTCTAGCTACATATAGCTCACTAGCATTTTCATCAGGGGAGCTTTCATGCAAAAAAATCATACCCATTAATGTAACAGAGGGTTGGAAAAGGAATTGTACTTATCATGGCTCATCTATAAATGAAGCTTATCAAGAATATCGCAATCTAACTCAAAATCTAGGCGAGGCCCCAAACGTTCTTCCAAATAAAAATCGTCGATATAAAACTTCTAGAAATGAAGTAGAAATTAATATTAATTGGAAAAATAAGAATCATGTGTTTGTAGCACAGACTTATCCCGAAGCCGAAAACTCAGGAATGGAAGTAGGCTTTAAAAAAATTAAAAATGTGATTCAAATTACAGAAATTGGTTGGACACCATAATTACCAATTTCTTAGTTATAAATTAAACACTTCAATATATAAACAAGGAAATAATATGCGTACCAACTATTGCGGCCTTATCAGCGAGCAATACTTAGACCAAACCGTTACCGTCAAAGGCTGGGTACACCGCCGACGCGACCACGGCGGTGTGATTTTTATTGACCTGCGCGACCGCGAAGGCATCGTTCAAGTCGTTATCGACCCTGACACTCCGGAAGCATTTGCCGCTGCCGACTCTTCCCGCAACGAATACGTTTTGAGCATTACCGGCCGCGTACGCAACCGTCCTGAAGGTACAACCAACGACAAAATGATTTCCGGCAAAATCGAAATCCTTGCCAAAGAAATCGAAGTCTTGAACGCTGCCGCTACGCCTCCGTTCCAAATCGACGATGAAAACATCAGCGAAAACGTTCGCCTGACCAACCGCGTTATCGACTTGCGCCGTCCTACCATGCAACGCAACCTGCGCCTGCGTTACCAAGTCGCTATGGGCGTTCGCCGCTACTTGGACGCGCAAGGCTTCATCGACATTGAAACACCGATGCTGACCCGCTCCACTCCAGAAGGCGCACGCGACTACCTCGTACCAAGCCGCGTTCATCCGGGCGAATTCTTCGCTCTGCCGCAATCTCCACAATTGTTTAAACAACTGTTGATGGTTGCCGGTTTCGACCGTTACTACCAAATCACCAAATGTTTCCGTGACGAAGATTTGCGTGCCGACCGTCAACCTGAATTTACCCAAATCGACTTGGAAACCTCGTTCTTGAACGAGGATGAAATCATGGACATCACCGAAGGCATGGCCAAACAAGTCTTCAAAGATGCTTTGAACGTAGATTTGGGCGACTTCCCACGCATGCCTTACTCTGAAGCCATGTTCTACTACGGCTCTGACAAACCGGATATGCGCATCAACTTGAAATTCACCGAGTTGACCGACCTAATGAAGACCGAAGAATTCAAAGTCTTCCGTGGTGCAGCCGACATGAAAGGCGGCCGCGTAGTCGCTCTGCGCGTGCCTAACGGCGCGAAATTCAGCCGCAAAGAAATCGACGAATATACTAAATTTGTCGGCATCTACGGCGCGAAAGGTTTGGCATACATCAAAGTAAACGATATCAGCAACCTTTCCAACGGCGAAGACAGCGGCCTGCAATCTCCAATCGTGAAATTCCTGTCCGAAAACGCCCTGAAAGAAATCATCGAGCGTACCGGCGCACAAAACGGCGACATCATCTTCTTCGGTGCGGACAAAACCAAAGTCGTGAACGAAGCCATCGGCGCATTGCGTATCAAAGTCGGCTTGGAACACGGCAAAGACAACGGCTACTTCGTAGACGAATGGAAGCCTTTGTGGGTTGTCGATTTCCCAATGTTCGAATACGACGAAGAAGCCGACCGCTACGTTGCCGTACACCATCCGTTTACGGCGCCTAAAGAAGGTCATGAAGACCTGATGGTCTCCGACCCTGCAAACTGCCTGGCCCGTGCCTACGATATGGTATTGAACGGCTGGGAAATCGGCGGCGGCTCTATCCGTATCCACCGTGCAGACGTACAAGAGAAAGTGTTTGCCGCGCTGAAAATCAGCCCTGAAGAGCAACAAGAGAAATTCGGCTTCCTCTTGGACAACCTGAAATTCGGTGC
Organism: Neisseria sp. Marseille-Q5346; assembly: GCF_946902045.1. Next base: position 1,731,435 of record NZ_OX336253.1, on the reverse strand, counting down.
GCCTCCTCACGGCGGCCTTGCATTCGGCCTCGACCGTCTGGTTACCCTGATGACCGGTGCAGAATCTATCCGCGACGTGATTGCCTTCCCGAAAACACAACGTGCACAATGTCTGCTGACCAATGCACCTAATATGGTCGACGACAAACAACTTCGCGAATTGAGCCTGCGTCTGCGTCAGAAAGCCGTTGAAACAAAAGAAGCATAATTTATCGGCTTAACCTTTAAAATATCAAGGCCGTCTGAAATTTTTGAAATTTCTTTCAAATCTTTCAGACGGCCTTTCTACATTTTGATCGTTTATATATAATCAACCCGCAAACTGTTTTATTTTAAACGTTTACTTCAATGACGTTAGAGTATTAAAAACAACCGTTTGTAAGAAAAACAAACAAATAAGCTCCACAAGCACTATCATGACTGTTACAACAATAAAGGAACCAAACAATGTTTCTGATACTGACGGGGCTGATACTGACTTTTTTTATTTTGTTGTTTATTATTACTTCAATTATTCACAAAAAACAGTTTGCCTATAACACACACCAAGACTATAACTATCCCTCCCTCCCCTCTACCGCGCATGCAACCCTCAAAGGCGGCAGCCTAACCTTGCCCGTCACTGTCAGCGGACGGGATACCGTCATTGCCAAAATCCGTATCAAGTCCAACTGGATGGGACTGCTGTTCTTGCCTTTTATCGAAACCATTTCATCCAAAGGCAAATGGAAGCAATATTTCGAATACGGCGCAAAAGGCGTGCGCTATATCAATCTGAGTGACACCTTCTCCGACAGCGACAAAACCATCCGTTTGGAAGGCAAATACCTGTCCTTGCCCGATCAAGAAATCGAACTCTCCGTTTATCCGCGTGAAAACCTAGACGGCAAAAAAATCCTTGTCCTCGCGCCTCATGCTGACGATGCCGAACTCAGCGCATACGGTTTGTACGAAAAACACGCTGCCAATTCAATGATCTGTACTTTAACCGCCAGCGAAGGCGGCAGCTTCCACTATGGCAATCTTTACAGCACGTGCGACTGCGATACTCAGGCACAATATCTGCAAAAAGGCAGAATGCGCGTTTGGAACAGCCTGACCGTTCCCCTTTTGGCCGGCGTGCCGTCTGAAAACATCCTGCAACTGGGCTACTTCGACAGCACATTGACCGCCATGCGCCAAAATCCGGAAAAAGAGATTAAATCGACCAAAATCGATACGACCGACGTCGACATTTTCCGCCGTGCCAATACCTCCCCATTGGCGCAACAACTCAAACCCGGCTCAACCTGGAACAGCTTGGTGGATAATCTCGGCTACCTGATAGAAACATTCCAGCCGGACATTATCGTGTCGCCTTCCCCCAATATTGACACGCATCCCGACCACCAACACACAACGCTGGCCGCCATCGAAGCCCTGCGTAAAATCGATTACCGCCGCGGCAATCTGTTTTTGCACACCATCCATTATCTGAGCGACGACTTCCCAATCGGCAAAGTAGGCTCTTCCCTCAGCCTGCCGCCGCTTGCCGAACAGCCGTTTTACTTCCAAAGCATCTATTCCCATCCTTTGGATAAAGAAGAGCAAAACCGCAAACTCCTCGCCCTTGACGCCATGAACGACATCCGCCCTAATTCAGACGGCTATATGCGTTGGAGCACCATGATATTCAAAGGCCTAAACAAACTGCGACACCACGTCCTCCATCTCGACAAAGACTTGGTCAACCGCTTTGTCCGTAGCAACGAATTCTTCTATACCGTCCCCATCAGCGACTTGTACCAAGAAGATACGCTGAAACAAATCACTTATCAGGGCAAAGCCCAATAAACCAAAAGGCCGTCTGAAAAGATGTTTCAGACGGCCTTTATCACACCAAATCAAAACAATAAAATCACTGCATTACGAACGAAAAACACCAAGCCCAAATCCAAACGCGGCAACCCAAGTTATAATAAAACCCTTCCCATACGCCCCACATCATCATGCCGATTTACTTTATCGCCGATTTGCACCTGAGCGAATCCCACCCCCAACTGACTGCACTCTTCCAAAAATTTATCCAAGAAAAAGCCGTTCATGCCCAAGCCGTGTATATCCTCGGCGACCTTTTCGATTTTTGGATCGGCGATGACGAAAACAGCCCTTTGGTTCACACCATCAAGCAAACCATCCGCAGCCTGACCGAGCGCGGCATCGCCTGCTATTTTATCCATGGCAACCGCGACTTCCTCATCGGCAAAACCTTCGCCCTCGATACCGGCATGACCTTACTGCCCGAGTACGCCGTTATCGACCTGTTCGGCACACCCACCCTACTCTGTCACGGCGACACACTCTGCACCGACGACCATTCTTATCAAAAATTCCGCCGTACCGTCCATCAAAAATGGCTGCAACGCCTGTTCCTATTCCTGCCACTTACACTCCGGCTGAACATCGCCACTAAAATCCGCAAGCAGAGCAAACAGGACAAACAACACAAAACCGCCGACATCATGGACGTCAATCCGGCCTTTACCCACGAAACCGTCCAACGCTTCCACACGCCCCTGCTCATCCACGGCCATACCCACCGCGAAAACATCCACCGCAACGCCGATTACACCCGCATCGTACTCGGTGACTGGCGCGACAATTACGCCTCCATTCTCGAAGTCAATGCCGAAGGTTACCGTTTTATCGCCTTATAAAACATCAGGCCGTCTGAAAACCGGTTTCCCGATTGTCCAGACGGCCTGACTGACAAATATCCTCAAACGGTTTACGCAAACCAACCGCGTATCCGCTCCAAACCACCAAAGCGCACGCACGCATCCGCATTCGCCTCAGTTTTCGGTTTCGCCCGATAAGCAATACCGAATCCCGCCTCCCGTATCATCGGAATATCATTCGCACCATCGCCCATCGCCACCACCTGCCACGGAGCCAAACCCAGACGCTCACGGTATTCACGCAACAAATCCGTCTTAGCCTGCGCATCGATAATCCGCCCTTTCAGACGGCCTGTCAGCTTGCCGTTTTCCACTTCCAACACATTCGCAAAATGGAAATCCAAGCCCAAACGCCGTTGTAGGCGTTCCGTAAAGAACGTAAATCCGCCCGACACCAGCATAAACTTCACATCATTCCGTTTACACTCTTCCAACAAAAATTCCGCGCCCGGCGACAGCTGCAACACATTCTCGTACACTTCTTCCAACACGCACTCGTCCAAACCGGCCAGCAAAGCCACACGCTTACGCAAAGACTGCTCAAAGTCCAGCTCTCCGCGCATCGACTGCTCCGTAATCGCTGCCACTTCATCCTTCAGCCCGACACCGGCCGCAATCTCATCCACGCACTCAATCGTAATCAGCGTCGAATCCATATCGCTGACAATCAGTCCCAAATCAGCAAAAGCCACATCCAGCAATACCGCACCATCTATCTGCTGCGCAATCAACGCCGCACGCATCTCGGCCGTCAATTCAAAATCATCATCAACCGGCAGACGCAATACCGACTTTCCTAATGGTGCAGACACCAAACCGCCAAACGCCGACCAGTCGCACGCGCCCAAATCCCCATGTTGCAACACCAAAACTTTCTTCATCTCATTCTCCTCATGCCCCAAAACCTTTGCAAACATATCGGGTACACATTCAGCCTAAAACCCCGAAACCGTATTTTTGCAAAAGCCTTAAAAAACCAAAACAGCATTATAGCCGAACAACCCCGGCAATTTTCAGACGGCCTGTAAACAATTCAGCAGAGCTACCAATACCAATCCCTGCATCAACTAACCAAGCAATTACTCAAAAATTTGATTTTAGGCAAGCCGACTAAAAATTTTTGCCAGTAACAGGCAACTTGTGTTAATTTTTCTTACAGTTTCGATATAGTTACTTATAGCTAGTTTGGCACTACTCCTTATATCTAGCTTTCATTGCATTACCACCTCCATTCGTTGCCAACGGCTCCCCTTCCGATGGCAACCTTTTTTTGGCCCGATGATTTAACAATATCAAAATTGAATTAAATAAATGATTTAGAAATTTATATTTAAAAACAAACCCTTCCTCATCTGCGTACACATTTCATGCCTTTCAGCTATTTTATCAATCAGTTTGAAGAAAGCCTCACTTTAACTCAACTCGGTTAGTCAGGAGATTTCAGCTTTTCCCCCCCGACCGACTCAATCAATATGGCCATGTACACACACATCAGAGTAATGCTCAGAGTATGGCTGCTCCCAATCACTGATACCTGCCGTTTTAATTGTTCTTAGCCTATCCTCTATTACCATCATCTCAAGATTCAATCCCTGTCTGATAGCTCACTGAATTTGAATGAAAAAATTATTTAAATGTTAAAATGTGCAAAGCACTTGCTTTCAATTCTAACAAGGGATATAGTACCAAGTAACTAGTTCTTATTGATGAGAGCTACTCCTTGGATACTTGCCTCCGGTCCTCCAACCCGGGGGCATTTTTTTACATTTTTATTTTGTGTTCGTATGGATAGGATAAAGATAAAAGGTTTTCAAAACATGAGGTCTATAATCTTTGTAAGATATTGGCTATAAATAAAAAACACTAATCTCAAAGCCATAGTCAAATAAAACCGCAAACCACGTTTTCCCAAACTTTCAGGCCGTCTGAAATCCTCTCTCCAATATCGTTAATCCCATATTTCAGATGGCCTGTTTAACCCTCTATTGCAAAGCTTGGCACAAGCACCGCTGACCGACGGCAATCAATTACTATATAATCAAACGCATCGTTATCCCTACAAAGGAGCCACACCATGACCACAAAAATTAAAATTGGTATCGTCGGTGCAACCGGTTACACAGGCGTTGAATTGTTGCGTCTGCTCAGCAGCCACCCCAACGCAGAGGTTACTGCTGTCACCAGCCGAAGCGAAGCCGGTATTGCAGTAGCGGACTACTTCTCCAGCCTGCGCGGCATTTACGACCTTGCATTCCAAACGCCCGAAGATGCCGAGCTTGACCGTTGCGACCTCGTATTCTTCGCCACACCCAACGGCGTAGCCATGAAAGAAGCACCGGTCCTTATCGAAAAAGGCGTACGTGTGATTGACCTGTCTGCCGACTTTCGCATCCGCGACATCCCCACATGGGAACAATGGTACAAAATGACCCATGCCGCGCCGCAACTTGTTTCCCAAGCAGTGTACGGTTTGTGCGAACTTTACAAAGACGATATCGCCAAAGCCATGCTGGTGGCTAATCCGGGCTGCTACCCTACCTGCGTTTCCCTGCCGTTATTGCCACTGCTTCAGGCTGGTCGTCTGAAAGCCAACGTGACGCTGATTGCCGACTGTAAATCCGGTGTTTCCGGTGCGGGTCGCAAAGCCAGCACCCATACCCTATTGTGCGAAGCAGGCGACAACTTCAAAGCCTACGGCGTCGGCGGCCACCGCCACCTGCCTGAAATCCGACAAACCCTGTCCGGACTGCAAGACCATGTTTCAGACGGCCTGATTTTCGTACCACACCTTGTTCCGATGATACGCGGTATGCACGCCACCCTGTATCTGCACCTGCAAGAACATACCGATCCTGAAGCCTTACTGCGCGAATACTACCGCGAGAGTCCTTTTGTCGATATTTTGCCTTCAGGTTCGACACCTGAAACCCGCAGCGTACGCGGCGCCAACCTCTGCCGTATCAGCGTTCAAAGAGCGCCCGAACAAGACGATGTGTGGATTATTCTTTCCGTCATCGACAACTTGGTCAAAGGCGCAGCCGGTCAAGCCGTGCAGAATATGAACATTATGTTCGGACTGCCCGAAACCACCGGACTGACTAATGCACCATTGATGCCTTAAGCCATCCTTATTAAAAACACAAGGCCGTCTGAAACAATGGTTTTTCAGACGGCCTTTATCAATTCATTCACAAACATCACTCATACACCACGCCGGCAAGCATTTCTTCTTCATTCAAGTTGCCGTACTGTTGCTCCCAATCGTGGGTAGCCTCCACCATATCGCATTCTTTGGCGAAGGCAAGCAGCCTGCCGTCCATCTGATCCAGACTCAAACTGCCCAAGCGTTCGCATTCCGAAGCCGTCAAATTACCGTCCGCTTCATGTGCTTCCGAAGATCCGAAAGGCAGGGCAAAAAAACCCAGTACCAACGCCAGTAGCACCCAAAAAATATTTTTACGCGAACGAGTCATTTCACACCTCTCATCATAATCATATAGCAGGTTCAAGTCAGAAAAACTAAACCAAATAAAACCAAACTAAGAAAAATCAAATATAAAACTAGAAGTATCGATTTATCTAAGACAAAACGAATAATACTAAGAAAAAATAAAATATGCAATACTTTTTCTTAGATTGAGTAATTTTTTTCTTACAATTTTATAAAAACTAAGGTAAAATACACTCAAATCGTCCAAACCATATAAAAAACATACCTCCATAAAGGCATAAACATGGATACCTTTAAAGACCGCCTGGCTTTCTTATGGAAAGATGAAGCCCGCCAAGCCAAAATTGCCGCCGATATTGATATGACCATCGCCGGATTCAGCCGTATCTGGAACGAAGGCGGCCTGCCGAAATCGGAAACGCTAAAAAAAATCAAACAACTTAAAGGCTGCAGCATAGACTGGCTTTTGACAGGAGAAGGCTCCCCCTTCCCCGATTCCGAAGCCCCAAAAGCCACGGCAACCGACACACTGGGCAACCCTGTCGATATAGACGAATTTGTCTTTGTGCCGCGTTACGACATCCAGGCCGCGGCCGGACACGGTCAGCTCGTCGGCGACGAACAGCCAATGTTCGCCATGGCGTTCCGACGCTATTGGATTGAAAATTATGTAACGCGCGACATCAAAAACCTTTCCGTTATCTCAGTCAAAGGCGACTCGATGGAAGGCGTGCTGAATGATGGCGACACCATCCTCATCAACCACGGCCAAACCACGCCGCGCGACGGCCTCTATGTTTTACGCCTCAATGAAAACCTTTTGGTTAAACGCCTGCAACTGATACCCGGCGGCATCGTCAACGTCATTTCTGCCAACGAGGCCTACCCTACTTTTGAAATCGACTTGAAAAACCCGACCGACGACGTCGCCATCATCGGCCGTGTAGAATGGTTTGGCAGAAGCATCTAAATCTGACATACTGGTGCTTGAAATTTCTGCCATGCCCTCCATGTAAGCTGGCAGACCCTGTCTGCACAAACTTGCCTTGGCTAACGGTTTGCGCGACAATAGTAAAAATATTCATATAAAAGGAATCACATCATGTCAGACGAAAGCCCTATTATCTTTACTGACAGCTGCTGCACCAAAGTTGCCGACCTGATTGCCGAAGAGAACAATCCCGATTTGAAATTGCGCGTATTCGTCAACGGCGGCGGTTGCTCCGGCTTCCAATATGGTTTTACCTTTGATGAAATCAAAAACGACGACGATTTTGAAATCCAGAAAAACGGCCTGACGTTCTTGGTTGACCCGATGAGCTACCAATATCTGGTTGGTGCGGAAATCGACTACACCGAAAGCCTGCAAGGTTCTCAATTCGTCATCCGCAATCCGAATGCCGAAACGACTTGCGGTTGCGGCTCGTCCTTCTCCGTATAAACAATCCGTTTCTTCATGAAAAACAGGCCGTCTGTATCTTCAGATGGCCTTTTGTGTGAATTTATTTTAAACAATATTGGATTTATCTTATAATAATAATATCGGGCGTGAATATTTACTCTACAATAGACATAACATTGGACATGCATATTGCCATATAAATAAAAATCATTGTCCAGCCGATTAACGACACAAAGGCACCCCCTATCCGGTCTGCCTAAGACTGCGGCCTCTGTTTTTGCCTGCATCGCAAGCCAAAACAGCTCAAACACAATAACAAAACCTTAGGCTAAACCCATTTGGTTGACGCAGTCGAAATACTCATGGGATATCAATGAGCAAACAAGAAAAATTTTTCGACGTATACGTTTCCTATCCGCCGAACACGGATAGGGAGCGTATCCATGCCTGCCTGTATGACAACCTGCCTGAAAACGAAGTTGAGAGCCTGATTCAAGCCTTGGCCGAACGTCCGCAAGCTATTGTGGCCGAGAAATGCACCCAAGACGAGCGCGAAAATGCGCAGCATTACTTCAGCTATTTGGGTTTGGACGTAATCGTCCGTCAGGCTATGGAGTTGGAAGCGGTTGAAGAAGAACCCGTGTTGGCAGTCAACGCTCCCGACCCTATCCAATGCCCTGTCTGCATGACGATTATTGATGAATTAGACGCACAGGAATGTAAAACCTGCCACTTTGATTTGACAGAGAAAAATGAGCTGGCTATCCAGCGCAAGCGCATTGAATGGCAGGAAAAAATCTCTTTCGAGCATAAAAAACAAACCGAAATTGCCCACAAGCTCAAATATGAACGTGAGCAGGAAGAGAAAAAGCTGCGCAAAAAAATCCGTGCCGAATTGGAATCTCAACTACGCGAAGAATTAGGCCAAAATCCTGAGCTGGCTGCACTTGCAGCGAGGAAGAAAACACAGTTTCTGCTTACAATGGCTATCGTGTTCGCCGTTTTAAGCCTGCTTGCACTCGGCTATATAGCCGCAAAATTCTTCTAAACTGATTCAAAAACTTAAGGCCGTCTGAAAACAGATTTTCAGACGGCCTTTTATTTCCTTATTGATTGAATCATTTCAATCAAGCCTCTTGCACATCAACATCTACAGACCATCTGATTTTACCGTCGCGGTTTTGCTGTAACACCTGCACCCACAAACTCACGGCGCGGTGTAAATCTTGTCGCGATGTCGATTCGAGGAAAACTTGCGCGCGTTCGCGTTCGGCGAGGCGCACCATCAGCATGGGGGCGGCGCCGAACTGGGAGACACTTTCGGGCAAAAGTGGGGCGAGGGTTTCTTTGGCGGCGTTGAGAAATTCCATCGCATCGGCCACGAGCGGCGCGTCGGCGCGGACGGCGGTCTGAAAACCGAAAGGCGGCATGGCGAACATTTGCCGCTCGTTCAATTCGTTTTCGGCAAATACGGCGTAGTCTTGCGCTTTGACGGCAGCGAAGACAGGATGTTCGGGCAGTTGTGTCTGTATCAACACCTTGCCGGGTTTGTCGGCGCGCCCCGCCCTGCCGGATACCTGCATCAGCTCGGCGAACAGCCTTTCCGGCGCACGAAAGTCCGCGCTATACAGGCTGCCGTCGGCGTTCAATACAATAACGAGGTTGAGCCGCGCGAAATCATGACCTTTGGCGAGCATCTGCGTGCCGACCAGAATGTCAATTTCGTTGTCGGCGATACGGCGGTACAAATCCGCCCAATCGTTTTTGTGCGCCGTGCTGTCCCTGTCGACGCGGACGACGGCTGCCTTGGGCAAGAAGGCACGCAAGGTTTCTTCGACGCGCTGCGTGCCGTGTCCGACGGCGGTCAGGTCTTGATTGCCGCAGTCGGGGCATTTGAACGGGATGGGTTCTCGGTGGTCGCAGTGGTGGCAGCGCAGTTGGCGGGCGCGTTGGTGCAACACCATTTTGGCGGAGCAGTTCGGGCAGCCGAAGGTATGGCCGCAGTCGCCGCAAAATAATGCGGGCGCAAAGCCGCGCCGGTTGAGGTACACCAGCGACATGCCGCCTGCTTCAAAATTCTGTTTCAAAAGCTGCAAGGCTTGCGGCGAGAAGCCGTTGTCAAGTTTCAGACGGCCTACGTTGAGTATTTCTACTTGCGGCAGTTGCGCGGTAGCATGGGCGCGCTCGGTCAGTTGTAGCAGGCGGTACGCGCCGCTTTGCGCCTTGTGCCAACTCTCCAAGCTGGGCGTGGCGCTACCCAAGACGACGGGGCAGCCGCTCTGCTTCGCCCGCCACACCGCTAAATCGCGGGCGTGGTAGCGCAATTCGTTGTCTTGCTTGAACGAGCCGTCGTGTTCCTCATCGACCACAATCAGCCCGACATCATCCATCGGCGTGAACACGGCCAGCCGCGTGCCAATGACCAGCTTCGCCTGCCCCAACATCGCGCGCAGATAATCCTGCGTGCGCTTGCCTGCCGCCATCTGGCTGTGCAACACGGCGGTCGGCACGTCGGCAAAACGGTTTTCCACCCGCTTTAAAAGCTGCGGCGTGAGATTGATTTCGGGCAACAGAAACAACACCTGCCGTCCCTGAGCCAACACTTTCGCCATCGCATCAAAATAAACTTCAGTCTTGCCACTGCCGGTAATACCGTACAGCAAAAACGGTTGAAATTTACCAAAGGCCGTCTGAATTTCATCGGAAGCCTTCTGCTGGTCAGCATTTAATACAAATTCAGAGTGCGAAGCCTGCCCGTGGTACGACCTTAAAACGGGTTTCGCCGCTTCCGTCGTTTCAATCCAACCCTGTTCCGCCCAATCTTCGATTAATTTCGCCGCCTGCGCGTTCACCTGCTTCAACGCCGCCATCGTCATTCCGCCCGACAGCAGCGCATCCCACAAAGCCGCTTTTTTATTGAACCGAGCCGGAGGCGGCGTTTGCGCCCTACCCGCTTCGTTCAGCGCGTAAAACAACGGCGGCTTCGGTATTTCCACCGCACGCGTTTCCTTCAAACCCTGCGGCAGCGCGGCAAACACCGCCTGCCCCGTCGGATAGTGGTAATAACGCGACGTAAACGCCAACAAATCACGCCAGCTTTGAGGCAACGGATTTTCTTCTACAAAGGCCGTCTGAACGCTCAAAATCCGCGCCGCATCCATATCGGGGGCAATATCCGTTTCCCACACAATCCCGACAACGGTTTTATTGCGGAAAGGCACAAGCACCCGCGTTCCCGGAGGAAGCGGCTCGGAATGGGAATAAGTCAAAAGGCCGTCTGAAAGCGGCACGTTTACGGCAATACGGTGGTAGAACATACAAACAATCAAATTATTTTTTCGTATTTTAACAGCCGAAAGCTATTTTCAGACGATAATTTGAGCCTGAGTACAATGCAGACATGACGGAGGTTTGATACAATGCCTTACTTTCAACACACGCAAGTCTCTCGCATGAAAACCAAGTTAATCAAAATCTTAACACCGTTTGCCGTCCTTCCTTTGTTGGCATGCGGTCAACCTGCCGTATCCAACGCCAACGCGGCGCCTACTCAGGCTGCCAAAGCGGAAGCACCTGCCGACAAATCTGTTGCCGCTTCTTTGAAAACACGTCTGGAAAAAGTCTATGCCGCCCAAGATTTGAAAGTTTTGAGCGTCAGTGAAACACCGATTAAAGGCATTTATGAAGTTGTCGTCAGCGGCAAACAAATCATCTATACCGACGCCAAAGGCGACTATATGCTCGTTGGCGACCTCATCAACGTCAACACGCGCCAAAGCATGACTGAAGAACGCGCCGCCGATTTGAACAAAATCGACTTCGCTTCCCTGCCTTTGGACAAAGCCATCAAAGAAGTGCGCGGCAACGGCAAACTGAAAGTCGCCGTTTTCTCCGATCCGGACTGCCCGTACTGCAAACGCTTGGAGCATGAGTTTGAAAAAATGACCGACATCACGATTTATACCTTCATGATGCCGATTCCAAGCCTGCACCCTGATGCCGCGCACAAAGCCGAGCTGTTGTGGTGTCAGCCTAATCCGACTCAGGCATGGATTGACTGGATGCGCAAAGGCAAGCTCCCAAGCGGCAAAGCAAACTGCGAAAACCCTGTTGCGGAAACCACTTCATTGGGCGAACAATTCGGCTTCAATGGTACACCGACCGTGGTCTTCCCTAACGGCCGTAGCCAAAGCGGTTACAGCCCTATGCCTCACCTCAAAGAAATCATCGAGAAAAACCAGTAATACAGGGTTTAATCTCCATAAAGGACGCTTTACGCGTCCTTTTTTCATGTCGCCCGCCATCAACTGCTTTCAGACGGCCACGATACAAACAAATACAAAAAAAGGACGTGTCCGCCACGTCCTTTTTCCCTTTACCTTACAGGTAGAATTTCTCAACCACTTTCAGGTTTTCGTCCAATTTGTACACCAGCGGCTGACCGGTTGGGATTTCCAAGCCCATGATGTCTTCGTCGGAAATGCCTTCGATGTGTTTGGCCAACGCACGCAGAGAGTTGCCGTGTGCCGCAACCAATACACGTTTGCCGCTCAAGATGGCCGGGGCGATTTGGTCTTCCCAAAAAGGCAGGACGCGTTCGAGGGTAACTTTGAGGTTTTCACCATCGGGAATAACATCGCTAGGCAGGTTGGCATAGCGGCGGTCGTTGTGGGCGGAATGCGGGTCTTTAGGATCAAGCAGCGGAGGCAGGGTGTCGTAGCTGCGGCGCCAAATGTGGACTTGCTCGTCGCCGTATTTTTCTGCGGTTTGTTTTTTATCCAAACCTTGCAGCTGGCCGTAGTGGCGCTCGTTCAAACGCCATGATTTGATTTGCGGAACAAACAGTTGGTCGGATTCTTCCAAAACGATGTTACAGGTTTTGATGGCGCGGGTCAGGACGGAAGTAAAGGCGATGTCGAATTCATAGCCTTTTTCTTTCAGCTTTTTACCTGCTGCGGCGGCTTCTGCCAAACCTTGCTCGCTCAACTTGACGTCGCGCCAGCCGGTGAAAAGGTTTTTCGCGTTCCATTCGCTTTGTCCGTGACGGATGAATACTAATTCCATGATTGTTTGCTCCAATGAAGTTTGGGAAAAGGTATTTATAGCACACTTTGCCGCCGCGCTGATAACGTCGGCGGTTTCTTTTGATATGTTGCAAGTTTGCTTCTAGTCTTCAGACGGCCTTGTCGGAAGGTAAACGTCAAACCGCGTGCTTTTGCCGGTGTATTGATAAGCAGGTTTGCGCCCGTCAAGAAATTCGCCCAAGCGCGGGCGTTTGACGACAATGCGCTTTTTGGCGGTATTCAACGCTGCGTCCAACAACTCGGCTTCGTCTTGTGCCGCGCCGACCAAGTCGTGGAAATAGGCCATTTCTTTTTTCACGGCGGCGGTTTTGCGGCGTTCCGGGTACATCGGGTCGAGGTACACCACATCGGGTCTGCCTTTTTGCGCGGCCAATTTCTGCATTAAATCAACGGCATTGCCGAAGTGCAAAGTAATTCGCTGGGCAATCTCCCGTGTCTCTTCACTTTGTCCTGCCCTGTTGAGGCCGTCTGAAAGTAGACAGGCAACAGCAGGATTTTGTTCAAAAGTGTGTACATTCAAGCCCAACGAGGCAAGCACGAAGCTGTCGCGTCCCAGTCCACCGGTAGCGTCCCAGACAGTCGGTTGCGCAGTATGGTTGACGGCTTTGGCAATCAACTCACCTCCGCCTTTAGTACGCCGGTAATGGGCGGCACCGCCATCAAAATCAACGCGGACACGGCCTTTTTCACCTGCGCGGCACAAGCTGATGCCGCTTTCGTCAGCGATAAGGAAACTGTCTTCTTCAGGCTGCCGGTCGATAACGGTCAGCCCGAACGGCTCGGCAAGGCTGCGAAGTTCGGCAGATGCGGTTTCGTCAAAATAAATCTTGTACATGATGCCCATGTTTCAGACGGCCTTGAAAACTCAGGCCGTCTGAACGTTTTAATTGATGTCCAAGCGTTCCATGCGGTAGCGCATAGAGCGGAAGCTGATGCCCAAAAGCTTGGCGGCTTGGGTACGGTTGTAACGGGTTTGCTGCAAAGCCTGCTCGATGATGCTACGTTCCACTTGGTCGAGGTAATCCTGTATCTGCATGGTACGCGGATCAAACGGTGGAATGGGGCTATGATTGAGCGTAGTTTCGCGCGCGTCAGGTTCGGCAATATCGTCAAAAGAGAAGCCGCTGCGTTCAGCCTTAACCTGTGGGGCGTTTTGAATCTGCAAGTCGTCCACTTGTATCACTTGGCCGACCGTCAGTGCAACTGCGCGTTCGAGGATATTCTCCAACTCGCGGAAGTTGCCGGGATAGCTGTAATGCAACAGGGCTTCTTGGGCTTTCGGGCTGAGTTTGTAGGTTTGATTGCCGTGACGGTGTTTATACAGCAGATACAGAATCAGCGCGCCCAAGTCTTCGCGCATTTCGCGCAAAGGCGGCATGTGCAGGGAGACTACGTTGAGGCGGTAATACAAGTCCTGACGGAATGCGCCGCTTTCGACCAAAGCTTCGAGGTTTTTGTGGGTTGCACAAATAATGCGCACATCCACAAAGGTTTCCCGCGCATCGCCGATACGGCGCACGGCTTTTTCTTGAATGGCGCGCAGAAGTTTGACCTGCATGGCAAGCGGCAAATCGGCAACTTCGTCAAGGAACAAAGTGCCGCCGTCGGCGTGTTGGAAAAAGCCGAGACGGTCTTGATCTGCGCCGGTAAAGCTGCCTTTTTTGTAGCCGAAAAATTCGCTTTCCATCAGATTTTCAGGAATGGCACCGCAGTTGACAGCAATAAACGGTTTGTCGGCGCGGTCAGACAACTCATGAATAGTACGTGCTGCCTGCTCTTTACCTGTACCGGACTCGCCAGAGATATAAACGGGAACAAGGCTGCGGGCCAATCTGCGAATCAGGTGGCGCACTTCGACCATTTGCGGCGAAGTACCTAATAGGCGAGGCATATCGTCCTCGCCTTCCAATATAGGTGCGTCTTGTTGCAAAGCAGGATTGATGCTGCCGGCCGAAAAACGCTCTTTTAAGGAATTGAGCCCTTCCGGAACAGTCAAAGGCCGGTTAAATTCACTCTGTACGCTCTTAGGAGGCGTTACAACAGGCTTAGCCGGCTGAGGTTCGGGTTTATACAGGGCAGCAGAAACAGGCGCAGGCTGCAATTTGACTTTTTCAGACGGCGTGGGTTCGGTAGCATTATCGGAAACCGACACTGCCGATTTAACCAATGAACGCAACTGCGACAGCGTAATCGGTTTTTGCAGATAATCAAACGCCCCTGCTTTCAAGGCTTCAACGGCTTGGTCGGCATTGCCAAAAGCCGTAATCACGGCAACGGGTGTGTCGAGCATCAACTCGTCGATGTATTGGACAACCTCGAGGCCTGAGCCATCGGGCATACGCATATCAGTCAGCACCAGCGAATAATCGTTGTTGTCCAGCTTGTCTTTGGCTTCTTCAACACCAGCCGCAGTATCGACGCGCAGACCCATTTTCATCAGGGTCATTTCCATCAGATCACGGATGTCTGCCTCGTCATCGACAACCAAAACCGGCTCTTGCAATTTATTCATCCTGCGCTTGCTCCTTCGGTAAAATCAATTCAAACCCGTTCATTTCAGGGTGATAATGCAGCTGCCCCATATTGGCGTGTGCCAACTCGCGTGCGACGTAAAGCCCCAAGCCGGTGCCTTGTTTTTCGGTGGTGTAAAACGGCTCGAACAAATGATTTCGTACATCAGGCGGCACGCCTTTGCCGTTGTCCGCTACTACGATGGAAATATGCATCCTGCCGCTTGAACGGATAAGGACGGTAATGGCGTTTTCGTCCTGACGGCTGTGTCTCCAAGCGTTGTTGCACAAGTTCCACATCACTTGCTGCAAATGCATGGGGTCAACCAATACGGTCAGATTGTTGCCGTCCATATTCATACGCAGACAACCGATGGCATCGGGATTGTTCAAGGTAAATTCCTGCTTGAACTCCAACCAGAATTTCATCAGATTAATCGGCTGGCGGCTGATGTTGTCTCGTTTGTTAAGCAGGGATACGTCTTCCAACATCTTGTCGATGCGTTGGATATTGCTGTCGATGATGTTGTAGAGCTTGGCCTTGAGCGGATCTGCCTCATCGCCTTCTTGCAACAAATCGCTGGCATGACGGATGGCGGACATCGGGTTGCGGATTTCGTGGGCAAGGTTGGCAGTTAACTGTCCAAGCGAAGTCAGCTTGGTAGACATGGCCTCCGCAGCCACTTCACGCAATGAGCGGACGTACAGCATCAGCAGCTCGGTCTGCTCCTGAATCAATGGAACGGCTCGGACGTGCATGGCGTGTTGGAAAATATGGATATCGGTTTCAAAAGGTTTGTCTGGTTGACGCTGCCAGCGTGCCACCAATTCGCCGAACACGATTTCCTGCTGATCGATAATCAGGCTGGGGAAATAGATTTTTGCCTGTTTGTTAAACAGCCACACGCGTTGGGTCGCATCAATCACCACAACCGCTTCCTGTACGCGGTTCAAAACCAAATGGTTCAAGCCGCTGATACGGCGGTAGGCCAGTTGATGGCGACTGGCAGACTCTGTGGCCTGCTCCAAATAACGGGCGGCAAACGATGTCAGCATTGCCACTAGATAGCTGGCGCCGATCAGCATTAAAGAATTCGCCACTGATTTTGCGTCCCAATTAAACGAATCGAAACGCATACTGCCGTCTAAAAACAGGTTCAAAATAAACAACATTGCCGTATAACCTGCATACAGCATGGGGTAATGGCCATAACTGAGCAGACACGACGTGGCGACAAACGGCAAAACCAAAATCCCGAAACCGGAAGCCGTACCGCCGGAGATATACACCAAAACCATGATCATGGTGATGTCGACCACGGCGCTGGCATTGGGCAAATCCAAGGATTGCCACTGCCAGCCCGGGCGGAGCACGGAGAGCATAATCAGGAAGAAATACAGCGTTATCCAGATATAAAACTCAACGTCCGGCAACGAAACGCCAATCAGGTTGCCGCCTGTGTAGCTGCCGAAAGCGTGCAAAACCAAAAGCGGTAAGACGATGGCTATTCGGGCAATGTTGATTACACCGGGAATCCGCTCCCTCAGATTACCCAGTTCTTGAAGATTGGCTCTATTCATAAGTGAACCTTTTTTATTATCATGCAATGTCGTATAAATTTAATTTATTTAGATATATTTGTTCTTGTTTCAGGACAAACTTTTCAGACGGCCTGATATTTCCAATACCTTGCCTTTTTTACCGCGTTTGCCGTCGATATCGGCAATACGCAGTTTTTCCTGATGTTCTGCGCCGCGTCGGCCGACTGATACAACGGTAAACTCAGGAGAGGTCGTCACCATAATGTGTTCCAAAGATGCGCCGTCGGCCAACGACATCAGCTGCAAACCGCGGCCTTTAGGCATGACTTTGAGCTCTCCAATGGAAAACGCCAAGAGACGGTGGTCGCTGCTGGCCAGTACGACTTTGCAGTCAGGATTGATCAGTGAAGAAGCATAGACGGCAACGGGCGACAAGACGGTTTCGCTGCTGTCCACAGTCATAACTACTTTACCCGCTTTCACGCGTCCGACCATATCGGTCAACTTGGTGATAAAGCCGTAGCCGCCACTGCCTGAAAGCAAGTAATGCTGTTCGGGCTGACCGGTGAGCATGGCGACAGGTTTCGCGCCGTTTTGCAACTCGATTAACGATGAAACCGGCACGCCGTCGCCGCGTCCGCCGGGAATTTCGGCGGCATCGAGCGTGTAGGTTCTGCCCAATGAATCCAAGATGACAACGGGTAAAACAGTGCGGCCTTCAAGGGTTTGTTTAAGGCGGTCGCCTTCTTTGAACGCGGTTTGGCTCAAATCGAGGTTGTGCCCGGCACGGCTGCGTATCCAGCCTTTTTCCGACAGAATCAGCGTGATCGGCTCATCGGCGGTGGTTTGCGTCAACACGGCACGTCCGGCTTCTTCCACCAGCGAGCGGCGCGCGTCGCCAAACTGCTTCATGTCCGCCTGCATCTCTTTGATAATCAGCTTGCGTTTTTCGTTTTCGTCGCCCAAAAGGATATTCAGACGGCCTTGTTCCTCGCGCAATTCGTTCAATTCTTTTTCGAGTTTGAAACCTTCCAAACGCGCCAACTGGCGCAGGCGGATTTCCAAAATGTCTTCGGCTTGGATTTCGGTCAATCCGAACGCCGCCATCAGGTCGGCTTTCGGGTCGTCTGATTCGCGGATGACTTTAATCACTTCGTCAATGTGCAGAAAGACTTTCAGACGGCCTTCAAGGATGTGCAGCCGTTTTTCCACTTGGTTCAAACGGAATTTCAGACGGCGTGTTACGGTTACGATGCGGAAATCTAGCCATTCCTGCAAAATCGTTTTCAGGTTTTTCTGCGCGGGACGGTTGTCCAAACCCATCATCACCAAGTTCATGGAGACATTGCCTTCCAGCGAAGTCTGCGCCATCAGCGTGTTGATGAATGTATCGGTATCGATGCGGCTGGATTTCGGCTCGAACACAAGGCGAACGGGATGTTCGCCATCGGACTCGTCGCGCACACGATCGATTAAATCCAGCATCAGCTTTTTGGTATTAAGCTGGTCTTGGTTGAGCTGCTTTTTGCCCGCTTTCGGTTTCGGGTTGGTTTGCTCTTCGATTTCAGCAAGGATTTTGGCTGAGTTGGCGTTCGGCGGCAACTCGGTCACAATCACGCGCCACTGTCCGCGCGCCAATTTCTCGATTTCATAACGCGCACGCACGCGCACGCTGCCTTTGCCGGTTTCGTAAATCCGGCGCAATTCGTCCGCTGGCGTGATAATTTGGCCGCCGCCGGCAAAATCGGGCGCAGGGATGTATTGCATCAGGTCGGCGGTTTCCAGCGTCGGCTTTTTCAACAACGCAATCGCCGCCTGCGTAACTTCGTTCAAATTGTGCGATGGGATTTCGGTCGCCATGCCCACTGCAATGCCTGACGCGCCGTTGAGCAATACCATAGGCAGGCGGGCGGGCAGGTGCAGCGGTTCGTCAAACGCGCCGTCGTAGTTAGGAACGAAATCCACCGTCCCCTGATTGATTTCGGACAACAGCAATTCCGCAATCGGCGTCAACCGCGCTTCAGTGTAACGCATCGCCGCCGCCCCGTCGCCGTCGCGTGAGCCGAAGTTGCCGATGCCGTCGATTAAGGGATAGCGCAAGGTAAAATCCTGCGCCATGCGGACCATCGCTTCATAGGCAGAACTGTCGCCGTGCGGGTGGTATTTACCCAAAATTTCGCCGACCACGCGTGCCGATTTCACCGGCTTCGCGCCCGCCGTCAAACCCATATCACGCATGGCAAACAAAATGCGCCGCTGCACGGGCTTCTGGCCGTCTGAAACTTCAGGCAGCGCGCGGCCTTTGACCACGCTCATGGCGTATTCGAGATAGGCGCGTTCGGCGTATTGACCTAACAGCAGGTAGTCTTCACCGACAGGAGATGGACTTGGAGCGGAAATGTGTTCTGTCATCAGGATGGTAAAACGAAATAAATTAAAGACGGATATTGTAAAGCAAAATCGGTAGTCATAGCCAATTTGAGTGATGAACGGTAGCGCAGCGACAATAAGGCTTACCGAATCGGGGCAGCAAATGAAATCCGTTTCGACAAAAAAGGCCGTCTGAAACCCTTTCATGTTTCAGACGGCCTGAGACCTTTTCATTTTGGTTTTAAATCAAAACTTCGTTATTCTGCAGTAGCCGGTTTGGCCGTAGTTTTAATGGTTAAGGTTACCGCTGCGGCAATGGCCAGGGAAACACCGGCAAAAGTCATCGCGTTGGCAGGGTTTGAACCCAAGAAAGTTCTGTACACCCAGCCGAAAGATACGGTTTCAATCAACATTGGAATCACAATCATCATGTTCACAATACCCATGTACACGCCGTAACGTTCTTTCGGAATAGAACCGACCACAATCATAAAAGGCACGCCCATCATACTTGCCCAGCCGACACCGAAACCAATCATCGGCGCAAACATCAGGTATTTGTTGCCAATGTGCGGAATGGTGAGCAAGGCCAGCGCGGCAAGGGTTACGGCAAAGGCGTGAACATATTTGGCGGCGTATTTGCGCGCCATCCACATCAGGCCGAAAGCAGAGATAAAGGTTACAACGTTGTAGAAACCGTTTACCAAACCGGTCCATGCAACCGCTTGACTATATGCTTCGGTATTTTCAACAGTCGAATCCCAAACGGATTGAACGATACTGTGGGAAATATATTGCCAGTAGATGAAGAGCGCGTACCATTGGAAGAGATACACCAAAGCCAGTTGCCATAGGGCAGTCGGCATTTCGCGGACAGCAACGATAATATCTTTAACGGCATGGGCCGGACCGCTCGGCTGGGCTTTAATGGCCGCCATTTCTTCAGGGCTGGGCTCGCGTTCGGCCGTTGATAAAACGGTAACCAAAACCGAACCGATGGAGCAGACCGCACCAATATAAAACGAACCGAATACCCAATACGGAATGCCCGCTTCGGAAGTTTGTTGCAACCAGCCGATTTGTTGGAAAATGTAGAGTGAAACGTTGGCCAGGGTAATGCCCAAACCAGTAAATACAGACTGCATCAAGAAACCGGTGGATTGCTGGTGTTCAGGAACGGTATCGGCAATAAAGGCACGGAAAGGTTCCATTGCCGTGTTGTTGCTGATGTCCAAGAGCCACAGCAGCAATACGGCCACCCACAAGGCGGTAACGTGCGGATAAATAAAGAGGCAGAGGCTGCAACCGATGGCGCCGATCAAGAAATACGGACGGCGGCGACCCAATCCAGGCACCCAAGTGCGGTCACTCATCGCACCAATCATCGGCTGCACCAGCAAACCGGTAATCGGACCTGCCATATTCAAAATCGGCAACTGGCTTGGGTCGGCATGAAGAAAGCTGAAAATCGGATTAATCGCAGTTTGCTGCAACCCGAAGCTATATTGAATACCGAAGAAACCGAAGTTCATCAGCATAATCTGGCGAAGTGTCATCGCCACTTGTGGGGAGATTTTCATAGGAAGGCTACTCCTGGGTAATAAACTATGGAAACAACAAACTCCAATTTCAGCGGTATGACGCTTTTATTGTATTTGGGCTGCCCTTTTTACTAAGGCAACTCCGTTTTCAGACGGCCTTTATTTTGACCGTTCACATGAATCTTATTTTGATGTGTGTTTGTGTTGTTTAAAGCTTATTATTTTCAGGCCGTCTGAAACTATTTATTAATCACAGACTGACGCCAGATGGTTTCCCCAACGACCTTGACTGGCCGAACCGAACCGGTCGGATGTTCAATATGTTGAAACAGCAAATCCGCCGCCATTTCGCCCATGCGCAGATAAGGCAGCTCGGTGCTGGTCAACGGCGGAAACAGCGTTTCCGCAATCGCACTGTGGTTATCATAGCCGGCAACGGAGACTTGCTCGGGAACCCGCACGCCGCGCGTCCTCAAAATCCCGTACACGCGCACGGCCATTTCATCGTTGCCGCAGCAAATTACCGTCGGCGGAAGCGGCAAAGACAGCAGCTTCAAAATAGCCGAAATCAAAGACCCGCTGTCATTGCTGAAGTCAGGATAACCAGTTTGCACCAAATCAGGATCGAAGACAATATCCGCATCCGCCAAAGCCCGGCGGTATCCGGCCAATCTCAATCTCGTTGCTTCTACACCCGGCTGCAAAGTTACATAAGCAATCCGTTTGTGTCCGCTCTGGATAATCCGGCGCACCAAGCCATACTGCCCTGCCTCATCGTCCGGCAAAACCGACGGCGTACCTGCCAAATCAAAACAGTTAACCAATACCATCGGGCAGCGGTTGGGCACTTCCGGCAACAACACTTCCTGATGGAAACCGGCCACATACAAAATCCCCTCGGCACGGTGTTCCATAAAGGTACGGATCAGTGGCTCCATCTGACCGGGCTGACCCGGCTTGTTGTCGATGTCGGCAATCATCAAAATCTTGCCTTGTGTGCGAATCTGCTGCTGAATGCCCTTAATCAAGAACATATCCGGTATGCCGTGTCCGCCCGTATTCTCGCCTGTCCGCGAAATGGCGCCGGTAATCAGACCGACCAATCCGGAACGGTGTGACCGCATAATCCGCGCCGCAGAAGACGGGATATAGCCCAAAGCAGCAATCGCTGTTTCTACTTTGGAACGGGTTTTATCACTGACCGGCGCATCGCCGTTAATCACCCGGCTGACCGTCTTGGGAGACACTCCGGCATAAGCAGCGACATCATAAATTGTAGCCATCTTACGAACCCGCCCCGACAGGATTTCAATAATGTTACATAGGATAACACAGCAGACATCGGTGTCATACCCCCTTTTTTACAGAAACTTGATGATAATCAACCGTTTCTATTGCATTTTGCATACATTCCTTAAACAAAACCACCCCCGCCATCTCCCAAAACCTGTTCAAATTTGTTAAACTACAAGCCACTACAAAAAAGCAGGAAATACCTATCTATCCTGCTTATTTTACCGTTACATACTAAGGAAACGAGATGACCGCATACTCAGACGCATGGCAGGCCTTGGAAGCCCATCATGCCGCTACTCAACACGTTACCCTGCGCGAACGCTTCGCCGCAGATGCCGAACGTTTCAATAATATGCACGAAATTCTGCACGGTTTGTTATTTGATTACAGTAAGAACCGTCTAGATGAAAACACCCTTGATTTATTGTGTAAACTGGCCGAAGCAGCCGATTTGCCACAATATATGCAGGCCATGATCAACGGCGAAAAAATCAACACCAGCGAACACCGCGCCGTCCTCCACACCGCTCTGCGCCTGCCGGCCAATGCCAAACCTGTTTACGTTGACGGCGAAAACATCGTGCCCAATGTTCATCACGAACTCAACCGCGCACTCGAGTTCGCACGCCAACTTTTAGACGGCACCCATGCAGGCATTACCGGCAAACCGATTACCGACTTGGTTCACATCGGTATCGGCGGCTCCGATTTAGGCCCGCGTATGGCCACACAAGCGCTGCAGCCCTATTGGCAAAACATCCGCGTCCACTTTGTCAGCAACTCCGATGATGCCGACCTGACCCAAACCCTTCTCGGCCTCAATCCCGAAACCACCGTATTCAGCATTGCCAGCAAATCGTTCCGCACACCGGAAACCCTGCTCAATGCCTATGCGGCGCGTACTTGGTACCGCGATGCAGGTTTGCCCGATTCCGGTATCTACCGCCACTTCTGCGCCATTTCCGCCGATGTGGCCGCCGCCCAAAACTTCGGCATCTCCCCCGACAAAGTCTTCGCCATGTCCGACTGGGTCGGTGGCCGCTATTCCGTCTGGTCGCCCATCGGTCTGCCGCTGATGGTTGCCGTCGGCGAAAAAGCGTTCCGCAAAATGCTTGCCGGCGCACACGCGATGGATACCCACTTCTTCGAAACACCATTCCGCCGCAACATTCCCGTCCTGATGGCGCTCATCAACGTTTGGTACAACAACTTCCAACATTCAGACGGCCAAACCGTTGTCCCATACAGCCACAACATGCGCCTCTTTACCCCATGGCTCAACCAACTCGATATGGAAAGCCTCGGCAAACAGCGTACTTCAGACGGCCAACCTGTTTCCTGCACCACCGGCGGCATTGTCTTTGGTGATGAAGGCGTCAACTGCCAACATGCCTACTTCCAGCTTCTGCACCAAGGTACGCGTCTGATTCCCGTTGATTTCATCGTCCCCATGACCACAATCTACGGCAACCACCGTCAACACCGCTTTACCGTTGCCAATGCCTTCGCCCAAGCCGAAGCACTGATGAAAGGCAAGACCTTAGACGAAGTACAAGTCGAATTAGCTACCCTGTCCCAAGATGAACGCGACCGCCTTGCACCGCAAAAAGAATTCCCCGGCAACCGTCCGAGCAACAGCCTGCTTATCGACAGCCTGACGCCTTTCAACCTCGGCATGCTGATGGCCGTCTACGAACATCGCACCTTCGTTCAGGGCGTGATTTGGCGTATCAACCCCTTCGACCAATGGGGCGTGGAATACGGTAAAGAACTGGCCAAAACCATCGAACCCGAACTCGAACGCGGCACACCGGCACACGACAGCTCCACCAACGGTCTGATCGCCTTCTACCGCAACTGCAACGCAGCATCGAAGGCCGTCTGAAAATAAAATATCCGTAAGACAAGCATATCTGCCTGTCTTACGGACATTTCAAAACCTGATTGGCTTGTTCCAACAAAAGGCCGTCTGAAACTTTATCCATTCAGTTTCAGACGGCCTTTTATTATTCAATAAAGATAGCAGAAGTTGATTCGCCATATTCCCCATCTTTGCTACAATATCCCTTTTCTTTTTTATTGATTCCACTATGACAACCGCACCCCAACCCAGCACTTGGCGCAAGATTTTTTCGCGCAAAATGCTGATTTGTATCTTTACAGGCTTCACTTCGGGGTTGCCGCTTTATTTTCTGATCAACCTGATTCCGGCATGGTTGCGCAGCGAACATGTTGATTTGAAAACCATCGGCTTGATGGCACTTATCGGGCTGCCTTTCACTTGGAAATTTATCTGGTCTCCCGTCATTGATTTGGTCAGATTACCTTTTTTAGGACGGCGACGCGGTTGGATGCTGGTTACGCAAATTGGTTTGCTGCTGACCTTGCTCATTTACGCCTTCCTAAATCCTGCTCAGCATTTATATGTAATTATGGGCTTATCGTTGGTGGTCGCCTTTTTTTCTGCAAGCCAAGATATTGTATTGGATGCATTTCGCCGCGAAATTTTGTCAGATGAAGAATTAGGCTTGGGCAACTCTATCCACGTCAACGCCTACCGTATCGCCGCTTTGGTACCTGGTTCGCTCAGCTTGATTCTGGCCGACTTGATGCCTTGGCACAACGTATTCATCATTACTGCACTATTTATGCTGCCCGGTCTGCTGATGACCTTGTTTTTAGCTAAAGAGCCTGACATTCCACCATCTGTGTCGCGTACATTTGCCCAAACAGTCTCTGACCCTTTCAGTGAGTTCTTCTCCCGCAAAGGAATCAAACAGGCCATATTGGTATTGCTGTTTATCTTTCTCTACAAACTGGGCGACAGCATGGCCACTTCTTTGGCTACACCTTTTTATCTGGACATGGGCTTCAGCAAAACCGACATCGGCCTCATTGCCAAAAATGCCGGCTTATGGCCTGCTGTCATTGCCGGTATTGTAGGCGGTATTTGGATGATAAAGCTCGGTATCAACAGGGCTTTGTGGGTTTTCGGCGTAGCCCAATGGGTAACGATTCTAGGCTTTGCCTGGTTGGCAAATTTTGGCAAGTTTGAAACCATTACCCTGACGGAACAAATGATGCTTGCCGCCGTGATTGGGGCAGAAGCAGCAGGCGTAGGCTTGGGTACGGCGGCATTTGTCGCCTATATGGCCCGTGAAACCAATCCTGCTTTCACGGCCACACAATTGGCCCTCTTTACCAGCCTGTCAGCCGTTCCCCGTACATTTATCAATGCTTCGGCAGGCTATCTGATTGAAGCGATGGGTTACTTCAATTTCTACTGGCTGTGTTTCGCTTTGGGCATACCGGGCATGTTGTTGCTGTTTAAAGTGGCACCGTGGAATGGCGAAAAAGTGAGTAACTAGATTGCCAGTCTAAAACTTCTAGCAAAACAAAAGGCCGTCTGAATATTCAGACGGCCTTTATCATACAAAAGCTTTATTCGGCAGCAGGTTTGACAGTACTGCGGACATCGCCACTTTTTTCTTTATGCTTCAAAACAGCGCGGTCGAGTTTGTCCATCAAAACATCAATCGCGGCGTACATATCCTGTTCAATCGCTTCAACGTGCAAATCTTTGCCTGCCAAATGCACATCGGCTTCGGCTTTCTGGCTGACTTTTTCCACCGAGAGCGTGATGGTCACGGAAATGATGTTGTCGGCGTGGCGACTGATTCGTGCCAACTTGTCGGAAACATAGTTTTTGATGGCTTCGGTAACATCAAAATTCAGACCGGTGATTTTCAGATTCATGATACAGCTCCTTCGGTTGATTAGTCCGTCAAAACGGATCGGAATATATCTACTCGGTAAATTTTCGTTTGTGTGCCGGTGGTATGTCTAATGATTCTCTATATTTAGCAACTGTACGTCTAGCGATTTCAATGCCGCGTTGTTTTAATAATTTGACGAGGGTCTCGTCCGAATAGGGTTTGCTGCTGTCTTCACTTTCAATCAGCTGGCTTAATACGGCTTTGATTGCGCCTTGACTGAACCCTTCGCCATCATCGTCGGCATTGACTGCCTGTGTGAAGAAATAGCGTAACGCAAACAGGCCGCGCGGGCAAGACAAATATTTCTGGTTGGCGGCGCGCGAAATGGTGCTTTCCGCCAAACCCAATTCGGCGGCGGCATCTTTCATCAGCATGGGCGACAGGCCGATTTCGCCGAAGATGAAAAAATCTTCCTGATTTTTGACGATATACTCAGCAAGGCGGAGGACCGTGCTTTTACGCAGCTCCAAAGAATCAATGCGCTGCTTGGCTTCGCTGATTTTTTCCTTCCACTCCGGTGCGCCCTCTTCCGCTGATTTCATCAGGTCGCAATATTCCTGATTGAGCTGCAGCTTCGGCCAAGCCGCCTCGTTGCTGATGACTTCCCAGCCATCCTTGCCCTCTTTGACCCAAACGTCAGGCTGAATATAAGGTGTAGGCGTGGCAGAGGCGAAACCGTAGGCCGGATAGGGATTGAGCACGGCAATCATATCGAGCGCGGCTTCTATGGTTTCGCTGTCGGTATCGGGATAGAGTTTGCGGAAACGCAGAACGTTTTGTTTGCGGTTTTTGCCTAAGTCTTGAAGCGAACTTTGCACCAAATGCGCGGCCATTTGTCTAGCCGGAGAAGCCGGCAAACGCATTAATTGCAGCATGAGCGACTCGGTCAAGTCGGCCGCAGCCACGCCGGGCGGATCAAAGGTTTGCAATACATCCAGCGCATTTTGCAGGGCTTCTTCGTCCAGCATCCATTCCAACGGCGTGTGGTCGATGATTTCTTCGAGGCTGTCGGTGAGGTAGCCTTGTTCGTCCAAAAAATCAATCAAGACGTGAACATAGGCCGCTTCCACTTGCGAGAGCGGATGCTCGCACACTTGGGCATGCAAATAGTGTTTGAAATCCTCTTCTTCGGCGATGTTGCTCCAAATATCTTCGGCATCGTCGCCACTCAACTGCTGACCTGCGCGCGGCATGGTTACCGCACGGTTGAGCCCGCTATCGGCAAACTCATCGGTTTCCGGACGCTCAAGCAGAGGATTGTCTGACAACCAGTCTTCCACTTCGCGCTCAAGCTCAAGACCCGACATCTGCAAGATGCGCAAAGACTGCTGCAGCCGCTGGTTGAGCTGCTGGGTCTGTTTGAGTTTAAGGACGAGTGAAGACATAATGTTTGATAGTAAATGTGCTTTATGGATTTCAGACGGCCTGTATCTGATGGGCCGTCTGAAAGTATCGGATATATTGTTTATATATTGGATGATTATTTCAATATATTATTCTTTTATCAACCGATAAATGAATTATTCGACAGTAGAGATATTTTCTAATTTAAAATAAACGCAATACGTCGAGTAAAAAACATGGCAACAGGCTTCCCGCGATAGGTAGCGGGTTGAAATTTTGTCTGCAAAACCGCTTTTCGTCCTGCAGCATCTAAACGCGAGTATCCACTGCTCTTTTTTACCCATACAAATGCTTTGCCATCTATATTGATAAAGACATTTAATACCACAGTCCCTTCCTCGCCATTCTCTGTAGAAAGCTGTGGATAAGGTGGGGAAGCAACTTGGACAGGTTTCGTCTTTATCTCTTCTTTGAATCCATTTGGCACAGTATAAAAGAATCTGAATTTTTTAAGGCTTTCCAGTGTCTTACAATCCGTTTGTTGGGTTTTCTGATTATAAGTACACTCTTTATAAGGCTCGACTTGTTTTGGCAAACCTACTTCTTGAGCAAGTTTCAACAATTCCAGCGCATCCACTTCCCAATGGAGGCTTTTTCCCAGCTTACCTTCTTTATCCACGATAGCTGTCGCCGTTACGATACCGGTTATCGGCTTGCCATTTTTATCTATCACGCCTTGGCGCACACCCATATCCTGCCATGACTGTTCGGGCATGGCATGCACAGTGGTAGCTGCCAAAACGGCAAAGGAAGACAAAAAAATTCGTTTCAACACAGATGCACCTTTTCAGACGGCCTAAACTCAATATTTGAAATTTTCACCCAAGTAAACCGAACGGACTTGTTCATTGTTGACCAAATCATCCGGCTTGCCTGAAGCCAATACCGTACCGTCGCTGATGATGTAGGCACGGTCGCAGATACTGAGGGTTTCGCGCACGTTGTGGTCGGTAATCAATACGCCGATACCGCGTGATTTGAGGAACTCGATGATTTTCTGAATATCGATGACGGCAATCGGGTCAACGCCGGCAAAAGGTTCGTCCAACAAAATGAAACGCGGCTGCATGGCCAGCACGCGTGCGATTTCGACACGGCGGCGTTCGCCACCGGACAAGGACGGAGCAGGGTTGTTGCGCAGGCGTTCGATGTTCAAATCGGCCAACAGTTTTTCCAGTTCGGCATCGATGCGGCTTTTGTCCTTCATGCTGATTTCCAAAATAGCGCGGATATTTTGTTCCACAGTCATTTTGCGGAAAATCGAGGCTTCCTGCGGCAGATAGCCGACGCCGAGGCGGGCGCGCTCGTGAATGGGCAGGTGGCGCAATTCTTGTCCGTCCAGCATCACGCTGCCTGCATCGGCGGCAATCAGGCCGACAATCATGTAAAAGCTGGTGGTCTTACCTGCGCCGTTGGGGCCGAGCAGGCCGATGACTTCGCCGCTTTCGATTTCAAGGGAGAAGCTTTTGACGACTTGGCGTTTTTTGAAACTTTTTTGCAGGTTTTGAACCACAAGACGGCTGTTGTTTGCGCTCATATTCTGTTGACTTTCGATATTGACCTCAGGCCGTCTGAACCTTTTTCAGACGGCCTTTTTGTGTGTTTTCTTATTTGTTTTTCTGCGTGCTGGACGGCTGGATGACAACGCTGACTCGGCCGGATTTGGCGGCGGATTTCACACCGGATTTGGCGCTGCCGTTGATGGTGTAAACCTCGGTTTTGGTGTTGTAGGTAATGACCGCACCTTCGGCCACATCGCCGCCGCGCTGTACTTTGGCATTGCCGGTCAGGGTAACCAGGTTGGCTGCGGAAGAATACGTTACAGTATTGGCTTGGCCGTTGACCACGCCTTTGCCGCCGTCCAACTCTTGGCTGAATTTGACGGGCGAACCGGTGGCTTTCATCAACTGCTCGCTTTTGTCGTTGCGCGAAACGGTTACGCTGCCGGCACGGATATTGAGCGTGCCTTGTTTGATGATGACGTTGCCGGAAAAGGTGGTGCTTTGGTTGTTTTGGTCAAGCGAGCCTTGGTCGGCTTCGATTTGAATCGGCTGCTTGCTGTCGCTTTGCAGGGCAAAGGCCGGGCTGGCGGCAAAAACGGCAACAAGAGCTAAGGTTTTACAAATTTTTTGTATCATAAATTGTGGCTTTCACTTTGGAAGGGAAATTCAGCAAACCGGTTTTGTGATCATAAGTCATGCCGTTTGCCTGACCGCTAGACTGTCCGTATTGGAAAGTAACAGGGCTGTCGGTATGGGCGTATTGCGCCTCGGTATCGACATTCAAGCGTTCGGTTTTGACGATGCCGGCCAAACGCTTGGCATCTGCCGCTTTGTTTAAGACAACATTCTGTTCAAAAACGACTTTTTTGTTTTGAATATTGTACGCGGCCTTGTCGCTGCCGACTTCGTACAGCAGGCTGCCGTCGCGGTAAAACGAAAGATGCGGTTTGTTCAAATGCACATCCGCGCTATTCGGATATTGAACGGCATCGACCGCGCTCAGGTTTTCTTTCAGACGGCCTTCTTGGTCAAAACGTTTGCCGTTGATGCCTTTCATCGAATATTGCGGCTCATTCGGATTGAGGACGACTTCTTCGACCTGCACTTCGCTGATGCGGCCGAGCCACGCCGCCAGTGCGCCGAGTGAAACGGCCAACACCAGCGGAAAAGCGATTCCGTAACGCCATCTGATTTTCATCGTACATACTCTTTCAAAGCAGGTTCAAGCGTACCTTGCGCCTGCATAATCAAATCGCACACTTCACGCACCGCGCCTGCGCCGCCGGAACGTCGGGTTACATAATGGGCGTATTGCAAAGTAAACCAATGCGCTTCAGGGACGGCGACCGCCAATCCGCAACGCACCATCACGGGCAAATCGACAACATCATCGCCGACAAAGGCGCACTCATGCTCCTCCACACCGGCCTGTTCGCGTAATTGGGCGTAGGCGGCACGTTTGTCGTGAATGCCTTTGAAGTAATAGTTGATACCGAGCTGCTTCACGCGGATACCGACGGAAGGCGCATCGCGGCCGGTAATAATTGCAGTTTGCACACCGCTGGCCTGAAGCATTTTCAAACCGTGTCCGTCCAAAGTGTGGAACGATTTGATTTCTTCGCCGTTGTCGCGGATAAAAATGCGGCCGTCGGTCAAAACGCCGTCTACATCCAGTATCAGCAGTTTGATACCTAAAGCGCGTTGTTGCAGGTCGGAAGAGAGGTTTTGCATAAGGTTTCCTTATTTCAGACGGCCTATTCTAGCATAAGGCCGTCTGAAAACGTTTTTACCGTCGATTCAGACAATTCGTGCCATCAATAAATCATGCATGTTCAGCGCGCCAATCAGCACGCCGTTTTCTTTGACCACCAGCAAACCGTTCACATGGCCGCTCTGCATGGCTTTCAAGGCTTCAGTGGCAAGACGGTCGGCGGAGATGGTTTTCGGAGAGGCGTGCATAATGTCGTCCACTTTCAAACCGGCAAAGCTGTCGCGTTCTTGAAACAGACGGCGCAAATCGCCATCGGTAAATACGCCTTTCAGACGGCCTTCGGCATCGGTTACCGCCAACATGCCCAAGCCTTTTTCACTCATGCGGACAATGGCCTCTTTCAACGGCGTGCCCAACAAAACGGCTGGCAGGGCTTCGTCTTTGTGCATGATATCCGCCACGCGCAGTAACAGGCGTTTGCCCAAGCTTCCGGCCGGATGGCTCAAAGCAAAATCATCCGGCGTAAACGCTCGCGCCTGCAGCAATACCACCGCCAGCGCATCGCCCAAGGCCATCACGGCGGTCGTACTGGAAGTCGGTGCAAGGCCGAGCGGACAAGCTTCTTTGGAAACCGCCGCGGTAATATGGATATCGGCATGACGCGCCATGGTCGAAGTCGGATGGGCAGTGATACAAATAAGCGTGATGTTTTTACGTTTCAACGCCGGAATAATCGCTGCAATTTCATCGCTTTCGCCGGAATTGGAAATGGCAACCACGACATCGTGGTCCACAATCATGCCCAAATCGCCGTGTGCCGCTTCGGCAGGATGGACGAAAAACGCAGGCGTGCCTGTCGAAGCCATGGTTGCCGCCATTTTACGGCCGATGTGTCCGGACTTACCCATGCCGGTAATGACGACCCTGCCCTTGCAGTGCAACAACGCTTCCGCCGCACGGACAAAATCATGGTTCAAAGCCGCCGCAATTTCACGCAAACCTTCGGCTTCCGTATCCAATACATCGCGCGCCCAGTCGAGATAAAGTGTGTTTTCCGCCATCAAAGCCACCTTTCGTGCTTGAATTTAGGTTTGTTTTGCCCAAATTAATCGGCTGTAAACTGTTCAAATTCATCGAATCGGCGTAGCATTACCGCCACTTCACAAACAAACCTATTATGTAAAAGGAATCAGAGATGACTATTTTATCGGACGTTAAAGCATTAGGACAACAAATCTGGTTGGACAATCTCTCCCGTTCGCTGGTACAAAGCGGCGAATTGGCAGAAATGCTGAAACAAGGTGTGTGTGGCGTAACTTCCAATCCTGCCATTTTCCAAAAAGCCTTTGCCGGAGACGCCCTGTACGCCGATGAAGTAGCCGCGCTCAAACAGCAAGACCTGACCCCGAAACAACGCTACGAAACCATGGCGGTTGCCGATGTGCAAGCCGCTTGCGACGTATGTCTTGCCGAACACGAATCCACCGGCGGCAAAACCGGCTTCGTCAGCCTCGAAGTTTCGCCTGAATTGTCCAAAGACGCGCAAGGTACGGTTGAAGAAGCGCGCCGCCTGCATGCCGCTATCGGCCGTAAAAATGCCATGATTAAAGTACCGGCAACCGACGAAGGCATCGAAGCACTCGAAACCCTTGTTTCAGACGGCATCAGCGTCAACCTGACCCTGCTTTTCTCCCGCACCCAAACCCTCAAAGCCTATGCGGCCTACGCGCGCGGCATTGCCAAACGCTTGGAAGCAGGACACGACGTTTCCCATATCCAAGTTGTCGCCAGTTTCTTTATTTCCCGTGTCGATGCCGCATTGGACGCCACCCTGCCCGAACACCTCAAAGGCAAAGTCGCCATTGCGCTGGCCAAAGCCGCCTATCAAGATTGGGAGCAATACTTCGGCAGCAGCGAATTTGCCTCACTTGCCGAAAAAGGTGCCAACCGCGTACAACTTCTGTGGGCATCTACCGGCGTGAAAAACCCTGCCTATCCTGACACGTTGTACGTTGACAGCCTGATTGGCGCCCATACCGTCAACACCGTTCCCGATGCCACACTCAAAGCCTTTATCGACCACGGCACCGCCAAAGCCACTTTGACCGAAGGTGTGGATGAAGCCCAAGCACAGCTTGCCGAAACCGCCAAACTCGGCATTGATGTCGAAACTTTGGCAACTCGTTTGCAGGAAGACGGTTTGAAACAATTTGAAGACGCTTTCGCCAAACTGCTTACTCCCTTGGCTTAAGCGGATTGAACGGACGGTCGAGACACTTAAATCATTTTGAAAAGTCTCAGGCCGTCTGAAACCCAAATTCGGGCGTGTACGGCACGCCCTTTTCTATCACGATTTGAATACCGTGCAGGCATACTGCCCCTGCCCTACAAAACCACCCTGCCATGTATATAGGACGTTTCGCACCCAGCCCTACCGGCCTGCTTCATATCGGCTCCCTACTGACCGCCGTCGCCTCCTATGCCGACGCGCGCGCTCATCAGGGAAAATGGCTGGTCCGCATTGAAGATCTTGACCCCCCGCGCGAAATGCCCGGCGCCGCTGCCGACATTTTGCACACGCTTGAAGCTTTTGGCTTTGAGTGGGACGGCGAAGTCGCCTATCAAAGCCGCCGTTACGACCTATATCAAGACACCCTCGACCGCCTCAAAGCAGCCGGGCTGGTGTATCCCTGCTATTGCAGCCGCAAAGACTGGCAGGCGGCGGCAACACATGGCGCAGACGGATTTGTATATAACGGCCGTTGCCGCAATCCTCAGCAAAGACCCGATACGCAAAACAAAACGCCGGCATGGCGCATTCAAGTGCCCGATCGCGTGATCGGTTTTTCAGACGGCATTGTCGGACATTACGCACAAAATCTGGCACACGACATCGGCGATTTCGTCCTGCTTCGTGCCGACGGCTATTGGGCATATCAGCTTGCCGTGGTTGCCGACGATGCCGATCAAGGAATAACCCATATTGTCCGCGGTCAAGATTTGCTTGTTTCCACGCCGCGCCAAATCTATCTGCAACAATGCCTCGGCGTTCCCACACCAGCCTACGCCCACCTTCCCCTACTAACCAACAGCCAAGGGCAAAAATGGTCGAAACAAACCCTTGCCCCAGCTTTGGATTTGAATCAAAAAGAACAACTCCTACGCCAAGTCCTAACCTACCTCAACCTGCCCGATGCACCTACCGTGAACCATCCTCAAGAATTGCTCGATTGGGCGGTAGCACACTGGCAAATGGACAAAATCCCAAAATCGTCCATTATCACGGACTGAATTAGCGCAATTACAACAAAATTACTCTAGGTATTACAATATTTCATAAAATTATGTAAGTAATCTTCCGATTCATCCCAAACCATGCCCAAGAAGCGAAAAATCATGTATATTTCAAAAATTTCCTAAAATTGTCACAAACTGATAATTTCAAGGTTGTAACAACATACGGCTGACGCGTTATTGAGGATGACAAAGCGCGGCAGATCTCCCACGATACAACAAAAAGAATACCGCTATGCCAAGTGCCATTATTGTAGAAGACGAAGTATTAGCAGCAGAACGCTTACGTGTATTATTGGAAGAGTGCAATGTCGTACTGCTCAACGTCTTTCACCATGCCATGCCAGCATTGGAGTGGCTGAGTGTCCACGAAGTCGACATCGTCTTTGCCGACATCGGCATGCCGGAAATCGACGGTCTCGAGTTTGTCGAACGCATTAAGCGTACCGCCAAACGCCAGCCGGAAATTGTATTTACCACAGCCTACGAAGAACACGCTCTGCGCGCGTTTGAGCTGGCTGCCGCAGACTATCTGCTCAAACCGATAAAAATGACCCGCCTGCAAACCGCGCTTGACCGCATCATCGAGAAAAACCGCGAAAAAGCAGACAGTTTCACCCATTTCAAAGTGTACAACCGCGAACGCATGGTTGAAATTCCATGGCAACAGGCGCGTTACCTGATGGCGGAACACAA
Organism: Neisseria sp. Marseille-Q5346; assembly: GCF_946902045.1. The sequence goes on along the minus strand of NZ_OX336253.1, from coordinate 1,697,139 downwards.
AACCGTCTATCTGTTTACCGGCGACGGCCACAGCTACGAATTACCGAAGACCTTGGTTTACTGGGAAGAATTGCTTGGCGACAAAGTCATCCGCATCCACCGCAATGCCCTCGTCTTCCGCCATACCCTCGACAGTCTGATTCGACTGGACGACAACGAAAACGACGAATACGCATCCACATGGGGTGCCAAAATTCTTGATATTCCGACCCCGCTACCCGTCAGCCGCCGACAACTGTCCACCCTGCGGAAAATCATTAAAAACAGCATCTAACAATGCACTCCTTGACTGGCTCTTTTTAAATCAAAGGCCGTCTGAAAAGATATTTTCAGACGGCCTTTTAACTTCTCAGTCCAATGACAGAAAGCAGAAAAAGAAACGGACCAGAGCTTGTCATTTAGCTTTATCCAAACTCTCAATTTGATCAAACCTTGTTACATCCATAAACAAAGTTTTCCATTTTTTAATCCAGTATCTCTCAATTACTACCACTCAACAGAAAAGGCCGTCTGAAACATTCAGACGGCCTCGATATTCAAGCCTTACCGATTAAAAGAACAATTCACGCCAGCTGATGCGTTTGAGTCCGCATGTACGGCCTTGTACTTCCAGGCTGACCAGCTGGTTAGACAAGAGACTGCGATCGCCTTTGGTTGCAAAACATTTATTGTTTGGTACGCTCGGCGTAGCGTTCAACTCCTTATCCGTACCCGTGCCTCCGCTATCGCCATCGGCAGTTACCGGAGAATCGTCAGCTTTGCTGGAATTCATATAAGTAAAGTTGATAACGCCATCAAAAGTCATACCGTTGGCGTAATAAATCTGACCATTATTTTCACGTTTGATAAATGTACGATCCTTGCTGGAGATACGCGCATCACGCAAGCCCAAACGACCGCCGTTTTCAGCATTTACGCCCATAATAATCGTTTTCGCTGTCGTTTGTGTGGATGTACTGTCCGGCAAACAAACATCGGTACTGGAAGAGTCAGTATGAATTGTTTTGGTTTCATACTTACGAATGGTTACAACGGCTGTACGCAAAATCATCGTCGGTTTGACAGTCACACGTTCATTCGGATCTAAAGTCAGACTCCAGCCTTTTTTGTCTTTGCCTACCTTATTGTCGCTGACATAAATGTGTTCGCCGTCACTTTCTCTGGTTTGCTGTTCCAACTCACTGCTGTTTGCCAAAACCGCTTTTTTGGATTCATCAGTAGACACATCGTCGTAAATACCGTAAACGGCATTAATTTGGCCATTGGTATTGGTCAATTCATTCTGATAAATCTCGCTACCCGTACCAAAAATTATGACATACTTATCTTTACTGCGGCGTGATACCGCAGGCGCAGACGTAATCGGTTGATTACCCGATCCTTGGAAAATCATTTGCGCAGACCATTTGGACGGAGTTTCACCACTCAAGTCAAAGCGGAACATATTGCCGTAACGGTCGCCTGCATAAGCAATATCGACAATACCGTCAAAATCGGTGTCTACCAAAGTGGGGGTAGAGAGGCCGCCTTTGCCATTCGGCGCAGGAATTTTAGCCAAGAGATTACCGGCACTGGAAACATTTTTACCGGTATCTTGCGTACCAGCTTCTTTCCCTGTCATATCATAGACATACAAAGCTGTTTCATTGTCGGCACTATTCACATCTTCAGTGCGATAGCCGCTAGCCAAGAAGCCCGCATAACGCACATTCGATTCCAGATTGACCGGAGTGGTATCGCGTTTGATGGAAACACGGCCGATTTGTGTCGAACCAATGGTATAACCCAGCTTATTACCAGAGCCTTTTTCTGTTTCAAACAAAGGTACAGTCTTATTCCAACCACTACGATCACTGTTCGCCACTGCACCAATATTCAACGCATACGCACCGCGTCCACCTTGACCCATCGCTCCAAACATAAAGGTTTGCTTATCAGGCGTTTGGCGGAGAACAAAGCCACCATTGACCATATAGCGATGCGGCGTGCTGGAGCCGTAGCCATCGCGAGCGACATCCTTCAGAACCTTGCCCAAAGTTGTCGCTTGACCTTGATCGTCCTCACGCTCCATGCCTGCCGGAATATAGCTGAGTTTCAAGTCATAAGGATTGCTAGGCGTACCATTACGGAAAATATGTACCATGCCGTCATTGGCAGCAGCGACCAAAAACTCTTGACGGTTGTCGCGCTTATCGCCAATCGAAGCAACCGAACCGTCCAAAATATCGCCCAAATTGCGCTCATCTTTACTTGCGTCAGCTGGATCAGTTGGACGGATGCGATAAGACTGGTTATAACCTTTTGCCTCTGCATCCGCTTTGATGGTTTCATCACTACCTACTCGGCCAGTCCATTTCAGCAATGCATTTTTCCATTCCAACTTATCTTTCGCACTGCCGTCTGAAATGCCAAAATCGGCATTTGAAGCCTCATTATCTGCAACTCTATCGATAAAATAGGTCTTACTGCCATCATTAACCAAAGTGAGGCGGTTATTAAATGATGGCTGAACAAACTCGGTCGTATTGATAGGCGTACCATCGCGGTTTAATTTATAAAACCGCAACTGACTGCTCCAAGAGCCGGTATTTAAATGAACCGTTGCCGCCATATCGGGAATCCCCATACTGGTCGTTGCCGGCGCAGTAGAGGATACTCCTTCAAATTTCGTATTCTTGCTGTCATTTTCAATATTATCGACGATGGTTTTGAAAGCATCGAGCAACTTTTCAGGTTTTGCGGCATTAAAATACCAGTCTGGGCGACTGGCACCCTTTTCCAGATACTCTCTCCCGACTTTAGAGATTCCCTCACCAAAGCCCACAGTAAAAGTCTGAACCAATTGCTTACTATAATCCGCACCTTTAGGATCGCTTGGATCACCATCCCAGCTTTTACCTGCAGCATCTACACCATCTTTTGCCGCAGTTTTAATATCTTTTTCCGCCAAAGTCTGACTGAAGAAACGCATACCGCGTTTCTCATTACCATAGTTTCTATCCCAAATAGGAACAATGATTTCGCCACTACCTATCCACATATTCCTACGATAATAATTGCTATACCCGAATTTATAATCGGTATATTGGCACATCACTTTTTTTTCATGCGGTGGGATATGGGCATCATATTGATAAAGTGGCAGGTCAAAATATCCACTAAAGCCACGGCCATCGTTGAAAAATTCACCTTTTCCATATTTATCGTCATAAGCCTTCGCTGCTGACGGCCCAAAATATTGGTATGCAGGTGTATCCGCGCTATGTTCGATGGCGCGGTAGTAATTTGAATAGTAATAATCTCGATCGTAGTTGAAGCTAGTATTGCGCGATAAGCGAGGATCCTCACCGGCATCCTGATTGCTACAACTCATATTGGCATCACCATCCGACATCACAACAACATAGGACTTCTGGCAACGGTATTTGATATTGGGGATGACGAAATTTTTGACGACTTCATAATAACGGCGCGTTGTCGGCGTACCTTGATAAGCCAACATCTCGTCTACTTTTTTACTGACATATTCCCAGTTTCGACCGGCAGAACCATCCGTAAAGCCCTCAGAATCCTTCATATCACCTTTTGCATCATTAGGCGTGCTGAGTTCTGAATATGGAAATTTATTATGGTCACTCTTCTTCGACTCATCCCATACCCAATACCGAGGATTATTGTGTAAAGTCTGCAAACCCCAGTTAAACTGATCTTTATATTCACGCAAAACCTGCTTTAATGCAGATTTTGCAATATTGATCTTCTTGTCTTTATTCGGAACATCATAATCACCCTTTGCATCAGCCAACATACTGCCCGAGTCATCAATCAAAAACATAATATTGTGTTTGACTTTGGGTTGACCGCTGACGTCGGTTTTGTTTTGCAGGTAAAAAGGAGTTTGGGCAAATTGCTGCGTATTTGCCTGAACGGAAAAGCTGATAAGCGCTAAAGCGGAAGCAACGCTTGCATGAATAAGGCGATGGCGGCCTGATGGAGCGTTTTGCATAATGTGTTCTTTTTTCATCGGATAATCTCAGCTAAAAATGACGTTGTTTTTATTTTTTATAAGGTTACGATTCTAGCATAAACAGCCTGTTTCATGTTTGATTCGGCTGAATTTCCCTACACCTGCATTTCAAACACAACAAAAATGAAACAATCTACCTACTCAGTTTTCAGACGGTCTGACTGAATATTTAGTTCAACTTTATTCATCAAGCATTCCAAAAGCAAGGGACTGTACCGTAAAGATAAAACGTTTTTAAATTATCGATTATTTGCTCTACGCTTGAAATTCCTATTACTTTGACTTAAAATACACTGCTTCTACGGCATAGACCGCTATGTCTGAAAAAGCACGTTACACAGCAAAATCAAAGCTGCGGAGCGTGTTTTTTTTTAGCCGAGATTTCCGAAGGCTGTCTTTTTTGTAAACAATTTTTATTTTTCAGACGGCCTGACCCATTTTTTTTCGAACCGACCATCATCAGGCAAACAGGATTCCATCATGACCACTCCGGCTCTTCTCGTTCTCGCTGACGGCAGCGTATTTCACGGCACATCAATCGGTTACGAAGGTTCGACTTCCGGCGAAGTCGTGTTCAACACTTCCATGACCGGCTATCAAGAAATCCTGACCGACCCTTCCTACTGCAAACAAATCGTTACCCTCACCTACCCCCACATCGGCAATACCGGAACCAACGCCGAAGATGAAGAAAGCCGCAGCGTTTACGCCGCCGGTTTGATTATCCGCGACCTACCGCTCTTGCACAGCAACTTCCGCGCATCCGAAAGCCTGCACGACTATTTGGTACGCAACCAAACCGTCGCCATCGCCGATATCGATACCCGCCGTCTGACCACCCTGTTGCGTAAAAAAGGCTCGCAAGGCGGTGCAATCTTGACCGGTACAGATGCCACCGTTGAAAAAGCACAAGAACTGATTGCCGCATTCGGCAGCATGGTCGGCAAAGACTTGGCAAAAGAAGTTTCCTGCACAGAAACTTACGAATGGACCGAAGGCGAATGGGAATTGGGCAAAGGTTTCGTTACCCCTTCCGAACAGCCTTACCACGTCGTCGCCTACGATTTCGGCGTCAAAACCAACATCCTGCGCATGCTCGCCTCACGCGGCTGCCGCCTGACCGTCGTTCCGGCGCAAACCAGCGCGGAAGACGTGTTGGCACTCAATCCTGACGGCGTTTTTCTGTCCAACGGCCCCGGCGACCCCGAGCCTTGCGACTACGCCATCAAAGCCGTACAAAAACTGATGGAAAGCGGCAAACCAATTTTCGGCATTTGTTTGGGACACCAGCTGATCAGCCTCGCTATCGGCGCAAAAACCCTGAAAATGCGCTTCAGCCATCACGGTGCCAACCACCCGGTACAAGATTTGGACAGCGGCAAAGTCGTCATTACCAGCCAAAACCACGGTTTTGCCGTCGATGCCGACACTTTGCCTGCCAACGCACGCATTACCCACAAATCCTTGTTTGACAACACCTTGCAAGGCATCGAGCTGACAGACAAACCCGTGTTCTGCTTCCAAGGCCACCCTGAAGCCAGCCCGGGTCCGCAAGATGTCGGCTATCTGTTTGACAAATTTATTGACAATATCAAAGCAGCAAAACAATAAAACTGATTTTTTCAGACGGCCACACTCAACTCAACAACAGGCCGTCTGAAAACCAAACTTCAAAAATATAAATTCAGGCACACACTCTCTCAACATCTACACAGTCTGAAACCCAACCCTCGAATCAGAAAGGAAAACCCATGACAGAAAAGCAAATGCGCATTCTTTCCGTCGTAGCCACCCTGACCGCCGTCGGTATGTACGTTTCCTATATCCCACAAATCCAAAACAACCTTGCCGGCAACCCCGGCTCGCCGCTGCAACCCCTCGTCGCCGCCATCAACTGCACATTATGGGTTGCCTACGGCTTTTTAAAAGAAAAACGCGACTACCCCGTCATGCTGGCAAACGCCCCCGGTATCATTTTGGGCTTGATTACATTTATCACTAGTTTTTAAGGAAGTTTTCAGACAGCCTGTGCAAAATAAAAACGCAAAAGGTTGTCTGAAAAAGAGTCACCAAAATATCAACGGTAGGAATTTTTCAGGTAGCTTTTTATCGAAAGGCAGATGGAACAAACGCCGCGAGCGTTTTTTCAGACGACCTTTGAATCCATCGGTAGGGTGTGTGCCGCCAGGCACGCACGCGGTGGGTTGGAGTTGCAGGGAAAATGGGGAGCGCGCGTGCGTGCGTACCGCACACGCCCTACATGTGGGCTACGGCTTGCTTTATTGTTCATTTTTGATAAGTTAGGATAATTTATGACAGGAATTTCACATGAAGAAGCTAGCAAGTGGGCAAAAAAAGAAATATTTGTTGGGGCTATACTTGGATTATGTCTCGGTATTCCTGGAACATGGCTAGTACGAGAAGGTTTATATCAAGACAACAAAGAAATACTTAATAAACAAATAACAGACTTAAAGGAAGAAAAAAGCAAACTGGAAGAAGAAAAATCAACTCTAAGAGAAAGCCTTGCCACTTGCGAAGCACAAAAAACAGGATTAGAAAACTCGATACAGAAAGATTATGTACGAAAAGAAGAGTTGAATCGCTGCCAGCAAGATTATGCTCAAAAATCAGATCAAAACCAAAGAATAAACGATGAAAATATAAAACTTTCATCTCAATTGCAAACCAAAAGTGCATGTTTACAAAGACAACAGCACTTACAACAACAATTAGACACTATAAGAGAAGAACTCCAATCCGGATTTGCAAAAGGATTCGTTATGCATAGACTTACCGAACAAGACCGAAATGAACGACAAGTCCAGCAAGAACAACTTGTAGCACAGTTAAATCAAATCAATTGCCAATAATTTTCAAAGAAAGACCCTCCCCATGCCCAAACGTACCGACCTAAAATCCATCCTTATCATCGGCGCCGGCCCTATCGTTATCGGTCAGGCCTGCGAATTTGACTATTCGGGCGCACAGGCCTGCAAAGCCTTGCGTGAAGAAGGCTATAAAGTCATTTTGGTAAACTCCAACCCCGCCACGATCATGACCGACCCTGAAATGGCGGATGTTACCTACATCGAGCCGATTATGTGGCAGACGGTGGAAAAAATTATTGCCAAAGAGCGTCCTGATGCGATTCTGCCCACAATGGGCGGCCAGACCGCGCTGAACTGTGCGCTGGATTTGGCGCGTAACGGCGTATTGGCGAAATACAACGTCGAGCTGATTGGCGCGACCGAAGACGCGATTGACAAGGCGGAAGACCGCGGCCGCTTTAAAGAAGCGATGGAAAAAATCGGTTTGTCTTGCCCGAAATCTTTTGTCTGCCACACCATGAACGAAGCTTTGGCAGCGCAAGAACAGGTCGGCTTCCCTACCCTGATTCGTCCTTCTTTCACGATGGGCGGTTCGGGCGGCGGTATTGCCTACAACAAAGATGAGTTTTTGGCGATTTGCGAACGTGGTTTTGATGCGTCGCCTACGCATGAATTGCTGATTGAGCAGTCCGTTCTCGGCTGGAAAGAATACGAGATGGAAGTGGTGCGCGATAAAAACGACAACTGCATCATTATCTGCTCGATTGAAAACTTCGACCCGATGGGCGTGCATACCGGCGACTCCATCACTGTTGCGCCTGCACAAACATTGACCGACAAAGAATACCAAATCATGCGTAATGCTTCGTTGGCAGTGTTGCGCGAAATCGGCGTGGATACTGGCGGTTCAAACGTTCAGTTTGCGGTGAACCCTGAAAACGGCGAGATGATTGTCATTGAGATGAACCCACGCGTGAGCCGTTCTTCCGCGTTGGCCTCTAAAGCAACCGGCTTCCCGATTGCCAAAGTAGCGGCCAAACTGGCTGTCGGCTTTACGCTGGACGAGTTGCGCAACGACATCACCGGCGGCCGCACGCCCGCGTCGTTCGAACCTTCCATCGACTATGTCGTGACCAAAATCCCGCGTTTTGCGTTTGAAAAATTCCCTGCCGCAGACGACCGCCTGACCACGCAGATGAAATCAGTAGGCGAAGTAATGGCAATGGGCCGTACCATTCAAGAAAGCTTCCAAAAAGCCTTGCGCGGTTTGGAAACTGGCTTGTGCGGCTTCAACCCTCGCAGCGAAGACAAAGCGGAAATCCGCCGCGAACTGGCCAACCCAGGCCCTGAACGTATGCTTTTTGTAGCAGACGCGTTCCGCGCAGGCTTCACACTGGAAGAAATCCACGAAATCTGCGCCATCGACCCTTGGTTCTTGGCGCAAATCGAAGACTTGGTGAAAGAAGAAAAATCGGTTTCAGACGGCCAGTTGCAAGACTTGGATTATGCCGCTTTACGCCGTCTGAAACGCAAAGGCTTCTCTGACAAACGTTTGGCACAATTATTGAACGTAAGCGAAAAAGAAGTCCGCGAACACCGCTACGCGCTGAAACTGCATCCGGTTTACAAACGCGTCGACACCTGTGCCGCCGAGTTTGCCACCGAAACCGCCTACCTCTATTCTACTTACGAAGAAGAATGCGAATCCCGTCCTTCCGATCGTAAAAAAGTGATGATTCTCGGCGGCGGTCCAAACCGTATCGGCCAAGGTATCGAATTTGACTACTGCTGCGTTCATGCCGCACTCGCCCTGCGCGAATCCGGTTTTGAAACCATTATGGTCAACTGCAACCCTGAAACCGTATCTACCGACTTCGACACCAGCGACCGCCTGTACTTCGAACCGCTGACCTTGGAAGACGTATTGGAAATCGTCCGCACCGAAAACCCATGGGGCGTGATTGTTCATTACGGCGGCCAAACTCCGCTCAAACTGGCCAATGCCTTGGTGGCAAACGGCGTGAACATCATCGGCACATCTGCCGACAGCATCGACGCCGCCGAAGACCGCGAACGCTTCCAAAAAGTGTTGAACGACTTAGGTTTGCGCCAACCGCCCAACCGCATCGCCCACAACGAAGAAGAAGCCCTCGTTAAAGCCGAAGAAATCGGTTATCCGTTGGTTGTCCGTCCTTCTTACGTACTCGGCGGCCGCGCCATGCAGATTGTTCACTCAGCCGAAGAGTTGCAAAAATACATGCGCGAAGCCGTACAAGTTTCCGAAGACAGCCCTGTATTGCTCGACTTCTTTTTGAACAACGCCATCGAAGTGGACGTAGACTGCGTTTCAGACGGCCAAGATGTCGTTATCGGCGGCATCATGCAACACGTCGAACAAGCAGGTATCCACTCCGGCGACTCCGGCTGTTCATTGCCTCCATACTCATTAGACGAAGAAATTCAAGACGAAATCCGCCGTCAAACCAAAGCCATGGCATACGCACTGGGCGTGGTCGGCTTGATGAACGTACAGTTTGCCGTACAAGACGGCGTGGTCTTCGTACTGGAAGTGAACCCACGCGCCAGCCGTACCGTACCGTTCGTATCCAAAGCCACCGGCGTACCGCTCGCCAAAGTCGGCGCACGCGTGATGGCGGGCATTTCTCTGAAAGAGCAAGGCGTAGAAAAAGAAGTCATCCCGGACTTCTACGCCGTTAAAGAAGCCGTGTTCCCATTCATCAAATTCCCGGGTGTGGACACCATTCTCGGCCCTGAAATGCGCTCTACCGGCGAAGTCATGGGCGTAGGCGCAAGCTTCGGCGAAGCATACTTCAAAGCCCAACTCGGCGCAGGCGAACGCTTGAGCACAACAGGCAAAGTGTTCCTCGCCGTACGCGACGAAGACAAACCGCTCATCGTCAAAACCGCACAAAACTTCCAAGCACTCGGCTACGGTGTCTGCGCCACTCGCGGTACTGCCGAATACTTGAAAGAACACGGCATCATCGTGCAAGCGGTCAACAAAGTGCAGGAAGGCCGCCCACACATCGTGGACGCCATTAAAAACGGCGAAATCGCACTGGTGGTCAACACCGTCGGCAGTACAGTGCAATCTGTTACCGACAGCCACAGCATCCGCCGTACCTCCCTCACCCAACGCGTACCGCAATACACCACCATCGCCGGCGGCGAAGCCATGAGCGAAGGCGCAAAAAGCCGCGAACACTTGGGCGTGTACAGCGTACAGGAATTGCATGGCCGTCTGAAAAACAAAGCCTAATCAATCCTATCGGATTTAAATAGTTAAAAGGCCGTCTGAAACCTGATTGCTCAGTTTCAGACGGCCTTTTCATATTTCAAATTCCAACCGTCTATCCATCAAAACAACCTTTTCTGCCATCTCCAAACAAGCAATAGCAACATGAAATATAATTTCGTTATTGATTGGATTCATACGACAAAATTGTTGTTTTTTCATCATAATCCAAAAATATCGAGTTTAACGCCTATTCTCCTTGCTTTATAATGGCCGTCTGAAATAAAAATACAATTAAAGCAGAAGCATGTCTTTGCAACTTAAGCAGATTTGCATAATTAAATATATGCTTTAATCATAATAATGATAAAATAATACGGCTTTCCTCTAAATTAAAGGGAAAACTGCACAAGAAACGGAAAATAAAATGAGTGTCGGATTATTGCGTGTTTTGGTTCAAAGCCAGACCATCTCAAATCAACAAGCGGAACATTACAACAGCCTTTTACAATCAGGCAAAGAAATCCTGCCCAACCTGTTTTCAGACGGCATCATCTCCCCTAAAGCTTTGGGGGAGTTAGTTGCGCGCGTATTCAGCTATCCCCTTTTGGATTTGCACTACTACCCGCGCAATAATGTAGTCAGCGACATTCTGACGGAAGAGCAAATGGTGCAAAACCGTTGCATTCCGATTTTCAAACGCGGACGCAAGGTTTATTTCGCCGTATCCGATCCGACCCAAATCCAAAACTTTCAAAAAATCGCTTTTGCTTCAGGTTTAAGTGTCGACTTGGTAGTGGTTCCCGACGACCAGCTCAGCTCATTGCTGGAATGGCTGGGCCAACGCTCGACCACCATTCTGAAAGAAATCAACGACGAACATGAAGCAACGCAGCAATCTCAATCGCTTTATATCGATAACGAAGAAGCTGAAGACGGCCCTATCCCCCGCTTCATCCATAAAACCTTATCCGATGCCCTGAATGCGGGCGCATCAGACATCCACTTTGAATTCTACGAGCAAATGGCACGCGTCCGTTTCCGCGTGGACGGACAATTGCGCGAAGTCGTACAGCCGCCTGTCGCCGTGCGCGGCCAGTTAGCATCGCGCATCAAAGTGATGGCGCGTTTGGATATTTCCGAAAAACGTATTCCGCAAGACGGCAGAATTCAAATTGCCTTCCATAAACACGGCCGTCCGATTGACTTCCGCGTCAGCACGTTGCCGACATTGTTCGGCGAAAAAGTGGTAATGCGTATCCTAAATTCCGATGGTACATCGCTCAATATCGACCAGCTCGGTTTAGAGCCTTTCCAAAAAGAAATGCTGCTTGAAGCTATCAACCGCCCTTACGGCATGGTGTTGGTTACCGGCCCGACAGGTTCGGGCAAAACCGTTTCGCTCTATACCTGCCTGAGTATTTTGAACACGGAAGATGTGAACATTTCAACGGCAGAAGATCCGGCCGAGATTAACTTGCCGGGCGTCAACCAAGTCAACGTCAATGAAAAACAAGGTCTGACGTTTGCTGCCGCACTCCGATCCTTCTTACGCCAAGATCCTGATATTATTATGGTCGGTGAGATTCGTGACTTGGAAACCGCCGACATCGCCATTAAAGCCGCCCAAACCGGCCACATGGTTTTCTCTACCCTGCATACCAATAATGCACCGGCCACGCTGTCCCGCCTTTTGAACATGGGTGTAGCGCCTTTCAACATCGCCAGCTCGGTCAGCCTGATTATGGCGCAAAGGCTGTTGCGCAGACTGTGTCCAAACTGCAAACGCGAAGTTGAACGCCCGCCGGTTCCGGCATTGAAAAAAGCCGGCTTTACCGATGCGGACTTGGCTCAAGATTGGAAGCTCTACCGCCCGGTTGGCTGCGACAGTTGTCGCGGCAAAGGCTTTAAAGGCCGCGTCGGCATTTATGAAGTCATGCCGGTCAGCGATGAAATGCAAAAAGTCATTATGAACAACGGTACAGAAGTTGATATCATGAACATGGCCTATCAAGAAGGCATGGTAGACTTGCGTCGCGCCGGCCTCATGAAAGTCATGCAAGGCCTGACCTCGTTGGAAGAAGTGACTGCTCATACCAATGACTAAACTGCCATATTTTCGAAAATTAAAATAAAGCGGCACGGGGAAACAGTCCGCTTTATTTCTTACAAACAAGGGATAACTCATGGCTCAAGCAGAGCAAAAAAGAAGTCTGTTCGGCTCAAGAAGCAAAGGCAAGCGTTTTACATTTGAAGGAAAAAATACCGAGACCGAACGTCTTGTCCGTGGTGAAGTAGTTGCCAAAGACGAAGAAGAAGCACGCAAAAAACTCCAACGCAGAGGCATTCGCCCTTTGCGTATCAGCAAAGTTAAAACCGCACGCAAACGCCGTATTACCCAAGAAGACATTACAGTGTTCACCCGCCAACTGGCAACGATGATGAAGGCAGGCTTACCGCTGATGCAGGCTTTTGAAATCGTTGCACGCGGCCACTCCAATCCGAGCATGACCGAAATGCTGATGCAGGTTCGCTCCGATGTCGAACAAGGTAGCGCATTGGGTAAATCATTCTCCAAATATCCAAAATATTTCGACCGTTTCTATTGCAACCTGGTCAGCGCAGGCGAGTCCGGCGGCGTATTGGAAAGCTTATTGGACAAACTGGCTGTCTACAAAGAAAAAACCCAAGCCATTAAGAAAAAAGTCAAAACCGCACTGACCTACCCGATTGCCATTATCGTGGTGGCGATTGCGCTTATCTTCATCATGATGATGTTTGTACTGCCTGCCTTTAAAGAAGTTTATGCCAATATGGGTGCAGAGCTGCCAAGCCTTACCCAACTTGTCATGAGCTTGTCCGATTTATTCGTCGACTACGGCTGGATTATGATCATCCTTTTGATTGTTTCTGCCTTCGGCCTGTACAAACTCCATGAAAAATCGCCTACCTTCCAAAAACGAATCGATGCTCTGATTTTGAGACTCCCTGTTTTTGGCACCATCGTCCGAAAAGCGACCATTGCCCGTTGGGCGCGTACGACTTCCACCCTCTTCGCAGCCGGTGTTCCTTTAGTGGAAGTATTAGATTCAGTTGCAGGCGCATCCGGCAATATTCTCTATGAAGAAGCTACTCAAGACATCCGCGCCAAGGTAACCCAAGGTCTATCGCTGACATCCAGTATGCAAAGTACGGATATGTTCCCCAATATGGTGATCCAAATGGCGGCCATCGGCGAAGAGTCAGGCTCTTTGGATGATATGCTGAACAAAGCAGCCGAATTCTACGAAGATGAAGTAGACAACTCCGTCTCCCGATTGTCTCACTTGATGGAGCCTATCATCATGGTGGTATTGGGATCGCTCATCGGTATCTTGCTGATTGCCATGTATCTGCCGCTGTTTAACTTGGGTAATGTCGTAGGTTGATATGTTTGATAGTACTTACTCTGCCATCGACACCCTCTCCGTTCTTGCGCCATTCGCTATTCCTTTAGCCGTTATTTTAGGATTACTGATTGGCAGCTTTCTAAACGTTGTCATTTATCGCACGCCGATGATGATGGAACGCGAATGGACACAATTTTCTAAAGAACATTTGGGCATCGAGCTGACAGACGAAGAAAAACAGCCATTTAATCTGCGCAAACCGGACTCACGCTGCCCAAAATGCAAAAGCCCGGTCAAACTTTGGCAAAACATCCCTATCCTCAGCTATGTTTTACTGGGTGGGAAATGCCACTCCTGCAAAACCGCTATCGGCATACGCTATCCGCTGATTGAGCTGCTGACAGGCGTCTTATTCGGTATTGTCGCGTGGCAATACGGCTGGTCATGGGCGACTATTGGCGGATTAATTTTGACTGCCATATTGATTGCGCTGACCTTTATCGATGCCGATACGCAATATTTACCCGACAGCCTGACTCAGCCCCTAATTTGGATCGGCCTGCTGTTTAATCTTAATGACACATTCGTGCCCCTGCATTCAGCCGTTTGGGGCGCAATCGCAGGCTATATGAGCCTTTATGCTTTATGCGCCGTCTATAAACTTCTGACCGGTAAAATCGGCATGGGTAATGGCGACTTCAAACTTTTGGCCGCGCTCGGGGCATGGCTGGGCGTAGGTATCTTGCCTGTTCTGATCTTCATGGCTGCCTTGGTCGGACTGGTGGGCGCACTCATTGCCCGCGTCGGTAAAGGTCAATATTTTGCTTTTGGTCCCAGCCTTGCTGTAGCAGGATGGATTATTTTGGTTGCCAATGCACCTATTACCCAACTGGTACAATGGTGGCTCGTACAATCAGGATTCCGATAATGACATTATGGATAGGCTTGACCGGCGGTATCGGTAGCGGCAAATCATCTATTGCCCAAATGTTTGCCGAACTTGGCGTACCCATTATCGATGCCGATGCCATCAGCCGCTCACTGACCGCTGAAAACGGCGAAGCGCTTCCAGCCATCCGCCAACTTTTCGGCAATGAGTTTTTTGATCATGAAGGCCGTCTGAATCGTATCGCTTTACGGGAAGAAGTTTTCAGACGGCCTCAATCTAAAAAACAACTGGAAAATCTGCTTCTGCCATTAATATTAAACAAAATCCAACAGCAGAAACAACAACTTATATCCTCTACTTACGGCATTGTCGATGTCCCGCTTTTGATTGAAAATCCGGTATTTAAAGCGGAGACTGACCGCATTTTGGTTGTAGATGTTCCAGAGTCCGTCCAAATCGAACGCGTACACCAACGCAATGGTTTTTCAGAAGAACAAACGCGTCAAATCATGGCAACCCAAGCTTCTCGCTCTGACAGACTGCTTCATGCCGACGATGTATTGGACAATACCCATAGCTTGGAAGAAGCAAAAATCAAGGTTGCCCGTTTGCATCAATACTATCAATCCATTGCACAATCACTGAAAGAAACTGCATGACCGCTCCTGTTGTAAAATGTCCAACCTGCCACAAAGAAGTCGTTTGGAACACCGACAGCCCCTACCGCCCTTTCTGCAGCAAACGGTGTAAACTCATTGATTTAGGTGAATGGGCACAAGAAAAATACACCGTTTCTTCGGAAGACGACCCCTTTTCAGACCTATTGGACGGCAAATAAACTGCGCCGCTTCCTTCAGCCTATCCAAAACAGGCTCAAAACAGTAAAATACCCTCTTTATTCCAACCTATTCCATCCACCATGCTCACCTTCCAACAAATTATTTTCAAATTACAAAACTACTGGGCAGACAAAGGCTGCACCGTTATCCAACCTTTCGATATGGAAGTCGGTGCCGGTACTTCGCATCCAGCCACCTGCCTGCGCGCATTAGGCCCAGAGCCTTGGTTTGCCGCTTATGTTCAACCCAGCCGCCGCCCCAAAGACGGCCGCTATGGCGACACCCCCAACCGCCTGCAACATTACTATCAATTCCAAGTTGCGCTCAAACCTGCGCCAGCCAATATTCAAGACCTATACCTCGATTCCCTGCGCGAATTGGGTATCGACCCTAAAGTACACGACATCCGCTTTGTCGAAGACGACTGGGAAAACCCTACTCTCGGCGCTTGGGGCTTGGGTTGGGAAGTTTGGCTCAACGGCATGGAAGTAACCCAATTCACCTACTTCCAACAAGTCGGCGGTATCGACTGCTCCCCTGTACTTGGTGAAATCACCTACGGTATCGAGCGTCTTGCCATGTATCTGCAAGGCGTGGAAAACGTGTACGACCTCGTTTGGGCAAAAACCCTTGATGGCAACATCGTCACTTACGGCGACGTTTATCATCAAAACGAAGTCGAACAATCCACCTACAACTTCGAATACAGCGATACCGATTGGCTCTTGCGCCAATTCAACGACTATGAAGAACAAGCCAAACGCCTGCTTGCAGTTGAGGACACCAGTCTTGCCCTGCCTGCTTACGAGCTTGTACTCAAAGCCGGCCACACGTTCAACCTCTTAGATGCACGCGGCGCCATTTCCGTTACCGAACGCGCAACCTACATCGGCCGTATTCGTGCACTGAGCCGTATCGTTGCTCAAAAATTCGTTGAAAGCCGCGAGAAACTGGGCTTCCCATTGCTTAAAAACCAATAAGCCCGCACATGCTTACCACGCCGCCCTTTGATACATTCAAGTGGCGGCGTTTCTATTTTCAGACGGCCTTAACGTCAATGCCATTGCAAACACTTCCAGCCTGCTTTCAGGTAAAATAAGCCCTTTATTACATAAACCGTCTGAAAACATGAGTTCATCCTCTACTGCAAAAATTCCCTTTTTCTTACTTTCCCTCGTTGCCATCATTCTTGACCAACTGAGCAAATGGGAAATCTTGAAACACTTTACCGAAGGCGAACGCCTCAATATCATTCCAGACTTTTTTGACCTGACCCTTGCCTATAATCCAGGCGCGGCATTCAGCTTTTTGGCCGACCAAGGTGGCTGGCAAAAATTCTTCTTTTTAGGTCTGGCCGTCGTTATCAGCCTGTATTTGGCCCGTGCTATCTGGCGCGATGAGTTTGGCCGCTGGGGTAAACTGGGGGCTGCCATGATTATCGGCGGCGCGATTGGCAATGTGGTTGACCGTCTGATTCACGGCCACGTTGTCGATTTTCTGCTTTTCTATTGGCAAAACTGGTTCTACCCCGCATTTAACATTGCCGACAGCTTTATCTGCGTTGGCGCAGTTTGCTTGGTAATAGATGGTTTGCTGCACAAAAAAACACCTTCAAACGACACAAAGGCCGTCTGAAAACGGAACACACATGACTCAAAAAACCATTATCCTTGCCAATCCTCGCGGCTTCTGTGCCGGCGTTGACCGCGCCATCAGCATTGTTGAACGTGCACTCGAAGAATACGGCGCACCCATTTACGTCCGCCATGAGGTCGTTCACAACAAATTCGTCGTGGACAATCTTCGGGCAAAAGGTGCCGTCTTTGTTGATGACTTGGCAGATGTCCCAAAGGGCGCAACGCTGATTTACTCTGCTCACGGCGTATCCAAAGCCGTACAGGAAGAAGCGGTGCAACGTGGTTTCCGCATTTTTGATGCCACCTGCCCTTTGGTAACCAAAGTCCATAAAGAAGTAGCCCGCCTCGATGAGCAAGATTACGAAATCATTATGATCGGCCATAAAGGCCACGTCGAAGTAGAAGGTACAATGGGACAATTGCCTCCGGGTAAAATGTTTCTGGTTGAGACAGTGGAAGATGTGGCCGGACTGAACGTCAAAAATCCTGATAAGCTTGCCTATGTGAGCCAAACCACTTTATCGGTGGATGAAACCAAAGACATTATTGCGGCCTTAAACCAACGCTTCCCCAATATCCGCAATCCGCACAAAGAAGACATCTGCTACGCCACAACCAACCGCCAAACTGCCGTTAAAGAATTGGCGGAAGAATGCGACCTCGTGATTGTTGTCGGCTCGCCCAACTCTTCCAACAGCAACCGCTTGCGTGAAGTAGCCGCATTGCGCGGAGTTGATGCCTATATGGTCGATAATGCTTCCTATCTGAAAAAAGAATGGTTTGAAAACAAAACCAAGGTTGGTGTAACTGCCGGTGCATCTGCGCCCGAAGTCTTGGTTCGAGAAGTCTTACAAACCATTCAAGATTGGGGACACGAGACCATACGCGAAGGAGAAGGCGCAGAAGAAAGCATTGTATTTGTCTTGCCTAAAGAGTTGCGTCGTGAGGGTGAAAACAAGCAAATCCTAAATAAAGGGTAAGTTTGTTATTTGCTTTATTTGAACTTAAGGCCGTCTGAAAATTTTCAGACGGCCTTAAGTTTATTTTGCTAATAAAAAAGACCTGCCTTAAAAGCAGGTCTTTTCATACATGATCCTGATTATTTCTCAGAAGTATGTTGCTGACGGCGCAAGATAGCAGGAATTTCAAAGTCATCCAGTACAGACTGGTTGCTGAAATCAGCCGCAGTCAGATTCATAGAACGGATATTGCGGTTGGTACGAACCAAGCTTTCAGCACTGCTTTGGCTTTGAGCTTGAGGCGCTTCTTCCGCACCGCGTACCAATTGTTGGGTACGGGCAGCAGCACGCAGTTGGTTGTCAGTACCGTTTTCTTTCAAGCCGGTAGCAATAATGGTAATACGGATAGCGTCTTCGCTCATGCTCTCGTCTTCGGCAGCACCAAATTTGCATTCCACTTCAGGGTGTGCATTTTGGTTGACGATACGCATAATCTCGTTAAATTCAGACATTTTCAGGCAGCCAGGGGCAGTGGTAATGTTTACCAATACACCGCGTGCACCATCCAAAGTAACGTTATCCAAGAGCGGGCTGGAGATAGCTTGATCGGTAGCCAAACGGGCACGGTCGATACCTTGTGCAAAACCTGAACCCATCATGGCGATACCGCGATTGCTCATCACGGTTTTCACGTCGGCGAAGTCCAAGTTGATCATGTCGCTAGGACAAGTCACCACTTCGGAAATACCGGCAACCGCATCACGCAGTACATTGTCAGCCGCACGGAAAGCTTCGCGCATGGTCACGTCTTCGCCCAAGGCAGTCATCAATTTGTCGTTCGGGATAATAATCAGGGAATCGACGCGCTCTTTGAGTTGATCCAAACCTGCTTGAGCGATATGTACGCGTTTGCCTTCGTAAGCAAACGGACGGGTTACAACTGCAACGGTCAGGATACCCATTTCTTTAGCGATTTCAGCCACAACAGGAGCAGATCCGGTACCTGTACCGCCACCCATACCGGTAGTAATGAACAGCATGTTTGCACCACGGATGGCATCTTCGATGGCTTCGCGATCTTCTTGAGCAGCAGCGCGGCCGATTTCAGGATTTGCACCGGCGCCCAAACCGCGAGTCAGGTTTGTACCCAATTGAATGCGTTTAGCCGCATTGTTTTTTGCCAATGATTGCGCATCGGTATTAGCACTGATGAACTCAACACCATGAATAGTGTTGGCAACCATGTTGTTGATGGCATTACAGCCGCCACCGCCCAAACCGATAACTTTAATAACAGCAGGGCTCGTTGCTGATTCTGCTACGTCGTAAACAAATTCCATTCAATAATCCTCCGCGCCCCGCTTTATAAGGACGGTTCAAAAATAACTCATTATCCGTATTATATAAGAAGTATCCAGATACTGGCAAAAATCTTCTTACCATTCGGCTGTCGGCGTTATATTTTTACTACATTTTTTAACAGAAAATATACAAGTTTTAAATTATCCACTTGGCAATTATTTAAAACCGTTTAATCCCACTTAAATATTCAGGACAAACGGTTGGTACACCGCCTACCCTGAAAACTTTTATCAGAAATTGTCTTTAACGAATTTCATCAGTCTTGCCCACAGACTGATTTTTTCAGCCTGATCATGAACCACAATGGCACCTGTTACTGGCGCACCGTCTTCCTCTCCTCTTGCCGCCTGCAAAAGACCGATGGCGGTTGAATAGCGTGGATTACGGATACGCTCAGATACACCACCCATTTCCTGTGGAACACCGATACGTGCCGGCAGGTTGAAGATTTCTTCCGCCAACTCAACAATACCGGTCAACATAGAAGCACCACCGGTCAAAACGATACCGGAAGTCAGCACTTCTTCTGGGAAACCGGAGCGGCGCAATTCGTTCAGCGTCAACTCCAAAATTTCTTCTACACGCGGACCGATGATTTCAGCCAATACGCGGCGCGAAATTTGACGTGATTGACGGTCGCCAACGCTAGGAACTTCAATCATTTCATCCAAGCCGTCCATAGTCGGAATGGCTGCACCGTAATGAATTTTGATGTACTCGGCTGCACTGTGCGGCGTACGTAAGGCTTGAGCCAAGTCTTTGGTAATCAAATCGCCGGCAACGGGAATAACCGCAGTATGGCGGATGGCACCATTGGTATAAACCGCGATGTCGGTTGTACCACCACCGATATCGATGACGCACACGCCCAAATCTTTTTCGTCTTCAGTCAAAACGGCGTGACCGCTTGCCAAAGGCTGAAGCATGATTTGATCCATTTGCAGACCGCAGCGTTGGATACATTTTTGGATATTTTGCAAAGCAGTGTTTGCACCGGTAATAATGTGTACACGGGTGTCCAAACGCACGCCGCTCATGCCGATAGGCTCTTTCACACCGGGTTGGTTGTCGATGATGTACTCTTGAACCACGGTATGTAAGATATTGTGATCAGGCGGAATATTAATGGCTTTGGCTGTTTCGATGGCACGATCGATGTCGGCTTGCGATACTTCGCCATCTTTAATCTTGACCACGCCTTGTGAATTCAGGCTGCGGATATGGTTACCGGCAATACCGGTGACAACGTGGGAAATTTTGGTATCTGCCATCAACTCGGCATCTTCTACCGCCTGACGAATGGCTTGCGCAGTGGCGTCAATGTTGGTCACCATACCTGCACGCAGACCGCGTGAAGGGCTTTGACCCAAGCCAACAATGTGGATTTCGTTATCTTCCCGAATCTCACCGATTAAGGCGATGACCTTGGACGTACCAATGTCTAAGGCACTGATATATTTATTTTGTTGTTGTTCCATAATTGCTCGTTCGCTATGTTGTCTGACTGACGGTTTGATTATTTTTGAAACAAGATTGCTTCACGTCTAATCGGCTATTCACTGTCGGAAGGGTTTTCAGACGGCTTGTAACGGACTGAAAAACCATCCTTATAACGCATATCGACATACTCGATACGACTTTGTTTTTTACGCAGCAGCGATGGCCAAATCTGGGCAAACTGCTGCAAACGTTTGATTTCGTTTTCACGCCCCAAGCGCACGGTAATGCCGTTGTTCAATACAAGCAGCCATGCCGAACGCGGCGTGTAGATCAATTCTTTGATGGTCAGTTTCAACGGGCTCAAAATACCGGAAAAGTCCGCATAATGTTTGACCATGTCTTTGCCTGTCCCCTGCTGCCCTTCAAATATAGGCAGGTCCTGTTTCAGGCTTGCGGCAAACACATTGCCCTTACTGTCCACCAAGCCACCAGCGCGCCAGTGTGCAACCGGCACACGCTCGGTCAGGATAATTTCCACGGTTTCCGGAAAACGGCGGCGTACCATTGCCGAGTCAATCCAAGGCAATTCCTGAAAAGCGGCCTGCGCCGAATCAATATCGGCGCGGAACATATTACCCCTGATATGCTCTCGTGCAACGGTTTGCAATTCTTTGTTGGAAGCATATTTCAGCTTACCCTGAATGGCAATCTGTTTCACAGGAAAATATTTGGAATTGTAAAGCCAAGCTATGCCCGAACCTATCAGTAGAAAGGTCATCAGCACCAATAGCCGGCGGGTCAGCCGACCCAATGCGCCTGCATCATCCCACATGAGCGGTCTTCAAAATCTCAATACATAAATCAGCAAAATCCACGCCGGTATGGCCTGCAGATTTTGGCACCAAACTGTGGCTGGTCATACCGGGCAAGGTATTGATTTCCAAGAGATACAGTTTACCGTCCGTATCTTTCAGAAAGTCCACGCGCGAACAGCCGTCCGCACCAATCGCCTGCGCACCACGCACAGCGAGTTCGCGCATCAGGTTTTCCTCCGCCTCGCTCAAATCTTCCGACGGGCATTGATACACCGTATCGTCGCGGTTGTATTTAGCCTCGTAGTCGTAAAACTCGGTAGCCGGAATAATATGAATACTCGGCAGGCCTTTGCCATTCAATACCGGGCAAGAATACTCGCCGCCGCCGATAAAGCGCTCGGCAATGATTTCGCCCTGCAAGTGTTTCAATTCTTCGTAAACGCTTTTCAGACGGCCTTTTTCTTTTACTTTTACTACGCCGACGCTGCTGCCTTCTGAGGCGGGTTTCACAAACATCGGCAGGCCCAATTTTTCTTCAACAGCATCAAAGTCGCTGTCGTCATGCAATACAGCAAACTCAGGAACAGGCAAGCCCACAGCCTGCCAAATCAGTTTGCAGCGATATTTGTCCATACCCAGCGCAGAAGCGGCCACGCCGCTGCCGGTGTAAGGAATACCCATCAGCTCCAACGCGCCTTGAATCGCGCCATCTTCGCCGAAAGTGCCGTGCAGAATATTGAAGGCCGTCTGAAAACCTTGTGTTTTCAATTCAGACAACGGGGTTTCTTTGGGGTCGAACGCATGGGCATCGACGCCTTTGCTTTTCAAGGCAGCCAAAATAGCGGCGCCGCTGTCCAGAGAAACTTCGCGCTCGCTGGAGAAGCCGCCCATCAATACGGCCACTTTGCCAAAATTCTGCATAATTTCTACTTTCTTAAATACTGATACAGGCCGTCTGAAATATTGTTCAGACGACCTATGTGTCCTCAAAGGCAAATATGCCTGTTTATTATGATTGTTTCGACAATTCCACCAATGCAGACGGAACGCGGTTGATGCTGCCGGCACCCATATTCAGAACAACATCGCCGTCTTGCAAAACATTCAGCAGCATTTGCGGCAGATCGGCAACGTTTTCGCAGTAAATAGGCTCAAGTTTGCCCAATACGCGGATGGCGCGCGCCAAGGCTCGGGAGTCGGCTGCGGCAATCGGCTCTTCGCCTGCGGCATAAACTTCGGTCAACACCAGCGCATCGACGGTATTGAGGACTTTGGTAAAGTCTTCAAACAAATCACGTGTGCGGGTATAGCGGTGTGGTTGGAAAGCCAAGACCAAACGTTTTTCAGGGTATGCGCCGCGTGCGGCGGCCAGAGTTGCCGCCATTTCGACAGGATGGTGGCCATAATCGTCCACCAGCAGCGCGGTTCCGCCGTTTGGCAATTTGATGTCGCCATATTTTTGGAAACGGCGGCCGACACCTTCAAAGCCGAGCAAACCTTTTTGAATGGCTTCAACCGATGCACCAACTTCCAGCGCAACGCCGATAGCCGCCAACGCATTGAGGACGTTGTGGCGACCGGGCATATTCAAAACAACCTCAAACGGCTCTTGCTCATGTCCTTTCATTTGAACATGAACGGTAAATTTCATTTGAGCGCCGATGTTTTCAATATCGGTTGCGTAGATATCGGCAGTATCGTCCAAGCCGTAAGTGGCGTAAGGCTTGCTCACTTTGGGCAAAATCGCGCGGACGTGTTCGCTGTCGATACACAAGAATGCCTTACCGTAAAACGGCATACGGTGGATGAAATCCACAAACGCCTGATGCAGTTTCTCAACGCTGTGTCCATAAGTGTCCATATGGTCTTCGTCGATATTGGTCACGACGGACATAATCGGCGTCAGATACAGGAAAGAGGCATCGGATTCGTCGGCTTCGGCAACAATGTATTCGCCTTTACCCAAACGAGCGTTGGTCCCTGCGGCGTTGAGTTTGCCGCCGATAACGAAAGTCGGGTCAAGACCTGCCGCGCCGAGAATAGAAGCGGTCAGGCTGGTGGTTGTGGTTTTACCGTGCGTACCGGCAATGGCGATACCATCGCGGAAGCGCATCAATTCTGCCAACATCAACGCGCGCGGAATCACGGGAATCTGCTGCTCCAACGCGGCAACAACTTCAGGATTGTCTTTTTTGACGGCAGTAGAGGTAACAACCACGTCGGCACCATTGACGTGTTCGGCAGTATGACCTGGGTAAACTTGGATGCCGAGAGCGCTCAAATGCTCAGTAACGGCATTACGCGCCTGATCCGAACCGGAAACTTTAAAGCCCAAATTGTGTAAAACTTCGGCAATACCGCTCATGCCGACGCCGCCGATTCCGACAAAATGGATGTTGGTCACTCGATTTTTCATCATAACGTTGCGTTCCGGTTGATTTTTAGTGCGTAAAGGCGTTATTTTAAAGGGCTATCCGCTTCTGCGCTATGCTTTTATTGTAAAGGAATTTTAACAAAAGCAATAAAGGCCGTCTGAAACGCTGTTAATCAACTTTTCAGACGGCCTTTAATCGAAGTCTGCCTGCTTATTCGGTACAAGATATGGCAATTTCTGCCACATCGTCTGCACTGTGCGGCAACGCCAATGTACGGGCATTTTTCGCCCATTTCAGGCATTTTTCACGGTTTAATCCGCCGAGGATTTCGGCCAGTTTTTCTGCCGTCAGTTGAGTTTGCGGTAGCAGCAAACCAGCTTCGGCCTGCACCATAAAGCGCGCATTGGCTGTTTGGTGATCGTCCACTGCGTGCGGATACGGTACCAGCAATGCACCCAAACCTGCAGCCGTCAACTCGGCAATCGTCAGCGCACCGGCACGGCAAATTACCAAATCGGCATCGCGGTAGGCGGATACCATATCGGTAATAAATTCGACGCACTCGGCTTGCACACCTAATGCATCGTAATCCGCCTGTAGGTTACCCAATTTATTGCGGCCGGACTGATGATACATTTGCGGACGAGCCTCCTCAGGCAATAATGCCAAAGCTTGCGGAACGGTTTTGTTCAACACATCCGCACCCAAACTGCCGCCCACCACCAAAACTTTCAGACGGCCTTGACGGTTTTCAAAGCGTTCTTCAGGAACAGGCAATGCCGCAATATCGGCACGGACAGGGTTGCCCACCAATCCGCCTTCATGTTGAAAGGCTTTGGGGAAAGCATACAGAACACGTTTTGCCCAACGCGCCAGTTGGCGGTTGGACAAACCGGCTACGGCGTTTTGCTCGTGAATCACAATCGGCACACCGGAAATTTTTGCCGCCAAGCCGCCGGGGAAAGTAACAAAACCGCCGAAACCGATAACACACTCGACACGGTGTTTCTTAATAATCTGCTGAGCTGCGCGGACGGTTTTATACAGCGTAAACGGCAACATCAGCTTGCGCTTGATACCGTTGCCGCGTATGCCTTTAATGGCTAGCGTTTCCAAGCGTATGCCGTATTGCGGCACGATGCGCTCTTCCATCGAATCCTGACTGCCCAGCCAAATCACATGATGGCCGCGCTTTTGCAGCGACTCGGCAACCGCCAATGCAGGGAAAATATGACCGCCCGTACCGCCGGCCATCAGCATAAAAGTTTTACCGCTCATGGTTTTACTCCACCGAATAACCGCGCATTTTTTGGCGGTTTTCATAATCAATGCGCAATAACAAAGTAATGCACACCAGCATGATAAAGACAGCCGAACCGCCGTAAGACATAAATGGCAAAGTCAGGCCTTTAGTGGGCAGGATACCGATGTTTACACCGATATTGAAGAAACTTTGAATACCAATCCAAATGCCGATGCCGTTGGCGATGTACGCGCTGAACATCAAGCCCGAATCACGCGCCTGTTTGCCGATGGAAAACGCGCGCCACACCAGCCAGCCGTAGCAGAACACCAAAACCAGCATCCCTAAAAAGCCGAATTCTTCGCCGATGACGGCAAAAATAAAGTCCGTGTGCGCTTCAGGCAGATAGAAACGTTTTTCCAAACTCGCACCCAAGCCCTCGCCAAACCAGCCACCGCGCGCAATCGCCATCAAGGAATGTGTCAGCTGATAGCCTTTACCCAAGGGATCGCTCCAAGGGTCCAAAAACGCCGCTACACGCGCCATACGGTAAGGCGCAGCTAAAATCAACAAGCCCATTCCGCTCACAACGGTCGCCACCAATACGGCAAAATACTTCCACGGAAAACCTGCCAAAAACAGCATACCCATGGTAATCACGACAATCACGACAAACGAGCCAAAGTCCGGCTGACCCATAATCAAAACCAAACCGACCGCCACCAACATAATCGGCAGAATCAAGGTCTTAAACTTGCGGAAACGTTCCTTTACCCTTACCCAAGCTTCACTTTTAAAAGGGCTGCACACCAAATCGCCAATACCGGTAAACAAAGACGACCAACCCAAAGAATCCAAATCGCGCAACATTTCTTCACGGCGCGTAAACAGGCTGGACAAATACAAGACCGTCGCCAATTTGAAAAATTCAGTTGGTTGCAAGTTGAGCGGTCCGATATGAATCCAGCGCGTCGCACCGTTAATCTCGCGGCCGACAAACAAAACCAGCAGCAACAGCAAACCAGAAACAGCAAAATAAAACGGAATAATCCGCCGCCAGAAACTCATCTTCAGCAGGAAAAGCGGCAAGCATATAGCCACCGTAAACAGGATAAACATTGCCTGCTTAGACACAAAAGAAAACTGGCTACCCCCTTCCGACGCTGCATACGCAATAGAAGCCGAATAAATCATAGTCAGGCTGAAAACCGTCATTAAGACGACCATCCACAAGAGAGAAACATCAAACTTCCGACCATCGCGCGCAATCGGCCGGTCAAGCATTTTGGAAAGACTAATCATGAAAACATCCGTAACGGCTTGAATAAAATATTCAGACGGCCTGCTAATGGGCAAGAGGCCGTCTGAAAAAATGAATTAACGTTATTTTAAAGGTTTATTTCCAAACCAACAATTCAGAATCTACGGTTCAAAAAAGAGAAAGCGTGTTGACCTATCCTTAGGAAGGATTGGCGACTTATTTGAGATAAAAATCCCAGTATCAAGTCCCCTGCCCTACCGAGCTTTTCAGACGGCCTGACAAGCAATCGATATAAGTTTTGACCCTACATTCATCCCTTCGGTAGGCATAGAACCTACGGCAGAATTTCAATTTCCGCATTGTGCTTTACGCTGCGGTAGAGTTCATCAACTTCTTTGTCCGTTACCGCGATGCAGCCGTTGGTCCAGTCTTTTTGCAGGTGTTTTTTACCGATAAAACCCCAGCCGTTTTTCATGCCGTGGATTTTAATCAGCCCGCCCGGGCTTTTGCCTTGTGCCGCCGCGTAGGCTTTGTCGGCTTCGTTGGGATAGGAAACGCCGAGGTTTTTGTGGTATCCGCTGTTGGGATTGCGCTCATTGATGCGGTATTTTCCTTCGGGCGTTTTGCCGTCGCCTTCAAACTGTTTATGCCCGACCGGTTGCTTGCCCAACGAAATGGGATAGGTTTTCAGCAACCTGCCTTGCGAGTACGCCGACATGGTGCGCTTGCTTTTATGCACGACCAATCTGTCGATAACCGCATCTTCAGGCAACGGCGTT
Organism: Neisseria sp. Marseille-Q5346; assembly: GCF_946902045.1. The sequence continues at coordinate 1,670,037 of NZ_OX336253.1, read as the reverse complement.
TCGCTTGGCGTGGTAACGGTTGTCGTGGAACGAATCGGCGCGACAAACCAAAACACCGAAGCGGCGACAGCCGAAAGCACGACTGTCGCCAAGCCGATTTTCAAACCCACTTTCATCTTTCAGACGGCCTTACAAAGCTTTGAACGCTTCGATAAACACTTCCGAACGGTGCGCATAGCCTTTAAACATATCGAAGCTCGCACAAGCCGGGCTGAGCAGCACAATATCGCCCGCTTCGGCTTGGGCATATGCTGTCTGAACCGCTTCTTCCAAAGTGGCGCAGTCGGTCATATTCAGATCGCAGCCGTCCAAATCGCGGCGGATTTGCGGCGCATCGACGCCGATCAGGAACACGCCTTTTGCCTTGCCGGCAAGCGCGTCGCGCAGAGGCGTGAAGTCCTGCCCTTTGCCCATGCCGCCCAAAATTACAAAGAGCGGATTTTGCAAACCGGCAATCGCGGCGGCAGTCGCACCGACGTTCGTGCCTTTGCTGTCGTCGATAAACACCACGCCGTTTTTCTCGCCGATTTTTTCCACGCGGTGCGGCAGGCCTTGGAAGGTTTTAACATGTTCGAGCAATGCTTCGCGCGGCAAACCGACCGCTTCGCACAAGGCGATGGCAGCCATAACGTTGGCGGCGTTGTGCAGACCTTGCAACGGAATGTCTTGCGTGGCAATCAAGTCCTCATTGCCTTGTTTCAGGCATCCTGTCTCACGTTCCAACCAAAAATCGGCTTTATGTTCCAACGAAAACCATTTCACCTCGCGCCCGGCACGCTTCATCGCACGGCAGAACGCATCGTCTGCATTCAAAACCTGCACGCCATCGCCACGGAAAATCTTATCCTTGGTATGCGCATAGTCAAGCAGGTCGTCGTAGCGGTCGAGATGGTCTTCGGAGATGTTCAGCACCGTCGCCGCAGTCGGGCGCAGGCTTTCGGTGTTTTCCAGTTGGAAGCTGGAAAGCTCCAACACCCACACGTCCGCCTTTTTGCCTTCACGCTGCAATTCCGCCTCCAAAACCGGCGTGCCGATATTGCCCGCGATGACGGTATCCAGCCCGCACTTGATGCAGAGATAGCCGACCAGGCTCGTTACCGTGGTTTTGCCGTTGCTGCCGGTAATCGCAATCACCTTGTCGCCGCGGCGGTTCATAATATCCGCCAGCAATTCAATGTCGCCCAACACGCGTCCGCCGTTTTGCTTGAAGGCCTCAATATCCGGCTGCCGCTCGCTGATGCCGGGACTGAGCGCCAAAATATCGAAACCGTTATCCAGCGCATCTTTCATGCGACCCGTGTAAAACACCAGCCCGTCAAACATCTTACCGATTTGCGACACGCGCTCGGCTTTCAGCTCCGCATCATACGCAGCCACCTCCGCACCGTTTTTGCGCAGATAGGCAATCATGGAAATACCCGTGCCGCCAAGCCCGGCGACGAGGATTTTTTTGTTTTGGAAAGTCATTTTGGTTTTATCCTAAGTTTTTCGGACGGCCTTTGAATAAGGATTCAATATCCTGCCTAATTAAATACACGATAAGCATCGCAACCTCGTTGCAATCCATTATCACAAGCCTTACCAAACCACTCTTTGGCGATCTTATAGTTCTGACGAACACCTTCTCCTTTGGCATACATCACACCCAAATTATATTGGGCTTCTGCAAGCCCTTGTTCTGCTGCCTTGCGATACCACTGCACTGCCTGTGCATAGTCTTGACGGGCTCCTTGTCCTTCCTCATACATCACACCCAAATTAGATTGGGCATCGGCATACCCTTGCTCTGCCGCCTTGCGATACCACTGCACTGCTTGTGTATAGTCCTGACGGACTCCTTTACCTTTTTCATACGCCACACCCAAATTATATTGGGCTTTAGCATATCCTTGTTCTGCCGCCTTGCGATACCACTGCACTGCCTGTGTATAGTCCTGACGGACTCCTTGCCCGTTGGCATACATTACACCCAAATTATATTGGGCTTTAGCATATCCTTGTTCTGCCTCCTTGCGATACCACTGCACTGCCTGTGTATAGTCCTGACGGACTCCTTGCCCATTGGCATACATTACACCCAAATTATATTGGGCTTCTGCATCCCCTTGTTCTGCCGCCTTGCGATACCATTGCACTGCCTTTGCATAGTCTTGACGAACTCCTTTACCTTTTTCATACGCCACACCCAAATTATATTGGGCATCGGCCAATCCTTGTTCTGCCGCCTTGCGATACCACTGCACCGCCTGTGTATAGTCCTGACGAACTCCTTGCCCATTGTAGTACCTCACACCCAAATTATATTGGGCTTTTGCATACCCTTGTTCTGCCGCCTTGCGATACCACTGCACCGCCTGTGTATAGTCCTGACGAACTCCTTGCCCATTGTCGTACATCACACCCAAATTATATTGGGCTTTTGCATCCCCTTGTTCTGCCGCCTTGCGATACCACTGCACCGCCTGTGTATAGTCCTGACGAACTCCTTGCCCATTGTAGTACATCAAACCCAAATTAAATTGGGCTTTAGCATACCCTTGCCCTGCAGCTTGAAGCGTTTCCTTAAAATCCGGTACATTATCAGCCCAAACTGCCTGCACCAAGCCCAAAGATAACAGGGCTACCATCATTTTTTTTAATAATTTATTCATTCTAAAATCCATTTCTTTCAAATTATTGTTTCTGTTTTATCCTAGTTTTTTCAGACGGCATTTCATAAATCGCTCAATAACCCGATTCTAAACGACGGTAACCGTCACATCCTAGCCGATTACCGTTATTACATGCCATACCGAGCCACGCTTTGGCAACTCTTAGGTTTTGGCGGACACCTTGTCCATTAGCATACATCGCACCCACATTGTATTGGGCTTTGACATGACCTTGCATTGCTGCCTTTTCAATCCACTTCACTGCCTGCACATAGTTTTGACGGACTCCTTGTCCATTGGCATACATCACACCTAAATTATATTGGGCTTTGACATCACCCTGCTTTGTAGCTTTACGATACCATTTAACCGCTTCGACATAGTCTTGGCGTACACCTTGTCCGTCGGTATACATCACACCTAAATTATATTGGGCTTGAGCATCACCCTGTTCTGCCGCTTTTCTATACCATTTTGCCGCTTCGACATAGTCTTGGATCATACCTTGCCCATTAGCATACATCACACCTAAATTAAGTTGGGCTTCAGCACTTCCTTGTTCCGCTGCTTTATGGAACCATTTCGCCGCTTCAGCATAGTCTTGATGTACGCCTTGTCCGTTGACATACATTACACCCAAATTGGATTGGGCAGCTGCATCCCCTTGTTCTGCTGCCTTGCGAAACCACCGCACTGCCTCTGCATAATCCTGGCGCACACCTTTTCCGTTGACATACATCAACCCCAAATTAGATTGTGCTCGGGTATCTCCCTGTTTCGCTGCTTTACGATACCACTTGACCGCTTCAGCATAGTCTTTACGGACACCTTGTCCGTTACGATACATCTGACCAAGATTATATTGGGCAGCAACAACTCCTTGTTCTGCCGCCCGCAAGGTTTCCTGAAAATTAGGGACATTATCCGCCCACACTAGTTGGCTGAAACTCAAGGCAATCATGCCCAACATTATTCTTTTAAAGCACTTATTCATTTTAAAACCTATTACTTTTTACTTTTAAATTATTGTTCCTGTTTTATCCAAGAAGTTTCAGACGGCCTTAACTAGTGAATTCCTTAAAAAAGCTATTCACACCGTAGCTACTCAAAATCTGCTGCAATTCCGGTGCGCGTACCCATGGATCAACCGCCATCGGCGGCATAGGCGGTTCGATACCGTCTTCGTTTTGGTTACGGCACCAATCTGCCATGGCAAAAACTTGGATTAAAACTGGCTCGGCAAGTGCTTTGTCGATGTCCAGTTCACTCATGGCTTGGGCAAAGCAGGCGATCCATTCGTTGCGGACTTGTACGTTGACGGCAAAAGGCATATGGCGGGCGCGCAGTTGGGGATGGCCGTATTTTTCGACAAAGAGTTGCGGGCCGCCGAGCCAGCCACTGAAAAATTCGTAGAGCTTTTCGCGTATCAGGGTCATGTCTTCGCCGTGCATTTGGCGTAAGGCTTGGTATTGCGGCTCAAGTTCCATCAAGTCGTAGAAACGGTCAGTCAGGGTGCGGATGCCGGTTGCGCCGCCAAAAGATTGGTACATGTTTGGGGACTTTCTGTATGGATTATTACAGGATTTATTTTGAGACGTAGGATTCAGGCAAGCATGCTTACCTTACATAATGGCCGTCTGAAATTTTCAGACGGCCTTTTGAGATTTAGCGGATTTTGAGGGTACTTAAACCGATCAGCACCAAGACGATGGTGATAATCCAGAAACGGACGACGACTTGGGTTTCTTTCCAGCCTTTTTGTTCGTAATGATGATGAATCGGTGCCATCAGGAAAATGCGTTTTTTGGTGCGTTTGTACCAACCGACCTGCAACATAACGGAAATGGCTTCAACAACAAATAGGCCGCCCATGATGACGAGGACAAATTCTTGGCGGATGATGACGGCAACGGTACCGAGTGCCGCGCCAAGCGCGAGCGCGCCGACGTCGCCCATAAAGACTTGTGCCGGATAAGCGTTAAACCACAAAAAGCCGAGACACGCACCACACATGGCGGTACAGAAAATCACCACTTCGTTTGCGCCGGCAACGTAAGGCAATTGCAGGTATTGGGCAAATTGTGAGTGGCCGCTGGCATAAGCAAAGATGGCAAGACCTGCTGCGACAAGTACAACGGGGAATGCGGCCAAGCCGTCCAAGCCGTCGGTCAGGTTAACGGCATTGGATGTACCGACGATGGTCAGGTAGGACAATACCAAGAAGCCGACTACGCCAAGCGGCAAGGCAACTTGTTTGAAGAAGGGAACAATCAGGATATTGTTGGCGGAATTTGTCGCAAGGTAGAACAATGCCAAACCGGCAATGATAGCAACGCTGGACTGCCACACCATTTTAAATTTGGCAGACACGCCGTTAGGGTCTTTATAAACCACTTTGCGCCAGTCGTCGTAAAAACCGAGTGCGCCGGTAGCAAGCAGGACACCTAAGAGAATCCAGATATAAGGATTTGCCCAGTTGCCCCACAAGATTGTGGACACGGTAATGGCGGTCAAAATCAGCGAGCCGCCCATGGTTGGCGTACCGTTTTTGATCAGGTGGGTTTGAGGGCCGTCGGTACGGACGGCTTGGCCGACTTTAAGCGCAGTCAGCTTGCGGATGGTCCACGGACCAAGCAATAGGGAAAACGCCAACGCAGTCAAAGCCGCCATGACGGCGCGGAATGTGGTGTATTGAAAAATATTCAGGCCGGTTAACCAGTTACTGAAATGTGCGAGCCATAAAAACATGGGGCTTCCTTTTTTGTTTTTGTTGTTACAGCGGGCTTATGCCCAATTAAAAATAAATCGGTATGCCGTCTGAAATTGCAGACGGCCTTGTTGAGTAAGATTATTTCTCTACCACGCAAATCGGATAGTTTCCAGGATTCTTTCCGCCGCCCAAATCCAAGCAGGTATCCTCATAGATAAATGCCTGTACTTTCATTCCGGCATAAAACGCGGCAATCAGCAAACCAGTCAATAGTAAAATCTTTTTCATATTTCAGACGGCCTTTTACGCAGTTGTTGTTGCCAACGCCTCGACCACTTCTTCCATCTTCATAAAGCGCGAACCTTTGACCAATACAGTAGCGCGTTCAGGCAAGTCGTGGCTCAACACTTGAATCAGCGGATCTTTGTCAGCAAACCACAAACCTTCCACGCCAAATGTTTCTGCCGCTTCAACGCTGTTATCACCGACAAAATACGCGGCCTCAATGCCTTTATCCCGTGCATACGCACCAACTTCGGCGTGCATGGCAGCGGCTTCATCCTCACCCAATTCGCCCATGTCGCCCATCACAAAAATACGCGGCGCAGGCATAGCGGCGAGCACATCAATGGCGGCTTTCATGCTGTCGGGATTGGCATTATAAGTATCGTCAATTAAAGTTGCATCTTTAATGCCTTGCTTGATATTCAGACGGCCTTTGATATTGCTGAAATTTTTCAGGCCATCTGAAACTTCGGCAAGGCTCAAGCCTGCCGCCAAAGCCAGAGCAGCAGCCGCTACGGCATTATGCACATTGTGTCGGCCGGGGACTGGCAACACCACAGCAACACGTTCATTGCCACGCACCAAATCAAACTCGCAGGACAACGGTTTCAACTCAATATTTTCTGCATGGACATCGCCACTGGCAACGCCGAAAGTCTGAGCGTTCAATTGTGCAGTCGCCGCTTCAAATGTAGCGATATTGGCATCTTCGCACGGAATCAGCGCAATGCCGTCTGAAAGCAAACCTTCGTAGATTTCACTTTTGGCTTTGGCAATATCACCAACACCATCAAAACCGCAACCGACATGCGCGCGCAAGGCGTTATTGACCAGAGCAACATTCGGACCGGCGATTCGGGTCAGCAAAGACAATTCGCCAAAATGGTTCATGCCCATTTCAATGACGGCATAGCGGTGTTTTTCGTTCAACCTCAACAAAGTCAGTGGCAAGCCGATATGATTGTTGAAATTGCCGGCTGTCGCCAACACAGCTTCATCACCGAATCGATGACGCAATACGCCGGCCAACATCTCTTTAACCGTCGTTTTACCGGAAGAGCCGGTAATACCAAAGACAAACGGATTCACATTTTCACGCCACGCCTTCGCCAGTTTTTGCAAAGCCGCAAGCGTATCGTCAACCTTCAACGCGCCTTTCAAAGCCGCACAATCTTCGCGCGAAACCACAACTGCCGTTGCTCCCGCTGCCAACACATCTTCAACAAAGTCATGTGCATCAAAGCGCTCTCCGGCAAGCGCAAAAAATACGTCGCCGTCCTGAATATCGCGGCTATCTGTAACGATACGCGAAACAGGTTGATTTTCAGACGGCATCGGAAGGTTGAGGGTTTGGCAGATGAAATTTAGGTCTAGTGGTTTCATGGTTTCTTTCGTTTGTTTTTTTCAAACAGGCATTTTATTGTAAAGGCATTTTACATTTTGGCAGAAGGCAGCAACTCTTCGACAAGCACCTTTAAAGCGTGCCTTCCTTCTCGATTTCTGGTACTGGGATGAGGTGCTCGGTAACATATTATTTCCTTATCACCTTCAAAAGAAAATTTTTCCAGTTTTCCCTTATTCAAGCCGTTTATGCCTTGACCCGAGCCGGACAAATCAGGAAAGCACTCCCTCCGCGCCGCTACGCCGCCGTCTCCGCTTACGAAAAGAATAATCTGTGGCTTTAAAATTTCAATTTGGGCACGCAGTAATTTACAGGAAAGTGTTTTTATATCTTCGAACCAATCCGAATGCTTAGGATGTTTAGTTTTATAGTCCACCGCAAAAATATTAGCCCATAAGATGCCTTCGTTCCCACTTCGCTTGGCAACCCTGCGGACGAAATTGAAAAATGTAGCCCCTCTTGTGTTTCTTTTTAAATCTCCAGTCAAATTCCGCCAAATAAAATCTTTGCTTAACGACATCAGTTGCCTTACATTTTCGGCATGATATTCATCAAATTTCTTACTATCGTACCAACTGCGTGTTTCTCTGCCGACAATCAAAATTTTGTGTTCTGCGCTTTCATAATGTTCAGGGACAAAGCCCAAATGGATATTGGACAATTTATTGTCCTTATTGTTAATTGCATGCAACAAATCCTGATACTCCGGCTTGTTTAAAACCTCCACATATTTCTTCAGCAAAGCTTCTTGCAAATCAATCATTTAATTTATTTCTGTAATATTAAAAAAGCCTTGTCATACCACAGTTTTACTCATGAGATACCGAGATTGAACCTGCGTATAACAGTCGGAGAACAGCATAACGAGCAAGAAGTCGTCTGAAAAAACACATCAACCTTTGAAAATACCCAAAAGCGCCTCCCTTATATTGCGCACCTTATTTATCAGACGACCTATTTGTCCTGATTAATTAACGGATACGGATTAATCGCACCGCTTGGCAGATACACGCCGTAATGCAGGTGGGCCGGTGTGGTTCTAGCGTTGCCGGTTTTACCGACATAGCCGATGACCTGTCCTTCTTTTACTCGTTCATACAGACGGATACGGGCAAATTTATTGAGGTGGGCATAGTAATGCCAAGCACCCGGCCCTTGAATACCGATAACTTTACCGCCCAATCGGTTGCGTCCGATTTTGGTCACGATGCCGGGCGTGGTACTGCGTATCGGCGTGTTTTTCTTAGCAAAAATATCCACACCTTCATGCCTGCGCCCCTGACTGCGCGCTGCGCCCCAAGTGTCGTCAAAACGCTTGCCTTTAACAGGATTCGGCAGGCTTTGCTCGGTAGGAGGCTGTTGCGCCCTCAACTGCTCGATTTCGGCAGTAGGACGCGGAAGTTGTTTGGTTGTACAGCCTGCGAATAAAACTACGGCTGCACTGATTAATAAGGTTTTTGTCGGCATTTTCAGCATCAAATCGGTCTCCTTGTTGTTCAGACGGCCTTGTTAAAAAGTCCTCCGAAACAAACAACTGTGATGGGTTTAATGGCTGACGTGCCGTAATGCGTGTGTCGTATTGCTTTTATTGTATATGTTTAAATCTTTTTCAGACGGCCTTAAGGTTTCGGGCCGTCTGAAAATTTGCGATATGGCTTAACCGCGCTCTGCTAATGATTTTTCTGCGATTTCAAAATCGGAGAAATGGTGCTTCACGCCTTGTACATCCTGATAGTTTTCATGCCCTTTACCGGCAATCAGAATGATATCGTTCGTGGCAGCCTGCTCAACCGCATAACGGATGGCAACGGCACGATCAACTTCGACGCGTTCAGGATTAGGCACGGCAGGCAGGATGTCGTTGATGATGTCTTGCGGACTTTCCAAGCGTGGGTTGTCGCTGGTAACCACCACTTTATCGGCACCCTGAACTGCTGCCGCACCCATCAATGGGCGTTTGCCGCTGTCTCGGTTACCTCCGCAGCCAAATACGCACCACAAAGCCGCGCCCTGTGGTTTGATTTCCTGCAAAGTGGAGAGTGCTTTTTCCAGTGCATCCGGCGTGTGGGCATAATCGACAACGACTAAAGGTTTGCCGCTGTTCATAATGCAATCCATGCGGCCTGAAGCAGGACGGATTTTTGCCAGTACTTCCAAAACGTTATTTAGTGGATAACCGTTGGCACACAGCAAGGCAACGCAGGCGGCGAGGTTTTGCGCGTTGAACCGTCCGAGCAGACGGGTGCGGCATTTTCCTTCACCCCACGGGGTTTGGAATACGGCTTCCATGCCATCTGAAGAAGCGGTGAAATCGGTAATGTGGATATCGGCTTGCTCGCTGAAACCATAGCCGTAAACGGCTAAATCGGGACAGTCTTTTTTCAGACGGCCTACGAGTTCCGCACCGTATTCGTCATCAACATTGATGATGGCGTGTTGCAGACCATGCCAGTAGAACAGGCGCGATTTGATGGCACCATAGGCTTCCATGGTGCCGTGGTAATCGAGGTGGTCTCGGGTGAGATTGGTGAAGATTGCACTGCGAAACGGCACGCCGTTGACGCGCGATTGGTCAAGACCGTGGCTGGAAACTTCCATCGCGGCGGCTGTTGCGCCTTGCTGGCGGAAGCGGTAGAGCAGGGTTTGGACATCGACAGGGGCAGGCGTGGTATGCGTGGTCTCTTCCAATGCACCCCAAAAGCCGTTACCGACTGTGCCGATAATGGTGGTTTTTTCGCCCAGAAGATCGGCAGCTTGCGCCAGCCATTGTGTGATAGAGGTTTTGCCGTTGGTACCGGTTACACCCCAGACTTTAAGGCCGTCTGAAACATTGCCGTAAACCTGTGCTGCCAACATACCGGCGCGATGTTTCAGATCTTTAATGCCTTGATTAGGAACGTTCCATTCGGGATTCCATGTAAATTTGCCGTCATCATCCCAAAAAACAAAGGTTGCACCGTTGGCGATGGCGGCAGGAATATAGCTGCGGCCGTCTGTATATTCGCCCTGACAGGCAACGAAAATGTCACCCTGTTTAATTTGTCGGCTGTCTGAATGCAACAAACGCCCTGCTGCGTTTTCACACAGCAGAGGCGGAAAGTTGGTTTCAGCCAAGGGGGTTAACTTGCTGAACATAAACAATATCTCTTTGATTGTTTGGATTATGACGGTACTTTGACAGTAGCGGTATTACTTAAAGGCTTGGTTGGGGAAACGCCCAAGATGTTCAAGCTTCCGCTCATGACTTCTTTGAATACGGGACCGGCAACCACGCCGCCGTAATAGCCGTTGGCAGTCGGTTCGTCGATGGTAACGGCCACAATCACGCGTGGATTTTTAGCCGGGGCAAAACCGATGAACGTACCGACGTGTTTGTTGTCCACATAGCGGCCATTGACCAGTTTACGCGCCGTACCGGTTTTCGCACCTACGTCGAAACCATCGACAGCACCGGCAGTACCGGTACCGCCGGCTTCAGTAACGGAAACCATCAACTCGCGCACTTTTTTCGCAGTAGAGGCTTTGATGACGCGCTTGCCTTTAGGAGCAACCGCTTGTTTTTCAAAGCTGACCGGCAACAATTCACCGTCATGGGTCAAGACAGTATAGGCTCGCGCCAATTGCAATAAGCTTAATTGCAGGCCATAACCGAAAGACATGGTTGCCTGTTCGATTTTTTGCCATCTGCGCCAGCTTCTCAACAAACCTGCAGTCTCACCAGGAAAGCCTGAATGCATGCGCACGCCTACACCTAAATCGTGATAGAAATCGTACATTTCTTTAGGCGTAAACATGGCAGAAAGTTTACTGGTACCGACGTTGGAAGATTTTTGCATAATGCCGCGCACATCCAAAGTAGGATAAACGTGGGTATCTTGTACGGTAGCCGGACCGATTTTGTAAGGCAGGGTGTTGAACGTATCGGTTGCATCCACTTTGCCGGAATCCAATGCTTTGGCAATAGTAAACGGCTTCATGGCAGAACCGGGTTCAATCATGTCGGTTACGGCGCGGTTACGGCGCTGTTCGCTATTGGCTTGACCCGGTTGATTCGGATCGTAAGCCGGGCTGTTGACCAAAGCCAAAATTTCGCCGGTTTGCGCATCCAATACCACAACTGTACCCGCTTTGGCTTTGTGATAAGCCACCGCTTTGTTTAACTCGTCATAAGCCAGCGTTTGAATACGCTGATCCAAAGACAAAATCATGTCTTGGCCGTTTTTAGGCACGCTGTTGCGTGGAGAGTCGAGGCTGTCTACGATATTGCCTTTGTTGTCACGCAATACAACTTTCGCACCATCTTCACCGCGCAGGCTGTCTTCACGGGAAAGCTCCAAGCCCTCCTGACCTTTGCCGTCGATATTGGTAAAACCGATAACGTGCGCAAACAGATTACCCATCGGGTAATGGCGTTTCAATTCTTTTTGGAATGCGATGCCTTTAATGCCCAATGCCTTGATTTCTTCTGCTTTCTCGTAGCTGAGTTGACGTTTCAGGTAGATAAAGCCTTTGTCTTTTTTAGACAATTTATTTTTCAAAACTTCAACAGGCACATCGGCAATGGCCGACAATTTTTCCAACTGCTCGTCAGTCGGCATTTCCTCCATACCGGAAGGCATGGCATACAATGATTCAGTAGGCGCACTCAAAGCCAATGTGGCACCATTGCGGTCGGTAATCATACCGCGTGATGCCGGCAGCGGAAGCGTACGCACAAAACGTTGGTCGCCCTGATTTTTCAAAAATTCATGCTGACTGGTTTGTAGATAAACCCCGCGCACCAACAGACCGGTAAACGCCAGCACAACAGCGCCCAGCACCAAACCGATTCGCCCGTTACTTGTCAGCGGCTTTTTCGTTTTTGTTGTTCCAGACAGCATTTGAGGTTTATATTCGTTCTTAATTAACATGTTGGACTTCTCATGACTTAGCTGCTCAGTGAGCTATTAATTCCCGTAAACACCTTGAAAACAAGGCTATATTCTTATTTTTTGCGTTCCAGCATAGCCGTATTATGCGCACCCGGCGGGAGCAGATGTTGCTTTTCGGCCGCCACTTTAATCAGTTTGTGGTTTGCCAATCTTGCCTGCTCCAGCTTCAAGCGCGCGTAATCCTGTTCCAACTGAATTTCCCGCTTTTGCGCCTTATCCAACTCGATAAAATGCAAGCGCGACTGGTTTTGCTTAAACACTACAGCAAAGGCCGAAACCGTCACCAAAACCAGTAATAAAATATTCAACTTACCCATTTCAAACTTTCAGACGGCCTGTCAACAGAAACATCCCTTGCGACAATGCCGAAACGCTTTCCCTAGTCAACAACCGAAAATTCGCCGCTGCTGCGCTCCGCCACCCGCAAAACCGCACTGCGCGCACGCGGATTGGCTTCAGTCTCTGCCGAACCCGGTTTGATTGCTTTACCCACAGCCTTCAAAGGCGGCTGAGGCAAATCCGCTTCCTTGACCACTGCCCAACGGGGCAAAGGCGCATGTTGCGAATATTTTTTAATAAACTGCTTCACAATTCTGTCTTCCAAAGAATGGAACGCAATGACAGCCAAGCGTCCACCCTCTTTCAGACGGCCTGCAACCTGCGGCAAAACTGCCTCTACCTCTTCGAGCTCGCGGTTAATAAAGATGCGAACTGCTTGGAAGGTGCGCGTTGCAGGGTCTTGTCCGCGCTCACGAGTACGGACGTTTTGCGCCACAAGCTGCGCCAACTTGCGGGTTGTATCGATGGGACTCTCCTCGCGTTGCGCAACAATGGCGCGCGCAATCTGGCGACTAAACCGCTCTTCACCATAATTCTTAATTACCTCGTGTAAATCCTGTTCGGATGCGGTTGCAATCCATTCTGCCGCAGACATCCCGCGAGTCGGATCCATCCGCATATCCAACGGCGCATCAAAGCGGAAACTGAATCCGCGGCTGCCATCGTCAATTTGCGGCGACGAAATCCCCAAATCAAAAAGCGCACCGTCAATCTTATCGATGCCTAATTCATCCAATGCCGTCTGAAATGTTTCAAAACCATTGTGTACGACACTGACACGTTTATCTTGCGCCGCCAATTCATTGGCTACCGCAATCGCCTCGGGGTCTTTGTCAAAAACAACCAAACGCCCCTGCTCACCCAAACGCGACAAAATCAGCCGGGAATGACCTCCCCTACCGAACGTACCGTCCACATAAATCCCGTCTTCACGGATTGCCAACGCATCCACCGCCTCATTCAACAAGACAGTAACATGCTGATAATTTTCAACTTTACTCACAATTGCAAATCCGTTTGACTCAATTGGAAAGCCAATTCATCAGGATCGATATCCAAAGCCTGATTCATTTCCTCTTCCCAATGTTCGCGACCCCACAACTCCATACGGTTTGCACGGCCAACCAAAGTAACTTCTTTTTCAAAATCCACGCGTTTGCGCAGATTCGCCGGAATCAAAACACGTCCGGCGCTGTCCCACTCCAAAATCTCCGCATTGTGCAGCAGCAGATTTTGATACCGTTGCAAAGACTCATTGCCGGCCACTTTCAACTTCAAAATCTGCTCGGCTTTTTCTTCCCAAACGGGCTCGGGGTACATCAATAATTTTTTTCGGGAATCCAGAGTGACCACAATTGCAGGCGTATAACGGCGCAGCAAAATATCGCGGAATTTGGCAGGAATCGCCAACCGCCCTTTACTGTCCATACTCAATTCATGAGCACCGCCAAACACATCACACCCCAAATTCGATTAAAATAAAACAGAGTGGGATTAAAAATCCCACCTTCCTAAAATATTTCGTTTTCACTTCCACGGAACACTTTTTAGGAAAAAGTAACCACTCTCACCCACTATGCCCCACTAACCGACACTATAAGAAATTTTGGCAATCAGGTCAAATCAACCCTTTATCTGAAATGAAACACTAAACACTTAAAATTCAATAGCTTATATATATAAAAATGCATGACAAATTAATATACTAGCCATTTTATATGGCATAAAACACCATATCTAGTATTATTTATGTTTTTAAAATACTACATATAGTATTTTTACACCCGATTACCACCTCTCTCACAAGGGGCTATAATATACAAACAAATTCAAATTTTTTACATTATCTAACAGTCATGAAGCCACAACTCCCCCTTCCTTCCCCTGATGCACAAGCCTCTTCAGCACACCTGACGAAGCTCATAAAAAACGAAATTGAACAACATCAAAACTGGATACCCTTCTCCCGTTTTATGGAGCTTGCCCTTTATACACCTCAATACGGTTATTACAGCGGAGGCAGCCATAAAATCGGCGCAGACGGCGACTTCATTACTGCTCCCACCCTTTCCCCCCTATTCGGGCAAACCCTTGCTAAACAACTTGCCGAATTACTGCCGCAAACAGCAGGCAATATCTACGAATTTGGTGCAGGCACAGGCCATCTTGCCGCTACTTTGTTACAAAATCTTTCAGACGGCTTGAATCATTACTACATTATTGAGCTATCGGCAGAGCTTGCAGAGAGACAACGTCAACATATTCTTGAGCACACATCTCCCGAAGCAGTCGCCAAAATCATCCACCTCACCACATTGCCCGAACACTTTGACGGCATCATCATCGGCAACGAAGTATTGGATGCCATGCCGGTTGAACGCTTGATTTATCAAGATGAAGGGTTTCAACAAATCGGCGTCAGCTTGGAGAATGACAAGCTAATCGAAGCCATCAAACCATTGACCCAAGCCGAACTTACACAAACAGCCGCCTTGTACTTCCCTCCCCTTCCTTCATACACAAGCGAGCTGCATCCGGCACAATATGCCTTTATCCAAACCCTGGCCGCCAAATTACAGCGCGGCGGCATGATATTTATCGATTACGGCTTCGATGCCGCTCAGTATTACCACCCGCAACGTAAAGAAGGCACATTTATCGGCCACTATAGCCACCACACCATCCATGACCCATTTTTCAATATCGGCCTGACCGATCTAACCGCACACGTCAATTTCACCGATATCGCACGCGCAGGGACAGAATCAGGTTTGGACTTAATCGGCTACCTGCCTCAATCTTATTTCCTGCTCAATCTCGGCATCACTGACCTGCTGGCACAAATCGGCAGCCCGGACTCGATTGAATATATTCAAGCCGCCGCCGCAGTACAGAAACTGATACATCAGCACGAAATGGGCGAACTTTTTAAAGTGATCGCTTTTGGCAAAGACATCGATATCGATTGGACAGGCTTCAGCCACGGCGATATTTGCCATAAGCTATAGCCTGACAACCTACTTTTTATTTTTTAAAAACAATAAGAAATAAAAAAAATCAAAATTAGCGCTTGCCAAATATTCAAAAAAAACTATAATAGCGACTTCATGAAACGGCGAATTAGCTCAGTCGGTTAGAGCAGAGGAATCATAATCCTTGTGTCCGGGGTTCGAGTCCCTGATTCGCCACCAAATTTCGGGGGTATAGCTCAGTTGGTAGAGCGCTTGCATGGCATGCAAGAGGTCAGCGGTTCGATCCCGCTTACCTCCACCACTAAACAAAAAAGCTCTTGTTAAATGCAAGAGCTTTTTTGTTTAGCTTGATTAATAACTGATTGCTCATTAATTTTGCCACTTCAATACCCAATCAATAAAGGCCGTCTGAAACATTTCAGACGGCCTTTTGTCTTTTAATTACTTCACAAGCTTCAATACTTTTTTCGGTTTTTCTTCCGCAGATTCAGCTTTTTTATCCTCAGCTACCGCAGCTTCAACAGAAGCAAGCTGATATGGTTCTACCTCAAACCCCATACCCTCTCCACTTTCGCGGCCAAATATACTGACAATATGACCGACCGGAATCCAAATCTCATGCGCTACGCCAGAAAACCGCGCAGAGAAATTGACCCACTCATTGTCGATATTTAAATTATGACTGGCAGTAGGGCCAATATTTAAAACAATCTCATTGTCGCGTACATACTGCATCGGAACGCGGGTATGTTCGTTTACCCAAGCGACGATGTGCGGTGTTTGGTCATTATCTAAACACCATTCATACAAAGCACGCAACAAATACGGTTTGGTTGAAGTCGCCATAAATCTATCCTTTAGCGGCGCATAGCTTTTTCAGCCGGAGTCAATGCCTCAATAAAGGCTTCGCGTTGGAAAATACGTTCCGCGTACTTCAGCAAAGGCGCAGCAGATTTGCCCAGTTTGATGTCGTAATAGTCCAAACGCCACAACAGCGGAGACAAGGCAACATCAATCATAGAGAAGTCGTCGCCCAAGATGTATTTGTTTTTAGTAAAAGACGGTGCCAACAGTGTCAAACCATTGCCAATGGCTTCACGCGCTTTAGCTTGTTCTTTATTGGTAGATTCAGGGTTTTCCAACACTTGTACCAAGCTGAACAATTCTTTTTCCATACGGTACAGCACCAAACGGCCGCGACCGCGCATAACAGGATCACCCGGCATCAACTGAGGATGAGGGAAACGCTCATCAATGTATTCGTTGATAATGTTTGATTCGTGTAAAATCAAATCACGCTCAACCAGAACCGGTACTTGGTTATACGGATTCATCAAAGCCAAGTCTTCAGGTTTATTGAACACGTCCACATCTTTGATTTCAAAATCCATGCCTTTTTCATACAACACAAAACGGCAACGTTGGCTGAATGGACAAGTAATACCTGAATACAATGTCATCATAATCTTTTACTCCTGATAAATCTTTTCAGACGGCCTTAAGCCTTATAAAAATTCAGACAGAATTATACATAATTTCAAACACTTAATCCATAAATTTAAAATAACACACTGTTTACATTAAGCAATTTTTAGATTTTCATTAATTCAACATAAATTAATCAAGCAAAAAAAGGCAAACCCGAAACAGGTTTGCCTTTTTGATTCAAAAGAATTAATGAACGTCTTTCCAGAATTCTTTTTTCAGGAAGTACGCCAATGGCAACATTACGGCAAACAGGAATGTCAAAACCATGTAACCGATACGGTGGCGTTGCAATTGAGCAGGCTCACCCATGTATACCAGGTAGTTTACCAAATCGCGCACATAAGCATCGTACTCTTTTTGGATTACTTTACCGTTAGGCAGACGACGGCTGTGCAGACCGGTAGATTCCCAATACAGTTTAGGAGTCAGGTTGCCATGCTCGTCTTTAATCATAACGGGCTGACCTTTGGCATCCAACTCAACAGCTTGAACACCTTGTTGCTCCCACAATGGGTGAGGCATACTTGCGCCGGCCAAAACGGTATTGTTCCAACCGTTCGGACGAGTTGGGTCTTTATAGAAACCGCGCATATAAGCGTACAGGTAGTCTGCACCTTTAGAACGAGCAATCAGGGTCAAATCCGGCGGAGGCGCACCCAACCATTTGGAGGCATCTTTCGGATCCATTGCCGCTACCATTACGTCACCAACGTTGTCTGTTGTGAACATCAGGTTTTTCTTGATTTCATCTTCAGTCAAACCAATATCTTTCAGACGGTTGAAGCGCATACCGCTTGCAGAGTGGCAAGACAAACAGTAGTTTGTAAAGATTTGCGCACCGTGCTGCAGACTAACTTGATCACGCAGGTCGATATCGACTTTTTCGTAGTTTGCATGGCCGCCGCTGGCGACGGCTGCACTCATAGGCACTGCCAGCAATAAGGCAGCAAACCAGTTTTTCAGAGTTTGTTTCATTTTCGCTGCCCTCATCAGATATTAGTTGCAAACAAGTAAGCACCAACAACGGTAATACCGACGTAAACAAAGAACATAATTTTTTGTTTAGTAGTGCTCATGGTTACGCGTTCAGGAACTGGTTTGTTGGTATCCAGTTTGGTATAGAACGGCATACCCAGGAAGAATGCAAAGTAGACGAAAGACAGGATACGTGCAACCAAAGTACGAGTATCAGTTGCTACCATTGCACCCAAAATACCCAAACCGATGAAGGCAATGATGAACAGAACCAACGCAGTTTTGAAGATTGGGCCGCGATAGCGGACAGATTTAACCTCGCCTTTATCCAACCAAGGCAACAAGGCGATCAGGACAACTGCTGCACCCATACCGATTACACCCCATACCTGAGTACCGGCAAAGGAAGGAATCGCACGCAAAATTGCGTAGAACGGAGTGAAGTACCATACCGGCGCAATGTGAGGAGGTGTTTTCAGCGCATTTGCTGCATCGAAGTTTGGCGCTTCCAAGAAGTAGCCGCCGCCTTCAGGTGCAAAGAACAACACAGAACAGAAGACGATCAGGAATACAACGACACCCAAGATGTCTTTAACGGTGTAATAAGGATGGAATGGGATACCATCGCGTGGAATACCGTTTTCGTCTTTGTTTTTCTTGATTTCAACGCCATCAGGGTTGTTAGAACCCACTTCGTGCAGGGCGATGATGTGAGCCACAACCAAGCCGAGCAATACTAGAGGTACTGCGATAACGTGCAGGGCGAAGAAGCGGTTCAAAGTAACGTCGGAAACGTTGAAGTCACCGCGGATCCAAGTGGACAAATCAGGGCCGATAACAGGGATGGCAGAGAACAGGTTAATAATTACCTGCGCACCCCAGAAGGACATTTGACCCCAAGGCAACAGGTAACCCATAAAGGCTTCTGCCATCAATGCCAAGAAAATCAGGGAACCGAAAATCCACACCAATTCACGAGGTTTTTTGTACGAACCGTAAATCAGACCACGGAACATGTGCAGATAAACGACGATGAAGAAGAAAGATGCGCCGGTGGAGTGCATGTAGCGGATAATCCAGCCGCCGGACACGTCGCGCATGATGTACTCTACTGCGGTAAAGGCAGCAGGCAGATGGTAGGCGTTAAGGTTGCCGTCCGGTTTGTAGTTCATGGTCAGGAAAATACCGCTGACGATTTGAATTACAAGGACGAGCAGAGCCAAAGAGCCGAAGTAATACCAGAAGTTGAAGTTCTTCGGCGCATAGTATTGAGCCAAATGCTCATTCCACATTTTAGACAGAGGGAAGCGAGCGTCCATCCAGCCTAACAATGCTTTTGCTTTGCTATTGGTTTGGTTTGCCATAATTATCGTTCCTTATTTTTAGTCTTCGCCCACCAAAACAGTTGTATCGCTCAGATATTTGTAAGGCGGTACAACCAAGTTGGTCGGTGCAGGAACACCTTTGTATACTCGGCCTGCAATGTCGAATTTCGAACCGTGGCAAGGGCAGAAGAAACCGCCTTTCCAGTCTGCACCCAAGTCGGCGGGAGCAATGTCGGGACGGTAAGTCGGAGAGCAACCCAGGTGGGTACAGATACCGATAGCGACGAGGAGGTTCGGCTTGATCGAACGGGTCTCGTTTTTACAGTTTTCGGGCTGATGATCCACTTCGGAATTAGGATCTGTAACTGCGCCATCCAAACTTTTCAAGTCTTTGAGCTGTTGATCTGTGCGGTTGACCAGCCAAATCGGTTTACCCTGCCATTCGGCAGTCAGCATTTGGCCTGCTTCAATTTTGCTGACATCTACTTCGACAGCAGCACCGGCAGCCTTAGCTTTCTCCGATGGGAAGAAGCTGGCCACGAAAGGCGTAGCTACGCCCAGAGCCGCCACACCGCCTGCACCGCATGTAGCCAGTGTCAGGAAACGGCGGCGACCGTTGTTGATTTCTTGATTATCCATTATTCAGTCGTCCTAAAATTTTGGGAATACCGAGCCATTAAACAGCGTAATTCTACCTAGTTTGTTGTAATACTCAAAGCATTATTTAAAATAAGGTAAAGTTTTTATGATATTGCTCAATACTCAGGCAGGGTTGTTTTCATCAAAGTGAACCACTTCGATACCGAATTTTTCTGCCACGGCATCGCCTAAGGCGCGGACGCCGTAACGTTCTGTCGCATGATGGCCGGCACTGATAAATGCCACACCCGTTTCGTTGGCAAGATGATATTGCGCTTCGGAAATTTCACCGGTCAGATACGCATCGACACCTTCATCTACGGCTGTCTGAAAAAATCCCTGCGCACCGCCGCTACACCAGGCAATGCGTTTGATTTCGCGTTCAAGATCGCCGATAACGGTCGGCTTGCGGCCGAATACTGCCTCAATGCGTTCAGACAACTGCGCCAGCGTTTGCGTGGTTTTCAGACGGCCTGTATTCAACAGGTTTTGCTCGCCGAATTGTTTTTCGAGCACCCAATCGAGTTTCTCGGCCAACTGCGCGTTATTGCCTAATTGCGGGTGCGCGTCCAGCGGCAGGTGGTAGCCCACCATATTGATTTGGTGTTGCAGCAAAGTTTCAATGCGTGCTTTTTTCCAACCGGTAATCGTGACAGGCTCGCTTTTCCAAAACATGCCGTGGTGAACCAAAAGCATATCCGCCCCCTGCCCTACGGCAAAATCGATTGCTGCTTTACTGGCGGTAACCGAAGTGGCGATTTTGGCAACTTCTTCTTTGCCTTCGACCTGCAAACCGTTGGGCGCATAGTCCTTAAACAGCCCGACCTGCAATGTCTCATCGCACCAAGCCAGAATTTCGCGGCGTAAAGCCATATTCCGCTCCTTATATCTATCTTCAAAAACAGCTTCGCATTCTAACCGCAAAATCTGTTTATGCCTCAAATTCTTACATTCCGATTTCAGCAATCATTCCCAACATTAATCATTTGCACATCATCATGAATTATTTTAATATACCCCACCTTACCTACAGGCCGTCTGAAAACACATGGACTCTATTATCGAATTGCGTCATCTCAAAACCTTGCTGGCTTTAGAAGAAACCGGCAGCGTTTCCCTTGCCGCCAAACGGGTTTTCCTGACCCAATCCGCCCTGTCGCACCAAATCCGCGCCTTGGAAAATTATTACGAAACGCCGTTGTTTGAACGCAAATCCACGCCTTTGCGCTTCACTCCGGCCGGTATGCGCCTATTGCAACTGGCGCGCGAACTGTTGCCGCAGGTTGCCGCCGCCGAACGTGATTTGGTACGGATTATCGAAGGCGAAGCCGGCGAACTCAGACTTGCCGTCGAATGCCACACCTGCTTCGACTGGCTGATGCCTGCCATGGGTGAGTTCCGCCCCTTATGGCCGCAAGTTGAATTGGACATCGTTTCCGGTTTCCAAGCCGATCCGGTCGGACTGTTGCTGCAACACCGCGCCGACCTCGCCATTGTTTCCGAAGCCGAGCCGCTCAACGGTATCAGCTACCGCCCTCTGTTTGCCTATGAAATGGTCGGCATCTGCGCAGAAGACCACCCGCTTGCCGACAAAGACGTTTGGGAAGCGGAAGACTTTATCGACGAAACCCTGATTACTTATCCCGTCCCCGATGAAATGCTGGATTTACCCAAAAAAGTGCTGCTGCCCAAAGGCATTAATCCGCCACGCCGCCACAGCGAGCTGACCATCGCCATTATTCAATTGGTTGCCAGCAAACGCGGCATCGCTGCCCTGCCCTATTGGACGGTCATGCCGTATCTGGAAAAAGGCTACGTCGTCCACCGCAAAATCACTTCAGACGGCCTACAAAGCAAACTTTATGCCGCCATTCGTACGGAAGATGCCAACAAAGGCTATCTAGACAACTTCTGCCAAATCACGCACGACCGCTGTTTTGCCGACTTGCCGGGTTTGAGCGAATTGGAAATGTAAACTTGAAACAATCAAAAGGCCGTCTGAACAATTTTCAGACGGCCTTTTTTAATATATACAAAAATTTCACTGCTTCTATTCGGATTCATCCGAACCCAAACACGCCGACAAATCGATTTCAGACGGCCATGTTTTATCGGGCGCAATCCGAATATCGAAATGCTCGCCGCGATAATCAAAAACCAAACGCCAAGCGTGCAGAAACAGATGTTCCGCCTCATCGCCGCCATACAGCGTATCGCCCAAAATCGGACTACCTATGCTTTTCATGGCCACGCGCAGCTGATGGGTTTTGCCGGTAAACGGTTGCAACACAAACAGGCGCAAACCGGGCTTCAGGCTTTGGCTGCTGAAACGGGTAACGGCAAAATTATCCTCATCACGCGTCAGCTTCCATGTACCGCGCCGCGAACGCGCCATACCGCCTTTCACCCAACCCTGCTTTTTCGCAGGCTTGTGCGTACCGAGTGCCAAATAAGTTTTACGCATGGTTTTCTCGGCAAACTGCGCCGACAAAGCGGCCGCGCCGTCGCGGTTGAGCGCAAACAGCAACAGGCCGCTGGTGGCTTTGTCCAAACGGTGAACCAGCCACACGCGTTCAACGCCGAGCTGCTGCGCCAGCGATACGGTCAGGCAAACCTCCCCTTCCGATTCGCTGTGCACCGATACGCCACAAGGCTTATTGATGACCACAAAATCTTTGTGTTCAAAAACAATGTCCCACATTTCAGACGGCCTTCAACACAATACCGTCGCCAAGCAGGGTCAAAATACCCAGTAAGCAGAACAAGATACACGCAACAATGCGCACTGCTTTGGCCGGAATCTTGCGCATCAGCATTTCGCCCAAATACACGGCAGGCACAGAAGCAATCATCAAACCGGCAATACTGCCGACCACGACCAGCAGGATAGATTGGTATTTTGCCGCCAAAAGAACTGTTGCAATCTGCGTTTTATCGCCGATTTCCGCCAAGAAAAACAGGACGACCGTCGCCGTAAATGCGCCGTATTTCAGCCACTTGCCGTCAGGGTCTTCGTCTTTGTCCGGCAACAGCAGCCATAAACCGACCGCAATAAAGCTGCCGCCAACCACCCATTTCATGACTTCGGGCGAAATAGCGGATGCCAGCCAGACACCGAGTGCGGCTGAAACAAGATGGTTCAACAGGGTTGCAACAAAGATACCGGCAACAATCGCGTTTTTGTGGGCAAAACGTGCTGCCAAAAAGAGCGCCAGCAATTGCGTTTTATCGCCGATTTCGGCAATGGCAACGCCCAGCGTCGAGGAGAAAAAAGCTTCCATGATTTAAGATACTCAACCGACAAGCGGGCAAACAAAAAGCGCTGTGCATACCGCCCGCAAGGGTATGGACAACGCTTACGTCTTGCCTGTCTTCCGATAAAGCAGAGAAGATACCGCTGCCACGGCCGCACAAGCCGATTATGTTGACAACGGTTTCGGCATTGCGCCGAATGGCTACTCCCGTAAGAGTGAAGCGCGAATTGTAAGGCAAACCATAGCCTGAAGCAACAAAAAGAAAAACAAAAGGCCATCTGAAACCTCATTCAAGCAGGTTTCAGACGGCCTGCGATTACTTGCCGCATACTTCAAATTTACGGCCGAATCCTTTGCCATTATATCCGCCAAAACCATGCGGCATATCGTTTTCAATCACTTTAAACAAACCCGGGCTGGCTGTAACCCCTTCAGGCATATTATCCGGCAGGGCCTGACGCATCTTGGCAGTAGCGGCTTTAAAATCTTCCATATTGCGCCAACGGGCTACGTTGACCAAATGATATTTACCGTTTGGATCTATATTTTGGTGCAGGCGCGTAGCTATATAGCCCGGCTGGGTTTTCAAAAAATCACGCGCTTTTTGCCAAGAAGCCAAAGCTTCGGCTTCTTTACCCTGCGGCACTTCAAAAGTATTAATGAGGACAACACTGTTTTGAAAGGCTTCACATTTTTCCTGCCACTGTTTGGCATTTGCAGTACAACCGACAGCGACAAAGGCAGTGGCGGCAGCGGCAATCAGAGCTGTTTTTTTACGGATATTCATATGGATAGCTCCTTATAGGTTTAAATTGATGTGAGATATTTAAGCTCTTCCGAACATTCGGGGCATTACGGATTCGCCTTTGATGTAGTGGTAAACGACCATACCGATATGTCCCAGAGACAAGAACAGCAACGAAAATGCCAGTGCTCCGTGAATCTGTCCTTCCTGAGTAATTTGTCTCATAACACCTGTGACTGGAACGGCAAGCATCAGGAGATACATTGCCCAATGTCCAAATTTGGCAGCCATACTGCCAACCGGTCGATTGCTGGACTGGCGGATTGCCCGCATCACACGCCAAGCAGACAATATCAGCAGAAGAAAGCCAACCGCCTTATGAGGATTAGTCAAAAACTTCAGACTTTCATCCATATTCCAAGCAATGGCGGTTGCAAACATAAACAGATAGCAGGCCGCCATAGTCCAATGCAGAAAGCGGGTTGTAATGCCGTAACGTTGCGGAGTATCAGGTTTCATGATGTTTTCTCTTAAATTAACAATTAAATGGATTTCAATTTGGGTTTACGGATAGAAAATCCGTCTTTCATGCTCAGTCCCAACAGCGTCAGATTCGCCGTGCCTGCAATCAGTTCTATGCTTTGGACGATGTAAAACACGCTGTCAAACTGTCCTGCGGCGGCGCGGCTGTTTAAGAAAAACGCGCAAGGCAGCAAAATCAATACTCCGTTGGCGGCGATAAAGGGCATACGGTGGCGTTTGGCGGCAATCGCGGCGTGTTTGCTTTTGCCGCCCATTTTCATGCCTGTTGCGCCTGCGGTTGCCATGCAGGCAATCAACCCGAACAGCGCATAAACAATGATTTGCTTCACGGTGGCGACGGTTTCGTGCGAGCCGAAGAGTTCGCTGAACACGGTGCTGCTCCAAAACGAAGCGATGAATAAAAATGCGCCCACCCCTGCGGCGGCGTGGATTTTGCGTAAAGTATTGCGGTTCATTATGGTTTCCTTGAACATTTAAGAGAGGTCGTCTGAAAGCATTTAAATAGCAAGCTATCTAGTTGAAATAAGTATAGCGTGCTATGGATTAAGATAGCAAGCTATATTTGTGATATAATCCGCAACAATCTGATTTTAAAGGAAACAAAGTGAACGACTCATTCAAAGACCAATCAGCCGGCTATTTGATGAACCATATTGCCCGCCAATTTGCCATTTTATTGAGCGAAGGCTTAAAACCACTGGGGATTGCGCCTGCACAATTTCCAATTTTGATCGAGCTATGGAATAAAGACGGCTTGAGCCAACAGGAATTAGTTGAGCGTGCCGATTTGAAGCAGGCAACGATTGCCAACACTCTGGCACGGATGGAGCGAGACGGATTGATTACACGGGAGCCTAATCCTGAAGATGCACGCAGCCGTTTGATTATGCTGACAGAACACGCGCGTACTTTACAATCAAGCTCCACCGAAATTGCCAAAGCCATCAACCAAGAATCCTTGGCGGATCTGTCGGCAGACGAGCAGAAACTGTTTTTGGAAATGGCACAGAAAATTATATTGAAGCAACAAAAGATGATAAAAGTCTGAAAAATATAAAAAAGGCCGTCTGAAACCCAATGTAAACAGGTTTCAGACGGCCTTTTTCACAGCGATTAATTATCGGAGAACAAATCGCCTACTTTTTCGCCTACTTTTTCCCAAAACGATTTTTTGCGCGGGGTTTGGCTGAGATTGAGGCCGGAGGAGATTTTTTCAAATTCTTCCAACAGCTCTTTCTGACGATCGGTCAGGTTGACCGGAGTTTCAACCAAAATGTGGCAGTACAAATCGCCGGTCGAGCTGGAACGCAGAGACTTGATGCCTTTGCCTTTCACGCGCATGCGGCGGCCGGTTTGCGTTTCTTTCGGAATGTGCAGTTTGACTTTACCGTCCAAAGTCGGCACTTCGACTTCGCCACCCAATGCGGCAATGGCAAAGCTGATCGGCAGTTCGCAATGCAGGTCCAAGCCGTTGCGCTCGAAGATTTTGTGCTGTCTTACGCGGACATTGACGTACAAATCGCCTGCCGGTGCGCCGTGTTGACCCGGCTCGCCCTCACCACTCAAGCGGATACGTTGACCGTCGTCGATGCCTGCCGGAATGTTGACTTCAACCGTTTTGCTGGTTTTGGTGCGGCCTTCGCCACGGCATTTGACGCAAGGATCTTTGATTTCTTTGCCTGTACCGTGACAAGTCGGACAAGTCTGCTGCATTTGGAAAATGGCTTGGCGGACGTGCACCGTACCTGAGCCGTGACAGGTCGAACAAGTCGATGCGGATGTGCCCGGTTTGGCACCTGAGCCGTGGCAGACATCACATTCTTCGTAAGTCGGAATGTTGATGCGTTTTTTCACGCCTTTGGCGGCTTCTTCAAGCGAAATCTCTATGCCGACCTGCAAGTCCGCACCGCTGTAATCCGGCTGACGGCCGCCTGCGCTGCCGCCACCGCCGAACATTTGGCTGAAAATATCGGAAAAATCGAAGCCTTGCGCACCACCGAATCCGCCTTGGCCGCCAAAACCGCCAAAGCCACCGAATCCGCCCGCACCTGCGCCCTGTTCGAACGCAGCATGGCCGTATTGGTCGTACATGGTACGTTTTTCCTTGTCAGACAAGGTGTCGTAAGCTTTTTGGACTTCTTTAAATTTTTCTTCCGCTTCTTTGTTGTCAGGGTTGCGGTCGGGATGGTATTTCATTGCCAGCTTGCGGTAGGCTTTTTTGATTTCATCGTCGCTAGCGCTGCGGGCAACACCAAGGGTTTCGTAATAATCTTTATTGCTCATAATTTTGATAGTGTTAAGAATGAATTCAAACTGGGTGGAATATGTGGGCGGAAGGTAAAAAACTCAAGTCGATATTTTTAAGGCCGTCTGAAACCCTGTTTTCAGACGGCCTTTTGATTGTTTGCATTCCTCCATATAAAAACAAACGGGAAACAACAATGCCAAAGCGGTTTGACATGATGTTACGATACAAGCAATCCGCTTCTGAATCCGCTATAATCTGCGTTTGATTTTATTTTCCAACGCCTTTTGTACAAAGCGAAACATCATGCAAGAACAATATCAACCCGCCGCCATTGAGCCTGCGGCGCAGAAAAAATGGGATGACGCCCGTATTTTCAACGTCTCCGAAGACGCTTCCAAACCCAAATACTACTGCCTCTCCATGTTCCCCTACCCCAGCGGCAAGCTGCACATGGGGCATGTACGCAACTACACCATCGGCGACGTATTGAGCCGCTTCAAACTCTTAAACGGCTTCAACGTCATGCAGCCTATGGGTTGGGACGCGTTCGGTATGCCGGCGGAAAATGCGGCGATGAAAAACAACGTCGCCCCTGCCGCATGGACTTACGACAACATCGAATACATGAAAACCCAGCTCAAAAGCCTGGGTTTTGCGATTGACTGGGAGCGCGAAGTCGCCACCTGCAAACCCGAATACTACCGCTGGGAACAATGGCTGTTTACCAAGCTGTTTGAAAAAGGCATCGTCTACCGCAAAAACGGCACGGTAAACTGGGACCCCGTCGACCAAACCGTGCTTGCCAACGAGCAAGTCATCGACGGGCGCGGCTGGCGTTCGGGCGCGTTGATCGAAAAACGCGAAATCCCGATGTATTACTTCAAAATCACGGATTACGCCGAAGAACTGCTCAACGACTTGGACAAGCTGGAACACTGGCCGGAACAAGTCAAAACCATGCAGCGCAACTGGATCGGCAAATCTCGCGGTATGACCGTGCGCTTCGCCGTTTCAGACGACAGCAAACACGGTTTGGAAGGCGATTACGCGAAATTCCTGCAAGTTTATACCACCCGTCCCGACACGCTGATGGGCGCAACTTATGTTGCCGTTGCCGCCGAGCATCCGCTGGCAACCGCCGCAGCCGCCGACAAACCTGAATTGCAGGAATTTATCGCCGAATGCAAAGCCGGCTCGGTTGCCGAAGCCGATATGGCGACGATGGAGAAAAAAGGCGTGCCGACCGGCCGCTACGTCGTCAACCCGCTCAACGGCGACAGGCTGGAAGTGTGGATTGCCAACTATGTATTGTGGGGCTACGGCGACGGCGCAGTGATGGCTGTTCCGGCGCACGACGAACGCGATTTTGAGTTCGCCACCAAATACAATCTGCCGAAAAAACAAGTCATTGCCGTCGGCGACAACGCATTCGACGCAAACCAATGGCAAGAATGGTACGGCGACAAAGAAAACGGAATATTGGTCAACAGCGGCGACTTGGACGGCATGAATTTTCAGACGGCCTTCGACGCCATCGCCGCCAAGCTGCAAAGCCAAGACGCAGGCGAACCGAAAACCCAATACCGCCTGCGCGACTGGGGTATTTCGCGCCAACGCTACTGGGGCTGCCCTATTCCTATCATCCATTGCGAAAAATGCGGCGATGTTCCCGTCCCTGCCGACCAACTGCCCGTCGTCCTGCCTGAAAACGTCGTACCCGACGGCATGGGTTCGCCGCTGGCAAAAATGCCAAAGTTTTACGAAACCACCTGCCCATGCTGCGGCGGCGCGGCAAAACGCGAAACCGACACCATGGACACCTTCATGGAATCAAGCTGGTATTTCTTCCGCTACATGTCGCCCAAGTTCGCAGAAGGCATGGTATCGGCAGAAGCCACGAAATACTGGGGCGCGGTCGACCAATACATCGGCGGCATCGAACACGCGATTTTGCACCTCTTGTACGCGCGCTTCTTCACCAAACTGATGCGCGACGAAGGTTTGGTCAGCGTGGACGAACCGTTCGAACGCCTGCTCACGCAAGGCATGGTCGTCTGCGAAACTTACTACCGAGAAAATGACAAAGGCGGCAAAGACTGGATCAACCCTGCCGATGTCGAGCTGACCTTCGACGACAAAGGCCGCCCTGTTTCCGCCGTTCTGAAAGCAGACGGACTGCCAGTCGTCATCAGCGGCACGGAAAAAATGTCCAAGTCCAAAAACAACGGCGTCGATCCGCAAGAACTGATTAACGCCTACGGCGCGGACACCGCCCGCCTGTTCATGATGTTTGCCGCACCGCCCGAACAGTCCCTCGAATGGAGCGACAGCGGCGTCGAAGGCGCACACCGCTTCCTGCGTCGTCTGTGGCGTACCGTTTACGAATACCTGAAACAAGGCGAAGCGGTCAAAGCGTTCGCAGGCAGCCAAGACGGTTTGTCTAAAGAACTCAAAGACCTGCGCCACAAACTGCATTCCACCATCACCAAAGTCAGCGACGACTACGGCCGCCGCCAGCAGTTCAACACCGCCATCGCCGCCGTGATGGAACTGCTCAACCAATACGACAAAACCGACACCGGCGGCGAACAAGGCCGCGCCGTCGCCCAAGAAGTATTGGAAACCGCCGTACGCCTTTTGTGGCCCATCGTGCCGCACATCTGCGAAACCCTGTGGAGCGAATTGAATAGCGCGAAACTGTGGGAAGCAGGCTGGCCGACAGTCGATGAAGCCGCCTTGGTTAAATCCGAAATCGAAGTGATGGTTCAAGTCAACGGCAAACTGCGCGGCAAAATCACCGTCGCCGCCGACGCATCCAAAGCCGACCTCGAAGCCGCCGCCCTTGCCAACGAAGGCGCAGTGAAATTCATGGAAGGCAAGCCTGCCAAGAAAATCATCGTCGTTCCGGGCAGACTGGTGAACATCGTGGTGTAAAGCTGATTCGGCATTAATTGCTGTAATTAGGAAAGGTCGTCTGAAAACTTGGAAACAGGGTTTTTAGACGACCTTTTTAAGGTAGATTGGGTTGTCTACATTACAGACATCAAATATAGTGGATTAACTTTAAACCAGTACGGCTTTGCCTCGCCTTGCCGTACTATCTGTACTGTCTGCAGCTTCGTCGCCTTGTCCTGATTTAAATTTAATCCACTATAACTTAAATCTCAAAATCCAAAACATGAATTTATTTTTCGATACCGAATTGGGAAAGCAACAAAATAAAGCAACCCACAAAATCCGTGTAATGAGCGAGGCTTGGCTAGAAAAAAACGGCTACTGCCCCTGTTGCGGAAGCAGGCCAATGCAGAGATTTACCAATAACAAACCTGTTGCAGACCTCTTTTGTCCAAACTGTCACGAGCAATATGAATTAAAGAGTAAAAATCAAAAAACTATAGGTAACAGTGTACCTGACGGTGCATATCACACCATGTTGGAGCGCATCCAGTCAGATACCAACCCCAACTTTTTCTTTCTTGCATATAAAAAAGCGGATTACTCCATACAGCAATTGGTGCTTGTACCTAAACATTTCATAACACCGGACATGATTATTCCCAGAAATAAAGGTATTAAAAACCGACCGCACCACATCATGTGTTCCATTAATCTTGTACCTTTACCTGAAAGCGGCAAAATATTCTTAATAGACAATTCCCGCATTATCGAACCCGAAATCGTTCTGAAAAAATGGCAATCCAATCTATTTTTACGCAACCAAAATACGGAACGCAAAGGCTGGCTTTTAGCTATTATGAAATGTATCGATCAACTCCCCGAAGAATTCACATTGTCACAAATGTATGAATTTGAAAACAAACTATCCATCCAATTTCCCCAAAACAACCATATCAAAGACAAAATCCGCCAACAATTGCAAATTTTGCGTGATCAAAATATGATCGAATTCATTGGTCGCGGACTTTACAAAAAATCAATAAATTGCGCCTAACTCCCAAGGCGTTTTGATTTCAAATCATGATACTGAATTCACAAGGGATATTTATTCTTCTGCCATTCTGAAAACGGTTGTACCATTGGTCAGGATTGTTGTCGACTTTACAGATAGGAACATATAGCAAATTCTTAATTTTTTGGTATATCCAACTATCTTCAAAGCTTATCTGATCGCTGATTAACTGATCAAAGTTACTGGAAATCTGCGAGATAAACATAGTCTCTAGTGGCGCACCATCTTTATCTGCTTTATTGGTTTTCAGCTCACCATCAGCAAAATCTGTCAAAGCATTTGTATTCTTAAGTCCTATCAATTTCTCGATAAACTGCCCTACTCCGCCTTTATTTATCTTCATTTCAGAGGTGAACTTGGGAAATCTGGTTTGATATTCAAGTTTTAGATCTCCTAGCGTTCTTCCGGCGTTTTTTCTAAAAAAACCATACGAATCAGTTAGATTCATTATCACAGTTTCCGTCATTAACATAATCCTTAAAAGTTCAGGTAAAGAAATATCTAATGCGCTAGTCAAACGAATAAGATTTAATAGGGCGGGGTTACGCTCTCCACGTTCTATCATTCCGATATAAGTCCGGTGCATATTCGCTTTTTCAGCCAATGCCTCCTGACTTAAATCCTGTAGTTGTCTTAAATGACGAACATGTTTGCCAAATTGTTTTAAAATTTCTGATTTCATGATGACTATTCTTAATGTTTGCAAATTAAATTCCACATACAATAAGTATCAACTTTAGTTCTAATACAAAAGGCCGTCTGAAACCCTATATTCAGGTTTCAGACGGCCTTTTTATCTGCCCGATTTTATTCGCCGTAATAGGCTTTGGTCAGGATTTCTTCCATATCGGCCACCATGGCGAGGCGTGGGTTGGCCGGGGTGCATTGGTCTTCAAAAGACATCATGGCCAGCTCTTTTCTGCCGTCGAGGAAGGTTTTCTCATCGATGCCCTGCTCTTTCAACGACATTTTGATGCCGACGTTGACTGCCAGCTCATGGCAGGCGCGGGCGAAGGATTCGACGCCTTCTGCCGGTGTGCTGCATGGCAGGCCTAAGGTACGGGCGATTTCCTGATATTTCAGATCGGCTTTGTAGTAGTTGTACTTCGGCCAGGTGGCGGTTTTCTGCGGACGCGTGCCGTTGTAGCGGATGACGTGCGGCAGCAGGATGGCGTTGGCACGACCGTGCGGAACGTGATATTTGCCGCCGATTTTGTGTGCCATCGAGTGGTTGATGCCTAAGAACGCATTGGCAAACGCCATGCCTGCGATGGTGGAGGCATTGTGCATATGCTCGCGCGCTTCAGGATCGGCCGCACCGTGTTTGTAGGAGCGTTCGAGATATTGGAACACGAGCTTAATGGCTTGCAGGGCGAGGCCGTCTGTAAAGTCGTTCGCCAGTACGGAAACGTATGCTTCTACGGCGTGGGTCAGTACGTCCAAACCGGTATCGGCGGTTACACCTGCCGGTACGGTCATGGTAAACGCAGGATCGACAATCGAAATGGTCGGTGTCAGCGAGTAGTCGGCAATCGGATATTTTTTGTCGCCGTCGCTGATGACGGTAAACGGTGTTACTTCGGAGCCTGTGCCTGATGTGGTAGGGATGCCGATAAATTTGGCTTTGCGGCCCAATTCAGGGAAGCGGAAGGCGCGTTTGCGGATGTCCATGAATTTTTGCACCAAGTCTTCAAAATCGACTTGCGGCTGCTCGTAGAAGAGCCACATGGCTTTGGCCGCGTCCATTGGCGAACCGCCGCCCAGTGCGATGATTGTGTCGGGCTGGAAGCTGCGCATCAAATCCGTGCCTTTATAGACGGTTTGGACGCTCGGATCGGCTTCGACGTCGGTAAACAGCTGGATGGTCACTTTGTTTTTGCGTTGATGCAGTTGGTGGGTGATTTTATCGACAAAGCCCAGATCAACCATCGAACGGTCGGTCACAATCATGACTTTTTCGCAGTCTTTCATGTCTTGCAGATATTGGATGGAATCGCGTTCAAAATAGATTTTGGCGGGCACTTTGAACCATTGCATGTTGTTTCTCCGACGGCCTACTTTTTTGATGTTTAACAGATTGACTGCGCTGACGTTGCCGCCGACGGCGTTTTTACCGTAAGAGCCGCAACCGAGGGTCAGAGAAGGCAGGAAGGCGTTGTACACATCGCCGATGCCGCCGAAGGTGGAAGGCGAATTCCAAATCACGCGCAGCGCTTTGACGCGGGAGCCGAACGTTTTGACCAATTCTTCATCGGCGGTATGGATGGCGGCGGAGTGTCCCAAGCCGTCAAAGGCAACCATTTCTTCGGCGAACTTCAAACCTTGTTCGGTCGAATCCGCCTTAATCATGGCCAAAACAGGTGAAAGTTTTTCGCGAGTCAGCGGCTCGTTCGGGCCGACTTCGCGGCATTCGGCGATGATGATGTTGGTTTTCTCAGGCACTTTAAACCCGGCCTGTTCGGCAATCCATGTTGCCGGTTTGCCCACTACCGCAGAATTGAGTTTCGCCCCGCCGCAGCTGGCGCAATTCGCCGTTACGCCGAAGATAAACTCTTCGAGCATGGCTTTTTCTTTTTTGTTGGCAAAGTACACGCCGTAAGATTTGAATTCTTCGGCCAACTCTTTGTAAATCTCTTTATCGGCAATCACCGCTTGCTCGCTGGCGCACACCATGCCGTTGTCGAAAGATTTCGACATCACAATATCGTGTGCCACCTGTTTGATGTCCGCCGTTTTTTCAACATAAGCAGGTACGTTGCCCGCTCCGACACCGAGTGCAGGTTTGCCGCAAGAATACGCGGCTTCTACCATCGCATTGCCGCCGGTCGCCAAAATCGTTGCCACGCCCGGATGCTTCATCAGCGCGGAAGTGCCTTCCATAGACGGCTTTTCAATCCACTGGATACAGTTTTCCGGCGCACCGGCCGCAATCGCCGCATCGCGCACGATACGCGCGGCATGGGCGGAACACTGCTGGGCGGACGGATGGAACGAGAAAATAATCGGATTGCGGGTTTTCAGCGCAATCAAGGATTTGAAAATGGTGGTGGAAGTCGGATTGGTTGTCGGCACAATACCGCAAACCACGCCGACCGGATCGGCAATTTCAGTAATACCGGTTACATCGTTTTCGCTGATGACACCCACGGTTTTCAAATCGCGCAGGCGGCGCACGACGTTTTCGCAGGCAAACAGGTTTTTCGTCGCCTTATCTTCAAACACGCCGCGTCCCGTTTCTTCCACCGCGTGCATGGCGAGCACACCATGTTTGTCCAGCGCGGCAATGGAGGCTTTGGCAACAATGAAGTCAATCTGCTCCTGATCGAGCTTAAGAAACTCGTCCAATGCCCGTAAACCCTTGTCAACCAGGCTGTTTACCTCGGCTACGGCTGGGCTGACGACGTTGTCGGCTGATGCGTTCATGGTGTATCTCCTTAATAAAAGGTGGCAATAAAGTCAATAAATTTTCACTACAATAACTATAAGTAATTTAGTTACATTTTGCTTTGACCTACATCACAAACCATGATTGAACTTTTCAGACGACCTCTCTACCACTTATTCATTTTAATTTATTGAAGTATAATGATTTTATCCTTATATAGCCAAAGATGGTCTTTTTTGGTCGCTTTCCTCAATAATTAAGATAAAAACAGAAAAAAGATGTATTAAAATTACAAGCTCAAATAAACAAAGGCCGTCTGAAAATATTTTTCAGACGGCCTTTTCATATCTATCTTTTATTGGCTGATGTCTTCCAGCGTACGGCCTTTGGTTTCCTCACCCAATACCAAGATTACCGCCACAATCAGCAGCATAACCAGCGCAAACATCATAAAGATATTGCCGAAGCCGCCGCTGTTGCCCACCATCGCCGCTACTACCATGGGGGCGAGTATGCCGCCGACGCGGCCAATGGCACCTGCCCAGCCGGATGCGAAGGCACGGAAGCGCAAGGGGTAGAGTTCGGGGGTGTAGGTGTACAAAACGCCCCATGCGCCCAAATTGAAGAAGGACATCAGGCTGCCCCAAATCATGACTTCGGCCGCAGTGGTGCTTTGCCCGAAAAACCATGCGCATGCGGCGCACGCGGCCAAAAAGCCTGCCAACGTTGCTTTGCGGCCGATTCTTTCCACCAAAGCCGCGGCAGCAATATAGCCGGGCAGTTGCGCAACAATCATCACCAGCACATATTCAAAGGTTTTGACCACGGTATTGCCCTGCTCGACCAGCAATTTGGGCAACCAAGTGAAAATGCCGTAATACGAAAACACGATGCCGAACCAAACCAGCCACAGCATCAGCGTACGCCGTGCAAACGGATGTTGCCAAAGTTGGATGAAGCGGATGCGTTCGCGCGGGACGGCCGGTGCGGCAATGGCTTCTGTCGGCGGCGTTATGCCCGATTGAATTTCCAACGCGGATACTAAATGGTGCGCTTCGTTGGTTTTGCCGCGGGAAAGCAGGTAAGGCACGGATTCGGGAACGAATTTCAACACCAACGGCACATAAAACAGGGGCAAGGCGCCGAATAAAAACGCGCTGTGCCAGCCGGTTTGCGGAATAAAGAAATAAGACACCAGCGCGGCTGAGAGCCAGCCTAAGCCCCAAAAGCTTTCCAGCAACACAATAAAACGGCCGCGTACTTTCGGCGGCGCATATTCGCTGACCAGCGACACGGCAACGGGCAGTTGACCGCCCAAACCGATGCCGACAAAAAAGCGGCACACCAGCAAAACCGTCAAATCAGGCGCGAGCGCGCACAAACCTGTGGCAATGCTGTACACCACCATCGTGCCGGCAAAAACGGTTTTCCGTCCGAACCTATCCGCCAGCCAGCCGCTGAATACCGCACCCAAGGCCATGCCGACAAAGGCAATGCTAACAATCCAACCCAACTGCGCCGGAGCCAGCGCCCAATCTTTGCCCAAAGCCGGCAATACAAACGATACCAAACCGGTATCCATGGCATCAAACAGCCAGCCTATTCCGACCAAGACCAGAAGTTTGTAATGAAAGCGGGAGGGCGGCAGATTGTGCAGCCGCGTCAGAATATCCATAACTTCTTTCCTTTGTTTGTGTATGATTGAATTGGGTTTTAGCAATAAATGCTTTAATTTCAGTGACAAACCCGAAACCGAGACATTGTGTCGATTTTAACATTGGTACCATATGCAAAGAATAGGAAGCGCGTGTTTTTTAGATATTTTTATCGCCAGAACCGCACGCCCTATTAAAACTCTGAATAAGGGTTCACGGCAGGCCGTCTGAAACCGATGGTCTGTTTTTCAGACGGCCTGTCGTTTTTTGCAAAGGCTTCATGCTTGGGTTATGATGTTTATTTGTAATATGTAAACAGATGATTGCCTGTTTTTACATAACAGGCCGTCTGAAACAACGGAGAACGATATGAATGCGGTTGTAATTGCGGTCATCATCATGCTTGTGCTGTCTTTATCGCGCGTGCATGTGGTGCTCAGCTTGGCTGTCGGCGCGTTTGTCGGCGGCTTGGTGGCCGGTATGCCTTTGGAGAATGTAACCAACGCGGCCGGCGATGTGGTGCAGCAAGGGATTATTCCTGTTTTTAACGAAGGCTTGAAAGGCGGGGCGCAAATCGCGCTGTCTTATGCCATGCTCGGCGCGTTTGCCATGGCCATCACGCATTCCGGCCTGCCGCAACAGCTTGCCGGCGTGATTATCCGCAAACTCAACGGCGGCGAAGGCAATGCGAAAGGCGAAGGCGCGGTCAAATGGCTGCTGCTGGCGATTATTTTGTGCATGGGCGTGATGAGCCAAAACATTGTGCCGATTCATATTGCGTTTATCCCGATGATTATTCCGCCGCTGCTGTTGGTGTTCAATCGTTTGAAACTCGACCGCCGCTTGGTGGCCTGCGTGATTACGTTTGGCTTGGTAACGACTTATATGTTCCTGCCTTACGGTTTCGGCGCCATCTTCTTGAACGACATCATGTTGGGCAATATCCGCTCGGCAGGCATGGACACCAGCGGCATCAATGTGATGCACGCAATGGCGATTCCGGCTTTGGGCATGGTGTCCGGCTTGCTGCTGGCCTTTTTGCACTACCGCAAGCCGCGCATTTATCAGAACAATACCACTGACACGGAAGACAACCGTGCGGCAGTGCAACAACAAGAGCCTTCAACCTATCGCAGCTTGGTGGCGGCCGTGGCGATTGCCGTGTGTTTTGCCATTCAGCTTTCGTACGATGGTTCTCTGGTATTGGGCGCTATGTTGGGCTTTGCCGTATTTATGATGTTAGGCGTGATGAACCGCTCCGCCGCCAGCGATGTCTTCGGCGAAGGCATCAAAATGATGGCGATGGTCGGCTTTATTATGATTGCGGCACAAGGTTTCGCCGCCGTAATGAACACGACCGGCGACATTCAGCCTTTGGTCGAACGCAGCATGGCTTTGTTCGGCGGCAATAAAGGCATGGCCGCATTGACCATGTTGTGCGTCGGCTTGCTGGTGACCATGGGCATCGGTTCGTCCTTCTCGACTTTGCCGATTATTACTGCGATTTATGTGCCTTTGTGCATCAGCTTGGGCTTCTCCCCAATGGCTACCGTGGCCATTGTCGGCACAGCAGGCGCGCTGGGAGATGCGGGTTCCCCCGCTTCCGACTCGACACTCGGCCCGACCATGGGTCTGAACGCCGACGGTCAACACGACCACATCCGCGATTCGGTTATCCCGACCTTTATCCACTACAATATCCCGCTGATGGCTGCCGGCTGGATTGCCGCGATGGTGCTGTAATATGAGCGATATTCAGGAATTGGAACACCGCATCACCGAGCTGGAAATTCAGACGGCCTTGCAGGAAGATTTAATCGGCAGCCTGAACGACACCATCGCCAAGATGCAGCAGGCTTTGGATTTGCAGCAAGGCCAGTTGCGGCTGCTGTATCAACGGATGCAGGACAAAGGCGCAAACGGCGAACGCGAACCGTACAGCCTGCGCGACGAGATTCCGCCGCATTATTGATAAACTAAAAAAGGGCGTGTTTGATACATGCCCTTTTCTTTCATAACAAAGGCCGTCTGAAAGTCAATCAAGCTTTCAGACGGCCTTTTAAACAATCAAACCTTATAAACAAGCCAATTCGTTAGCCATTTGCTGCTCAACGGTTTCACGTTGGCGGATAAGTTTGCATTCGTTGCCGTCAACCAATACTTCCGCCGCACGGTTGCGCGTGTTGTAGTTGCTCGCCATGCTTGAACCATACGCACCGGCGCTTCGGATAAGCAGCAAATCCCCTTCTTCGCAGGCGATGGTGCGGTCTTTGCCGAGGAAGTCGCCGGTTTCGCAAATCGGGCCGACGATATTGGCCGTCAGAGGCTCAATGTCTTTGGTTTCGACCGCTTCGATGTGATGATAGGCATCATAAAGCGCCGGACGCATCAAATCGTTCATCGCCGCATCGACCATCACAAAGTTTTTCTCTTCGCCATGTTTTACGAATTCGACTCGCGTCAACAACGCACCTGCATTGCCAACCAAACTACGGCCTGGCTCGAGGACCAGTTTCAGACGGCGTGTGCCGATTAGTTTTTGAACGGCTTGGGCATACGCGCCCAAATCAGGCACATTTTCGTCTTGATAAACAATGCCGACACCGCCGCCCAAGTCCAAGTGTTCCAACACAATGCCTTCGCCTGCCAGTTGGTCAACCAAGGCCAAAATACGTTCGCAGGCTTCAACAAGCGGGCTGAGGTCGGTCAGTTGCGAGCCGATATGGCAGTCGATACCAACGATTTTCAAATGGCTTTGTCGGGAAGCATGACGATAGGCCTCAAGCGCATCGGCATAGGCAATACCGAATTTATTGGCTTTCAAACCGGTGGAGATATAAGGATGAGTTTTGGCATCGACATCAGGATTGACGCGCAGGGAAACCGGAGCGACCTTACCCAAACGCGCGGCAACCTTTTGAATACGGTCGATTTCGGGAATGCTTTCCATATTGAAGCATTTCACGCCTGCATTCAGCGCAAATTCAATTTCTGCCTCACTCTTGCCCACACCAGAAAAAATCGTTTTCGCCGCATCGCCGCCGGCCGCCAAAACGCGCGCCAACTCGCCGCCGGACACAATGTCAAACCCGCTCCCCAAAGAAGCAAAGTGTTTGATGATGCTCAGGTTGCCATTGGCTTTCACTGCGTAGCAGACAAGCGGATTTAAAGCGGCAAACGCAGTTTGGTAGTTTTCAAACGCCTCGGTCAGCGCAGATTTGCTGTACACATAAAGCGGCGTGCCGAATTCCTCGGCAAGGTGGGAATAAGGGATTTGTTCGCAGGATAAGGTCATGTTTGTGAAGTCTTTTTTTAATCGTTGGTTTGAGTGGTCGGCTCTTTTGCCGTATCGAATTTCAAGCCGGTTTGAATCACGCCGAAGCGCGCCTTGTCGCCTTCTTTGGGCAGGTAGAGGTCGCCTTTGTAGCCGCAGGCAGAGAGCAGCAGAGCCGTTGCCGCTGCAAAAAATACGCCGTATTTCATCAGTAAAACTTTCTTCATCATTACGAATGTGGCAAGATTCGATATCTTAAACAAAAACCACACAAAAAGCCATGATGACCGAAAGCGAATTCATCCGCATGAGCGAAGAATTGTTTGAACATATTGAAGACCAAATCGATGAAAACGGCTGGGATTTCGACTGCCAGTTTGCCGGAAACGTACTGACCATCGAAGCCGAAGACGGCACGCAAATCATCGTTAACCGCCACACGCCCAACCAAGAATTGTGGATTGCCGCCAAAAGCGGCGGCTACCATTTCGCCGAGCAAAACGGCAAATGGCTGGCAACACGCGACGGACGAGATTTCTACGATGTTTTGAACGAAGCACTGAGTGCGGCTTCGGGCGAAGCAGTCAATATTGCCGAATTGTGATTCAGTCTCCAAACATCCCTAGCTAAAAATCTATTTACCTCAAAGGACACCAAATGCCCCTACTAGACAGTTTCAAAGTCGACCACACCCGTATGCACGCCCCTGCCGTACGCGTGGCCAAAACCATGACGACGCCCAAAGGCGACACCATTACCGTATTTGACCTGCGCTTCTGCATTCCCAACAAAGAAATCCTGCCCGAAAAAGGCATTCACACGCTGGAGCATTTGTTCGCCGGCTTTATGCGCGACCACTTAAACGGCAACGGCATCGAAATCATCGACATTTCCCCGATGGGCTGCCGCACCGGTTTCTACATGAGCCTCATCGGTACGCCCGATGAGCAAAAAGTAGCCGATGCATGGCTCGCTTCAATGCAGGATGTTTTGACCGTTCAAGACCAAAGCAAAATCCCCGAGCTGAACGAATACCAATGCGGTACTTATCTGATGCACTCGCTTGCCGAAGCGCACGAAATCGCCCAAAACGTTTTGGCACGCAAAGTCGCCGTCAATAAAAACGAAGAGCTGACATTGGACGAAAGTCTGTTGAACGCTTAATCCGCCATGACAGCAAAGGCCGTCTGAAACTTTATATGACAAATTTCAGACGGCCTAAAACCTTTTATTCCAATTTTCAACCTTCCAGCCACAGTTTTACACCGCCTAAAAATAAGTTGGCGGATGCTGACAGTGTACATAGTATAATTACACTTTGAACAAACAACCTGATTCTATTGCCTTTATGAAACCGTTTTTCTGCAAAACCGCCATTGCCCTCAGTCTGACCCTCCCCGCCGCCGCTAATGCTGCCGAATATGTCTGCAATGTTGAAGGCATTACTGTTTATGCTTCATACCAGATCAATGACGCCTGTCGCATAGTTGAAACAAACAATGTAACAGAAAACAGCGTCGTTGCAATTCCAGGCGACACTCCGGTTTTAAAAACGGTACAAACAACAGAATTTAAAGCATCTGCCGCTGACTACGTTCATGCTTCTCATGCAATGCCTGCAGTACAAACCCCAGTCGTTGTTGCTCGAAATGAATACGGTATTCCCGCACCTATTTCCATTCCGATGGCACAAACTCGACAAGCTGTGCCTGCGAATAAAACCATTGCAGACAGCGTAATTGTTTCCAACAATACGCCTGTTTTGGAAACACCAGCCGTTGCAAAACCTGAAAACTATGTTGTCGATGCTGCTGTCCACAACACAACTCCTGTCGTACAAACGCAGACGACTGCCGTTCAAGAGGACAACACTATTGTTCCTCCAATGCTCGCCGCACAAGCCCAACCTACTGCTTCTACCACGAAAACAGTTTCAGACGGCCTTGCTATTCTTAATAAAACACCAGTTGCTCAACCTGTTGTACCTGCAATCCAAATCCCACAAGAGATTATTCAAAATTCAACTGCTCAACCGCAAACTTCAACTACCCTAAATAACCAAGCGGTAGCAGCTCAGGATGAAGCGCTCGATAAAACACCTGCCAAAGTCGAGACTAAGCGTAAAGGCAAAACTTATACCAAAACCTCCTCTCGACGCAAAGCCAAGGTCAGCCGTACCAAAACAGCCGTTGTCCGCGCATCCGAAGAACAAGCAGCCAAACCTATTGCCACCGCTTCAACCGAACCAAGCATGCCGGCAACTGCCACTCCGGTAGAGCATGGCAAAACCACTGTCCCAACACCTTTCCCACAAGCATACAAACCGGCAGCCGATATTTTGCTGGATAAAGGAAATAGCGACAGCGATATCAAAATCCTGCCAAATGTACCGATTACCAGCGTGACCAACACAGCCGAAGCTGCCAATCCGCGCATCAATATTACCCTGCGCAACCGGCAGAACAAATCACGCAGTTCTTCATACAGCAAATACAAAGCCCCTGTTATCCGTACTGCCCCTGTGGTTACGCCGGTTCCTAAGCCAAGCCCTAAAGAAACCCGCAAACAGATATTGCAGACCGAAGTACGCAATGAACAGGCTGCCATTACCCGCCTTCAAACCCAGCTGAATGCGGCCAAACAAAAAGGCGATCAGATTAAAATCCAACAGCTGACCCGTACCATCAACGCCCGTAAAGCGAATATCCGCGCTATTCAAGGTGAGATGTCTCGTTGATTGGTTTTTGATACAAAAAGGCCGTCTGAAAATATTTTCAGACGGCCTTTTTAATGGTGCAAACCTTATTTATTCAAAAGACAAATACTTTCTCTAAAATCATTTGCTAATCACGCCAAAGTACATTTCTTCACATCCCTATCCTCGTACGCCATTACTTCTTCTATCCAATCGGCGATATTTTGCCAATAATATTGCGGCTTTTCAGACGGCCTATCAGTCTGAGTACCTTCATCATTCAACACAACGGAAACCCCCTGCTCTGCACCGGCTTCAAGCACAATCCAGATACTGCCTTCATGAGTATCGGCATGAGCTGCTTGATGTTCATATGCCCAACCAACCGCAGCTTGTCTGCCATTTTGCAAAGACTGTATCGCCAGCAATAATGGCTGAAAGCAAGTATCTACATTGTTGTCGACAGCTACGACCAAAGTTGCACCATGCGTGCCTAACGCTTGCGCGGCGTGAAAAACGGGAGAGTTGTGCAGGTTGGCAATAAAGTCAAACGGCATCGCGGCGTGATGGTTCAGCACATTGTCTGCCATTTTTTCAAATACGGATGGCGAAGAAAACGGCGTACCGAGAAAAACGGCGCAATCAGAACGGATTTCGCTTTGTTCCTTCAATTGCCATGCACCAAGCGCGGCAATCAAACTCAAGCGGCTGAGGCGGCGGGTATCTATACCGCTTTGCTGCTTTAAGGTTTGTTTGAGGATTTTACCGCCGGTACCGGCGTCAGTATCAAAACGCACGGCGGCGGTAATACGGATATTAGGATTTACGGTTGCCATTGCCATACCAAAGATGTGTTGCTGCCGCCAAAACCAAACTGATTGGCCAAACAGAAAAAGCCGCCTTTTTGTGAAGCCGCGCACTCGGAAAAACGAATTTCCCGCCCCTGATAATCGTTGCTTCCGCCTTGTTTTAAAGCGGATAAAAGCAAGGCTGTTTCAAGGGCTGCCGTTGCGCCAAGCGTGTGTCCGATTTGCGGTTTGAACGCCATCAAGGGCGGCAGTGTACCGAATATATTTTCCAGTGCGGCCAATTCGGCGGCATCGCTGTCAGCCGTGCCGATGCCGTGTGTTTTAATGGCTGCAATGTTTTCAGGAGCGATGCCTGCAACATCCAAAGCGCGTCGCATCACTTGCTCCTGCGCTTGGCCATCGCTTTGAATCAGGTCATTGCCTGTATTGGCGGCGTGTCCGATAAGTTTCAGACGGGCTGAAGAAGATTCAGGAGCAGCGGAAGATAAG
The DNA here is from genome assembly GCF_946902045.1 of Neisseria sp. Marseille-Q5346. The sequence goes on along the minus strand of NZ_OX336253.1, from coordinate 1,627,253 downwards.
GCAAGCGCGGCAACACCTTCGCCTAAAATCAAACCGTTTCCGCCAAAAGGCTGATACTGTTCGGTCAGCAAACCCAAGCTGTGAAAATGCAGCAAAGTCAGTCGGTTGAGGTTTTCAATCCCAAGCACAAAGGCACGCTCCGCCTCGCCGCGCAAGCAGTTATCCGCCTGAATGAGCGCATGGGCGGATGAAGTGCAGGCAGTAGCGAAACTGAAAATCTGCCGATTGCCGCTGCGCCGGCGCAAATCTTCGGCGAGATAAAGCAGATTGTGTTCTTCTTCCGCCCTATTGCCCACAAAATGGCGGTTTTCATATTCGGAGATGGAATAGGAACTAGACCCGATAAACACCGGCGCATCGTGCCAGCTTTCAGACGGCCAGCCTGCATTTTCGGCGGCTCGGCGCAAATGTTGTTCGGCAATATCCGCAAATTCCTTCCGCCCCAAGCTGTCGCCGGCGAATGCACGAAAATAAGCAGCCTGCTGCGGCTGGTTTAAAAACGTATAAGACACCGCATCAGGCCGTCTGAAATCCGTTTGCGGATTCAAGGCAGAAGTGGCCGCCGTACCGCAAACCCAACTCACGCGCCATGCTCCGCACGGATAAACGCCGCCAAATCGCGTACGCACATCATATGTTTGCGCACCATCCGGTCGCCCTGCAGGCGCACTTGGAAATACTGTTGCAAGGTAACGCTGATTTGCAGCGCATCAAGCGAATCCAAACCGACCGGACTGTCATCACCAAACAAAAGCGCATCGTCGGTGAAATCATCCATATCCACATCGTCGGCCTTGTCGGCTTCTTGCACGATTAACTTTTTCAATTCCGCTTCCAGCTCGTGCTCGGCCAGCGTAAAGGTGTAAGACATTTTTTAAACTCCCATTTTTATCTTATGAAGCAACAGCTTGTTTGAGCGAAACTCGCTACGCTCGTTTTCAGACGGCCCGAACTTTATGCAAAATCGCCCCAAAGCGTCTGCATGGCGGCGATGGCTGCAAGTGAGGCGGTTTCGGTACGCAACACCCGTTTGCCAAGCGTAACGGATTGAAAACCGGCATCAAATGCCTGCTGCTCTTCCTTCTCCGTCCAGCCGCCTTCCGGGCCGACCATAAACACAACCTTACCGGACTGCGGCTGAACATCGCTCAGTTTTTGTGCGCGGTTCAAGCTCATTAACAGTTTGGTCGTTTCCTGCGGCAACTGTTGCAGAGCCTGTGCATAAGTCGTCAGCGGCAAAACCTTCGGCACAATATTGCGGCCGCTTTGTTCACACGCCGAAACGACGATTTCCTGCCAACGCGCCACCCGCTTTTCAGCGCGTTCGCCGCTCAAGCGGACGACACAGCGTTCGCTGATGACCGGGCGAATTTCTGCCACGCCCAATTCCACGCTTTTCTGCAAAGTGAAATCCATGCGCTCGGCGGCGGATACCGCCTGTACCAATGTAATGTTCAGCGGAGATTCGTTGTCCGTTGCCTCTTCACGCAGAATCCGCACGCTGGCGCGGCGTTTTTCCAAAACTTCGGGCAAAGCCGGATATGACTTACCATTGCCGTTGAACAACACGATTTCTTCCGTATTTTTCACGCGCAATACATTCAGATGGCGCACCACATTATCGGGTAATTCGACCACGCTGTCGGGGCTTAAGGCAAAATCAACATAAAATCGGGGCATGGTTTCCTGCTTTATTCATGTATATAATTTAAATTTAAAATTTCATGAATGAAGTTGAAACACGGCGACATACTCGCCTGATTTCGATTTCATCCACTATAATTTAAAACTTCCTGAATTTTAATCCACTGTCACGCAAAACTGCAAAAAACAAGGATACGCCGTGCTATACCGTTTACAGAAAGTCGTCCGCCACATCGCCCAAACCGAAGTCATGCCGCGTTTTCTGAACACGCCGTCACGACGCAAGGAAGACGGTTCGGTTTTGAGTGAAGCAGATTTGGCCGCACAAACCGCTTTTGCCGCCGCCCTGCCCTTATTGGAGGATTGTCCGATGTTGGGCGAGGAGATGAGCGTTCAGGAGCAAACCCGTTTGTGGAACGAACATTCAGACGGCCTGTGGATTGTCGACCCTATCGATGGCACAAACAACTTCGTCAACGGTTTGCCGCATTTTGCCGTATCCGTCGCGCTGGTTAAAAACGGCCACGCCGAATTGGGCGTGATTTACAATCCGGTCAGCGGCGAATGTTTCTACGCCGAACGCGGCAAAGGCGCATTTCTCAACGGTACGCCGCTGCCGCTGCGTTCCGAAAACAAAAAACTCAACGAATCCATTGCCGGCGTGGAAATCAAATACCTGCGTTCGGGCAAACTCGCCAGCCGCATGAATACCCTTGCCCCATTCGGCACAATCCGCAGCATGGGCAGCAGCACGCTCGACTGGTGCTACCTTGCCAGCGGCCGCTACGATATTTACATCCACGGCGGACAAAAGCTGTGGGACTACGCTGCCGGCGCATTGATTTTTGAAGAAGCCGGCGGCTGCCTGACCACTTTGGAAGGCGACGATTTTTGGAGCGGCGAACATGTATTCAAGCGTTCCGTCATCGCCGCATTGCAACCCGAGCTGTTTCAACAATGGGTGAAATGGATTCGAGAAAATCAGTAAAAATACCGTTTATCTTCAAAAAATCACGATTATCTCGCAACTTATTGAAATTATTTCACTTCTTAACAGCATTTAATACTAAAAACGGTAGAATACTAATCGCTGACACAACACCGCTCTTTCATCCCTTTTGGGCGGTGCAGCAAGTAAGACGTTTTCCCGCAATGTATTGGCCATTCATACTTCTCCCTTAGTATGAATGGTTTTTTTTATCTGCAAAAACAGCTCAGGCCGTCTGAACGTTCAGACGGCCTGTTTACACTACTATTTGAAAAACTGTCCGCAACACGCCTTAAACTTTTTGCCCGAGCCACACAAACAAGGCTGTTTCATCGTCGGCAAAGCAACGGTCGGATCAATAAAGTACCAACGCCCGTCTATTTTCACAAACGCCGACAATTCATGATGGCACTCGGTTTGCCCGTTCTCTTCAAAATACGCCTCAAACTCGACCAAAGCATGCAGCTTGCCAAACGGTACATGACGGACAACCTTCAATCCCGACCACTGCGTTTGCTTACTCCATGCCGCCAAATCCTGCTTGTCCAACAAATTCTGCTGCACAGGGACGGTCGTGTCCACGATATAGTCAATCTCCTGCAAAACATACGCACTGTAACGCGAACGCATCAACTCTTCCGCCGTCGAGGCCGCTGCCTCACACGCATGAAACGGTGCGCAACATTCCGTATAAACACGCCCCGACTGACAAGGGCAAAGTGTAGCCGTCATTTCTAATTACCCGAATAAATCAATTTTAAAATTATAATGCAAACCCGACTCAGGCCGTCTGAAAACGAGTGTAACGGGTTTCGCTAAAACGTGCGTAAAGAGTTTCACTAAAATAAGCAAAGCGGGTTTCGCCAAAATAAACGCAACAATCTGATATAATGCGCCTTTTCGATTTTGACTATCCATGATGACCATTCCCATCCAAAGCATCAGCCGCCTGTTGCCGCAAACCCAATGCCGTGAGTGCGGCTATGAAGGCTGCTTACCCTATGCGCGCGCCCTGTCGGCAGGAGAAGCGCCGGTAAACCTGTGCGCGCCGGGTGGGGAAACCGTCATGAAAGACATTGCCGACCTATTGGGCAAGCCATACCTCGCGCCTGCAAAAACACAAATCAAAGCCGTAGCCCTGATTGACGAAGCCGTCTGCATCGGCTGTACCGCCTGCATCCGCGCCTGCCCTGTCGATGCCATTATGGGCGCATCCAAACTGATGCACACCGTCATCAGCGACGAATGCACCGGCTGCGGCTTGTGCGTTACCCCCTGTCCCGTCGACTGCATCGACATGGTTCCCGTATCGCAGCCCTTCCTGCCGTCCGCACGCCGTTTCAGCACCTCTACCGAACCGCGCTTTGCTGCCGCCGAACATGCTCAAAGCCGTTTTGAACGCCATACCGCACGCAAACAGCGCGACGATGCCGAACGCAAAGCCCTGCTGGCGCAACGCGAAGCCGCCGTCAAAGTCAAACAGGCCGCACAGGCACAAACCCAAACAGCCGCGCCAAGCGCCGCATTCAACCCCATGGATTTGATTGCCAAAGCCATGGCCAAAGCGCAATCGCAGCAGGACAAACTCGTCTCCTCCGACAACCGAGAAGACTTCAAAGCGCGCCAAATCGAAGAAGCCAAAGAACGCGCCGAACTGCGCCGCGCCCAACGTGATGCCAAATACGGCAACGAAGCCGAAAAAGCCGCCGCCATCGAATTTCTGCGCCGCCACAAAGCCGAGCAGGAAGCAGCCAAAGAAGTGCGCTGATTTCCAAAACAACAAACCCATTCCGACCGCATCAGGCCGTCTGAAAACATTGCACGAAAACCAATAACTTTATGACCACACAAGAATTTCCACACCAGCATACCGCCCATTGCGAAAGCGGTGTGATGTCCACCCTGCTCAAATACCATGGTCACAATTTAGATGAAGCCATGATTTTCGGCATTGCCCACGCGCTGACGTTTGTCTGGATGCCGCTGATCAAATTAAACGGCATGCCGCTGATTTCCTACCGTACCGCGCCGCGCAGCATCATCAAAAACACCTGCAAAGCATTGGGGCTGAAATTATCCGTCCGCAAATTTTCCGACGCACAAAGCGGACAAGCCGCATTGGATGCCGCGCTGTCCTCAGGCAAACTGGCCGGTTTGCAAACCTCCGTCTTTTGGCTGCCCTACTTCCCGCCGCAAATGCGTTTCCATTTCAACGCACACAATCTCTTGGTGTACGGCAAAGACGGCAACGACTACCTGATCAGCGACCCCGTATTTGAAACCGTACAACGCTGCGCCGCCGAAGATTTGCAACGGGCGCGCTTTGCCAAAGGCGTATTGGCGGCAAAAGGCATGATGTACACATTAGAAGACAACAGGCCGTCTGAAAAAATCATGGCAGACTTGCCCGCTATTATCCGCAAAGCCATACGCAAAAACGCCAAACATATGCTCGCGCCGGTCTTTTTCATCGGTGTAAAAGGCATCCGCACGCTGGCCAAAAAAATCGAGTCCCTGCCTGCCAAACAAAACGACAAATACCAAAAACTGTTCCTCGGCCATTTGGTGCGGATGCAGGAAGAAATCGGTACCGGCGGAGCAGGTTTCCGCTATATCTACGCCTACTTCCTCGAACAAGCCGCCCATATCTGCAACGAACCTACATTTCAGACGGCCTCAGAACAAATGACCGCCATCGGCGACCAATGGCGCCAATTCGCAGCAATGTGCGTGAAACAGTGCAAAAAACCGTCCGAAAACGGCTGCCGCAACATCGCCGAATTTCTGCGCAAAATTGCGGATGATGAAGAAGCGTTGTGGCGGGGATTATTGAAATAATCAGGATTTATTCGATCCAGATTAATCTACCGTAAATTATTTTGACATTCAGGCCGTCTGAAAACTAAAAGAAATTAAAAATGCGTTACCTAGCTACTGTCTTATTCTTGTGTTCCGCCCTAACCCATGCCGCGCCGCCGGACGGCTTTGCCTTGGTTCATGATGCCGACGGACATACCAACTTACGCGAAAGCCCCGATTTGAATGCCAGAGTCTTGGCAAAAATCCCCAACGGCACACCGTTGAAATGTTTGGGTGATGGTGGCGAAGGCAGTTTGAGTTTCTGTACTGCCCAGCTTCAACAACCTGCCGCAGAAGACTACGGTTTCATCCATTACAGCCGTCTGATATTTCCCGCCTCCGACAAAAGCTTCGTCCGCCTGCGCGAACAATCCGGTCGCGACGATACGCTGACTTTGTCCGGTAGCGGACAAAAGGTACACATCGTTGCCCGCCGCATCCATCCAAAACTCAGCGACTTCTCGGGCATCAACAAAGACAAATACACCGCGCGGCTCTATCGAGGCAAACCTTTCTATGGTACAGAGAACGACATTCCCAAAAGCGTATTTGCGCTTGAACGTATCACGCTAAACGGTCAAGCGGTTCCCGCTGCCGAACTGCAAGGACTGTTCTCGCCCGATTTTGCCGCCACCGCACGCGATAGCCAGGTGTACGACCGCTGGGAAGCCTATTACCGCAGCATCGATAAGAGGCTCTATCTATTTGGCAGACAAGGCTCGGGCGCCGGTAGTTTCGATGTCTGCTTTATATTTAAGGACGGTAAATTCCAGCGCCGCTATTTATGGAATGCTGCGCTATAAATATCGCTCGAAAAGGTCGTCTGAAAACTAAAAGAAAAGATAAAAATGCGTTACTTAGCTGCTCTCCTATTATTGTGTTCCGCCCTAACCCATGCCGCGCCGCCGAACGGCTTTGCCTTGGTGCATGATGCCGACGGACACACCAACTTGCGCAAAAGACCCGATTTGAATGCCAAAGTTTTGGCAAAAATCCCCAACGGCACACCGTTGGAATGTATAGAAGAACTCAGTGAAAGCAGATCGGACTTCTGTTTTGTTCAGCTACAACAAGCAAGCGCCGATGATTTCGGCTTTATCCATTACAGCCGTCTGATATTTCCCGCCTCCGACAAAAACTTCGTCCGCCTGCACGAACAATCCAGTCATGACGATACACTGACTTTGTCCGGCAATGGACAAAAGGTACACATCGCAGCCCGCCGCATTCACCCAAAACGCAGTGATTTCTCGGGCATCAGCAAAGACAAATACACCGCGCGTCTCTATCAAGGAAAACCGTATTATGGTATCGACTCTATGATTCCCAAAAGCGTGTTCGCACTTGAACGTATCACGCTAAACGGTCAAGCAGTTCCCGCTGCCGAACTGCAAGGACTGTTCTCGCCTGATTTTGCCGCTACCGCACGCAGCAGCAATGTATATCAAGGCTGGAAAGCCTATTACCGCCACAGCGATAAGACGCTTTACCTGTTCGGCAGACAAGGTTCGGACGGCGATCCTTTTGGCGTCTGCTTTATATTTAAGGACGGCAAATTCCAGCGCCGTTATTTATGGGGTGCTGCGATTTAAATATCGCTTGAAAGGCCGTCTGAAACCATGATTCAAATCCAATCCCTCTCCCACCGTTATCCCAAAGCTGAAACCGCCGCGCTGGACAATGTGTCGTTCGACATTGCCGACGGCGAATGTTTGGGGCTGCTCGGCCACAACGGTGCGGGGAAAACGACGCTGATGTCGCTTTTGGCCGGCTTGCAGGAAGTACGGCAGGGCGAAATTTTGTTTGACGGCAAACCTTTGCGCCTGTTGGGCCGCAGCGAGCGGCAGAAAATCGGTTTGGTGCCGCAGGATTTCGCGTTTTATCCGCAGCTTTCTGTGTGGGACAACCTGCTGTTTTTCGCCTCGCTTTATAAAGTGCGCGACAAAGGCCGTCTGAACGCACTGTTGGAACAGACCGATCTGACCGCCCATAAAAACAAAGCAGCAAAGCACCTTTCGGGCGGGCTTAAACGTCGTCTGAATTTTGCCATCGGTCTGATTAACACGCCGCAATTGGTGTTTCTCGACGAAATCACGGTCGGCATCGACCCGCAGTCGCGCCGCTTTATCCTCGACAGCGTGGCGGATTTGACACGGCAGGGGGTAACGGTGGTTTACACCTCGCACTATCTGTCGGAAATCGAGCAGCTTTGCGGCAAAATTGCGCTGCTGCAACATGGCAAACTGGTGTACCACGGCGGTTTGGACGAGCTTTTAAGTACGCAAACAGGTGTCGTGCTCTTTACCGTCGAACCGCCACTGCCGCCTCAAACGCTGACTGCTTTGGGTGCCAAGCAAGTGGACAGCCGCGGCATGATGGAAACGACGCACGATGCCGCCGCCGTTTACGCCGCCCTGCAACAAAGCGGCGCACAAATCCGCTACTTCCAGCAGGGACACGGTTCGCTGGAAACGTTTTACCTTGATTTCCTGCGCAAAGACAAACCGGCAACAGATAAGCAAAATCCACAATGACGATTTCCTCCCTCCTCAAAGAACTCAAACTGCTCTGCCGCGACCTGCACGGTTTGGCCGTGTTGTTTGTGATGCCCATCGCCTTCATGCTGATTATGTCGTTGGCGCTAAGCCGCGACCAAGATCCGCACACTGACAGCCGTATCGCGCTGGTTGGTGCAACAAACGACAATATCAATACCGCGCTGGCCGCCGCTCTGGAAAAAGAGCAGATTCATGTTACGCGGATGCCGTCTGAAAAACTGACCGACGCGCAAAACGGCCTACACGACAAGCGTTTCCAACTGGTGCTGCACAACCCGAACCCCGCTTCCGGCAAAATCGCCGACGACAAAGCCCTGCAAATCTATGTACCGCCCGATACCGAGCCTTCATGGCTGGCGGCTGTCAAAGGCGTTTTGCAGCAGCACTACACCGAAACGCGGCTAGACGCCTATTTCGACAACAACGACGGCATCAAAATCGACAATAAAAAACTGCCCCGCTCCATCCGCAAAGACATCCAGAAAAAAGTCGATGAAAAAAACGACGAACAATTCGCCGCCGTGCGCAGCTTTTTAGATAAAAAAATGCTGGAAGAACACTATCTGAGTGCAGGCAGCGGCACGGTGGAAAAACCCAACGCCGTACAACACAGCGTTCCCGCATGGCTGATTTTCGGTATGTTTTTCATCATGATACCGCTGTCGAACGTTATGGCGCTGGAACGCCAGACCAACACCATTACTCGCCTGCGCCTCGCCCGCGCTTCCGCATCCGGCCTGATTGTAGCGAAACTTGTCCCCTATTTCCTGATTAACCAGCTTCAGTTTGTCGGAATGCTGCTGCTCGGCCGCTACCTGCTGCCCGAAATCGGCGTGCCCGCCCTCATACTCAACGGCAGCCTTGTTCCCTACGCGCCGCTGTCCGCCGCCGTCAGCGCTGCCGCACTCGGCTACGCGCTTCTAATCAGCGTCTGCGCCAAATCCACCGAACACGCCGTCGTCCTCGGCGGCGGCGGCATCATCCTAATGGCGGCAATCGGCGGCATTATGGTGCCCGCCCACGTCATGCCCGAAACCATGCAGCAACTCACTTGGATTTCCCCGATGGCTTGGGGCTTGAAGGCTTTTCAGGAATTACTGCTCAACCGCAGCGGACTGGACGGAATTGGCCGTTATCTGCTTCTACTGTCAGCATTCTCTTTTGCCTCGTTGACTGCTGCCGTATTGGTTTATCGTAAACAGTTGCAGACGCAGGTTAGGTTTTAAACGTTTGTCTGCCCTAGGTAGACTTATTTCTCAAAACCATTCCTATAAAACTCCAGGCCGTCTGAAAATACTTTCAGACGGCCTGATGCTTGATATGCTATGAATTGTTTCAATAACAAAATATGTTCAACAAAATCCTAAAATCCAAACGTAAAAAAACCTGCTTTTTTCAAAGCAGGTTTTCATATTTGGTGGGTCGTGAGCGATTCGAACGCTCGACCAACGGATTAAAAGTCCGCTGCTCTACCGACTGAGCTAACGACCCGATAAGCTGTGCATTATAGAGACGGGTCACACAGCTGTCAACACCTTTTTTAAATTTTTTTATTCGACAACGATTTTCGGGAAGCGGCTGCTGAAGTCTTTGCCTTTATCGGCAATGGCCAGCGCAATTTGGAATGCGGCTTCGGTGTAGATGTCGGCGATGGTTTGGTTGTTTTCAAACAAGGCTGAAGATGTGCCGTTGTCCATGGCTTCGCGTACAGGCAAGCTCAACGGAAGCTGGCCGAGCAACGGTACATTCAAACGCTCTGCCAGGTTTTTACCGCCTTCTGCGCCAAAAATTGCTTCGGCATGGCCGCAGTTGGTGCAAATATGGACAGACATGTTTTCCAAAACGCCCAAAATCGGGATATTGACTTTGTTGAACATATCCACGGCTTTGCGTGCATCAATCAGGGCGATGTCTTGCGGCGTGGTGACGACAACGGAGCCGGTTACGGGGATTTTTTGCGACAGGGTCAATTGGATATCGCCGGTACCGGGCGGCAGGTCGATGAAGAGATAATCGACATTGTCCCATTCGCTTTGGAACATAAGCTGTTGCAAGGCTTGGCTGACCATCGGGCCGCGCCAAACGACGGCTTGGTCGGTATCGACCAGGAAACCGATGGACATCACTTGAATGCCGCTTTCGGCTTCAACGGGAATGAGTTTTTTGTTTTGTTGGTCGGGTTTGCGGTCTTGTACGCCGAGCATGGTGGGCTGGCTTGGGCCGTACAGGTCGGCATCGAGTACGCCGACACGCGCACCCATTCTGGCCATTGCGGTGGCAAGGTTGGCAGTGGTCGTTGATTTGCCGACGCCGCCTTTGCCCGATGCAACGGCGATGATGTTTTTCACGCCTTTGATGGTTGCTACGCCGGGTTGAACTTTATGCGTACCGATTTCGGTATCGATACTCAAGTGAATGTGGGTATCGCCGATATGCGAAATGACGGCTTCTTGAACGGCGTTGGCAATGTCTGCGGCAATATGGACAACTGGGAACGCGAATTTCAGGCCGATATGCAGGCCGTCTGAATGCTCTTCCAGAAGCAAAACGGCTTTTTCGCTGCCCAAAGTGCGTATTGTGGTGGGAATCAACACGGCATCGAGTGCGGTTCGGATGGCTGGAATATTCATAATCTGCCTCTTGAATGTGGGAAATTGTTTGATGTGCGCGATTTGCCTGCCTGACAAATCTGCTGAATTATACCCTTGAACGCCATGCAAGGGATACGCCCGAAAAACTTCAGGCTGCCTGAATCATCGGGCAGCCTGAAAAGCGGGTCAACTGAAACGCGGCCTTATTCGCTCAAGAGCGCAATGTCGGCAACTGCGTTCATTTGTTCTGCCAAGCGGTTCAGCAGGTTCAAACGGTTTTGTTTTACGGCGGCATCTTCAGCCATTACCATCACGCTGTCGAAGAAGGCATCGACTTGCGGCTTGACGGAAGCAAGCTCGGACAAAGCAGTTTGGAAATTGCCTTCGGCAACGGCAGCGGAGATTTTCGGCTGCAAACCTTGAGCGGCGGCATACAAGGCTTTTTCTTCGTCTTGTTGCAGCAGGCTTTCGTTAACCGCGCCCAACTCGGCATCGGCTTTTTTCAGCAGGTTTTGCACGCGTTTGTTGGCTGCGGCCAATGCTGCGGCTTCGGGCAGCTGTTTGAACGCGGCAACGGCCTGCAGTTTGGCCACTACGTCGTCCAAACGGCGCGGCTGTTTCGCCAATACGGCGGCGACGATGTCTTGCGGATAATCATTTTGCAACAACACGGCCAAACGCGCCTGCATGAAGTCGGCGGTTTCAGACGGCGTTTTTTCGTTGAGCAAACCTTTGGGGAAGCTGTCGAAGGCCGTCTGAATCAGTTCGTTTACATCCAAACCGTACTGCATCAGCATACGCAAAATACCCAAGGCGGCGCGGCGCAGGGCGTATGGGTCTTTGTCGCCGGTTGGAATCAGGCCGATGCCCCAAATGCCGACCAAGGTTTCCAGTTTGTCGGCCAAAGCAACGGCGGTGGCCACTTTGCCCTCTGGCAGGTTGTCGCCGGCAAAACGCGGTTGGTAGTGTTGCTCGATGGCTTCGGCGATTTCTTCGGTTTCACCGTCCAAACGGGCGTAGTATTTGCCCATCGTGCCTTGCAATTCGGGGAACTCGCCGACCATTTCGGTGACCAAGTCGGCTTTGGCCAAACGTGCGGCGCGCTCGGCTGCGGCGGCATCCGCACCCAATGCTTTGGCGATATGGGCGGCGATGCTTTGCAGGCGTTCGATGCGTTCGGCCTGCGAACCAATTTTGTTGTGGTAAACCACGCTGGACAATTTCGGCAGGCGGCTTTCCAAAGTCGCTTTTTGGTCTTGTTTGTAGAAGAACTCGGCATCAGACAGGCGCGCGCGCAAGACGCGTTCGTTGCCTTGGATGATGTGTGACGGGTCTTCGGTTTGTAGGTTGGACACCAGCAGGAAGCGGTTCATCAGCTTGCCGTTTTGATCGAGCAGCGGGAAGTATTTTTGGTTTTGCTGCATGGTCAGAATCAGGCATTCTTGCGGTACGGCGAGGAAGTGTTCTTCAAAACCGGCTTCCAATACCACAGGCCATTCGACCAATGCGGTCACTTCGTCCAACAATGCTTCATCGGCGGCAACAGTCGCGTTCAGACGGCCTGCCTGCTCGTTCAAGGCCGTCTGAATGGCGGCTTTGCGTTCGGCAAATGATGCTTCCACTTTGCCTTGCTCGCGCATTTGTGCGGCGTAGCTGTCGGCATTTTCGATGGCGATTTCGCCGCTGGAAAGGAAGCGGTGACCCAATGTTTTGTTGCCACTTTGCAAGCCCAAAACGCTGACGTTTACGATGTCGCCGCCGTGCAGCACGATCAGGCTGTGTACAGGGCGCACGAAGGTAAATGTACTGCTGCCCCAACGCATGACTTTAGGAATTGGCAGTTTTTTCACTGCGGCATTGATGATGTCTTCCAAAAGCTCGCCCAGCGGTTTGCCGGTTTGGACGTATTCGTAGGCATACACGTCTTGCTTGCCGTCGTTGATGACGGTCAAGTCTTCGATTTTCGCACCCGCACCGCGCGCAAAACCTTCCAAAGCCTTAGTCGGCGCACCGTCTTTCATGGCATTTGCCACGGCCGGGCCTTTTTTCACGATTTTTTGGTCGGCTTGAACGGCTTTCACGTTTTTGACTTGAACGGCCAAACGGCGCGGAGAAGCGTAGGCAGTGTATTCGGCTGCGCCGTCAATCAGTTGCGCCTTTTCCAAGCCTTCGGCAACGGAAGCGGCAAAATGGTTGCCCAGATTATTGAGGGCTTTTGGCGGGAGTTCTTCAGTGAGAAGTTCGATTAAGAGGGTTTGGGTTGTCATGTGCTTATCGTTAAATAGGAAATTGGTTTGGCGTCTGAATACGACATCATGCGATTTTCAGACGCAAGGTTAATTGAATTGACGGCGATTTTATCATTTTCAGACGGCCTGTGGCTGTCTTTCACAAACAATTTGCCCGATTTTCAAGCAACTTCGTCCGCAACGGCTTCAATTTGCGGCGCGGATATACGGCAAACCGCTGGTTTCGTCGTATTCGGGAATGTCGCTTCCGGCAAACAGCGCGCCGGCCAAACGCACGGCCGCACCGGTCACGGCCGGAGAAATCATAAAGCCGTGGCGGAACAGGCCGTTGACTTCAATCAGGCGGCGTTCGCGGTTGAAGCGGATTTCGGGATTGTGGTGGTTTAAAGTCGGGCGCAGGCCGGTGGCCAGTTCCAAAAGGTTTGCCTCGCCAAATGCCGGATGCACGGCGTACAGCGCGGACAAAAGTTCCAAACCGGAACGCACGCTGACCGGCGCTTGGCTTTCACTTTCGATTTGGGTCGCACCAATCACAAAAATATGGTTTTCCTTCGGCGCGATATACAAAGGATAGCGCGGATGCAGCAGGCGCACGGGGCGGGACAGCTCGATTTCGGGGGCATAAACGCGCGCCACTTCGCCACGAACGCCGCGCAAAACGCTTTCAGACGGCCTGTTCCACGCGCTCTTTGCGCCATAACCACGGCAGTCGATGACCCAATCGTATTGCACCGCCAAATCTTCGACTTCGCGTTCGCACGACCAATGACACGCTACATTCATTGATTTCAAAGCATCGACAAGCGCATTCAAGACCTGCCGTCCGTCCAACTGCCCTTCTGTCGGCAGATACAGGCCGTCTGAAAACCGCCCTGCCAGTTGTGGTTCGTTGGCTGCGATTTCATCGGCATTCCAGCGTATGGTTTCATGTTCCGCCACGCCGCCGCGCTTCAAATGACGGGCAAACTCGGCAGAAAGCGGCTTGTCCTGCGTGTGCCAGACAATCAGGCTGCCGTTTTCCTGCATCATCACCGGCGTATTCAGACGGCCGACAATCGCACGCCAAAGCGCGATGCTTTGTTTGCCCAAACGGATGACTTCGGGCGTTGCCTCCACCGCCTCGGCAGACGGCGCCAACATGGCCGCGGCAACATAAGCGGCGGCTTGCGCGCCGTTGCGTTCGCCTTTCTCAAACAACTCGACCGAAATGCCCTGCTCTGCCAGTTGGAACGCCATCAGACGGCCCGACAGACCGCCACCGAGTACCGCAACCTTAGACATTAGTTTCTCCTTGTTTTTAATATGAAAATGAACTGCATATTTTAGAACTTGTTTTGCTTTATCACAATATCGACACAAAATGAGAACTGCTTTTACAGATTATGCTCAAGCTAAATCAGTAATACGTAAACAAAAATCTTCCCTATATACCCGGCAGTTAACCGCTTCAAGCTGCCAATCAGCTTTTATAAAAATATCTTCCTTACATAAAACCTACTATAATGCCATCTTTTGACATATTTACATTCACTCAGCATCATTGCACCTACTGATTGGCTTTGATGCACCCATTTGATTTTATAAGGAATAATGATGAAAAGCTTGGGCAGTACTTTATTTATCCTCGGCGTATTGGCATTCGGTTTGAATTATATGAACGCCGTCCCCAAAGTTTTGGCCTGGATTTACGAATGGGGCGAAGATACCGCCCTATGGATTAAAGCAGGCATTACAGGTAGTGGCGCTTTACTGTGGTTGGCAGGCAACTTCCTTGAAAAACCTGCAGAGGCAGAGGCTGAACCGGAAGAGGAAGAAGAATAAATACCATAAAAGGCCGTCTGAAAAATTTCAGACGGCCTTTTTTATAGGTTCACAAAACAGCGCTTTCTTTATGTTCGAAAGTTTGCCTTTTAAAGCTCGTTTGTTGTGGCGGTAAATTGTGTTGCTGTACAGGGCTTTTGACGCTGAATACGCCCGCCTGTTTATCCGAACTTCACTTCTGCCCCGAATACTTCCTGCCACAGTTTTCGCACGTTGCCGTAGTGGGTCAGCAATTCGTCCGTCACTTCGGTTTTTTTGGCGTCGCGCAGTTTGGTGTTGTGTTGCTGCTGGCGGTAGAAGCGGTAGGCGGTGCGGCTTTGTTCGGCGAGGGTTTTGTCGATGAGGCCGCAGTCGGCGGCGATGTTCAATAGGGCGATGTTGCCGTAGTTATCCAAGAGTTGCGGATACTGGCGGGCATGGGCAAGTATCAGATATTGGACGATAAATTCAACATCGACCACGCCGCCGCGCGCGTATTTGACGTTGCTGTCAACCGGCGGGTGGGTGGGGAACATTTTTTCGCGCATTTCGATGATTTCGCCTGCTAAAACGGTTTGGTCGCGTTCAGCGGTCAGCATTTCGGTGCGAATGCGGTCGAAGGCCGTCTGAACATCAGGCGTACCGCAGATAAAACGGGCACGGGTAAGGGATTGGTGTTCCCATGTCCAGGCGTTTTCGCGCTGGTATTTTTCAAAGGCGGCGATGCTGTGGGCGAGGAAACCTGCATCGCCGTTGGGGCGCAGGCGCAGGTCGGTTTCGTAGAGGCTGCCTGCGCCGGTGGCGGCGGAAAGCCAGTTGGTCAGGCGGCGGGCAAGGCGGCTGTACACGTCTCCTGCATCGGGATGCGGATCGTCGTAAAGATAGACCAAGTCAAGGTCGGAGGAATAGCTGAGCTCTTTACCGCCCAGTTTGCCGTAGCCGATGATGGCAAATTGCGGCGTGTCGCGGTGTTTTTTGGGCATATCCGCCCACGCGCATGGCACAGCGGCGGCGAGGATGGTGTCGGCAAGTGCGGAGAGTTGATCGGAAAGTGATTCTACCGTCCACAATTCGGCAAGGTCTTGAACGGCGAGGCGGAAGACTTGGGCGTGTTGGAAATGGCGCAATGTGTCCATTTGCGCTTCAGTATCGCCGCCGCAGGCTTTGAGGTCGTTTGAAAGCGAGACGGCAAGTGCCGGCCAGTCAAACGTGGTATCCAAAAGCTGGGCGCTGATGAGTTCGTCCAGCAGAATCGGGTATTTGCTCAGATACGCCGCCACCCATGAGCTTTGGCTCATGATTTGTGCTAGGTGCGCCAAGGTTTGCGGATGTTCGTTGAGGAAGGCGAGATAGGCGGAGCGGCGGCTGATGTTTTCGAGGAAGTCAAACAGCCGCATCAGCGTATCGGTCGGGTTGGGTTGCTCGGCCGCCGCTTGTACCAACAACGGCACAATGGCGTCAAAACGCGGCTGGGCGTGTGCAGAAAGGTGGCGGTATTTATGGCCGTTGCGGATTTGGTCGAGCCGTGTGGCGATGGTTTCGGCATCAAACCCATATTCTTTCAGACGGCCTAGCCGTTCTTCTTCGTCGGGTTTTTCCTGCCATGCCCATTGCCATTCGCTGTTGTCTTGCGTTTGTTCTTCGGGTTCGCTCAAGATTTCGTTAAACAACTGATTGACTTTGTTCCGATGAACATTGAGGCCGTCTGAAAAAGCGGCGTAGCTGTCGAAGCCCATGCTTTCGGCGAGCAGTTGTTGCTGTTCGGGCGAGGTGGGCAGGGTTTGGGTTTGCTGGTCGTCCCAGTATTGCAGGCGGTGTTCGACGTCGCGCAGGAATCGGTAGGCGGCCAGCAGGGTTTCGACGTTTTCAGACGGCATAATGCCCAGCTCGGCAAGTTTCTTCAGCGTTTCTTGCGTGCCTTTCAGTTGCAGCGCGCGCATTTGGCCGCCGCGTATCATTTGGAAAATCTGGGCGATAAATTCGACTTCGCGGATGCCGCCCGCGCCGAGTTTGATGTTGTCCGCCATGCCTTTTTTGCTGACTTCGCTACGGATTTGGCGGTGCAGGTTGCGCATTGCTTCATATGCGCTGTAATCCAGATATTTGCGAAACACAAAGGGACGCACCAGCGCTTTGATGTCGTTCGGATGCGGCGTAACCACGCGGCCTTTGCACCACGCATAGCGTTCCCATTCTCGCCCTTGCGTAATCAGGTATTGCTCCAGCGCGGTTTCACTCAATACCAGCGCGCCGGAGTCGCCGTCCGGACGCAGCCGCATATCGACGCGGAACACCTGCCCGTCGGCAGTAATGTCGTTCAGCAGCGCAATCAGTTTCTGTCCGACTTTGGTGAAAAACTCCTGATTGCCCCGTTCGCGCCTGCCGTCGGTGTCGCCCGATTCGGGATAAATGAAAATCAAATCGATGTCGGAAGACACGTTCAACTCATAGCCGCCCGCCTTGCCCATCGCCACCACGCTCAAATGCTGCGGCGATTTCGTATAACGCCCGATCGGCGTACCGTACATATCCTGATAATAGGCGTAGGCGAAATCCAGCGCGGTATTGACGGCAAAATCGGCAAACAGCGTAATCGTGCGGGTTACTTCGTTCAAATCGCTGATGCGGTTGATATCGCGCACGATAATCTGCGACACCACATAACGGCGTAACTCGCGCAACTGCCGCGCCAACTCTTCCTCATTTTCTTCCGCGCGGATTTTGCCCCAATCCGCAAAAGCTTGAAAATCAGCTTCGGTCAAAACCTTGTCCAGCATGGGCAGGAAAATTTCGGGCTTGAGTTTGCCGGAATCAAGATTGCGGGCGAGAAAAAGGGAATAACGGCGGGCAGTATCGAGGCGGTTCATAATCTTTGCCTGAATAAACAGAAAAGACCATCATAGCAAGGTTTCAGGCCGTCTGAAACCCACGCTTTCCCCTATCCGTGCAATCGGCTAAAATACCAACTTTGCAACCCATCATAAGGAAACCGCCATGACCCGTATGGTTCACTGCGTCAAACTCGGCAAAGAAGCCGAAGGCATGAAATTTCCGCCGCTGCCCAACGAACTGGGCAAACGCATCTTCGAAAACGTTTCCCAAGAAGCATGGATGGCTTGGACCCGCCACCAAACCATGCTGATCAACGAAAACCGCCTAAGCCTTGCCGATCCGCGCGCACGCGAATACCTCGCCCAGCAGATGGAACAATACTTCTTCGGCGACGGAGCAGATGCCGTACAAGGCTATGTTCCGCAAGAGCCTAAATAAGCATTGAAAAGCCAAGGCCGTCTGAAACCCAATTTTCAGACGGCCTTTAAAATTCCCGATTGCCCCGCATATTAGACAAATAGAACAGATAAATCATACAAACCCATGATTCTCTGTTAGAATCCAAATTTCATTCATTTCAATCCACACTGGAGCAAACGCCATGCAAAACGACGTTTACGACTATACCTCGCAAGGCTCGGTTGCCAAAAATACCGTCCTGCAAAAAACCTACCGCCTGCTCGGCCTGTCTTTCATTCCTGCCATTGCCGGCGCGTTCTTTTCCGCCAAAACAGGCTTTAACATTTTCGCCATGTTCGGTTCATACTATGTTGCCCTGGCCGCCTTCTTCGGCTTTTTCTACGGCATGACCTTCCTGATTGAGAAAAACCGTTACAACAACGTCGGCGTAGCCCTGTTGATGATCTTCACTTTCGGCATGGGCCTTGCCATCAGCCCTATGTTGCAATACACCCTGTCTATTAACAACGGCGCGCAAATCGTCGGTACGGCCGCCGCCATGACCGCCGGTGTATTCTTCACCATGTCCGCCATGGCACGCCGCACCACAATGAACATGAACAAACTCGGCAGCTTCCTCGGTGCCGGTGCGATCGTGCTCATGATTGCCGTTGTGGCCAACATCTTCCTCAACATCCCTGCCCTGAGCCTGACCATCGCAGCCGGCTTCGTTGTCTTCAGCTCCCTGATGATTATGTGGCAGGTACGTGCCGTTATCGACGGCGGTGAAGACAGCCACATCAGCGCAGCGCTGACCATCTTCATCTCCATCTACAACATTTTCAGCAGTCTCTTGAGAATCCTCATCTCTATTAGTGGTGACGACTGATAAAGCCGCAAAGGCCGTCTGAAATTTCAGACGGCCTTTTTGATTTTTGACATCACCGGCAAACTCCCCTATCCTGAACGCCACACAAACCCCATTCCCAACTCAAAATGACCACGACCACTCCGCGCCGTGCCGTGTACGCAGGCAGCTTCGACCCTCCCACCCTCGGCCACCTGTGGATGATACAGGAAGCCCAATCCCTCTTTGACGAACTCATCGTCGCCATCGGCACCAATCCCGAAAAGCGCAGCACCTACACCATAGAAGAACGCCGCGCCATGCTCAATGCCATTACCCACCCCTTCCCCAACGTCCGCATCAGCGTGTTTGAAAACCGTTTTTTGGTCGATTATGCCCGCGAAGCCAACGCCAATTTCATCGTCCGTGGCATCCGTTCCGCCGCCGACTACGAATACGAACGCTCAATGCGCTACATCAACAGCGACATCGCCCCCGAAATTTCCACCGTCTTCCTAATGCCGCCGCGCGAAATCGCCGAAGTGTCCTCCACCATGGTCAAAGGCTTGGTCGGCCCACAAGGCTGGCGCGACATGATAGGCCGCTATCTCCCCGACCCAGTCTATCAAAAAATCCTGCAAGACCACGAAACAAACACATAAAACAAAGGCCGTCCGAACATTTCAGACGGCCTTTCAATTTTCATTAATTATTGACGGGCAGACATCAACGCCTGCAGGTTTTGATTCAACGTTTCCATGTCCAACCAACCGGCGGCAATAAACAGCATCAGAATCACCGTACCCACACACAGCACCCCGATACCATACAACACATAGCCCACCAAAACACGGCCTACCGTCGCATTCCCCATCCACATCAAACCGCGTACCTGCACCACAAAAACCCAAGCCTGCCACAACAGCGCAAACGCAGCCAACGCCGGCACATACAACACCAGCAACAGCGGCAGCAGCAAAGCCTCAGACACCAAAATAAAGCCCCACAAAGGCAGCCGGGGCGCACCGTAATAATGCAGCACCTTGCGCATTGAGCGGCTCAACACCAACCATTTCACAATCACCAAAATCACTGACAGGCACACCGCCGCCGCACCACTGCCAAACAAAGGCGACATGCTGGCCGCGTTCACCACACCCAACAGCAGCAACACCGCCGCCATCACCAAAGGCGAATACAAATACGTCTCCGGCGAACGATAGCGCAAACGCAAAACATCCCACATATCACGAACAAACACATAAAGCATGGCATAAATCCAAAGCAAAAAAGCCGATTGTATCTTAGGCCGTCTGAAAATCAAACCGGCAAACCTAAAAACCGCTAATTAAAACGAAAAATAATTCAATACAAAACAAAATCTTAATTTACCACCTCAAAAATAAAGCCTGCAAACGCTTGCACAAGGCAACGAAATTTGGTTTAATTCACATCTCGCAACGAAACACGCGAAGGCCAGATAGCTCAGTTGGTAGAGCAACGGATTGAAAATCCGTGTGTCGGCGGTTCGATTCCGCCTCTGGCCACCACCAACCGCCTTGAAGCGGTTATTTTTTTATCTATACGATTTGCACACTATACTTAGCGCAAATCCCGTTCCAGACCATGCGTCCCGTTTTCCACACAAGGCCGTCTGAAAAATTTCAGACGGCCGTTGTTCATGTTGGCATGGCATAAAAATCTGCTTCACCGCCCTATTCCGACAGAATACGGCGCTTCCATCCAAACCGGCTGAAACTTTCGCGAACATACTGAATATGAATAAAGTTCAAGGCAGGTCGGTTTACTATATAATACCGTCCAAACCAACCATAACTTACTCATTGCAGGGAAGATAATGAAAAAGGTGCTGATTGTGCATTACTCGCAAACGGGGCAGCTCTCCAGCCTGGCTCGAAATTTTGCCGCGCCGTTGCAAACAGCCGGCGTACAGGTCGATTGTGTCAATATCGTACCGGAGCAGGCGTTTCCGTTTCCGTGGCCGTTTTGGTGTTTTTTCGATACCTTTCCTGAAACCGTCCATTTAAAACCCGCCCCAATTCTGCCGCCGCAAATTCCATCCGAAGATTACGATGTAGTGGTCATTGCCTACACCGTTTGGTTCCTCTCTCCTTCGCAACCGATTACCGCCTTTTTGCAACGCGAAGAAACGCGCCGCCTGTTAGACGGCAAACCGGTCATCACGCTTATCGGCTGCCGCAATATGTGGCTGGGCGCGCAGGAAAAAATGAAATCTTTGCTGAAACAAAACGGCGCCAAACTCATCGGCAACATCGTAAAAATCGATGACTGCAACAGCGCGGCAAGTTTCATTACCACGCCCGCATGGATGCTGACCGGCGACAAACGCTATTTCCGCTCCCTGCCCTCCGCCGGCATTGCTGAAGAAGAATTGGCGGATGCGGCGCGGTTTGGGACGAAATTGCGCGATACACTATTGAACCAACAGCCTTTGGACGAAACCCTGTTTCAAAATATGGGTGCGGCGAAAGTGAATGAAAAACTGATTTTCAGCGAACGTACCGCCGGCCGCAGCTTCTTCGTCTGGGGCAAGCTTTTGATGGCGGCAGGCCGTATTTCTCCGCTCTTGCGCCGTGCCTTGTTGTGCTTCTACATCGTCTTTTTATTGGCGATGATTTTGGTGGTTTTACCCGTCAGCGTAATTTTGAAAAAACTGCTGCATCCGCTGCTCAAAGGCCGTCTGAAAAAGCTGGCGGACTATTATGGACAACCGTCAGGCAGATAACACGTTTCAGACGGCCTCAAACTAGGAATCCATCATGCCCAAAGTTATCCACTACCCCGAACGCCGTCGCTTTCAAATCGACATTGACGGTTTGGAAGCAGGCTATATCAGCTATACCGAACATAACGGCGGCTGGGACGTAAACCATACCGTGGTCTCGCCCAACTTCCGTCATCGCGGCATTGCCAAACTACTGGTGAGCGCGCTGATGGAATACGCCGAAACACACAACATCCCGTTGACTGCAAGCTGCGACTACGCGGCGCGGTTTATCGGTTGATTATTTTGACAAACACATCATGACATCGAATAACACTCTCAAAGACGTTTATCTCAACCGCGTTTCTGCTTTCTTGCCCAATGCCCCCGTCGGCAATGACGAAATGGAAGCCGTCCTCGGCATGGCAGGCGATGTGCCTTCACGCGTACGCCGTATGATTTTGCGTTCCAACGGCATTTTGTCGCGCCATTACGCCATCGATCCCGAAAGCCGCCGCACGACGCACACCAATGCCGAATTAGCCGCCGAAGCGGTCAACGGCCTGTTTGCCCAAGGCGTTCCTGCAGAAGCCATCGGCAGCCTGGCCTGCGCCACTTCCTATCCCGACCAAACCATGCCCGGACACGGCGTGATGGTGCATGGTTTGCTGGATATGCCGCCTTGCGAAGTGTTCAGCATGGCAGGCGTTTGTGCGGCAGGTATGGCGGCGATGAAACACGCCTACAACGCCGTGCGTACCGGCGAACACGCACATGCAGTTTCCGTTGCTTCCGAAAACGCCTCGGCGGTCATGCGCGGCGAAGTGTTTCAAAGTGAAACCGACCATAAAAAACTGGAAAACGCGTCCCCCGAAATAGGGTTTGAAAAAGACTTTTTGCGCTGGATGCTGTCTGACGGCGCAGGCGCGGTGTATCTGTCCGACCGTCCCAATTCAGACGGCCTCAGCCTGAAAATCCATTGGATAGACCTGCTTTCCTACGCCAACGAAATGCCGCCCTGCATGTATGCCGGCGCAGAATTCCGCGACGGCGTATTTGAAGGCTGGAAACACGCCGATGCCGATTACGGCCGCCGCCACAGCCTGATGGCGGTCAAACAAGACGTGAAACTGCTGAACGAAAATATCGTCCGCTATACAGTGGAAAAACCCCTCTCCCAAATCGCCGCCAAACACGGCATCCGCGCCGAAGAAATCGATTGGTTCCTACCCCACTACTCTTCCGGCTTTTTCCGCGACCGCCTTTCAGACGGCCTGAAAAACATCGGCTTCGACATTCCGCAGGAAAAATGGTTTACCAATCTGCACAGCAAGGGCAACACGGGTTCGGCCTCGATTTACATCATCCTTGAAGAATTTATGCGCACTTTTCCCATCGAACACGGCCAAAAAATCCTGTGTTACGTTCCGGAAAGCGGACGCTTTTCAACATGTTTCATGCTTTTGGAAGCAGTAAAGGCCGTCTGAATGAAGATTGACGACATCCCTCAAGACAACAGTGCCAGCTACCACGGCCACCGCAAAGTCATCTACGGCACCCGCGACGGCCACTACGAAGCGGCCACCAGCAACGGTTGGCAGGACGAAGCCTACGCCACCGAAATGGCGGTGTGCGAACTCGATGCCCAAACGCAGGCCGCGCGCGAAGCCGTCGAAAAAGGCGAATATTCGCCGCTGTACTACCATATGTTCCGCTGCCGTTATGATGAAACCGGCTTGGCCATGGCGGCAGGCGTATGGAAATGGCAGCTTCATCGGCATTTCCGCCCCGAAGTGTTCGCCAAACTACCGGCCAAAACCCTGCAAAAATACGCCGATGCCTGCCAAATCAGCATAGACAACCTCAAACAAACCGATATTTAAAGCCTCTCATGATTACCCTGCATTCGCTCGACCAATCCCGCGCCCTGCGCATCGTTTGGCTGCTTGAAATCCTCGATACGCCCTACCGCCTACAAACCTACCGCCGTCATCCCGACACTTTGCTCGCCCCTGACGAACTCAAAGCTATTCATCCCTTGGGCAAATCGCCTTTATTGGATGATGACGGCTTTATCTTGGCGGAAAGCGGCGCGATTACCGACTACCTGATTCAAACCTACGGCAACGGCCGTCTGATGCCCGAACGCGGCAGCCGTGAATACTGGCAATATCAACGCTGGCTGCATTATGCCGAAGGTTCGCTGATGCCGTTATTGCTGCTCGGACTGGTATTCCGCCGGATTGAAAGCGCGCCCATGCCGTTTTTCGTCAAACCGATTGCCCGCAAAATCAGCGGTAGCGTCAAAAGCAGCTTTATCCATCCGCAAGTCGCCCTGCATCTTGCCCATATTGACAGCGAGCTGGAAAACCGCGAATGGTTGGTCGGCAACAGCCTTAGCGGTGCCGACATCATGATGAGCTATCCGCTGCAAGCCGCGGCCGACCGCTTCGCTTTTTCCGACTACCCCAATATCCGCGCTTATTTGCAGCGCATCGAGGCGCATGAAACCTACCGCCGCGCCGTTGAAAAAGCAGGTTCGCCTTTATTGAAACTCGACAAATAAAACAAGGCCGTCTGAAACTTTTCAGACGGCCTGAAACCTTGGTTCACTTATCGAACAACTTTGCAGCAAACGGCGTTTTTACCCAAGCGCTGCCCGAGTGCTTTGTTCCCCCTCGCCGTTCCACTATAATGGCAACCCATATCCTTCTAAAAAATAACACCATGCCAACCGACAACCGCCCGACTCTTGCCATCGACACCAGCACATCCTTTCTGTCCATCGCATTGGAACATCAAGGCGAAATCCGCCTGTTTCACGAAAACGTCGGCACCAAGCAATCCGAACAAATCCTGCCGCAAATCGAACGCCTCTTTAAAGAAGCAGGCATCACGGCCGCCGATTTGGGCTGCATCGTTTATGCACAGGGTCCCGGCGCATTTACCGGCCTGCGTATCGGTGCGGCGGTTGCACAAGGTTTGGCCACGCCGTTTGACACGCCCATGATCGGTATTCCCTGCCTCGATGCCGCCGCTTCGCTGCTGCCGCCATCAAGCTGCGTACTGGCGGCCACCGATGCGCGTATGGGCGAAGTGTTCTACGCATGGTTTGATACACAAAACCACGTCCGCTTGAGCGATTACACGGTTGGCAAAGCCGCCGCCATTACCGCGCCCGAAGGCAAAACGCCTACCGGCGGCATCGGCAATGCCTTTGCCCTCACCGACAAACCGCCTTTTGACGGTCAAGCCGATATGCCGACCGCCGCCGACTATCTCAAACTTGCCCGCAGCGGCCGCTATGCTGCCACCGATGCGGCGCATGCCGAGTTGCTCTACGTCCGCAACAAAATTGCCCTGACCGCACAAGAGCAAGCCCAACAAAAGGCCAAACCGTGAACCTGCGCCCAGCCGTACTTGCCGACTGCTCCACCCTTGCCGCCATCGACGCACAAGGCAATCCTTCGCCGTGGACGGCGCAGCAGTTTGAATCAGCGGTTCAACACCATCCCGACAGCGTTTGGCTCAGCCAGACCGACCACCAAATTACCGGTTTTATCGTGTGGCAAACCGTGTTTGACGAATCCGAGCTGCACCTGATTGCCGTCGCGCCCGAATACCGCCGCCAAGGCATTGCGTCCGCCCTGCTGCAACACTGGCAAAACGCAGTGCAACAGCAAGGCGCAATCCGATTGCTGCTCGAAGTCCGTGTAAGCAATGAAACCGCGCAACAGCTCTATCGCAAACACGGCTTCCAAACCTGCGGCCGCCGCAAAAACTACTACGCCTTGCCCGACGGTGGCAGCGAAGATGCCGTATTGATGGAGAAATCATGTTAAGCAGCCGCTACCTGCACCTGCACGAAGCCTTGGGCTTGGGCCCGATGTGGCTGAACCGAAACGCCAAAATCATCCATGCCGCGCCTCAAGCCGCAGCATCAGTCGCGCCCGTCCGCCCCAAAACCATTGCCGCCGATACCGCGCAAGCCGTGCGCACTTTATCCGCAGGCGCCCATCAGGCACGCACTGCCGCCATCGCTACTGCGCAAACGGCCAAACCTGCTGTCCGTGTTCCCGAAGCTGCACCCAAAACCATTGCCGAGACACCGACAAAAACAGAAAAAGCCGCGCATTCAGACAACCTGCCCCGTCTTGACGTAACCATCAGGCCGTCTGAAATCATGGTGGTCAGCATTTGCCCGTCCACCGAAGACAGCCTGCACGGTACGCTGTTTAGCGGCGACGTCGGCACGCTTCTCGACAACATCCTCGCCGCCATCGGCCTCAAGCCCGAGCAGGCGCATAAAACCGCATGGGTCAAAACCGCGCCCGTGTTTACCGCCCTGCCCGATGCCGAACACATCCGCTCCGAGCTTGCCGAAATGCAAAACGAGCTGACTGCTTCGCAAGCGCGCGCAGTCTTGTTTCTCGGCAAAATCTTCGACAGCCCCGACATGATCGGGCTAATGAACGAATTGTGCGCAGAGCGGCCGCATTTCGTCATTCCCCACCCCGCCCGCCTGCTGATGCAGCCACAACTCAAAGCACAGGCATGGCAAATCTTAAAGCCATTGAAACAGCTTTTGGCCAAGGCCGTCTGAACATTCTGTTCAACCTGAAATCAGGTTTTCCAGCAACAAAAAAGGGCGTGTATGACACGCCCTAATGTTTATCAATATTCCGCCGAATGCCAGAAAGGCTGGCCCACCGTCGGCGTACTGGCGCGCGCTTTCTCACGCGCCTCCACAGGTTCCGCCTCATAAGCCAGACGGCCCGACTCGACCGCAAGCGCAAAAGCGCATGCCATATTGACCGGATCGCCGCTGCGGGAAACGGCTGTATTCAGCAACACGCCGTCAAAACCCCATTCCATCACTTGCGCCGCCTGCGAAGGCAAACCCAAGCCAGCGTCGATAATCAACGGCGTGTCGGGCAGGCGTTCGCGCAGGACTTTCAGCGCATAAGCATGAACCGCGCCCAGACCCGTGCCAATCGGCGCCGCCCACGGCATTAACGCCTGACAGCCTGCATCGAGCAGGCGGCGGCAGACAATCAGGTCTTCGGTGCAATAAGGCAGCACTTTGAAGCCATCTTTAATCAGGATTTCCGCCGCTTCGACCAGTTGGAACACATCCGGCTGCAACGTGTCATCATCACCGATAAGTTCGAGCTTGATCCAATCGGTATCAAACACTTCGCGCGCCATTTGCGCAGTGGTCACAGCTTCCTGCACGCTTTGACAGCCTGCGGTATTGGGCAACACAGGTACGCCCATTTCTTCCAACAACGACCAAAAGCCCTGCCCGTGCGCTTCGCCACCGCTGCCGGCACGGCGCAATGAAACGGTAATCATCGCCGGTTGCGCGATTTGGACAGACTGCTTGAGGATTTCCGGCGTCGGATAAGCAGCCGTACCGAGCAGCAGCCGTGAAGGGAAAGTTTCTCCATATAGGGTAAACATGATGGATTCCTTTGTATTGTTTTTTAGATTTTAAGCATAAGGCAATCGGGCAACCCTGCCCGATATTCAAACAGGCAAAAGTCGGGCACAAATGCCCAACCTGTTGATTGCAAACCGCCTATCCGCCGACCACCGGCCGCACAATATCGACTTTGTCGTTTTCGTTTAAAACCGTTTCCGCATACGCGCCTTTGGCGACAAATCCGGTGTTCACCGCCACGGCAAAAGGCTTTTGCGGCGCGGTTTGGGCGATGAGATCGGCAACGGTTGTGCCGTTTAATGTGATGGTTTCATTGTTCAATATAATCTTCATGATGTTTGCTCCTCTTGTCAGACTTCTTATTTTCAGACGGCCTTATTCATTCCACAAAGCCTGAAACGCTTTAACCACCGCTTCGGGAGTTTCCGCTTCGGTCACGGCGCGGACGACGGCGAGTGAGGAAACGCCGGTGGCGAGTACGGCTCGGGCGTTGTTCAAATCGATGCCACCGATGGCAACGACGGGCGTGCCGCGTGCCTGTCTGACGTATTCACGCAGTTTGTCCAAGCCTTGCGGGGCGGTGGGCATTTGCTTGGTCGTGGTTGGGAAAATCGCGCCGCTGGCGACGTAGCTGGGGTGTACGGACAGGGCGCGGTCGAGTTCGGTGACGGAGTGCGTACTCAAACCCAAGCGCAAACCGGCGGCGGCGATGGCGGCAAGGTCGGCGGTGTCCATGTCTTCCTGTCCGAGATGTACGCCGTATGCGCCCGCTTCTATTGCCTCGCGCCAGTGGTCGTTGATGAAAAGCTGCGTGCGGCTGCCCTGACAGGCGGCGATGCAGCGGGCGATTTCGCATTTCAATTCATCGCCGTGCAAGGTTTTGCAGCGCAGTTGCACCGTGTCAGCACCTGCTTCGACCATGCGCTCCACCCAATCGGCGGTGGGAACGACGGCGTAGAATTTGAGCGGGGATTTTAGGGGCGGGAAGGTCATGGGGTGTCCTTTTTCATTTCTTACGGAGCAATAAAGGTTGTCTAAAAACATCGAGTATTCGCATTCATGCCGTAGAGCAGAAGAGGGGCGATACTTGATGGGAAGCTTTCGCTTTTATAACCAACGGCGGACGCGCCGACAATAAGACTCGTACTCTTCACCGAATTTCTGCGCCAAAACGCGTTCTTCGGGCATGATTTGAAAGCGTGTCATATAGGCAACAAATGCAGCCAAAAACAACCACGGCAGCGGGTGCGCCAAATAGCCCGCCCAGGCGACCAGCCAGCAGCCCAGACCCGCATACATCGGGTTGCGGCTGAAACGGTACACGCCGTCTGAAACGAAGTGTTCGGTTTGTTCGGGGTTGAGCGGGCTGACGGTCGTGCGCACACGGCGAAACGCCCACACACCTAATACGCTCAACAGAGTCCCAAACACCATGAAAACAACCGACAGCAATATAGGAAAGCGCGGCAATATGTCGGCTAACGCCGACACTTGGGCAGAGATGTACATCAACAACGCACAAATAAAACATATCGCCGGCGGCGGAATTTTGGTTTCTAAATTCATATTGTTACCTTTATAAAACTGATAGCGCGACGTTTTCAGACGACCTCAAGCTTATTTTCCAATATACGCCAAACCGCTTTCTTCATCACGTTCGGGCGCGTCTTTTCCGTCAAACAGTGCCACTGCCAATCTGACGGCGGCGGCGGTTACAGCGGGAGAAATCATGAAACCGTGGCGGAAACAGCTGAAAATCTGTGTTTAGGTTTCGGCTGTTGGCGGGAAGGGCTTTTTTGCAAAGGTCTCGGCCTTTTAAACGGTTTGAAAAAGGACGTGTCGAACACGTCCTTTTTTCCTATTACAACAGGAATATGGTTGCCAATCCCAAGAAAATCAGGAAGCCGCCGGAGTCGGTGACCGCGGTAATCAGCACCGAGCTGCCCAATGCCGGGTCGCGTCCGGCTTTGTCCATCAAGACGGGAATGAGGACGCCGACGGTCGCAGCCAGCAAAAGGTTCAAGGTCATCGCGGCCACCATGACCAAACCGATACCGATGTTGCCGTAGAGCAGCCATGAAATCACGCCCATCACCGTGCCCCAAATAATGCCGTTGACGAGGGCGACGCCGACTTCTTTTTTCAGCAGGCGGCCTGCCTGTGTGCCGGTCATTTGCCCCATTGCCATGGCGCGGACGATCATGGTGATGGTTTGGTTGCCGGAGTTGCCGCCGATACCGGCGACGATTGGCATCAGCGCGGCCAGTGCGACAATTTTCTCGATACTGCCTTCAAATGCGCCAATCACGCGGCTGGCGATAAAGGCGGTACACAGGTTGATAGCAAGCCACATCCAGCGGTTTTTTACCGAGTCTAAAATCGGGGCGAACAAGTCCTCTTCTTCTTGCAAACCGGCCATGTTCAACATGTCGGCTTCGGATTCTTCACGGATCACGTCCACCATTTCGTCAATGGTGATCCTGCCGATCAGCTTTTTGTTTTCATCGACAACCGGCGCGGTTACCAAGTCATAACGTTCAAACGCCTGCGCCGCTTCTTCCACGTCGTCTTCGGGACGGAAGCGCACGACATCGGTGGCCATCACATCCGCCACCATGTCTTCAGGGTCGGCGACCAAGAGTTTGCGGATGGGCAGAACGCCTTGCAACACGTCGTTTTCATCGACCACGAAAATCTTGTCGGTATGGTCGGGCAGGCTGTCGAAACGGCGCAAGTAGCGCAACACGACCTCACACGTTACATCGGCGCGGATACTGACCAATTCAAAGTCCATAATCGCGCCGACTTGGTTGTCTTCGTAAGACATCGCCGCTTTGACCTGCTCGCGCTCTTCTTCATCACGCGTTTGCAGCGCTTCGTACACCACTTGGTGCGGCAAGTCGTCTGCCAGTTCTGCCAATTCGTCTGCATCCAAATCATCGACGGCGGCCAACAGCTCGTCTTTGTCCATGGACTCGATCAGCGTTTCGCGTACGGCGTCAGATACTTCCAGCAAGACTTCGCCATCGTCTTCCGGGGCGACCAAAAGCCAAACGATGTTACGCTCGCGCGGCGGCAGGGATTCCAAGACGGCGGCCACGTCGGCAGGGTGCAACTCGGCCAAGAGGACGGTCAGCTCGGTAAACTTGTCGCGCAGGCTTTCGTCTTCAATCAGCACGCCTGCTTCGATTTGTTCAAAGGACGGCTCGAGGATTTCGCATAAGGCGTGGATGCGGTCGATATCGTCAGAGATGCGATCGTCAGAAATGCGGTCTTCTACCACATCATTGTCGGGGGTATTGTCAAGATTCGGAGGGGTTTGTTCGATGCTCATAAATGCTCCGCCCGCCGGACGCGGGGAGGCATTTCGGCGGGATGATTATTGTTGTTGTGTGTCTGATGGGAAGTTCAAAGGCGAACTGGGAAGGTCCATAATTCGAGCCTGCTGAGAGGCGCAGAGTTGTAAACGGTGCATATTCTACTCTTTTTTAGGCCGTTTTACCATTTTTAACGGGAAAGGCCGTCTGAAACCAGGTGATAACGACACCCCTTTTTTTTCAGACGGCCTGATGATTTGATTTTATTTGTTTCGCCTGCCGAACGCTTCCCTGACCACGTCCAACCAAGCCCTTAAGGCCGGCGTCGGGCGTTGGTGTTTTTTCCATGCCATGGTGAGCTGCCAGCGGATTTCAGGTTCGACCAAAGGAATGGCAGCAAAAACATCGGGATTGATTTTTCGGGCATAGTATTCGGGCAACAAGGCAATGCCCATATTGTGCGCCACCATGTCGGCGACCAAATTCCATTGTCCGGTACGGCAGACAACATTGGGCGTAAAACCTTGATTGCGGCAGGCCGTCTGAATGGTTTCGTTGAGGGAAAAGCCGGCGCCGAACAGAATGAAGGGCTCGTGTTGCAGGCTTTTGAGCGTCAGCGCATCGTGTCTCGCCCGATTTTTCGGCATCAAGACCACCAGCGGATAGTCGCATAAAGTAATGCTGTCGAAGTCTTCGTGAACCGGCGCGAGCAGCTGCCCGGCATCGAGTTCGTTGTTGCGCAGGGATTGCTCGATGGCGAGCGAGCCTTGTTCCAAAAACGACAATTCGATGTCCGGCCATTTGTGGTGGAAATCAAACAGCGCATGACTGAGCAAATCGCTGCCGAACAGGGCCAAACCCAAACGCAACGTCCCGCT
The DNA here is from genome assembly GCF_946902045.1 of Neisseria sp. Marseille-Q5346. Next base: position 1,596,102 of record NZ_OX336253.1, on the reverse strand, counting down.
TTTGACATGGCGATAATCGTCAACGCGCGCAAGCAATAAATCGCGTTCGTGCAAAAGGTTTAAAGCGTGGCGATAGACTTCTTCGCCGATTGCGGTCGGCTGCACCTGCCGCTTTTTGCGTCCGTTTTCTTTGCACAAAAGCAGCACGCCCAATTCTTCTTCCAAAGACTGGATGATTTTGCTGACCGTCGGCTGCGTCAAATTCAACGCGGAAGCGGTGGCCGAAAAACTTTGCAGGCGGATGAGTTCGGTAAAACAATACAGGCTTTTGAAGTCCATTATTCCTCTAAGGCATGATTATTCGTTTAATAATTCATATTATGCAGAAACCAGGTTTCTATAATCAAGCCTTTCATTCAACACACACCCATATCATGGATTCCCTCACCAGATTTTTTCAGACGGCCTTGCAGCTTGCCATCATCGGCGCAGTATGGGGCGTCTCCGACCTTATCGTCCGCTTCACGCATCTGCCTATTTCTTCAGGCGTATTGGGCTTGTTCCTCATGCTCGCCCTTTTGGGGCTCGGTATCATCCGCCCGGGCATGGTTGACCGCGGCGCAAAATGGGCATTGGGCGAACTCGTCTTTTTCTTCATCCCCATCATGGTTTCCGTCTTGCAATATCAAGACCTGCTGATGTCCGAAGGTTGGCAGCTGATTTTGACCATCGCCGTCGGCACCGCGCTCGTGATGATCAGCACCGCCCTGACCCTCGATTTCTGCTACCGCTGGAAACGCCGCCTCTACAAAAAACTCCACTCCTAAAAATAGAGAATAAAAATGGACTACACCGCCCTCGCCTGCTTCATCTGGACTTGCTTTGCCTATGTCGTTGCCAAAAAAATCCACCGCAAAAAACCCTTAATGATTTTCTCCCCCGTCGTTACCGTCTCCGTCAGCACCATCCTCCTGCTGCTGGCATTCGGCGTCAATTACGACACCTACCATAAATATACCCAAGGCATCGTCTTCCTGCTCACTCCGGTTACCGTTGCCTTTGCCGTCCCCATTTATGAAAACCGCGAAGTCATCCGCCGCCAGCTGCCCATCCTCTCCATCGCCATTATGGTGGGCATGTTTGTCGGCGTAGTCAGCGCATTCCTCATGAGCCATATGTTCCACTTCAACAACGAAGTAACCAACAGCCTGATGGCGCGCTCCATCTCCACCCCGTTTGCCGTCGTCCTCGCCAGCGAAATCCACGGCTCCGCCTCGCTCGTTTCCCTGTTCACCATCATCACAGGCTTTGTCGGCATGATATTCGGCGACCTGTTTTTGGCCTTTACCCGCATCCGTTTCCGTACCGCCAACGGTGTAGCATTCGGCAATGCAGCCCACGGCTTCGGCACATCGCGCGCCGGACAACGCCACGAAACCGAAGGCGTCATGGCCAGCCTGACCATGATTTTGGCCGGACTATTTATGGTATTGTTTGGCCCGACCATGGTGCATTTGGTAATTTGGATGATGAGTTAGGCTTCGTCCTAATGACCATACACAAAAAGGCCGTCTGAAACATATATTAGTTTCAGACGGCCTTTTATATTATGAAACGATTACAGTTTGAAAATAGAAGCCTCTACTAAATCATGAATGGTATCCAACGCAGATGAACCTGTACCATTGCTTGAATAGGTCGCATTGTCTGAGGAAAGACCGGCAGAAGAATCAAGAGGATCAGCCTCACCAAAGGCACGGCTCAAAAGTTCATCGCCATCGAAAGCTTTGGATTCCAATATCGGCTTCGCGGCCGGCTGTGCAGGCTCAAAACCTTCCCACTCGCGCGGATCAAGGCGAATGATATGGTCATCATCATAGCCGTCATTAGGACCTTTGCCTTCTCCTGAAAAAGTACCGTCCCACTCGCGCGGATCGAGGCGGAAAACATGCTCATTATGACCATGATCGGACTCTACTCCTTTTGAAAAAAAGCCGTTCCACTCGCGCGGATCGAGACGGAAGACATGCTCATTATGGCCATTATCCGACCCTATGCCTTTTGAAAAAAAGCCATTCCACTCGCGTGGATCGAGACCGAAAACAAAATCTTTAGAATCAATTTCTGTACCTGGTTGATATACTTTATCCACGGAACTCTCCTTAAAAATAAACAGTTGCTGTACCCAATGCCCCATCAGGTCGATGAGAGCCTTTATTCTAAAACAAAAAAACAGCAGGCAGGGGCCAAAAGGAACAACGGTTCATTAAAACGACAATCGGACTAAAATCTTTTAAAAACAAATAGATATAATTTAAACATCATAATCAATAATACATAATCAAATTTCCAGACTACCCCGCCAATCAGGGGAATCCTTCTTTCCCACGTTCCCCGTCATGTCGCAAAAAGGCCGTCTGAAATTTAAGTTTCAGACGGCCCTTTCATTTGCTCAAACCTTATTCTTTAGGCAGGCGCAGGACGGAGACGATGAATCCGCCCCAAATGACGATCAATGCGACAAGCATCATAATAATGGCTGAAGTACTCATTATTCGTCTCCTTCACGTTCGTGTTCATGTTCGTCTTTGACGTTGAAGTTCTGACCATGTTTCCACGGCAAGAATGACAGCAAGACCGACAATACGAGAATGGCGCCCACCATACCCCAACCGAAGATATTGAGGAAGCTGTCAGGATAGCCGCTGTAATTCTCTTTTAAGAGGCCGTCAGTATCTTGATACAGCATATAGCCGAGCATAGCGACGGTAACCACCACACTGGCGGTCCACACTTTGCCGACACGGATGGAAGACAACGCGTTCAAGTGATTACGCAGTTCCGGCAGCTTGTTCAACAAGACAATCGCCAAAACGTAAACAAAACCGGAAGCCACAATGCCGTAAGTATTGATGAATTTGTCCAATACGTCCAACACAGGCAGGCCGGTGGTCGTACCGAACAGCAAGGTAGAAATAATCGCCATTGGCACGCCTGCAATCAGCGTTGCGCTGACACGGCCGATGTTCATTTTGTCTTGAATTGCGGCCACAATCACTTCAACGATGGAAATCATGGAAGTTACACCCGCAAACACCAGCGAGCCGAAGAACAACACGCCGATCAACGCGCCCATCGGCGCTTGGTTGATGATGGTCGGGAACGCGATAAACGCCAAACCGATACCGTTGGATGCCACTTCGCTGACTTCTTTGCCTGCGGCTTGAGCCATAAAGCCCAATGCTGCGAATACGCCGATACCGGCGAGCAACTCGAAGCTGCTGTTGGCAAAGCCGACAACCAAGCCTGTGCCGCCCAAGTCGGTTTTTTTCTTCAGGTAAGAAGAATAAGTAATCATGATGCCGAAGCAGATGGAGAGCGAGAAGAAGATCTGGCCATATGCGGCTACCCAGACTTTCGGATCCGCCAAGCGGCTCCAGTCAGGCGTAAACAAAGCGTCCAAACCTTTTGCCGCACCCGGCAGGGTCAGTGCGATGCCCACCATGATGACAAACATCACCACCAACAAAGGCATGAAGAATGTGGACGCACCGGCCACGCCTTTTTGCACGCCCAAAGCCATAATTGCCAGCGTAAACACCCACACGGCAATCAGCGGGCCGGCCACTTTGCCGACAAAGTCCAAGCCCAAGTCTTTGGCATCGGCCATTTGCAGAAAGTCTTTGAAGAAGAATGCCTGCGGATCCGCACCCCATGCAGAAGTAAACGAATAATAGGCATAGCTTGCCGCCCAGCCGACAATCACGGCGTAGTAGATACAGATGATGACGTTGGTCAGGAAGTTCCACCAACCCACCGGCTCAAACCAACGGCCGAGGCGGCGGAAGGCCAAAGGAGGCGAACCGCGGTAACGGTGGCCGATGGCATAGTCGAGCAGCAACAGCGGAATACCTGCCGTCAACAGCGCAACCAAATAAGGGAGGACGAAAGCACCGCCGCCGTTGTCGAAGGCGATGTAAGGGAAACGCCAAATGTTGCCTAAGCCCACGGCCGAGCCGATGGCGGCAAACATAAAGGCACGGCGACTGCTAAACGTCGCGCGTTCGCTGGATTGAGAATTTGACACAATGAACCTCTTAAAAATCGAGTGTCGTCAAGGCCTCCCGGCCTTGCGCGTATATATTTAGAAATCAGGCCGGACAAAGCGGCCGGTTAAAATAGATATTCGGACAAGGATAATATCCGGTATTTAAAGAATGCACCGCTTATGGCCATGCAAACATAATCTGACCTTATCGTAAAAAAATTTAACACTGTTGGCAAGTCAGTATTGCATTAAAATCGCAAGGAAAATCTTCATGCACTACGACTAAAATCTTCATACACTTCTTTATATACAAGCCAAACGCAACACCCAAGCCCCGTTTTTTCCTCCCCTTCCCACTGACAACCACCCTTGCCGTAAACCGCCTTTTCCTTATCCCGTAAGGAAAAGCGGCAACCCAACGCATTCAAATCCCCCGTCATCAAAATGTTTCAGACGGCCTGTTTTCCTTCCGTCCAATCCGGGCCGTCTAAAAATTTCACTGTTGCATGTTGTAATCAAGAAACCGTTCTCAAATTCTGTTTAATATAAACAAAAACAATCCGCCTTTTTCTACACCCATCATCACCATCATTTAAAATAAGCATAAAATATCAAAAATAAAATAAATAAAAAATAAAATGACAAAAAATACAAAATAAAATTAATTTTAAACCCGTATTTCTACTCTAATCATCCACAATCAAAAATAATCGAATCAAAAAATTTCAATAAAACATTAATTACACAGCACTACATTTTTGCTATAATTGCCGCCATTCAATCCACAACCCAAACCCAAAAGAAGAGGAAAAGCCATGGGTATCAAAGTTGCCATCAACGGTTACGGCCGCATCGGCCGCCAAGTAGTGCGCGCTATTTTCGACTACAAACTGCAAGACCAACTCGACATCGTTGCCATCAACGCCAGCGGCAGCATCGAGACCAACGCCCACCTGACCAAATTTGACACTGTTCACGGCCGCTTTGACGCCGATGTTTCCCATGATGAAAAACACCTCATCATCAACGGTAAAAAAATCCCTTACTTCTCCACCCGCAATCCTGCCGAATTGCCATGGGGCGAATTGGGCGTTGACCTGGTCATGGAATGTACCGGCGCGTTCACCAGCAAAGAGAAAGCCAAAATCCACTTGGAAAGCGGCGCGAAAAAAGTACTGATTTCCGCTCCCGGCGGCGATGACGTTGACGCAACCATCGTTTACGGCGTAAACGACGACGTGATTACCGGCGACATGACCGTTATCTCCAATGCCTCCTGTACCACCAACTGCCTGGCACCCGTAGCCAAAGTGTTGAACGAAAACATCGGCATCGTAAACGGCGTGATGACCACCATCCACGCGCTGACCAACGACCAAACCGTCACCGACGTACGCCACAAAGACCTGCGCCGTGCGCGTAGCGGCGTGGAAAACATGATTCCGACCAAAACCGGCGCGGCAAAAGCCGTCGGCTTGGTATTGCCTGCCCTGAAAGGCAAACTCGACGGCCTCGCCATCCGCGTACCGACCGTCAACGTTTCCCTGGTTGACCTGAGCTTCCAAGCAAGCCGCGAGACTTCTGTCGAAGAAATCAATGCGCTGATGAAAGCCGCTTCCGAAGAAGGCCGTCTGAAAGGCGTTTTGGGTTACAACACCCTGCCGCTGGTTTCTATGGACTTCAACCACACCACCCAAGCCAGCACATTCGACTCTACGCTGACCAAAGTAACCGAAGGCAAAATGGTTAAAGTGTTCGCATGGTACGACAACGAGTGGGGCTTCAGCTGCCAAATGCTGAACACCGCGCGCCGTATGTTCGGTTTGGAAGTACGTCCGTTCTAATCGGCTTCCAACGCAAAGGCCGTCTGAAACATCTTGTCAGACGGCCTTTTGTATTTCCTTTAAAATATCGCATTCCCATTTATTTTCAGACGGCCTCTTCATGTTTCCCAACGAATCCGCCCCCAACCTCCTGCAAGGCTTAAACCCCGAACAACTCTCCGCCGTAACCTGGCCGCCGCAATCCGCCCTCGTTTTGGCGGGCGCGGGCAGCGGCAAAACGCGCGTGCTGACCACGCGCATCGCATGGCTTTTGCAAAGTGGGCAAGCCAGCGTACACAGCATTATGGCGGTAACGTTTACCAACAAAGCCGCCAAAGAAATGCAAACCCGTTTGGGCGCGATGATTCCCGTCAACGTCCGCGCCATGTGGCTCGGCACGTTCCACGGTCTCTGCCACCGCTTTTTGCGCCTGCACCACCGCGACGCAGGCCTGCCCTCTTCCTTCCAAATCCTCGACAGCGGCGACCAGCTTTCCCTGATCAAACGCCTGCTCAAAAGCCTCAACATCGCCGAAGAAATCATCGCGCCGCGTTCGCTGCAAGGCTTTATCAACGCGCAAAAAGAATCCGGTTTGCGCGCTTCCGTGTTGAGCGCACCCGACCCGCACACGCGCCGCATGATTGAGTGCTACGCCGAATACGACAAAATCTGCCAACGCGAAGGCGTGGTAGATTTCGCCGAACTCATGCTCCGCAGCTACGAAATGCTGCAAAACAACGAAATCCTGCGCCAACACTATCAAAACCGCTTCAATCACATTCTCGTTGACGAGTTCCAAGACACCAACAAGCTGCAATACGCCTGGCTGAAACTGATTGCCGGCAACAACGCGGCGGTATTTGCCGTCGGCGACGACGACCAAAGCATCTACCGGTTTCGCGGCGCGCACGTCGGCAACATGACCGCACTGATGGAAGAGTTCCACATCGACGCGCCCGTCAAACTCGAACAAAACTACCGCTCCGTCGGCAACATCCTCGCCGCCGCCAACGCCGTTATCGAAAACAACGACGAACGCCTCGGCAAAAACCTGCGCACCGACGCCGAAGCAGGCGACAAAATCCGCTACTACTCCGCCTTTACCGACCTCGAAGAAGCCCAATTCATCGTGGACGAAACCAAAGCCCTCGAACGCGAAGGCTGGGATTTGGACGAAATTGCCGTCCTATACCGCAGCAACGCCCAATCCCGCGTTATCGAACAAAGCCTGTTCCGCAGCGGCATTCCCTACAAAATCTACGGCGGCCTGCGCTTTTACGAACGCCAAGAAATCAAACACGCCCTCGCCTACCTGCGCCTTGCTGTCAATCCCGACGACGACAACGCCCTCTTGCGCGTGATTAACTTCCCACCGCGCGGCATCGGCGCACGCACCATCGAGAACCTTCAGACGGCCTCAAACGAACAAGGCATCACCCTCTGGCAAGCAGCCTGCAACGCCGGCGCAAAAGCCACCAAAATCGCCGCCTTCGTCCGCCTGATTGAAGCCCTGCGCAACCAAGTCGGACAAATGCCCCTGTCCGAAATCATCGTCGGCATCCTCAAAGACAGCGGCCTGACCGAACACTACCGAACCCAAAAAGGCGACAACCAAGACCGCCTCGACAACCTCGACGAACTCGTCAATGCCGCCATCGAATTCAAACCCGAAGACAGCAACTTTGAAACCCTGCCCGAAAACATTTCAGACGACCCCGCCTTCCCCATCCTCGCTTTCTTGAGTAACGCCGCCCTCGAATCCGGCGAAAACCAAGCAGGCGCAGGCGAAAAAGCCGTCCAACTCATGACCGTCCACGCCTCCAAAGGCTTGGAATTCAACGCCGTCTTCCTCACCGGCATGGAAGAAGGCCGCTTCCCCAGCGAAATGAGCCTTGCCGAACGAGGCGGCCTCGAAGAAGAACGCCGCCTCATGTACGTCGCCATCACCCGCGCCCGAAAACGCCTCTACATCACCATGGCCCAGCAACGCATGCTGCACGGACAAACCCAATTCGGCATCGTCTCCCGCTTCGTCGAAGAAATCCCGCCCGAAGTATTGCACTACCTGTCCGTCAAAAAACCCGCCTACGACAGCTACGGCAACACACGCCAAACCGCCGTACAACGGGACAAAATCATCGACGACTACAAACAGCCGCAAACCTACGCAGGCTTCCGCATCGGCCAAAACGTCCGCCACGCCAAATTCGGCACCGGCGTCATCATCGATGCCGTGGACAAAGGCGAATCCGCCCGCCTGACCATCAACTTCGGCAAACAGGGCGTAAAAGAGTTGGACACCAAGTTTGCGAAATTGGAAGAGATGTAAAAATTAGAAGGCTTGGAATGATAAAGGCCGTCTGAAAACGTTTTAGCTCAAAATTGCTATCCGTTTTCAGACGGCCTTTGTTACATTCAAACCACTTTTAAATCATACCTTCATATTAAATAACAATCGCAAATCAAGGCATTCAACTGTTGAACGTATCTTTCTTCTTCGTCAAAACATATTGATAAACTTCTTCTACCGTAGCCTCGTCATAGCTTTTGCCAAAGCGTTTTTTGTAGCCCAGTTCGTATAGTTTCACATGATGCCCTTCAGGGATTTCGACGCCCACATTTTCCAAACACGATTTGGCACAATGCAGATGACAGCCGTCAATAACCAACATCGGCCGCCCGGACTGCGCTTTGCGCACCAACGGCGCGACTTTGCCGCCCACGCCGGAAATGCACGACATTTCAAACTCTCCGGCATGGTCGAGCGCTACGGCAGTGTTATTGGCCAGCTGCGCCACATCGGAGCATCCGGAACAAGAATAAATTAAGGGAAGCTCATTGCGGTTAGGCATTTTCTATTTCCTCCGGTAGCGGTTTTTATCTTTATGTGTCCATCCATGGCCAGTCTGTCGGGCGCATCATGCGTGGTATGCGGATATTCGGGGGGCTCCCGTTTTCTTTTTTCAGACGGCCACGGCTTATCCATTTACATATTAAAAGGCATCATAACCCAATACAATTAGACATGCCAGAACAAAGCAGATGGCACCTTCTAAAAAATAAAGGCCGTCTGAAAACAGATAATGCTGCTTTTTTCAGACGGCCTTTTATTTGAAGTTAATGATTAGGCTTTGTGTTCGCCATCATTCTCTGCTTTGGGCGGAACGGGGGCAAACCAGCCGACCAGAAGCAGCAGCAGGCCGACGATAATGAAGGAGGCAATGCGCTCGATACCGCCGCTGTTGGAAAGCTCGATCAGGAAGAGTTTGACAACTACGATGCCCATCAGCGTCGCGCCTGTCATCCAGTAGGAACGCTGTTTGCGGCGGTTTCCAAGTACCATCAAGATTATGGCGGTTACTGCCCAAACGACGGAGAGGCTGGCTTGCAGGCCGAAGGATTGGAGCATGATGTCGAGACGCCAAGTGATGCCGTCGTAGAAATGCCATACGCGCATCACGCCTGCGCTGATCAGCATAAATGCTAAGGCGGCGACTGCGGTTGCCGTGGTACGGCGAAGGTCGGGCGGTAAGGCTTCGGGCAGAGATTTCAGGGCAAACCAAAGCATGCCGGCGCTGGCGAGTTCCAATGGGTTAAGCACGGGAACATACGGCAACGGCAAAGGTTGGAACGGCGTGGAGAAGTTGGTCCACAGCATCCAACAGGCAGCGGCAAGGGCGCACAACGGCATAGCAAAATGCTGATAAATGGCTTGATGCCGTCTGAAAAATTCGCGGTGGCGCTGCGTATGGAAAACAATCCACATTGCTAAAGGCACAACCAGCCATGAGAGCTGCGACCAAACGCCGGAGAGAAGGCCGCCGACATACAGCGCGGTCCAAAGCGTCCAAAGTACGCCGAGTATCGTGATATTGAGTTTGTGCAACCAAATCAGATCATGGCGCGGATAGTTGTTCAGAATAATGAAGTTCAACACGGTAGCGGCGGCAAGCGGTAAGGCTGCGGCGGCTGTCCATGCGTGTTCGGTATGGTAGAAGACGAAATGCATGGCAAACACGGGCAGGAATGCCAAGTTTGCCTGCAACAGCTCTTCCCATTTCAAACGTTTTGCAAACAGCAGCAAGCCGGCAAATATCGGCCACATCCACAACTCGATAAACAGGGTTTCCTCGCCTGTCCATTGCATATAAAGGGCGTAGCTGCCTGTTGCCAACGCAGTAAGCAGGATGATCCAGCCTGAAACCTGCGCAAAGTAAACCTCGTTTCCTTCCGGTTTTTCGCTTGCAACCGGTACACGCGGATATTGCAGCGCGTAGGCAGCTGCAAAAAGCAAAGGCGTAGCGGCAATAAGGTACAGATGGCTCAGGAAGCCTTTGGATTCATAAATGATGCTGCTTTGCAGCAACAGGGCGAACAATACATTGCCCAAGACAAAAGTGATAAACACATTCGGCTCATGTTTGCGCCGGCAGAATGCCCACGCCGCTGCCAAAGCAGAGAGAGCGACAATGCTGCCTTGGTCGGCCAAGAAGAGCAAAGGCAAAATAGAGATGTACAGCAAGGCGGCAGACAACACGGCCATCTGAACGGATTTTTCCCATTGCGCCGAACCTTCGCGCCGCAAGAAATTCCACAATAAATAAATCGCTGCTCCGCCAAGCAACACCACAACCGTCGTAAACCACTGCCCTTCCAGAACGGTATCGGTGCCGAAGTTCTGATAATTGCCCAACTGAATCAGTGCCGCCAAGAGATAAACCATCAGCGCACCCAAACGGATATGCGGACGCTGTTGGCGCAAACCGAAGAAATAAACCAGTGCGGATTCGGCACTCCACAAAATAACTGTATTGCTTGGTTCAAAATAAAGCGGAACGGCAATCGTGAGGAACAACACCGCCAACGCAAAAAATGCCTGACGCAAAATATACAGCCCCTGCTGACGTTTCAGCAGCAGCGCGGCCAGTCCGTAAACAGCGGCAAAACCCAATGCGGAAAGCGCATCCGCAGACGGCCAATGCTCCACCATGCGGTATTGCAGGCCGAACGCCGCCGCCATCGTGCCAAACAATAAAGTATGGTCGAGGACATGCACGCGCAGGCCGTGTGTATAAATACTCTTGCCGATTTCTTCCAAAGTCGCATTGTCGGCAATCGGCGTAACGCCGTCTTCGCTGTTTTCCGTCAGCTTACGGCGTGCGAACAGATACGCGATAAAGGTATAGAGCAGCCAGTGGTAAATCAAGAAAGGCTCGGTAGTGGCGAAATGTTGCGGCGTATAACTTCGCATGCCCCACAGCGCGGCAATGGCAAAAGTAGCAACAAAACCCGTCAGGTTCAGCGGACGCCATGCCTTAAACCAAGCAATCGCGGCCACACCGCCGTTGAGCAGGGCAAGATAAGAAAACAGCACCAAATAATTGCCGCTGCCGTCTGAAGTCAGCAAAGGCGCGGCCATACCGCCGATTAAAGCAACCTGCGCCATAATCTGCGCATTCTGCCTTACCGCCAGCCACGCCATCAGCACAACCATCGCCACCATCAGCCCGAACACGACCGACACAGGCAGCAGCGGATGCAGTTTCAACGCCGCCAACGCCGTCAAATACATCACCGCCACGCCGAAACCCTGCAACACCAAGCCATATTCACGCTTACGGCTTTGCAGCTTCCAGCCGCCGACCACCGCCGCCAAACCCGCGCCAGCCACAGTCAGATAACGCAACTCCACCGGCACATGAACCCGCTCGGAAGCATAGCGCAGTAAAAACGCCAAGCCGAGGAACAGCACCACAATACCGGTTTTTAACAGCGGATTGCCGCGCAAGAACCAAGCGACAATCGGATTGTCGGAAAACTTATACTCTCCGCCTTCCACCTTATCTTTATGGATAACGAATTGACGCGATGGCGCCTCTTCGCTTTCAGACGGCATCGAAGCAACAACAGCCTCTTCCTTAAGCAGCTCTTCTTGTTTAGCAGCAACCGGAGCAACCGCCTCGACAACTTCTTCCACAACAGGCTCAGATGAAGCAGAAGCTTTGGTAGGTACAAGATCAATAGGTATAGAAAAAGAAGGGGCAAACACCTCTTCAATTTTCTGCTTAACAGGCGCAGCTTCCGCCTCAGGCTCAACCCGAACATGAAGCGGCTCAGAGGCCGTCTGAACATCGGCAACAGGCCGAACCTCAAGCCCCTGCCCTACCTTCGCCTCATCACGGACAACCTCATGCTCCAACACCGACAAACGCTGTTTTAGCAGCTCGATTTCCTGCTCCAGCTTTTGCATCCTGTCGCCTGCCGTAGCAGATTCAGCCAAACGCTCTTCTTGGCGTTGTTTCGCAATCGACCAAGCAACCAGCCAAAACAACGACCCAATAATGACGCCGGTGAACATCTCATCAACAAAATAGCCGATAATAATAGGAATAAGCAGGCCGAAAAACTGCATGAAACACCTGTTTGATAACAATAAGAATATGCCGATTGTAACACCGGCAACATTATTCATGAAAAAAAGAGATAAAAGGCCGAGAATAAAAGCATACGGCAAATAGAATATAGAGAATCGGAATAGAAAAAGGCCGTCTGAAAATAGTGTGGGGTTAAACCCACATTTTCAGACGGCCTCTACCTATTTCAACAACCCAACGCAAATCATGAAAAGAAACGCATTGGGGCTTGTTTCAAACTACGGCTTAACTTCCCGACAATACTGCCGCACCTGCTTTCGCGACGCTTTCGTCTTCATCGACCGAGCCGCCGCTCACACCGACACTGCCGACGATAACACCGTTTTTATCCACCAACAGCACACCGCCGGGAAAAATCACCAAACCGTCGTTGGTCACTTCAATACCGTAAAGCTCGCCGCCCGGCTGCGAAGCCTTGCCCAGATCGCGGGTGGACATATTGAAATAGCGTGCCGTTTTCGCCTTTTTCTGCGCAATATCGATGCTGCCGATAAACGCGTCATCCATACGCGTAAACGCCTTTAAATTACCGCCCGCGTCCATGACCGCGATATTCATAGGCACCTTGATTTCACGCGCCTTTTTCATCGAAGCCTGCACCACCGCCTGCGCCTGAGCCGTCGTCAAATCGCCCGGCAGCGTTTTGGTCAAACCCGCCGAAAACGCCGGCGCACCCAATGCCAAAGTATACAACAATGCAACTGATTTTATGCCGCGCATAACTGTCTCCTTGTATTGAATCAATGAAAGGTACTGCACTTTTGATTGTATGCCTGTCGGCGGGAAGAATAAAGGCCGTCTGAAAACCATGAGATAGGTTTTCAGACGGCCTCGGATGGGTTTTTGGGTTTCAGTAGATCAGATTCTCGAATCCGACGGCTATTTGAGATGGCAGGCTTTTGTTAGATACAAATATTCAGTCTGTAGATTGCTGTTGATATATTTATTTCAGGTTAGCATTTCTACATTAACAACTTGATTTGCAAATAGTTGGTTTATTAAATTTATGGCTTGTGCATTTAGAACTTGTACAATTTTTAGTCTTAATTTTCTTTCTAGCAGAAACAAAGTGAGCCACACCGTCTATATTATAGGTATCTATAATATTTTTAATTACTCTCTCAACTTCCTTTTTCTCAACATCTGAATAACTATTAAGGATAAAACGGGCATTTCTAATATAAAAACGATTTGCAAGATTTGGAGCTAACTTTCTAAAATCAGGACCATCCTCATCTAAAAGGACAAATTGTTTGAACTTGAGTGTATCCCCACGCCCATTTTTTCCAATTCTGATCGGATTTATACCAATCCAAGTTACCTTACCCGAAATTCCTTTATCTCCTTTCCAAGGATGTATAGATCCTATACCGATAACAGCATCATAGTGCCAGTTTCTTATAGCCCCCATACAATCACTCTCCCCAAATACTCCATTTTCACTAGGATCCCCTGTATGAGTACGTTTATATACCAATACCTTCATTTATTAGTCTCCTTTTAAGACTTGAAACCATCTTAGGAATAGCATAGAGATACTTTATTTATGGGCTCTCAATGCGCCTCTTCCCAATTCATCCCCACACCAACCTCCGCCACCAGCGGCACGTTCAACATCCCTTCATCCACTTTCGCCATAATCTGCGGCAGTTTTTCTTTCACTAAATCCAGTTCGGCTTCGGGGACTTCCAACACCAATTCGTCATGCACCTGCATGATCAGTTTGCTTTGCAGGTCATCTGAAACCAGCCAGCGGGATACGTCTATCATGGCGCGTTTGATGAGGTCGGACGCGGTGCCTTGCATGGGGGCGTTGATGGCGGCGCGTTCGGCTCCGGCGCGGGCATTGGCGTTTTTGTTGTGGATGTCGGGCAGGTAGAGGCGGCGGCCGAACAGGGTTTCGACGAAGCCTTGGGCGGCGGCTTGTTCTTTGGTGCGCTGCATGTATTCGGCGACGCCGGGGTAGCGGGCGAAGTAGCGGTCGATAAAGTTTTTGGCAGAGATGTTGTCGATGCCCAATGATTTGGCGAGGCCGTATTGGCCCATGCCGTAAATGAGGCCGAAGTTGATGGTTTTGGCGTAGCGGCGTTGTTCGGACGAGACGTTTTCGGGGGCGATGCCGAACACTTCGGCAGCGGTGCGGCGGTGGACGTCTTCGCCGTTTTGGAACGCGGCGATGAGGGTTTTGTCGCCGGATAGGTGTGCCATGATGCGCAGCTCGATTTGGGAATAGTCGGCGGAAACGATGACGCTGCCTTGCGGTGCGGTGAAGGCGCGGCGTACGCGGCGGCCTTCGGCGGTGCGGATGGGGATGTTTTGCAGGTTGGGGTTGTTGCTGGCGAGGCGGCCGGTGATGGCGACGGCTTGGGCGTAGGTGGTATGCACGCGGCCGTCTTTGGGGGAAATCATTTCGGGCAGTTTGTCGGTGTAGGTGGATTTGAGTTTCGCCAGGCTGCGGTTTTGCAGGATGATTTTGGGCAGGGGGTAGTCGGGCGCGAGCTGTTCGAGCACGGCTTCGTTGGTGGAAATGCCGCCTTTGGCGGTTTTTTTCAGGCCTTTGGTGGGGATGCCCATTTTGTCGAACAGGATTTCTTGAAGCTGTTTGGGCGAGTTGAGGTTGAACGGCTGGCCTGCGGCGGCGTAGGCTTCTTGTTCGAGCTTCATCAGCTCTGCGCCGAGTTCTGCGCTTTGACGGGCGAGTTCGGCGCGGTCGATTTGCACGCCGTTGCGTTCCATTTCAAACAATACCTGCGCGACGGGCAGCTCCATTTTTTCATACATTTCAAGCTGTTTGGCGTCCATCTGCGCGCGCAGGTGTGCTTCGAGGCGCAGGGCGAAATCGGCGTCTTGGGCGGCGTATTCGGTCGCCTGCCCGATGGCGACGTCGGCAAAACTGATTTGCTTTGCGCCTTTGCCGCACAACGATTCGTAGGTAATGGTTTCCAAGCCGAGCCAGCGTTCGGACAATTCGTCCAAACCGTGTCCGAGATGGCTCTCGATGATATAGGAAGCAAGCATGGAATCGCCGGCAATGCCGTTCAAGGCGATGTCGTAGTTGGCGAAAACGTGTTGGTCGTATTTGAGGTTTTGCCCGATTTTTTTCAGGGCGGGGTTTTCCAAATGCGGTTTCAGACGGCCTAATACGTCTTGCAAATCAAGCTGTTCAGGTGCAGCGGTCAGGCTGTGTCCTACGGGGATGTAAACCGCTTCGCCTGCTTGGAACGCGATGCTGATGCCGACCAGCGCGGCATTCATCGCGTCTAATGACGTGGTTTCCGTATCGATGCCGATTGTGTCCGCCTGCGACAGTTTATCTAACAAAGCGGCAAACTGCGCTTCGGTGGTAACGGCTTGATAATCCAGTTTTTCAGGGGCTGGAGCGAGTTCAGGTTGTTTTTCAGGCTGTGTTTCAATCGCCAATGCGGCTTGTTCGCCGATATGCTCACTGCCAAATAAATCTGTGTTTTGCGCTTCGTGCATACGGCTTTCCGCCTCTTTCAGCCAAGTACGGAAGCCCCAGCGTTTGAAATCGACAACCAGTTGCGCCCATTTAGGCGTAGTGCGGCGCAGGCTTTCGAGGCCGTCTGAAAGCTCAGTGTGCAAATCCACATCGGTTTTAATCGTTACCAAATCATACGACAGCGGCAGTTGTTCCAAAGCGGCTTGCAGGTTTTCACCCACCTTGCCTTTGACTTCGCCAGCGTGTTCCATCACACCAGCCAGCGAGCCATAGGCTTCCAGCCACTTCACCGCGGTTTTCGGGCCGCACTTCTCCACGCCCGGCACGTTGTCCACCTTGTCGCCCATCAGCGCGAGATAATCGCGGATTTGGTCGGGGCGCACGCCGAATTTTTCCTTAACGCCTTCAATATCCAGCGTTTCACCGCTCATCGTGTTCACCAGCGTCACGCGCTCATTCACCAACTGCGCCATGTCCTTATCGCCGGTGGATACCACCACGTTCCACCCTGCTTCGCTAGCCATCTTAGCCAAAGTGCCGATAACGTCGTCCGCTTCCACCTGCGGAATCACCAATACCGGCCAGCCCATCAGGCGCACCAAATCCGGCAAGGCTTCCGCCTGCGGGCGCAAATCGTCCGGCATCGGCGGACGCGTCGCCTTATAGTCGGGGAACATCTCGTGGCGAAAATTTTTGCCCTTCGCATCAAACACCACCGCGCAATAGTCGTGCACATAATCCGCCCGCAGTCGGCGCAGCATGTTCAACACGCCATACATCGCCCCAGTCGGCGCACCGTCGGGCGCAGACAAATTCTGCCCCATGGCATGATAGGCGCGGTAAAGATAAGAAGAGCCGTCAACGAGAAGGAGTGTGGGTTTGTTGGACATGGAGAACCTGCTGTGTGTATGAAAATAATGTACGGATTATAAAGGAAAAGGCCGTCTGAAAACCGAAAATCAAGTTTCAGACGGCCTGATGTTTACATAAATATACGGTTTCAGGTATTGCGCCTCAGAATCCCATCTTGTATATTTGTATTCAAATGAATACAAACCAAATCAAACGAATATGAATGCAACGAACCGTATCCCAATTAGTGTGCGCATCACTCAGGAAGATGCTGATTTTATTGCTGAACTTAAAATCGAAGGAGCGAATACGCCATCTGAAAAAATCCGCGAATTGCTCAAGCTGGCGCGCTTGGCGCATACGCAGACACGCGATTACAGCTCCGCACTGACGGCGCAGGAGCAATTTTTCCAAGCGGCGAAACACGAAATCTTGCACGCTGAAAAACAGGCCGGAGTGCATTCGCATATCGTGGCGAGGTTGTTTGAACAATTGCCCGACTTAGGCGCAACACTCGCTGCCGACCTGCCCGAAGAAGCTGACCTCGACGATTTGAAAAAATACGAGCGTGAACTGATGTGGCGCATCGTCCGCCTGACCGACAGCATCCTGCAACTCGCCGTAACCGGCAAAGGCGCGGCATACGACGATAGCGTTCTGCAACAGCTTGAAAACACTTTGAAACTGGCGAAGATTGTGCAGCAGGCAAATGAAGTTTAAGACTGCCGCCATACCAAATGAAACAAACACATTTTAGTGAAAGGAAAATCCAAATGAGCGAAACCCTATCCCGCCGAGTAGGCCGTCTGGTGAGCGGCGGTTTTCATGCCCTGATTGATGCGGCGGAAAACCTCGCGCCTGAAGCGGTCATGAACGAAAGCATCCGCGAAATCGAGCGTGCAGTAGATGAAGTGCGTGCTGAATTGGGCAAAGTGTTGGCGCAGAAACATCTTGCCGCCAAGAAAATGGCCGACGAAAGCAACCGCCACGAAGCCATCGATGCCAATCTGCAAGCCGCCGTAGATGCCGGTCGCGATGATCTTGCCGAAGCGGGTATTGCCGAACAGATGGACATCGAAGCGCGTCTGCCCATCTTGGAAAACACCATTGCCGACTGTGCCGCGCAAGAAAAAGAGCTCGAAGGCTTTATCGCTGCCCTGCAGGCGAAAAAACGCGAGATGCAGCAGCAGTTGCAAGATTGGCGTGCCGCACAGCAAAGCATGGGCGCTGGCAAAGCGGCAGGAGGCAACGGCAGCGACCTCAACCGTATCGCCCGTGATGCCGAAAAAAGCGGCAACGCTTTCGACCGTGTGATGGGTCGCCAAAACTCGGTACACAGCAGCACTGATGCGGCGCAGTTAGCCAAGCTGAAAGAACTGGAAGACTTAAGCCGCAACAACCGCATTGCCGAAAGATTGGCAGCATTGAAAGCGAAATCATAAGCCATATTGAGAAAATCTCGGTTTCAGACGGCCTCTATCTTCACGGGGCCGTCTGAAAAAAGAAAACCATACACACCTCAATAACAAAAAGATGACGGATTGGGAAAAATCCTGTCAGTTACGACAAATTAATAAAAAAACCATATCCAATCGGCTTAACTTTAAAATAAAATATATGCCGTCTAAAAATTAAAAAAATAAGGAAATGCAATATGTGGAATTTAATCAACGCCCCCGAAACTGAAATCTTCGGCATTGCCATTGCGCTGATGGTTTTGCTCGGTGTGTTGGAAGTCATTTCCATGCTGGCAGGCGGTATCAGCGATTGGTTAGACAACCTGTTGCCCGACAGTCTGACCGAAACCGCGCACGCCGAAGTTGGATTAGATGTGGCGGATGCAGGCATATTCGTGCGTTTCCTGAGCTGGCTGTATGTCGGACGTATCCCGGTATTGATGTTGATGGTGGTGTTTCTTGCCGTATACGGACTGACGGGTTATCTGTTTCAGACGGCCTTTACCACTGTATTCGGCAGTTATCTGAATGGCACGCTGGCAGCAGTCATCGTTTGGTTTCTTTCCCTGCCCTTAGTGCGGGTAACAGCTAGCGGTTTGTACAAAATTATGCCGAAAGATGAAACCACTGCCGTTTCGCAGGAAAGTTTGATCGGACGCGTCGGCACGGTGGTATTGGGTGAAGCTCGGGTAGGCAACGCGGCGCAGGTGCGCGTGAAAGATGCTTACGGCCAACAGCATTATGTGATGGTAGAACCTGACTCTGATGATGTATTGAAACAAGGTGATGCGGTATTGCTGGTGTCGTTGGACGGAAATACATTTAAAGCGATTTTGAATCCGAGCGGAAGCTTGGTGGATTAAGGCCGTCTGAAACTGCTGATTTATCGATACGGGAAAAATAGATACTTCACCGCCCTATCCTCATTATCTAGAAATTTGAAATAACAATTAGCCCCCCCTATTATTTCAACCCATATTTTTAACCCTTTCAGACGGCCTCTTTCTCTCAAAGCCTTCTGAATCCACCGCCCCCAAAGGCATATTAACAAGAAGAAAGGAAAAACCATGAATTTGGTCTCCATCGGCACTATCGCCGGCGTCATACTCGTCGCGCTGTTTGTACTCGGCCTTATCCTGACCCGTCTGTATCGCCGCGCCAGCAAAGAAGTCTCATTTGTCCGCACCGGTTTTGGTGGTGAAAAAGTCATCATGAACGGCGGTGCGATGGTGCTGCCCGTGTTACACGAAATCATCCCCGTCAACATGAATACACTGCGCCTTGAAGTGCGCCGCGCTGCCCAACAAGCGCTGATTACCCGCGACCGTATGCGCGTTGACGTGATGGCGGAATTTTACGTCCGCGTTAAACCCAGCGCCGAGAGCATTGCGACCGCCGCACAAACACTGGGTATGAAAACCATGTCTCCCGATGAGTTGAAAGACCTCGTCGAAGGTAAATTCGTTGACGCCCTGCGCGCCGTTGCTGCCGAAATGGCGATGGAAGAGCTGCATGAGAAACGTGTTGATTTCGTTCAGAAAGTACAACAAGTCGTGAGCGAAGACTTGTTTAAAAACGGTCTCGAACTCGAAACCGTTTCCCTGACCGGCCTCGACCAAACCAGCTTTGAGTTCTTCAACCCGCAAAACGCCTTTGACGCGGAAGGTTTGACCAAACTGACCGAAACCATCGAAGGCCGCCGCAAAAAACGTAACGAAATCGAACAAGACACCGACTTGGCAATCAAAACCAAAAACCTCGAAGCCGAGCAGCAACGCCTGAAAATCTCGCGCGAAGAAGAATACGCCAAACTCGAACAAGAGCGTGAGATTGCCGTACGCCGCGCTGAACAAGAGGCCAGCATTGCCGAACAAGAATCTCAGAAAAAACGTGAAGCGGAAGAAGCAAAAATTGCCGCTGAACGCGAAGTGGATTTGAAACGCATTGCCGCCGAACGCGACATTAAAAACGAAGACATTAGAAAAGCACAAGCCGTTGAACAGGCAGAGGTTGAGCGCCGCAAAGCCATCGAATTGGCCGAGCAAGACCGCGCCATCGCCGTTGCCGAAAAATCGCGTGCCGAATCCGAAGCCAAAGCCGAAGCCGACAAAGCCCGCGCCGCCGCCGTTCGCGAAGAAGAGAGCGTGATTACCGTACGCGAAACCGAACGCGCCGAGCGTGCCAAAGCGGTTGAATTGATTGCCGCAGAAGAAGCCGCGCAAAAAGATGCGATTTCGCTCACTGTTGCCGCTGAAGCTGAAAAACAAGCTGCACAAGACCGCGCTGAAGCAGTGCGCATTGCCGCCGAAGCAGAAGCCGAAAAACACCGCCTGCAAGCCAAAGGTGAGGCCGATGCCAAAATTCTGTTGGCACAAGCGCAAGAGCAACAATACAAGGTTGATGCAGAAGGTACCCGCGCTGTGAACGAAGCTGCCAACGTCCTGAGCGTTGAACAGGTTGAAATGCAAGTCCGCCTTGCCCTCTTGAAACATCTGCCTGACATCATCCGCGAATCCGTCCGCCCAATGGAAAAAATCGAAGACATCAAAATCTTGCAAGTCAATGGTCTGGGTGGCTTTGCCGGTGGTACAAATGGTGCAGAAGGTGTTTCAGACGGCCAAACCACACAAGCCAGCCTTGCAGATCAAATGGTCAACAGTGCCCTGCGCTACCGCAGCCAAGCCCCATTGGTTGACGGTCTCTTGAAAGAGTTGGGACTAAATGGTGGCGACATCAACGGCCTGACCCAAGGACTGGATAAAACCATCGACCAATCATAAACGAATGCCGTAATAATGATTTAAAGGCCGTCTGAAACTTTTCAGACGGCCTTTTGTTTATACAAGAGCTTCCGCAAATTCTATTATGTTCAATACTGATCAATTCAGATCTGTTGCGGTTGCAATAAATTAGGAATTATCCACCCTGCTTTTTGTGGTTAAAAAAGATTGAGTAGGCTATTCTTAGCCAAATAACAAGACTAACTGCTTTGAAAATGATCCGCCAACAATTGAGTCATAAAAACTGATTCTACCGTTTCGATTTCAAGCTTGCCATCTACTCATCTATCGACATTTCAATACCAAGCTGCTTATCTTCAGGCAAACAAAAAAGCACAACATTTCGTTGTGCTTTTTCTTGATGAACCCACATTACTTGTTTTTTTGCGAACGAAGGTAATCCAAAGTTTTCAGCTGGGCAATGGCTGCTGCCAATGCTTTGTGCGCTTCGGCCAGAGATTTATCATCTTTGGCTGCAGAAACACCTGCCTCGGCTGCTTTTTTAGCTGCTTCAGCACGCGCCTGATCCATTTCTGTACTGCGGACGGCAACGTCTGCCAATACGGTAATCTTATCAGGCTGTACTTCTAAAACGCCACCGGAAACGGCAACCAGCACTTCTTCAGCTTCACCCGGAACAGTCAAACGCAATGCGCCGGGGCGTACCAAACTCATAATCGGCTCGTGTCGTGGATAAATACCAAGCTCACCTTGAACGGTCGGAACCACCACAAAGCTGGCCTCGCCCGAATAGATGTTTTGCTCGCTACTAACCACTTCAACTTGCATGGTGCTCATGCCGGCCTCCTTAGTTTAAGGTTTTCGCTTTCTCAGCCGCTTCTTCGATGCCGCCTACCATGTAGAACGCTTGTTCAGGCAGATGGTCGTATTCGCCGTTCAAGATGGCTTTAAAGCCGGCGATGGTGTCACGCAATGAAACGTATTTGCCTGGAGAACCGGTAAATACTTCGGCAACGTGGAACGGTTGAGACAGGAAGCGTTGGATTTTACGGGCACGCATCACAGTCAGTTTGTCTTCGTCAGACAATTCGTCCATACCCAGAATGGCGATAATGTCGCGCAATTCTTTGTATTTTTGCAGAGTAGACTGTACACCGCGCGCTACGTCGTAGTGCTCTTGACCCAATACCATCGGATCCAATTGGCGTGAAGTAGAGTCAAGCGGGTCAACTGCCGGGTAAATACCCAAAGATGCAATATCACGGCTCAATACGACGGTCGCGTCCAAGTGGGCGAAAGTTGTCGCTGGAGATGGGTCAGTCAAGTCATCCGCAGGTACATATACGGCTTGGATGGAAGTAATGGAACCGGTTTGGGTAGAGGTAATACGCTCTTGCAAACGACCCATTTCTTCAGCCAATGTCGGTTGGTAACCCACTGCAGAAGGCATACGGCCCAACAGTGCAGATACTTCGGTACCGGCCAGAGTGTAACGGTAGATGTTGTCAACGAAGAACAATACGTCGCGACCTTTACCGTTTTCGTCTTTTTCGTCACGGAAGTATTCGGCCATAGTCAAACCGGTCAAAGCAACGCGCAGACGGTTGCCTGGAGGTTCGTTCATTTGGCCATACACCATGGCTACTTTATCCAATACGTTGGAATCTTTCATCTCGTGGTAGAAGTCGTTACCTTCACGGGTACGTTCACCCACACCTGCGAACACGGACAGACCGCTGTGCGCTTTGGCGATGTTGTTGATCAATTCCATCATGTTCACGGTTTTGCCCACACCGGCACCACCGAACAGACCTACTTTACCGCCTTTAGCAAACGGACACAGCAAGTCGATCACTTTAATACCGGTTTCCAACAATTCGGTAGTTGAAGACAACTCGTCGAATTTCGGAGCAGTTTGGTGAATGGCACGGCTCTTGTCGGTATCGATAGGACCTGCTTCATCAACAGGCGTACCCAATACATCGACAATACGACCCAATGTACCTTTACCTACCGGCACAGTGATTGGCGCACCAGTATTGCTTACAGACATGCCGCGTTTCAGGCCGTCTGAACTACCCATTGCAATAGTACGGACAACGCCGTCACCCAGAAGCTGTTGAACTTCCAGAGTCAGACCGTTCTCGTCCAATTTCAGGGCATCGTAAACATGCGGGATAGCGTCGCGTGGAAATTCCACGTCAACCACCGCACCAATAACTTGTACGATTTTGCCTTGGCTCATTATCGTATCCTAATTTCCTGTTCAGGCTTCAGACGGCATTAAACTGCCGCTGCACCTGCTACAATTTCTGACAATTCTGTGGTAATCGCGGCTTGACGCGATTTGTTGTACACCAAGCGCAATTCTTTGATGGCATTGCCTGCGTTGTCGGTTGCGGCTTTCATCGCTACCATACGCGCGGCTTGTTCAGATGCCATGTTGTCGCTCAATGCCTGATAAACCACAGACTCTAAATAGCGGCGAACCAAATATTCCAATACGGCGATAGGACTCGGCTCGTAGAGGTATTCCCAAGTAAATGAAGAATGACCTGTTCCGTCGTCAATAACGTTTTCACCGATAGGCAGCAAAACTTCCATACGCGGCTCTTGGCGCATTGTGTTGACAAAACGTGAGTAAACCATATGGATACGGTCTAATTCATGCTTCTCATAACGTTGGAAGATTTCGGTCAAAGGGCCAAGCAACGCTTCCATTTTCGGGGTATCGCCCAAATTGGTTGTACTGGCAATAACATTCAAACCGATACTTTGGCATGCAGCCAAACCTTTACTACCCAGGCACACGACTTCGACTTCGATGCCTTGTTCCTGATACTCTTGAACTTGCGCCAAAAACTTTTTCAGTACGTTTGCGTTCAAGCCACCGCACAAACCTTTGTCCGAGGTAATCAAAATGAAACCGGCACGACGCACTTCGCGGTGCGGCTCCAACAATTTGATACCATGATCGGCATTAGTCTGTGCAAGATGGCTCATCACTGTACGCACTTTTTCGGCGTACGGACGCGCTAAGCGCATCCGGTCTTGAGTCTTCCGCATTTTAGAGGTCGACACCATTTGCATCGCTTTAGTGATCTTTTGGGTATTTTGAACACTACGGATTTTGGTGAGAATCTCTTTTCCGACTGCCATTTCAGACTCCTTTCATCTCAATACTTATGCTTGGTAAGCGTAAGAAGATTTGAAAGATTTCATGGCTTCGGTCAATGCTTTTTCGCTTCCGTCAGACATTGCGCCTGATGCATTAATCGCTTCCAGAACCTCAGGATGTTGCGTACGTACGAAACTCAAGAATTCTGCTTCGAAAGCCAAGGCTTTGGATACCGGAACATCTGCGTAAGAACCGTTGTTGATCGCCCACAAAGTCAATGCCATTTCGGCAGTGTTCAATGTGCTGAATTGTTTTTGTTTCATCAATTCAGTAACTACTTCACCGTGTTGCAACTGTTTGCGTGTTGCTTCGTCCAAATCGGAAGCAAATTGCGAGAACGCTGCCAATTCACGGTACTGTGCCAACGCCAAACGGATACCGCCACCCAGTTTTTTGATGACTTTGGTTTGTGCTGCACCACCTACGCGCGATACGGAAATACCGGCATTGATTGCAGGACGGATACCGGCGTTGAACAAGTCGGTCTCCAAGAAGATTTGGCCGTCTGTAATCGAGATTACGTTGGTTGGTACGAATGCTGATACGTCACCGGCTTGGGTTTCAATAATTGGCAACGCAGTCAGAGAACCGGTTTTGCCTTTTACTTCGCCATTAGTCAGTTTTTCAACTTCGTTTTCGCTGACGCGGGCCGCACGTTCCAACAGACGGGAGTGCAGATAGAATACGTCGCCAGGATATGCTTCACGGCCAGGAGGACGGCGCAACAGCAGAGAAATTTGACGGTATGCAACGGCTTGTTTAGACAAGTCATCGTATACGATCAACGCATCTTCACCACGGTCACGGAAGAATTCACCCATGGTACAACCGGAGTAAGGAGCGATGTATTGCAGTGCAGCAGCTTCAGAAGCAGTTGCAGCAACCACGATGGTGTGCTCCATCGCGCCATGCTCTTCCAATTTGCGTACTACGTTGGCAATAGAAGATGCTTTTTGACCGATAGCCACATAAATACAGATTACGCCTGTACCTTTTTGGTTAACGATGGCATCCAGTGCCACGGCAGTTTTACCGGTTTGACGGTCACCAATGATCAACTCACGTTGACCACGACCAACCGGAACCATAGAGTCAATGGCTTTCAGGCCGGTTTGCATTGGTTGGTCAACCGATTTACGCGCAATCACACCTGGTGCAATTTTCTCGATTGGAGCAGTCAATGTTGTGTTGATTGGACCTTTACCATCGATAGGACGACCCAATGCATCAACCACGCGGCCAACCAGTTCGCGACCGATCGGCACTTCCAAAATACGGCCGGTACAGGTAACTGTATCGCCTTCTTTAATGTGTTCGTACTCACCCAACACTACGGCACCGACGGAGTCACGCTCCAAGTTCATGGCTAGACCGAAAGTGTTACCGGGGAATTCGAGCATCTCACCTTGCATCGCGTCTGACAAGCCATGAATGCGCACAATGCCGTCTGTAACAGAAACAACGGTACCACGGGTACGCACTTCTGCATTGACGGACAGATTTTCGATTTTGGCTTTAATCAAATCGCTAATTTCAGCAGGATTAAGCTGCATGAAAACTCTCCTAATTTGTCATAGTCGCATACAAAGCATTCAGTTTGCCTTGTACGGACAAATCCAAGACCTGATCACCCACTTCTACTTTGATGCCGCCGATTAATTCAGGGGCAACTTTAGCTACCACATCCAATTTGCTGTTGAAGCGTTTTGTCAGGATATCGGTAACATCGGCCAGCTGCTGAGAACTGAGTTCATACGCGCTGTAAATTACTGCCGATTTCGTATTGTTGTGTATCAAGGTCAAATCTTGATATTGGGCATAAATTTCCGGCAACACCAGCAAACGCTTTTGCTCGGCCAAAACGGTAATGAAATTTGCCAATTCGACATTTTTGATACCGACAAGACCTTTGAGCGTTTCTGCTTTTTCGGAAGCTCCCGTTTCCGGTTGCTCAATGAGAGCAATGACTTTCTCATCTTGAACAACCGCTGCGAGTTCTTTCAGTTCGCCCAACCAAGACTCGATTTGGTTTTTTTCCTGAGCCAGACTGAACAATGCTTTCGCATAAGGTCTGGCAATCGTTGCGAACTCTGCCATAAGATTACAGCTCCTGTTTTAAGGTACTGAGCAAATCTGCATGTTTGGAAGCATCAACTTCCTTGCGCAAGATAGATTCCGCACCTTTAACAGCCAGTGTAGCAACCTGTTCGCGCAATACTTCGCGCGCACGGTTAACTTCTTGCTCCACGTCAGCTTTTGCTTGGGCTGCAATGCGTGCTGCTTCATGAGAAGCTTGCTCTTTGGCTTCTTCTACAATTTTTGCAGCACGTTTTTCGGCGTTGGCAACCATTTCGGTTACCTGATTACGCCCTTCGGCCATAAGTTCTGCAACTTTTTTCTCTGCCTGCTCAAAATCGCTCTTACCGCGCTCGGCGGCAGCCAAGCCCTCAGCGATTTTTGCGGCACGCTCATCCAATGCTTTGGCAATCGGAGGCCATACGAATTTCATCGTAAACCAAACCAAGCCAAAGAAAACTAGGATTTGCGCAAATAAGGTTGCATTAATATTCACGTTACTTAACCTTCGTATCTGGGTTAATCAAACAGACGGCAAGCCTGTATCTGAACGGATCGCTCCGTCTTGATTACGCACCACCAAACGGGTTAACGAAGGCGAACAACAGGGCAATAGCCACACCGATCAAGAAAGCCGCGTCGATCAGACCAGCGATCAAGAACAGTTTGGTTTGCAGAGGACCGATCAGCTCAGGTTGGCGAGCAGAAGATTCCAAGTATTTAGAACCAACCATTGCGATACCGATAGAGGCACCCAATGCGCCCAAGGCAACGATCAAACCACATGCGATAGCAATCAAACCCATTTTTAAACTCCTTAAAATAGTAAAGGTTAAACTACAAAAAACAAACTACAAAAAAACTACTTGATTAGTGTGCATCATGCGCCTGTCCGATATATACGAACGCCAACGCCATGAAAATAAATGCCTGCAAGGTGATGACCAAAATGTGGAAAATCGCCCAAGCCAAACCGGCAATCAGGTGGAACACAAATAAAATCGGATCCAAAGTTTCGACACTGCCGGTTGACGCCCATGCACCGCCCAACAGAGCGATCAACAGGAACACCAGCTCGCCGGCATACATATTACCAAACAACCGCATACCGTGGGATACGGTTTTGGACAAAAACTCTACCAAGTTCAGCAGGAAGTTGGCTGGAGCAAGCCACGGACCGAAAGGTGCGCAGAACAACTCGTGAATCCAACCGCCAAGGCCTTTGATTTTGACATTGTAGTAAATACAGATCAGCAATACGCCAATCGCCAGAGCCAAAGTCGTATTCAAGTCAGCTGTCGGCACGACGCGCAACAGGGCATGATGATTACCGGTAATGCCTTGCCATGCCATCGGCAGTAAATCAACCGGCAGCATATCCATGGCGTTCATCAAGAGAATCCAGACAAACAAGGTCAGACCCAATGGGGCAACGGCTTTACGCGATTGTTCGTTATGGATAATGCTCTTACACATGTTATCCACGAATTCGAACAGAATTTCAACAGCCGCTTGGAAACGACCGGGAACACCGGCCGTCGCTTTTTTGGCACCGCGCCACAAAAGGAAGCTGCCGATTACGCCCAACAGAACGGCAAAAAAGATTGCATCAAGGTTAATGAACGAAAAATCAGCAATGTTTTTCAGTCCTTGACCCTGAGTAACATCCGACATACTGGTCAAGCTTTGCAAGTGGTGCTTGATGTAGTCGGCAGCGGTCATAGTTTCACCTGCCATAGTGTTTCACTCTCAACAATACTAAAAAAACCAAATGACTGACGCCAAGAAACGCCAATAAAAATGGGTAAAATACCAGTGATCGATGCCATATCGCAAAAACGACCAACATAGATACCAGCGACAGCACTACTTTTAAAACCTCTCCGCCGATAAACATCGAACTTTGCAACTCGGGTTTTCGTCGGGAAAACTTTAAAAGTAAAACTGCAACAAGAGTAGGCACAATGTACGAAAATCCTCCCGCCAAAGCAGAGAGGAAGCCGAACAATCCGGAAAATAATGCACAAACAACTGAAATTATTAATAATACAATTACTTGCAATGGGACTATCGGATTCATTGTACTTTGCACCCCAAAAAGCAAGGCAGGCTAATATAATCAAGAAGTTTGTTAACGTCAAGCAATATGTTAATCTTTGTGAACCTTTCATAAATAAATGATTAACACATATAAAACAAATCTTTGCTGGAATGGAGTTTAACACAAATTACATGTTGTTACATAGATTTTACAGAAGATTTTGATTTGTATTGTAAACATTTATACGCTCTACGCTTTTTCAAAAATTGAGGCCGTCTGAAAAGCTTTTTTCAGACGGCCCGTTCTGTTTATAAAGCCGTTAGAACGCTTGATTGATGCCTAACTGCTTCAGCAAATATTCGAATGTTTCCGGCGTATCAAAATGCAGCACGATTTTGCCTTTTTTCTGATTACTGGTTTTGACTTCGGCATTAACGCCCAAACGCTCGGTCAATGCATCATTGATGCGGCGGATATCCGGGCTGATGGTTTTGGCTGCTTCGGGCTTGGCTTTTTGATGTGCCAACTGGCTGCGGCGCTCTACCTCACGCACCGACCAACCGTTTTTTACGGCTTTCTGCGCCAACTCCAATTGATCAACCACATGCAAGGTCAGCAACGCGCGGGCATGACCCATTTCCAGACGGCGTTGGTAAAGCATTTCCTGAACCGGCTCAGGCAGGCTCAACAGACGCAGGCTGTTGGAGATGGCACTACGGCTTTTACCGACGGCTTTTGCGATGGTTTCATGAGTCAGGCCGAATTCGTCGGCAAGGCGTTTCAAACCTTGTGCTTCTTCAATCGGATTGAGATTTTCACGTTGCAGGTTTTCAATCAAACCCATGGCCAACGCGGTTTCGTCGCTGATGGTTTTAATGACGACGGGAATTTCGGTCAAACCGGCCAACTGAGAAGCGCGCCAACGGCGTTCGCCGGCAATCAATTCATATTGAGACAGACCTCTTTCGCGTACGATAACCGGCTGGATAATGCCTTGTGCTTTAATGGAATCGGCCAATTCCTGCAAAGCTTCGTCATCAATTTGCACGCGCGCCTGATAACGGCCGGGCTGAATATCGGCGATGGCAACCGTTGTCAGGCGGTCGCTACTGCTGCTGTCCACTGCATTGGAAATCAGCGAATCCAAACCGCGCCCCAATCCACCTTTTGCTTTTGCCATATTGTTTTCCCTTTCAGACGGCCTCATTGTTGAAATGACGTATTCTATCGGATATTGCCGCTTTACGACAATTTGAATCACTATGATTTGACTATTGCCATTTATTTACGGAGCGAAACCGCAAACATGCCCCTTAAAGCGTTACTCAAACGGATTTCTTCCGCATTTTCCAATATCGCGCGCGTGATGTGGGTTTCCTTGATTGTATCCACACCTAAATATAGCTGCGGCTGCTTCAATACCGCTTGGCGCATTACCCCGTTCAAAATATCCAAATCCAAAGACGGCGTAAGCCATTGTCCTTGATATTTGACGAACACATTGCTTCTTCCACCCTCTAACAACAGGCCGTCTGAATTGAAAAACAGGCTGTCAAATGCACCCTGCCCTTCTGCCGTTTTCCATGCTTGGTCAAAAATTTCACGGCGTGTGGTTTTGAAGCGGCGCAGATAATCGCGTTGGCTTAATGTGCACCCACTCAGGATGACGTATTGTTGTCCATCCAATTCAGAAACAGCCGCATGGCTCAATGCAAGGCCGTCTGAAAACAAAGCTGCTTTGACTCTAAACAACCCATTTGGCAACGCATCTATATAGTGTTGAATTTGCTCTGCCGCATTTTGAGGCCAAAGCAGGTTGAGCGCTTGTGCCGATCTATTCAGACGGTCTAAATGCAAATCGAGCAAACGGCATTGTTTGTATTGCACGCGCATGGTTTCAAAAATACCGAAATCAGGCCTCAAGTCATTGAGGAAACGCGCCTTCCAACCGCACTCGCGATATTCGGCTTCAGGATCGCTATCAATCACAATCCCCGAACCCACGCCATAAACACCTTGATAAAGGTCGTCTGAAATTGACTTCAGGGATAAGGTACGAATCACAACATTAAATACGCCTTCAAACCCCAAACCCGTCTCACACGGATGCAAAAAGCCGATGCTGCCTGTGTACAAACCACGCGGTTCGGATTCAAGAGACTCAATAATCTGCATACTCATGCGTTTGGGCGCACCAGTAATACTGCCGCACGGGAAGGCTGCGCGGAGAATATCGGCAACCGAAACATCAGGCAGCGCCTGCGCTTCGATGGCACTGGTCATCTGCCAAACACTGCCGAAACGGGAAACTTTAAACGGTTCAGGCACGCGTACTTTGCCCGTTTGCGCGATTTTGCCGAGGTCGTTGCGCAACAAATCGACAATCATCACATTTTCGGCGCGGTTTTTCGGATCGTTTTGCAATTCAACGGCGCGGCGTTCATCTTGTCCGTCATGAAGAATCGGCGCAGTGCCTTTCATCGGCTCGGTTGTGATCAGGCCGTCTGAATCGATTTTGAGGAAAAGTTCGGGAGAAAAACACAAAGTCCACGCTTCCTGCCCTGCCCCGTCGGGCAGACAAGACAAAACGGCATACGGCACAGGCTGGCGCAAGCGGCGGTAAAGCTGAATCGGATTGCCGTAAGCTTGCAGGTGTAGGCGCTCGGTGTAATTGATTTGATAGGTATCTCCACGGCGGATGGCCTCGTGGATTTGGTTGATATGCTCGAGATAATCGGCTTCGGATACGGAGAATCGGGGAGTGGAGATACCTGCCGCCAGGCCGTCTGAATGATTGGCCAACCAGCTTTCGGCATCGATTTCAGAACAATCGGCAAACCAGTGCAAACGTAGACTGCCACTGCGGCCAGATGGAATATCCATCAGCGGCAACCCAAATTCGTAGTCTACAAACAACACTGCATGCAGGCCTTTTTTCCAACCTGCATGCAAAACATCATCCAACGACGCCAGTTCGTTATGATGAAAAAGGCAGCTTTCCACATGATTTTGATAGAGTTTTGCACGACCGCTTAACGCATCGTCGAACAGGGCGAAATAAGGCATGATGTATGATACAAATAGGCTGATTATACGCTGTTTTTACAAAAATTATCAAACAAGCCGGAAAAAATCGCTTATGTGTAATTTTATGTAGGCTAACACAGCATAAAGAGGTAAAATCAAGTCATACCACACCATATCATTTAAAACTTAATCGATAAGGAGACTTTATGGCAGACCACCAATTAGAACCGTTCGAGAATGTTGAACTGGGCGAGAAACAAGACCAGCTGCAAGTATTCGAAAAGGCTGTTTTGGAACACGAAGGACGCGGCACTGACGAAGATTCCAGCAGCGCACCGCTTCCTGCCAACTACCCGTACAAACAACGTATGCGCCGCTCTGTTTACGAAAAAGAAAAACAGAAGCTGCAAATCGAATTGTTGAAAGTACAAAGCTGGGTTAAAGATTCCGGTCAGCGTATCGTCAGCCTGTTTGAAGGCCGCGACGCAGCCGGTAAAGGCGGTACCATCAAACGCTTTATGGAACACCTGAATCCGCGTGGCGCGCGCGTGGTTGCTTTGGAAAAACCAACCACTACCGAACGCGGCCAATGGTATTTCCAACGCTACATCCAAAACCTGCCGACCGCAGGCGAAATGGTATTCTTCGACCGCTCATGGTACAACCGTGCCGGCGTAGAACGCGTAATGGGCTTCTGCGAACCTAACGAATACCTGCTCTTCATGCGTCAAACCCCTGAATTGGAACGTATGCTGGTTGCCAGCGGCATCCATCTGTTCAAATTCTGGTTCTCCGTATCCCGTGAAGAACAACTCCGTCGCTTCATCTCCCGCCGTGACGACCCGCTGAAACACTGGAAACTGTCTCCTGTGGATATCCAGTCGCTCGACCGCTGGGACGACTACACCGAAGCCAAAAACGCCATGTTCTTCCACACCCACACCGGCGACGCGCCTTGGGTCATCATCCGTTCCGACGACAAAAAACGTGCACGTTTGAACTGTATCCGCTACTTCCTGCATCAGCTGGACTATCCGGGCAAAGACGTGAAAGCCATCGGCAAAGTGGACGAGAAAATCGTTTTGGTTCCTGATACACGTTACAAAGACAAAACTGTCGAGCTCGGACACGATTAATTTGTAACATTACCAAAGGCCGTCTGAAATTTCATCTTTCAGATGGCCTTTTCTTAATCCTCACGATTCCAATACGTTTTTTGTGCGAATACCAATTTATTGTCAGTGAATTTTACATTATCCAAATTCAACGCCCAGACATCACTTTTCATCACTCGAGCAGCAGGATGTGCTTTGTAAAATAAAGACTGCGCCGCTTTCAAATCCGCTTCATCTTCAATCAAAGCGGCAGTCGCCGCAAACTGAACACCGCTGATTTTCGTGATACTGTCAGGCTGACCGGCGATGGTGCCGGCTACTTTGGCAGAACGGCTCATCAGTCCGCCATGCTTTGTTTTCAAAGAAGTCAGCACAATTAGGCGGGCATTGGCTTCATCAAACACATAAAAACAACAAGCCGCCCAAACTTCGCCCTCTGCCGCAGTGGCAATACTGACGACATGATGATTGCTCAAAAATTTAACGATATTGGTAGGAATCGCTTGCATGATTTTTATCCTCTTTCTCAGTGTATTAAATTTATTTTCAGGCCGTCTGAAATATCAGCCCTGCCAGCGCGGCACATCGTTTTGAATAATACCGAACAAGTCCAAAGCGTGAGAGACGCTGTGTGTAATCATATCTTCGATGGATTCAGGCTTCTGATATAAAGCCGGAACGGGAGGAAACACGATACCGCCCATCTCTGTCACACGGCGCATATTTTCAATGTGCGCCAAGTTTAACGGCGCTTCACGCACCATCAACACCAGCTTGCGCCGCTCTTTCAATGTTACATCCGCCGCACGGCTGAGCAAATTATCGGCAAATCCATGAGCAACCGAAGCCAAGGTCTTCATTGAACACGGCGCAATCAACATTCCATCCGTCAAAAACGAACCGCTGGCAATACTTGCCCCGACATTACGGATAGAATGCACGACATCCGCCAAAGCATAAACGTCTTCTTTAGTGTAATCCGTTTCCAAAGCGCGGGTCATCTCCGCCCCTTGTGAAACCACCAAATGCGTTTCTACCTGATGTGCACGCAAAAGCTGCAAAGCCTTCACGCCATACTGAAAACCGCTGGCACCGCTGATGCCGACAACCAAACGCTTCATTGTTTTTTCCTGTCTCGGCCTAAAGATAAATGAAAGGCAGATTCTCAAGACGAAAAAATAACCGCTAAAAAGCGGTTAGATTTTCTAATGTGGTGCCGACAGCGAGATTTGAACTCGCACAGCCTACGGCCACTACCCCCTCAAGATAGCGTGTCTACCAATTCCACCATGTCGGCATAAATCAAATTGTCTTACTGCTGCTGAGGATTCGGAGCAACAGGAGTTGTATTGTTTTGTGCAGGCGTTGCAGGCTTAGGAGCTTGCTGGGTCTGCTTCACATCGCTGAAGTCTAAACCGTGCTTATTAGAGTGGGTGTGAATATACACCATTGCCATGCAGGTCGCAAAGAAAAATGTTGCAGCAACGGCAGTCGAGCGGCTGAGGAAGTTGGCATTACCTGCAGAACCGAATACACCTTGCGCGCTACCGCTGCCGGAACCGAATGTTGCGCCGGCATCCGCACCTTTACCGTGTTGCAGCAATACTAACACGATTACAAATAGAGCGGAAATAATATTAATAATCCAGATAAGGGTTTTAAAGGCTTCCATATGTTTTCTACGAGGCTTGTGCTGCGTTGATGATGGCGGTAAAGGAGTCATATGATAATGACGCGCCACCAACCAATGCGCCGTCTACATGAGGTACTGCGAAGATGTCGGCCGCGTTATCCGCTTTCACACTTCCGCCGTAAAGAACGCGGATTTTAACATCGCTTCCGCACAAAGACAAGATTTCTTTGTAGATAAATGCGTGCATGTCGGCGATTTGTTCGACAGTGGCAACTTTGCCTGTACCGATCGCCCAAACCGGCTCGTAGGCAACGGCAATGTTTTTGGTGTCCAAACCTTGCAGGATAGAAAGCTGGTGGGCAATGACTTCGTGTTCTTTACCGGCTTCGCGCTCTTCCAGGCTTTCGCCGACGCACAACAATGGAATCAGGCCGACGTTGAGGACGTTTTCCATTTTGCGGCGTTGAATTTCGTTTTTCTCGCCGAAATAAAGGCTGCGCTCGGAGTGGCCGATGAGGACGATGTCTGTACCGATGTCGGCAAGCATTTCGGCGGACACTTCGCCAGTGTATGCGCCGTTATTCGGGAAACGGCTCACGTCTTGCGCACAGGTTAAGATGCGGTTGTTCAAAACAATCTGCATGGCGTTGTGCAGTTGCAACAGATAAACGGTCGGAGCGGCCAGGCCGATTAACACGCGTTCTGCGGTTGGCATGACACGGAAGCGGTGCATAAGCGCATTGTTGTTTTGGAGTCGGCCGTTCATTTTCCAGTTGCCGATAACCCATTTTTGGTCCCACATTCCGATTTGGTGATACATCTTTATTGCTCCGTGTGTTGGTTGTTGCTTGTTATAGCGTCGCGTAATGTGAAAGTTTAGTGGATATATGTGCGCTTGGCAATTATTAACGGGCCTCCGGGGCCGTCTGAAAGATGGCACACTCTCCGACAAGGATTTATAATGTATGTTTCGATAAAATTAAGAATTGAACGGAGCACAAATATGGACTTTGAAAAAGCGCGTTTCAATATGGTTGAACAGCAGATTCGTCCGTGGGATGTCTTGGACTTCGACATTTTGGATGCTTTGGAGGAGATCGAGCGCGAACATTTCGTCGGCGAGGCTTTTCAAGGCTTGGCCTATGCGGATATGGAGCTGCCGCTGGCCAACGGCCATAAGATGTTGGAACCCAAAGTCGTTGCCCGCCTGGCTCAAGGCTTGAAACTGAAAAAAGATGAAACCGTCTTAGAAATCGGTACAGGCTCAGGCTATGCAACCGCCCTGCTGTCCAAACTGGCCGGCAAAGTCGTAACCGACGACATCGACGCCGAGCAGCAGCAACGCGCCAAAAAAGTTTTGGACGAATTGGGCTTTACCAACGTCGATTATGTGCAAAACAACGGCCTGACCGAAGCATCGCAAGGCGCTCCTTTTGATGCGATTTATGTGGGCGGCGCAGTAGACAGCGTACCTGAAATTCTGAAAGAGCAACTGAAAGACGGCGGCCATATGGTGGTCATCGTCGGCCGCAAACCGGTACAACACGCGCTTTTGCTGACGCGCAACGGCAACGAGTTTTCCGAAAAGGTATTGTTCGACACCGTCGTAGCACACTTGGAAGACAAATCGGCCAATCCGTTTGGCGATTTCGATTTTTAAACAACAGGCCGTCTGAAAATTCAGACGGCCTCATGCTTTTACCCAACCCTATGACCGACATCATCCAACTCTCGCCCACCGAATTGAAACAATGGCAGGACGAAGGCCGCGCATTTCATCTGCTCGACGTCCGCACCGATGAAGAACGCGCCATCTGCACCCTGCCCGCTGCCATTCATATTCCGATGAACCTCATCCCCCTGCGTCAAAACGAGCTGCCCGACGACGATTTGCCCATTGTCGTTTACTGCCACCACGGCATCCGCAGCCTGCACACGGCAATGTATTTGGAAGACGCCGGATTTGAAAACCTCTACAACCTGCAAGGCGGCATTGATGCCTGGGCAATGCAGGTTGACAGCAAAATGATGCGGTATTGAATCGGTTTTATAAATAAAAGGCCGTCTGAAAATGGATTTCAGACGGCCTTTTTCAAACCTTTCTGCTTACGCTTGTAAGCTAGCGACAAACTGCTGTACGGCCGGCACAGCCAAAATCAACAGCAATACCAATACGGCTTTTTCCATACGGTTGAACTGACAACTTCCATAGTGTTTCTTTTGCGAATAGAGAAACAGTAATACGCCGGGCAAATAGAGCAAGACTGAAAGCAGCAAATATTCCGTGCCTGCCGCATAGACAATCCAAGCCGCATAAAGCGTTGCTGCCGCGCCGATAAGACGGTATTTTGCCGCAGCCTTTTGTGTCAGCGATAATTTGAGCAGATATGCACCAATTAACAAATATGGTATCAAAATCATGGAAGTCGATACCATCAGCAAGGCAGAATAATCCTCGCCTTTTAACCACACCAGCAATAGGCAAAACTGCACGGTCAAAGTGGTAAACATCAACGAACCCTGCGGCACTTCGTTTTTATTCAACGGGATAAACGATTTTGGAAATGCGCCGTTTCTCGCACCCATGTGCGGAATCTCGGTCGCATACAGCGTCCAACTTAAATAAGACGACAGCACAGACACAATCAGGCAGGAAGAAATCAGCACTTTACCCCAAGGACCGACCATGTGCGCCAACACGCCCGCCATAGACGGATTAGCCATTGCAGCAATATCCGCACGAGGCAAAATGCCTTGAGCCAAGACGGTAATTGCCACATACATGGCCAGTGTCAAGCTGACTCCGATAATGGTTGCTCGACCGACATCAGCACGACTTCGCGCATGCTTGGACAAAACCGCCGCACCCTCAATACCGGTAAATACCCACAACGTAATCAGCATTGTGTTTTTCACCTGCGTCATCAGGCTGACATCAGGATTTTCAGGCGTAGCAAGGCTCGCCCCCGTCCAATCGGACATAAACACTTCGGTTTGAAAGAAATAGGCTGCCATACCGATAAATAAAATCAGCGGAAATACTTTGACTGCCGTCGCAATCAGGTTTACTCCTGCCGCTTCTTTAATACCGCGCACTACCAACCAGTAAATCAGCCACACAATTACTGATTCTCCAACAAAAGCAGCAAATGTGTTGCCTTTACCGAAAATCACGTTGCCCGGCGTATCGACAAATCCGCCTACTGCTTCAAACGCAACCACCAAATAGCCGACAATACCGACCGTGGTGCAAAGCCAATAGCCCACGCCGAGAAAAAACCTATCAAATCGCCGAAGCCGTCGCGAGCGTACGTATAAATACCACCGTCCAATTCGGGCTTAAGTTTGGACAAGGCCGAAAATGACAGGCCGAGAAAGATAATGCCCACACCGGTAATCAGCCAACCCAACAGCAAAGCCTGCGAACCTGCAACGGCAGCCATATTCTGCGGCAGGCTGAAAATACCCGAACCAATCATGGAACTGATAACCAAGGCCGTCAGTGCAACCAAGCCGATTTGAGATTTTTGCGACATGTTTATTCCTGATTTTTATCATTATGTGTTTGTGAAGCGACGGCATTACCGGCTTTTTTAGCCTGTTCTAACCGTATCAAAATATTATGCAGCCGCTTTCAGACGGCCTTAAATCCTTGCGCCAACGCACGGATATGTTCAGGTGCGATACCGCAGCACCCGCCGATGATTTCAGCACCCAAATCCGCCCATTGTCTCGCCCACGCCAAATAATTTTCCGGCGTAGCGTCGGCACGAATCGGATCCAAACCGTCATTGGCATCGTTCATCTGTCCTTTTACCGGTTCAAATGCATTGGCGTAAACACCCAGTTTCAGACGGCCTTGAGCTTCATTCGCCACTTTCAAAGCTTCTGCCATTACTTCAGGCTGACTGCAATTGAACAACATTGCCGCCGCACCTATTTCTACCGCGAAATCCACCGCCTCGTGCACGTTTTCCCCCGAACGCAACACCGGTACATCATGCGACATCGTATCTTCCAAAGTAAACGATACCCAAAACGGCTTACCGTCATCGGCAGACTACTGCGCCAGAAACGCGCTTCTTCCAAGCTGGATACGGTTTCTGCCAACCAAATATCAGCAAACGGCATCAAACCCGATATTAAAGGGCGAGCCAAAGCAGGTGCGACTTGTTTGTCAAACAAGTCAGGGCGGTAAGAACCGAATAACGGCGGCAGGCTTGCGGCTACTTTTGCGGTAGTCCCGCTTTGTTCCACCGCTTCACGCGCCAAACGGCCGGAAAGCCTTGCCCATTCGGCAGCTTGAGCATCAAAGCGCTCCTGCCCGATATGAAACGGAACAAGCGCATAGCTGTTGGTCGTAACTACTTGTGCGCCTGCGCGAAGAAAGTCCAAATGCGTTTCGCGTACAATCTCCGGCGTTTCCATCAATGCCAAAGCAGACCATTCCGGCTGACGAAACGGTGCGCCGCGCCGATGCAGTTCACGCCCCATTCCGCCGTCTAAAATCGTTACCGTCATGATCGACCTCCAATGATGAATTTTTAAAATCGCCATTCTACGCTTTTTTAACTCCTTATCTTTAATCTATGAAAAACTAAACTTATGCAGTTTCGTTATATAAAAGGCCGTCTGAAACTGGATTTCAGACAGCCTTTGCGATTATTTCACAAACCGTGCATCTGCCATAAACGGCCGTGTAGCGGCTGGTTTGGCGGAATAGAAGCGGGAGAACGTACTGTCGATTTTAGTCTGTATCGGCTTACCGTCCAATGTTGCCGATGCTTCCAATTTCACGCCACCCCCACTGGTTTCGCCCAATTTCATATTTGGCAACGTCAGTTTGGCAATATTGAGTTTCGCATTTTCCACTTTGGTATCGGGAGACATCAGCTGTTTGCCGACCGGACGGATTTTTTCACCCTCATCATGAGGCGCAGCACCACCGTTATCGTCAACCACGCCGATATTAATCAATCTGGCAGACGCCAAATCCATCTTGCCGTTTTTGACCGGAATACCGACAAACAGTTTTACGCCGCGATGAATGAACGTATTGTCCCGCCACTGAGTTTGGCCCTCTTTCGGCGGTTTGGTTTCTGCCGCCACCGAATAAGTGCGGCCCATAATCATCAATTTATAACCTGGAATTTTTTTCGAACCGAATCCATCAGTGATATCTTCGACCAGTTGCGGCGCAGTCAGGGTTTCGTTTGCCAAAATACGGGCTGAAGTTTCTGCCAGATGGGCAGGCTTGCCGTCTATGGTCAATGCCTGTTCATGGCCGAAATCAGACGCAAATGCGGGCACGGCGGCCAGTGCAGCGGACAATGCTAGAATACGAATAGTTTTCATTGCAGACTCCTTAAAAATGTAATTGGGTTGATTACCCGATAAAATTCGGGCGATATTGATAGGAGTCGATATTTTTATATAAATGATACAGATTATCAAGAATATTTGTATTTTAAAATAAAAAAGGCCGTCTGAAACTTAGTTTCAGACGGCCTTTTCAATCTACTTAAAACCTTCTATCAGTCTTTGAAGCGTTTAAATACCAATGTGCCGTTGGTACCGCCAAAGCCGAAGGAATTGGAGATCGCAACGTCGATTTTCGCGTCGCGCGCTTCATTGGCGCAGTAGTCCAAATCGCAACCGGCTTCAACGTCTTGTTCAAAGATATTGATGGTCGGTGGAGATTTTTGCTCGTGTACTGCCAACACGCTATACAACGCTTCCACGCCGCCGGCCGCGCCAAGCAAGTGGCCGGTCATGGATTTGGTGGAATTGACGATGACTTTGCGGGCATGGTCGCCCAAAGCGCGTTTGATGGCTTTGGTTTCATTGGCATCGCCTAAAGGAGTCGAGGTGCCGTGTGCGTTGACGTAATCTACGTCTTCAGGGTTCAGGCCGGCATCTTTCAGGGCGCGGATAACGGCCAATGCAGGGCCTTCTTCGTTAGGCGCGGTAATGTGGTAAGCATCGGAGCTCATACCGAAACCGACGATTTCGGCGTAAATTTTCGCACCGCGTTTTTTCGCGTGTTCCAATTCTTCCAACACCAGCACGCCAGCGCCTTCGCCGATAACGAAACCGTCACGGCCTTTGTCCCACGGACGGGAAGCGGTAGCAGGGTCGTCGTTGCGAGTGGAAAGTGCCTTCATGGCGGCAAAACCGCCAACGCCCAAAGTGCTGATCGCACCTTCTGCGCCACCGGCAATCATAACGTCTGCGTCGCCGTATTTAATCAGTCGTGCAGAGTCGCCGATAGAATGCGCGCCGGTCGTACAGGCAGAAACCATACCGTAGCTCGGGCCGCGGTAGCCTTTGAGAATGGTGACGTGGCCGGAAATCAGGTTAATCAGCGAGCCTGGAATAAAGAAAGGATTGATTTTGCGCGCGCCGCCTTCGATAACGGCTTTGCCGGTCGCTTCGATGCTGGGCAGGCCGCCGATACCGGAGCCGATGTTGACACCGACGCGGTCTTTGTCGAGGGTTTCCAAATCGTCCAAGCCTGAATCGTTGATGGCTTGCAGGGCGGCGGCGATACCGTAGTGGATAAACACGTCCATACGGCGCGCTTCTTTCGCGCTGATGTATTGGCCGATATCGAAATCGCGTACTTCGCCGGCGATTTGGCTGTTGATGTCGGATGCGTCAAAGCGGGTAATCCGTCCGATGCCGCTTTTGCCTGCGAGCAGATTGCTCCATGCGGTGGCGACGTCGTTGCCGACCGGTGATACTTGGCCAAGACCTGTGATGACTACTCTTCTCTGACTCATGATAATCTCGCTGTTGGTTGTCGGGATTTTCGCGGCAGCCTTGCTCTTTTTCTTCGTGGAAACGGGCAAAACTCATGCCGTCTGAAATTTCAGGGGTTTAATAATAAGGTAAAAGCCTCTATTGCGATGGCGCAGCAGAGGCTGGATGTTTGGTGCGACCGATTAGCCTTGGTGGGCGTTGATGTAGTCGATAGCCAATTGTACGGTAGTGATTTTTTCAGCGTCTTCGTCAGGGATTTCGCAGCCGAAAGCTTCTTCCAAAGCCATCACCAGTTCTACGGTGTCCAGAGAGTCAGCACCCAAATCGTCTTGGAAAGAAGATTCGTTTTTCACTTCGGCTTCGTTTACGCCCAGTTGTTCAGCAACAATTTTTTTAACTTGTTGTTCGATGTTTGACATGTCAGTCGTTCCTTTTCGCCTTGCGGCAGGTTGTTTAAGAGAAATAATTCGTCGGTATTGTACCGAATTCGGATAGAGTTTTCCATCTAATCCTGCATTTTAGCACAGATTATTCTGGAAAAACCTGTTGTTGCGCATATTAGCATATGCTGATTTTAACCTACAAGCAGGAATTTGTTTTTGTTACGTATTAACATTAACATTATTAAAAACAAGGGGCTGTACTAGATTAGCAGATATGTTACCCTCGAAATATGAAGATAACGCACTGCAAATTAAAGAAAAAAGTACAGAAAGAACTGCTCCGTTTTTTTGTACTCCAAGTTACCGCCCGTTCCGCTGCCGATATTTTGGGCATTCAGCCCAACTCCGCTATTCTGTTCTACCGCAAAATCCGTATGGTCATCAGCCATCATTTGGCCTTGGTTGCCGATGAGGTTTTTGAAGGCCCTGTCGAGTTGGACGAAAGCTATTTCGGCGGACGGCGTAAAGGCAGACGTGGTCGCGGCGCGGCAGGAAAAGTGGTTGTCTTTGGCATTCTGAAACGCAACGGACGGGTCTATACCGTTGTGGTAGATAATGCCAAGTCTGATACTTTGATGCCTGCTATCAAAAAGAAAATAATGCCGGACAGCATTGTTTACACGGATAGCCTGAGCAGCTACGACAAGTTAGACGTGAGCGGTTTCATCCATTACCGCATCAACCATTTCAAGGAATTTGCAGACCGCCGGAACCATATTAACGGCATTGAGAATTTTTGGAATCAGGCAAAACGCGTCTTGCGCAAATACAACGGAATTGATCGCAAATCCTTCCCGCTGTTCTTGAAAGAATGCGAATTTCGGTTTAACTTCGGCACACCGTCCCGGCAGCTAAAAATCCTGCAAAAATGGTGTGAAATTTAGGGCTAATCTACTAGTACAGCCCCTTAAAAAATTTTGATGGCGGTTGCTGCTGAAAAAGTAGGAATTGGATTTGAGAGAAGGTTTTTGCATATGCTGGTTTCGTGAAGGCCTACGCAGGATCAGCGTTGTCAGCGTTTTCATGTGTATGCTAACCTTCTGCAAGGTATCTGCTTAATCATATTTGAAATCAGTATTAAAGCATAATTATCAGTATCCGAAATTCCAGTTAATTTAATATTCAGAGACAATCGTTAAGATTGATTTAAGGATGAAAATGCAAGACCAAGAAAACATTAAAAACCAAGAAGAACAAGAAAATCAGCCAAAAGAAGACAATGGTGCCATGACCAAGTTGCAAGATGTGTTCAATCTTGCGCATGACCAGGCCCATCCCGATAAAATTGATGCCGTCATCCGCGCCAATACTCGGGTGTCCGGAACCAATATGTGGGTATTGATGTTTGCCATTGCCGTGGCGAGTATCGGTCTAAATGTAAACAGCACGGCGGTAGTGATCGGCGCGATGTTGATTTCGCCGTTGATGGGGCCGATTGTAGGTATGGGTTACGGTTTGGCGGTAGGGGATACTGCGCTGATCCGTCAAGCCGTGCGCAATATTATTATATTCGTCGTCATCAGCTTGATTACCGCTACGTTGTATTTCCTGTTAACCCCGCTTAAAGAGGCGCAAAGCGAGCTTTTGGCGCGTACTCAGCCGACCCTTTGGGATGTGTTGATTGCCTTCTTCGGCGGTAGTGCGGGTATTGTGGCGCTGACTCGAAAAGAAGGAGGCAATGCCATACCGGGTGTGGCGATTGCTACCGCATTGATGCCACCCCTGTGTACTGCGGGCTACGGACTGGCACATGGCAACTGGCACTACTTTCTCGGTGCTTCATATCTTTTTGCCATCAACTGCGTGTTCATCGCTTTTTCGACCTTGTTGTTTTCCAAGCTGCTCAAGCTGCCGCGCAGGGGGTTGGTAACGGAATCCAAACGCCGGTTGCAAAGCATCATTATTACTGCCGTCGTGTTGGCTGTGATGATTCCGAGCGGCTATATGGCATCAGGACTGGTGCGTCAGGAGATCTTCAACACCAGAGCCAATGCCGCCATTGCCACTGCGCAGCAACAGGAAGGTTTTTTCGTGCTGCGTAAGATGTTGAACCACAGAGAAAATAAAGTCGGTCTGATTGTCAATGGAACGGGCAATGCCGAGAAAATTTCCGCCTTGCTGGTGAAAAGCCTTAACGCGTCGGGGGTGAAAGAGCCGAAGGTCAACGTGGTCTATGCGGGAGGGAACGATGCCAAAATCGAAGAATTGCTGGCAAGCCGAAACAACCCGGTTCAGCAGCAAAATGAGCTGAAAGAGCAGCAGGCCTATATCGATACCATACTGGCAGGCAAAGCCTCCGATATCGACGATGCAGCGGTACTCAAGGAATTAAAAGCCCAATATCCGGAAGCGGAAAAAATCGTTGTCGGACGCGGCTTGGCTTGGGATAAAGCGCAAACAACGCCTGTTTCCGAACAGTCTGAAAGCCAAAAAAACGCAGAACCGAAGACAGATACATATGACGATATCGTCGTTGTCTCTCTCGAATTGGAGCAGCCACTACCTGCCAAAGATCACGAGCGGATACAGGCGTGGTTACGCCAGCGTTATGAGGGTAAGGTAGTGCGCATATTGCAAACGCACAAGTCTCAGACAGATAAACCGTCTAACGAATAATCGCCTTCAGGCTTTATCCATTTCCGAGAAATCATTGATTGTTCCTAGTACACCAAATCCGC
Source organism: Neisseria sp. Marseille-Q5346 (assembly GCF_946902045.1). The sequence goes on along the minus strand of NZ_OX336253.1, from coordinate 1,552,394 downwards.
CTCAAACACGCCTCTCAAGCCGTTGGAGAGGCGGATTTTTTTCTGCGCGTTCGAGCATGTCGCGGGTGATGTGCGTTTCGATGATGGTGTCCGCACCCAAGTAGGTTTGCAGCTGCTGCAACACGGCTTGGCGCATGATGCCGTTGAGGATATTCAAATCCAGAGACGGGGTGAGACGGGTGTTTTTGTGCATGTTCATGTTTCAGTATTCTCCTGGAAATACTGTAAACAACGCTACTAGTTTCTACAGCATCGAGTTGATAACGTTCGCCCACACCGGCAAGGTTTTCTGCACCAAGGACGAGTTTGAGTTTCTCAAAGTCGATTTGGTCTTTGCAAAAGACTTCGGGAAAGATTTGTTTGAGTTTTAATATATTGTTTTGTTTGAAATTATTTTCTAAATCGTGTATAATTTCTCGGCTCGGTTGCCATAATTGCGTCTTCCGTCAATGATCACTTACAAAGTGTCCATTTTATCGGGATATGTTGAAAGTTAAAAGAAAAGAAGGCCGTCTGAAAAACTTTAATATTCGTTTTTCAGACGGCCTTCTTTTCGCTTGCCGAAACAAGAGTATTTTGTTTCTCAACTTTACAAAACGGTCAATCCTGCTGCTTGCTTCTACCCCAAAAACTCTTTCAAAAACAGCAATACGCAGGTAAGTTCGTCGGCGGATTCGCGTTGCGTGCCGTTGCCGGTATGGCCGCCGCCGTCGGGCGAGTAGAGCCAAGATTGCGGCGAGGTTTCGCGCAGTTTGGCGTAGAACTTGAGTGCGTGGGCGGGATGGACGCGGTCGTCGCTGAGACTGGTGGTAATGAGCGCAGGCGGATAATTGATGCCGTCTGAAAGATTGTGATACGGAGACAATTCGCCCAGCCAGCGTTTGCAGACTTCGTATTTTTGCGGATTGCCGTATTCGTCCGTCCAACTTGAACCGGCGGAGAGCAGCGGATAACGGATCATGTCGGTCAGCGGTACTTCGCACACCAGCGCGCCGATGCTTTGCGGTTCGCACACGAAGGCGGCGGCGGTAATCAGGCCGCCGTTGCTGCCGCCCTGCAAACCGATGTGTTTGGGCGAACTCATGCCGCGTTCGGACAAATCGCGCACGACTGCCAATAAATCATCGACGCTTTTATGTTTGCTGATTCCCTGCGCCGCCTGATGCCAGCGCGGGCCGAATTCACCGCCGCCGCGGATGTTCGCCAATACAAAGGCATTGCCCTCTTCCAGCCAATATTTGCCGACGCTGCCCAGATAATGCGGCAATTCGGGAATGCCGAAACCGCCGTAAGCATAAACCAAGGTCGGCGTGTCGGGCGTGGCGTTTTTGCCGACGTGGAAATAAGGAATGCGCTCGCCATCGGCCGAAGTCGTCCAAAACTGCTGCACGTTGATGCCGTCTGAATCGAACTGCTGCGGCTGACGGCGCATGACGGTCAGTTCCATCACATTCAAATCCAATGCAAACAGTGTCAGCGGCGTGGTAAAATCGCTGGCGGCAAGGTAAACCACGTCGCCGCCCCACGGTTGGTCGGTCATTTCCAACGCGCCCGAAGGCAGGCGCGGCAGTTCGACTTCCTGCCATTTACCGTCGGTAAAGCGCCATGCTTTCAGACGGCCTTGTACGTTTTCCAGCAGGCTCGCCACGACAAAATGCTTGGTCGTTTCCACGCTTTCCAATGCCTGCGTTTCATCGGGCGCAAACAAAAGCTGCGCCGCGCCCAATTCGCCACGGTTTAATTTTACTGCCACCAATGCGCCGCTCGGATAGCTTTGGTTCGCGCGGTTCCAGTCTTTGCGCAACGTCAGTAAAAGATGTCCGGCCAGATAGCCGACCACGTCGCAATCGTTGGGCAGGTTTAACGGTTTCGCCTCGCCTTCGGCTGACACCTGCAAATAGGTTTTGGTGTAAAAACCGTCCGACGCTTCAATCAAATCAATCGGCGAACCCTGCGGATCGAGATAACGCCACGCGTTCACCATCATACCGTCTTCGGCAATTTGATACACCGGCAGGCTTTCCTCGAAACTCTTGCCGCGCTCCACCAGCCACACTTCGCGTGGATAGCCCGATTCGGTCAACTGGCGTTCGTCCCAAGCCGGACACACCCACACGCTGTTTTCATCGCGCCACGACACATGGTTTTTGCCTGCCGGAAAGTGAAAACCGCCTTCTACCAACTCCCCTGCTTCCAAATCCACTTCCAGCGTGTACGCCGTATCGCCGCCCGATTTGCTCAAGGTCAACAGTGCACGGTTGGGCTTTTCCACCAAGTGCGACACGCCTCCCAAATACACATCGTCGCCGAGCAATTCGTCGAAGTCCGCCACCGAAAACAGGATTTTCCACTCGGGATAGCCGGAACGGTACGTCGCCGCGGTACATACGCGGTACACGCCCTTCGGATATTCCGCGTCCTGATGGAAATGGTACATCCGCGCGCGGTGTTCCTGACAAAACGGAATCTGCCGCGTGTCCTGCAACTGCGCCAAAATGCCGTCGGACAATGCGCGCGCTTTGTCGTTTTCTAAAAAACGGGCGCGCGTTTCGGCATGCGCCGCGGCAGCAAAATTTTGCGTTTCGGGAGATTCGAGGTTTTCAAAATGGAGATAGGAATCGGGGTAAGATTTCATAGGAAAAGGCCGTCTGAAAGATTGGGAAACGGAATTATAACGGCAAAATCAAAAAAGGCCGTCTGAAACCTGCATTTCAGACGGCCTGAGACATTATTCAATTTAACGTCCGTATATTTTCCACAAACCTTCCTGCAAACCAAACGCAGGCTCGCCGTCTTGCGGCTGGGTGCGGACATAGCTGCCGTCAGGCTGCATCAGCCAAGCCTGGGTATTGTCTTCCAAAGCCATTTCCAAACCTTCGCGGATCACGCGTTCTTTGAGTTCGGGCGTGGTAATCGGCGTGGCGACTTCAATGCGGCGGAAGAAGTTGCGACCCATCCAGTCGGCGCTGGAGATAAAGGTATCGTCTGCGCCGTTGTTATGGAAGCAATACACGCGCGAGTGTTCGAGTTGGCGGCCGATGATGGAGCGGACGCGGATGTTTTCGGACAAGCCTTTTACACCCGGGCGCAAAGTACACATACCGCGCACAATCAGATCGATTTGCACGCCTGCCGCGCTGGCTTGATACAGCGCATCAATGACGCTCGGCTCGATGAGGGAGTTCATCTTGGCGGTAATCCGCGCCGGTTTGCCGGCTTTGGCGTGTTCGGTTTCCTGCTTGATGCGGTCGATGACCATTTTGTGCAGGGTAAACGGGCTTTGATAGAGCTTGTTCAGACGGCCCGGCTTACCCAAGCCTGTGATTTCCATAAACAAAGTGTTCACATCGACAGTGATTTGTTCGTCGGCGGTAATGATGCCGAAGTCGGTGTAGATGCGCGATGTGCCTTGGTGGTAGTTGCCGGTACCGAGGTGGGCATAACGCTTGAGCACGCCGTCTTCGCGACGGATAACCAAAGCCATTTTGGCGTGGACTTTGTAGCCGAATACGCCGTACACGACGTGCGCGCCCGCCTCTTCGAGCTGTTTCGCCCAGTTGACGTTGTTGGCCTCGTCAAAACGCGCCATCAGTTCGACCACGACGGTAACTTGTTTGCCCGCCAGTGCGGCCTTCATCAATGCGCGCACAAGCTCGGAATTGCTGCCGGTGCGATAGATGGTCATTTTAACGGCCAACACATCCGGATCGGCCGCTGCCTCGCGTATCATTTGGACAACCGGATCGAAAGACTGATACGGGTGGTGCAGCAAAATCGGCGACTGTTTGACCAGTTTGAATACGGAGCCGTTTTTGCGTAAGGCTTTCAGACGGCCTGCATTACGCGGTGGGAACTTCAAATCCGGCCTGTCTACCAAATCGGGAACGGCATTGAGGCGCACCAAATTGACCGGCCCTTTGACCTGATACAGCTCGGCAGAAGTCAGCTTGAACTGGGCAAGCAGGAAGTCGTGAATATGCGCCGGACAAGTATCCGCCACTTCCAAGCGCACGCCGTCGCCGTATTCGCGGTCGTGCAACTCGTTTTGAATCGCGGCACGCAGGTTTTTCAAATCTTCTTCATCGACCGTCAAATCGCTGTCGCGCGTGAGGCGGAACTGATGGCAGTCTTTAACCTTCATGCCGGGAAAGAGTTTGCCGACATGGGCGTGCAAAATCGAAGACAAGAACACAAAGCCTGCATCACCGCCGCAAATTTCAGACGGCATGGGGACGACGCGCGGCAAAATGCGCGGCGCCTGAACAATCGCCATTCCGGACGGACGGCCGAACGCATCCGTGCCTTCGAGTTCGACGGCAAAGTTGAGCGATTTGTTTAACGGGCGCGGGAACGGGTGTGACGGATCAAGGCCGATGGGGGTAAGAATGGGCAACAGCTCGTTGTCGAAATAGTTTTCGATCCATTTTTTCTGCGCAGCCGTCCATTTGTGACGGCGATAGAAATGAATGCCGGCGCGGCCGAGTGCAGGCTGCAATACTTTGTTAAACAGATCGTACTGCTCGCGGATCAGAGCCTGCGCCTCTTTCGCCACCGCTTCGATGGTTTCGGCTGCGGTTTTTCCGTTGTCGAGCAGTTGATGCGGACGCAGTTTGTTTTCGCGTTTCAACCACGCCATGCGCACTTCAAAAAATTCGTCCAAATTGGAAGACACGATGCACAGGAAACGCAAACGTTCCAACAAGGGAACTTTCGTATCCTGCGCCTGAGCCAGTACACGGCGATTAAACGCCAACAGGCTGAGTTCTCGGCAAAGAATGCGGTTTTGCTCGGGCATGGTTCACTCCTGAAACATCGGTCATTAAGACTATAAAGTATAACGTTTTGCCGCCGTTCCGTCAGGTTTCAGACGGCCTTGGCAGAAAACCTTATCCCTATTTGAGGCAAGACAAAGGGTTATCCGTTTTTTTCTATGCCGAAACAGCGGTTTTTGCTATAATGCGCAGTTTAATGCAACCGCAATACCACTGCTAAAGGATAAGAAAATGGGCTTTTTGCAAGGCAAAAAAATTCTGATTACCGGCATGATCTCCGAGCGTTCCATCGCTTACGGCATCGCCAAAGCCTGCCGCGAACAAGGCGCGGAATTGGCATTCACTTATGTTGTCGACAAACTGGAAGAGCGCGTCCGTAAAATGGCTGCCGAACTCGGCTCCGAACTCGTGTTCCGCTGCGACGTTGCCAGCGACGACGAAATCAACCAAGTTTTCGTTGACTTGGGCAAACACTGGGACGGCTTAGACGGCCTCGTTCACTCCATCGGCTTCGCACCTAAAGAAGCTTTGAGCGGCGACTTCCTCGACAGCATCAGCCGCGAAGCGTTCAACACCGCTCACGAAATCTCCGCATACAGCCTGCCTGCGCTGGCAAAAGCCGCCCGTCCGATGATGCAGGGCCGCAACGCCGCAATCGTTGCCCTGAGCTACTTGGGCGCCGTTCGTGCCATTCCTAACTACAACGTTATGGGCATGGCCAAAGCCAGCCTCGAAGCCGGCATCCGCTTCACTGCCGCCTGTCTGGGTAAAGAAGGCATCCGCTGCAACGGCATCTCTGCAGGCCCGATCAAAACTCTGGCCGCTTCCGGCATCGCCGATCTCAGCAAACTCTTAGGCCACGTCGCTTCCCACAACCCACTGGGCCGCAACGTTACCACCGAAGAAGTCGGCAACACAGCCGCCTTCCTGCTGTCCGACCTCGCTTCCGGCATCACCGGCGAGATTACCTACGTTGACGGCGGTTACAGCATCAATGCGCTGAACGACGAAGAGAACTAAACGGTTTACACACCAAACGCACTTTCATGATGAAAGTGCGTTTTTTATGGCCATTACATTATGGCTTTAATAACTGCATGATAAAAAAGGCCGTCTGAAAGTCAAATACGGATACGAAACATTACCTTTACAGGATTTCAATGATTATGTTTTTAACATTATTATATTATCATTCTATCTCAATTTGAAATTCCGATAGAGCATTGATTCTAAAGATAACATTCATGTTATCTGATACTTAGCCGCTGATAAAAAGTGGTGCAAAAAAGTAACAAAAAAAATTCAGACGGCCTGTTTTTTCATACAGAAGGCATAGAAGCCGGGCATTTTTAGCATAAAATACAAAATTTAACATTAATGAATTTTTCTTAACCGATAAAGCGTTAATATGCCTGCCGTTTTATTGAACTACATCTGATTTTGACTCAAACACATACAGGAGATTAATTATGTCAATCGCTTCAGAATTTAAAGAATTTATTATGCGTGGCAACGTTGTCGACCTCGCAGTCGGTATGGTTGTCGGTACAGCATTCAGCGGCATCGTCAAATCATTGGTTGACGATGTAATCATGCCTCCTATCGGTCTGCTGATCGGCGGCGTTGATTTCTCCAACCTGTTCATTACCCTGAAAGACGGCGCACAAGCCGCTCCTGCTGAAGGTTACGCCAACCTGGCAGCCGCTCAAGCAGCCGGTGCCGTTACCCTGAACATCGGTCTGTTCATCAACACTGTAATCAGCTTCCTGATCGTTGCCGCTGCCATCTTCTGCGTGGTTAAAGCCATCAACTCCTTGAAAAAAACCGACGCTCCTGCTGAAGAAGCACCAGCAGAACCTAGCGAAGAAGTTCTGTTGTTGCGCGAAATCCGTGACTCTCTGAACAAAAAATAATCACAATACCCAAACATACACACACAAACCAAGGCCGTCTGAAACCATTTCAGACGGCCTTTTTTAATACCGATCTGGTATGACTATTAAACCCTTCCCATTGAAAAAACTATGCCCTTCCCTTTCTCAGCAAGTTATTCTGCTTTTTTAACCATGAAGCAACCCTCAGCAAACACAAAGAAAATGAGCAGCATAACTCCTTGTCAATAAAAAAGCCCGATGCGTTCAACATCGGGCTTTTAATAGAAAACCAATCTTAATCTTTACGTGTTTCCACCAAAATCATTTCGACTGCTACGTCTTCCACTTCTACTTTAGGCACATCCGAACGGCGTGTTTTGGCAACCGGTTCAGGTTGCGGCTGCGCGGCAAAAGCGGCAACGGCTTGCGGATCGGTTTCAACGAAAATCAAATCGCCCAAACCTTCCGGCAAAACAGCGGCAACAGGCGCTTTTTCAGCTACGGCCTCAGTTTGCGTTGCCACAGTTTCGGTTGCTGCTTCAACCGGTTCTGCGACTTCTGCAACGGCAGTTTCATTCGGAGATAATACCGCAGAAATGGCTTCTTTGACGTTGCTGACCGCAGAAGCCAACAGGGCTTGCTCGGCATCGGCGCTTTCAGTTTGCGCGACGGCAGGCTCGTCTTCGCTTTCAATGGCAAATACGAATGGCTCTGCGCTGGCAACTTCAGGCTCGGATACCACAATCACCAGCGGCTCGGCATGAACATCTTCCTGCGGCAAAGGCACATTTTCAGCTTCAACCGTTTCGTTCAAACCCAAAACATGCGCCACGGCAAAGAGGACTTTGTCGGCGGTGTCGGTAATGTTCAGGTATTGCTCGATTTTTGCCGAAGACGGAATATTGCGTTTTTTGCTGTTGGAACGGCGGTCGTTGCGGTTGTTGCGCTGACGGTTGTTGCGGTCGCGTCCTTGACGGCCGTTGTTTTTCACACCCTCTTCGCTGCGGGCGTTGTCGTCCGCTTCCGCTTGCGCCTGTTCGCTATCGGCTTGAACGTTTGCGTCTTCAACATGGCTTTCCGCATATTGGTTACGGTTGCGCTCGTTACGGCCGTTGTTGCGGCGGCGTTTATTGCCGTTTTGTTCCGCTTGGTTTTCAGACGGCATCTCAGCCAGTGCGGCCACTTCTTGAACGTTTACGTCTTCAACCGTTTCCTCGACACGGTTACGCTCGTTGTTGCGCTCATCGCGGCGGTTGTTGCGGTTGCGGCTGCGGCGGCTTTCTTTACGCTCGTCGTTGCGGCTTTCGTTTGATTTGCTTTCTTCAAACTTGCTGTCGGCAGCTTCGGCATTCACTTCGCGCACTTCGACTTTGCTGCCGTCGTGTTTGTTGTTGCGGCGTGGATTTTGACGGCGGCTGTTTGAACGGCGGTTACTGTTTTGGCTGCGGTTGGTTGTAGTGCGTTTTTCGGCAGGCTCTTGAGCAACTGCGGCAGGTGCAGGCTCACCGCCGAAAATGCGTTTCAACCAAGCTTTGAAGCTGTCCCACCAAGAGGCTTTTTTCTCAGGGGCGACAGTCGGTGCAGGCTGTGTATGGCGCACGCCTTTGACAGCTGGCTCAGGACGGGAAGCTTTGGCTTTTTCGCTGCCAAAAGGTTTGGCGGATTCGTCTTCTTCCGGCTCAGCGACGCGTTTGTAGCTCGGTTCGCCGTCTTCTTCTACGTCATCGATGCGGATGCGGTTGATTTCGTAATGCGGATTTTCCAAGTGGATATTTGGAATCAGGACGACGTTCACATCCAAGCGCTCTTCCATCGCAAACAGCTCGGCGCGTTTTTCGTTCAACAGGAAGGTGGCAACATCGACAGGCACTTGTGCGTGTACTTCGCCGGTGTTGTCTTTCATTGCTTCTTCTTGAATGATGCGCAAAACGTGCAGGGCGGTGGATTCGATGCCGCGGATGACGCCTGTACCGGCACAGCGCGGACACGCAACATGGCTGCTTTCGCCCAGAGCCGGTTTCAAACGTTGGCGACTCAACTCCAAAAGGCCGAACCGCGAAAGTTTGCCCATTTGCACGCGGGCGCGGTCTTTTTTGAGCGCGTCGCGCAGGACGTTTTCAACATCGCGTTGGTGTTTCGGATTTTCCATGTCGATGAAGTCGATCACGACCAAACCCCCCAAGTCGCGCAGGCGCATTTGACGGGCAACCTCTTCGGCAGCTTCCATATTGGTTTTAAACGCGGTGTCTTCAATATCCGAGCCGCGTGTGGCACGCGCAGAGTTGACGTCGATGGAAACCAAGGCTTCGGTGTGGTCGATCACAATCGCGCCGCCGGAAGGCAGGCTGACGCTGCGTGAGAATGCACTTTCGATTTGGTGTTCGATTTGGAAACGGGAGAACAGCGGCGTGTGGTCTTGATAGAGTTTCAGACGGCCTACATTGCTCGGCATGACATAGCTCATGAACTCGGCAACTTGGTCGTAAACTTCTTGATTATCCACTAGAATCTCGCCGATGTCGGGACGGAAATAGTCGCGAATCGCACGAATCAGCAGCGAGCTTTCCATAAAGAGCAGATAAGGGTCATGATGCGCTTTGCCTGCTTCTTCAATGGCTTGCCAGAGTTGCTTGAGGTAGTTCAAATCCCATTCCAACTCTTCCGCGCTGCGGCCGATGCCTGCGGTGCGGGCGATGATGCTCATGCCGTTTGGAATGTCGAGTTCGGCCATAGCGGCTTTCAACTCTTGACGCTCTTCGCCTTCGATGCGGCGGGATACGCCGCCGCCACGCGGGTTGTTCGGCATCAATACCAAATAGCGGCCGGCCAGGCTGATGAACGTGGTCAGTGCCGCGCCTTTGTTGCCTCGCTCGTCTTTTTCGACTTGGACGATGACTTCCATGCCCTCTTTGAGCACGTCCTGAATACGCGCCCTGCCGCCTTCGTAGTCGCGGAAATATGAACGCGACACTTCCTTAAACGGCAAAAAGCCGTGGCGGTCGGTTCCGTAATCGACGAAACACGCTTCCAGCGACGGCTCGATGCGGGTAATGATACCTTTGTAGATATTGCCTTTACGCTGTTCTTTGCCCAGCGTTTCGATGTCCAAGTCCAAAAGGTTTTGGCCATCGACAATGGCAACGCGCAGCTCTTCAGCCTGCGTTGCGTTGAATAACATTCTTTTCATAGTCACCTCGTGAACAGCGGCCGTTTGATTTGTGAATATCTTTTTCAGACGGCCTGTCTGTCCGGTTGGCACTCTTCAAAGGCAAGATGGGAAAATCCCCGTGTAACCAGTATTTGATTTGAAATCCGCAAGGTTGCATGCTTGAGCTCAAGCCATGTGCGGACGGATTCAGATAAAGAAGGAAATAAAGAACGATGCGGCGGAAAGGTTGATGGTTCCGCTGCCGTCCGAATGCTGATGCTTCGGACAAAATAAGGCAGCCTACATCTTCTTATTATCGTAGCGCCGGTAATTTCGGACGGTGCTGCGCAGACTGCGTCTTACGCCCGGCCGGACGGCAGGTTCAATTCAAACTTAATTACGGGATTGCGTTTGCCGGCTTTGAACAAACACAAGGAAATGCTTTGCGGAGTGCGTTTTTAATATAAAATCTCGTTTTAACAATAAATCCGTTTCAGACGGCCTGCAACGGCAGGTTCGGGTCCAGAAACGGACGTTTGGGATTATAGAGAAAATGCACGCAATACGCAAAGATTCAGTCAGCCTGATTGCCGTTGCCGAACACGAGGAAGGCCAACGCCTTGATAACTATCTGATAAAAATCCTCAAAGGCGTCCCGAAAAGCCATATCCACCGCATTATCCGCGCCGGCGAAGTGCGGCTGAACAAAAAACGCTGCAAACCCGACAACCGCATTCAGGCAGGCGATACTATTCGTATTCCGCCGATACGCATCGCAGAAAAACAAAGGCCGTCTGAAAACCAGGCCGCGCCAGCACGCGAGTTTGACATCGTTTATGAAGACGATGCGCTTTTGGTCATCAACAAACCGTCCGGCGTTGCCGTCCACGGCGGCAGCGGCGTGAGTTTCGGCGTCATCGAACAAATCCGCCGCGCCCGTCCCGAAGCGCGTTATCTCGAACTCGTCCACCGCCTCGACAAAGACACCAGCGGCCTCTTGATGATCGCCAAAAAACGCAGCGCCTTGGTGAAACTGCACGAAGCCATCCGCAACGACCATCCGAAAAAAATCTATCTCGCACTGGGTGTCGGCAGGCTGCCGAACGACCGCTTCCATGTCAAGCTCCCCCTGTTCAAATACACCGGCGCGCAAGGCGAAAAAATGGTGCGCGTCAGCGAAGACGGCCAATCCGCCCACACCATCTTCCGCGTGTTAAACCGTTTTTCAGACGGCCTTTTGCACCAAGTCGGTCTATCCAACCTAACCTTTGTCGAAGCCACCCTGAAAACCGGCCGCACCCACCAAATCCGCGTCCACCTGCAATCGCAAGACTGCCCCATTGCCGGCGACGAACGCTACGGCGACTATCAAGCCAACAAACGCCTGCAGAAACTCGGTTTGAAAAGAATGTTCCTGCATGCTTCCGAGCTGCACCTCACCCATCCGCTGACCGGCGAAAAACTGATCCTGAAAGCCCCCCTGCCGCAAGAATTGGCGCAATTCGTTGTAATGTTAGAAAATCAGGAAAAGGCCGTCTGAAATCAAATAGATTTACTTAACCCAAAATAAGGAAACGTCATGTCTAAATTTTATCTTCTATTAGCATTAATTTTAGCTGGTTGTACAACTGCATCGGGAATCCAAATCGTTGAAAAGGGAAACTCGGGTTTTGATACAGCAATCATTTACAAAGGCAAAGAAACTATTTTAGATGTTAATGAAAATAATGAACAAGAATATCGCATATTCCACCAAGGAGCATCAGGATTTACTCCTTCAACTGCTGTGAGACACAGTGCTGAAAAAAGAGCACAGGCTTTCTGCAAACAAAAAAATAAAAGTATGAAAGCAATTAGAGAAAGAGCATCTACTCCTCCTCACATCTTAGGGAATTGGCCTAGGATTGAAATTATTTTTATCTGCACAGAGACAAAACAAGTAGATATTGATAATTCAAGCAACAACAAAAAATATGATCAATTAGTAAATTTAAAGAAATTATTAGATCAAGGTATTCTTTCCGAACAAGAATTCAATCAAGAAAAAGTTAAAATATTAAGTAACTCATAGTTCTATTCGCGTATTTTGGTGAATTCAGCTACATCAAAATACACTTTTAAAATAATAAGTTATTCAAGGACGTCTGAAAGGAAAACCATGAAACCCAAACTCATTATTTTCGACTGGGACGGCACGCTTGCCGACACCACCAACCCCATTATCCACACCTTTCAGCAAAGCTTTGCCGATTGCGGCCTGCCTGTTCCCGAAGCCGACCAAATCCGCCCACTCATCGGATACAGCCTCTCCGGCATCATCCGCCGCCTTGCCCACAACGTCAGCGAACACGTTCAGGAAACCCTGATTGAGACCTATGCCGCGCACTATCTCAATCCCAACAACCGCAACATGACCCTGTTCCCCGAAGCCCTGCCCTGCCTGCAACGCTTGAAGCAACAAGGCTATTGGCTTGCCGTAGCGACCGGCAAAGGCCGCAGCGGACTGGATAGGTCCATCGAGCAAACCGGCACCCAAGCCTTCTGGCTGGAAACCGCCTGCGCTAGCGAATATCCGTCCAAACCCGCGCCCGATATGGTACTCGCCCTCTGCGACCGACTGGGTGTTGAGCCGGAAGAGGCCGTCGTCGTCGGCGACACCACCCACGACCTAGAAATGGCTGCCAATGCCAAAATCCGCGCCATCGCTGTCACCACCGGCGCACACACTGCCCAACAACTTTCCGCCCTGCCCCATATCGCCATGCTCAAAAGCTTGGCCGAATTGCCCGATGTATTGGAAACCTTATAAAAGACTATGCAACATCTATATTAAAGGCCGTCTGAAACCTATTTTCAGACGGCCTTTAATTTGTTTTATCGATCCGAGCGCACCCTGACAAATGTTGCAAATTTCGGCGTTCCCTTTTGCGTAAAACCACGATAACGGTAAGTAATCAGCGCACCGATTTTCGGCGGATGGTCGCGGTCTTTATCCTTAAAACCGCTGCCGATACGAAACTCGCCATATTGGTTTTTGCATCCTACCGCACCCAAACGCCCGACATTTCGCCCTTTGCCCTCATAATGACGCGTCACTGTACATTCATCATCATATTCACTTTTCAGCTTCAACAGCTGCCCATTTCTACCGCTTGCATAACGGGCTTCAGGTTGACGCAGCATCACACCTTCCCCACCCAGCGCTTCGACTTGTTTCAAAAAATCCAAAGCATGCTGTTTGTCGCGCACCTTGACTTGCGGAATAACCGTAAACCGTGCCGACGGGTGTGATTTCAGCCATTTCGAAGCCGTTTCCAGCCGCTGATACAGATTGCCCTGCGCCTGCGGCACATCAAAAACATGCAAACGGATGCCGTCCCAATTTCCCGAGGCAGAACGCACCGTCGCGGAAATTTGCTCAAACCGCCCTCGTCCGCTGTACAACTCGCCATCCATCGGAAACGGCGGAAAACCTGCTGTAAAACCTTTGGGCGGTGTAAACGCATAGCCCTGACGACTGACCAGCTGCCTGCCGTCCCAATACGCGCGTACGCCATCCAACTTTTCACTCATGGCCCAACCGGCAATATCTTGATTTTTATATTCCTGCGCCAACAACAAATCTGCACCAAACGCCGCAGAGATGAAAGAAGCCGCAAAAATCGGTATCATGGTTCGCATTACATTATTCATATTCATAAGATACTTTTCCATACTTGCTTTTGTTATTATATATGCATAATAACAAAAGACCGTCTGAAACGTAAACAACATTAAATAAGCATTTCCTAGGAACACCCATGGCACTCCAATTTGAAATCAACGCAGTTACCCCCTTCCGTCAAAACTGCACGCTGATTTGGGACGATGAAACCAAAGAAGCCGTGTTGACCGATGTCGGCGGCGACGTCCCTTATTTATTGCAACAAGTCCAAAGCAAAGGCCTCAAGCTGACCGCCATTTGGCTGACCCACGGCCATCTTGACCACGCAGGCGGCGTGGTTGAGCTTTTAAAAACCTGCGACGTACCTGTTTTCGGCCCGCACAAAGACGATGAATTCCTGCTCCAAGCTCTCCCGCAAACAACGGCGCAATACGGCTTCCCTGTTTCTCCGTCATTCACGCCGACACGCTGGCTGGAAGAAGGGGAAACGCTCAAAGTCGGCAACCATAGCTTCCAAGTCCTCCACATTCCCGGCCACACTCCCGGCCAAGTCGTTTTTTACAACGCCGAAAACGGACTTTTAGTCGCAGGCGATGTTTTATTTTATGAGACCGTTGGTCGCACAGATTTTCCGCGCGGTAATCATGATGACCTCATAAACAATATCTGCGCTAAACTATTAACCCTGCCCGAAACCACGCAAGTTATAGCCGGACACGGCCGCATGACCAGCATCGGGCATGAGAAAAGGTACAATCCGTTTCTGGTTCGTTAATATGAATGTTGTATAAAGCCAACATTCTGGCATACACAGATTATGCGTATAAAGGAAAACTGGCATACAATTTGCAGGGATAACACCCGAAAGATTAAGTACCTAATCTCCGGCAAATGCCAAAATGAACTAAAGCACAAAGATAACAAGGTATTACGCAATACAACCTGATTTATCGAAAACCGGACATCTCTAAACTCCAAGCCTTACTCGCAGTGAAATTGTTACAAAGTGACAATAAATGTCAGTCGGGCCGTCTGAACGGTTCTGCCGATTCAGGCGGATACAACGGAGATGAGGCGCAATACCCTGCCGGAATGTGCCGATGTTCTTGTTTGTCAAACCGTCGGGTACATCTTTAAGAAGCACAACATTATTTGGGTAAACCGGCAAACTCGCTGCCGGCACTAACAGGCCGTCTGAAAAGTTCGGCTGGTAAAATCAATAAAAGGATTATCAAATGAAAAAAATCGCAAAAGTGGGCTTCGTCCTGCTGGCTACCGGCCTGCTGGCCGCCTGTGCTACTAAGAGCAAAATCACTCCTGAAGGCACTACAGACGAGCCACGCTTCCCTAAACCTTACTCCCTGACCTTCAACAAAGACCGCGGTACATTCCCGACTTTTGACGAGCTGGATCAAATGCGTCCTGGCCTGACCAAAGACGACATCTACAAAATCCTCGGCCGTCCTCACTACGACGAAGGCATGGTTGGCGTGCGTGAATGGGACTACCTGTTCCACTTCTACACCCCAGGCGTAGGCGTTGACCCTGAAAACACTTCCGGCGTTGAAGGCATCACTACTTGCCAATACAAAGTGATCTTCGACAAAGACAAATTTGCACGCAGCTTCTTCTGGAATCCAGTATTCCCTAAAGATGCCGTATGTCCTCCTCCAGCACCTACACCTAAACAAGAGCCTCAAGTGATCATCCGCGAGATCATTAAAGAAGCTCCTAAACGCATCCGTCAATAAGGACAAATTTGAAACGGATCCTATTGGGTATAGCCTTGGCAGCAGGTCTGAATTCTTTGGCCGCTGCCGATGCTGTCAGTGACTATATCCAGCGTAAAAAAGTTGTGGTCAATACAGCTAAGGCGGAGCTTTGCTTTGCCGATGACGGTCAGTGCCATCCGGTACTGATTGGCAAGACCACTCCGAAAGGCAAATTCAATATGACGCCGATGATGACCAGCAAACCGGGTTACGGTGGCGAGGTTATCGGCTTCAAAGAAGAAAATGACTTTCTGTTTGCGTTACACAGGGTATGGACGCTCAAGCCGCAGGAAAGACGCATGGAACGCATCGCTTCTCCTCATGTGGCCGACCGCATCATAACCAATGGTTGTATCAACGTACAAAATAATGTGTACGAAAAACTGCGTCAGTATTTCATTCTGGAAATCATCTGATGTAAGTCAGTCAAACAAAGGCCGTCTGAAACTTTTCAGACGGCCTTTCTTCTCAAACGAAAATTCAACGGCAATTTGCTTGCTCCGTCAGTACCAAACGAAGAATATTTGACCGCTTCATCCTCAATTCATCCTCAAACCATATCACTTTTTACCATATCCAAAGAACCAACGGTTATTTATGCCGTTTCCCGCCCAATGCTAGAATCGCGCGTTTATATATCGGCTCGCCGAGAAATCAAATAAATAATATAGTGGCAGGAATAGCTTTTATTCCCTGCCCCTTACATACACAAACATCATGACCGATTCTTCTGCCAAATTACCCAATTTGTGGCTGCTGATCGCCGCTGCCGCCTCCATCCTGCTGATTACCATCGGCATGAGGATGACTTTAGGGCTTTTTGTCCTGCCCGTCGTCAACTCGACCGAATTGAGCATGACCCAGTTCAGCCTGATTATTGCCGTTTTCCAATTGATGTGGGGCATATCGCAACCCTTGTCCGGCGCGTTGGCCGACCGTTTCGGCGCGTTTAAGGTTTTAGCCGGCGGGACGGTTCTATTGATTGCCGCCTGTCTGATGGTGCCGCAAATGCCGACTTATTGGGGGCTGATGCTGGGTATCGGTTTATTGTTGGCATTCGGTACGGGTTCGGGCGGATTTTCCATCATTATGGGACAGGTAGCCGCCAAAACACCGCCTCATCGGCGCGGCTTGGCTTCCGGCCTGGTCAATGCAGGCGGGTCCGCAGGGCAATTTTTGTTCGCGCCGCTGGTTCAAGGTTTGATTGCACTGCCCCACATCGGCTGGACGGGGACATTTTATGTTTGGGCAGTCATTGCCATCTTGATTTTGCCGATTTCTTGGTGGCTGGCCGGCGGCAAACATGCTTCTCACACCGTCCATACCGACAACGGCGGCCAAACCCTGAAGCAGGCCGTCTGCAAGGCTTTCGCCAACCGCAGCTATATCTTGCTGCATTTGGGTTTCTTTACCTGCGGTTTCCACATCGCCTTTTTGGTTACCCACCTACCGACCGAAATTTCACTTTGCAGCCTCCCCGCTACGGTCGCTTCGACCTCCATTGCCATTATTGGTTTGGCAAACATCGCCGGCTGTATTTTTTCAGGCTGGTGTACCGGCAGATTTTTGGGCAAATACGTCCTCTTCGGTTTATATGCTTCGCGTGTCGCCATGATATTGATTTATCTGGCCGCACCTAAAACCGATTTGAACTTCTATCTTTTCGCCGCCGGACTCGGTTTCACTTGGCTGGCAACCGTCGCTCCCACCGCCGCCATTACCGGCAAACTTTTCGGTACGCGCTACTTGGCCACCCTCTTCGGGTTGACCATGTTGAGCCACCAAATCGGCGGCTTTTTGGGTTCATACATCGGCGGCATCGTCATCACGCGCTTCAACGATTACGGCTGGATGTGGTACGCCGACGCAGTCTTGGCAGGCGCGGCCGCCCTGTTGAATTTACTGATTCATGAACGGAAAGCGGCTGCCGCCTGACGCGGAAACCTTGACATTTCAAGGCCGTCTGAAACGTTTCAGACGGCCTTTGCCTTATTCCATTTTTTGTGTTTTATCCACAATCGATATTCCTATCCATTATTTAACACTCTCTTACAAACCCGTTAAAATACTGCCTTTATCATGCTGATTGTCTGACTCTGATGAACTGGTCTTATCTGATCGATGCCATCCCTAAATTTGTCGATGCGGCAAAGCTGACGCTGGAATTGTCGGTATATGGCGTCGTTTTGTCGTTGCTGTTCGGCCTGCCCGTTGCCGTGGTTACGGCATACCGCATCCGCCCCTTCTACGCATTGGCACGCGCCTATATCGAGCTGTCGCGCAATACGCCCCTGCTGATCCAATTGTTTTTCCTGTATTACGGCCTGCCGAAAATGGGCATTAAATGGGACGGTTTCATCTGCGGCGTGATCGCACTGGTTTTCTTGGGCGCAAGCTATATGGCGGAAGCCATCCGCGCCGGTATTTTGGCCGTCCCAAAAGGGCAGATCGAAGCGGGAAAGGCCATCGGTTTGAGCCGCTTTCAAGTGTTCCGCTATGTCGAATTGCCTCAGGCATGGGCGGTCGCCGTTCCCGCCATCGGCGCAAACGTATTGTTTTTGATGAAAGAAACATCTATCGTCAGCGCGGTCGGCATTGCAGAATTGTTGTTCGTTACCAAAGACATCATCGGCATGGACTATAAAACCAACGAAGCCTTGTTCCTGCTGTTTGCCAGCTACCTGATCATCCTTCTGCCCGTTTCGCTTCTGGCGCGCTGGGCAGAAAACCGCGTACGGAGTGCAAAATATGGTGTTTGACTGGCTGTTTGAAGGACAAAATGCAGCACGCTTGGGCGAAGGTCTGTTGCTGACGGCGCAGATTTCCCTGGCCTCCGTTGCCGCCTCCTGCGTATTGGGTACGCTGTTCGGCTTGGTTTTGCGTTCGCGCAACCAGCTCATCCGCTTTATCGGACGGTTTTATCTCGAAACCATCCGAATCGTGCCGATTTTGGTGTGGCTGTTCGGCCTGTATTTCGGCCTATCCGTCTGGACAGGCATCCACATCGATGGATTTTGGGTCTGCGTCTGGGTATTTACCATGTGGGGCATCGCCGAAATGGGCGATTTGGTCCGCGGTGCATTGGAATCGATTGAAAAACACCAGGTCGAATCAGGCCTGGCACTCGGCTTGAGCCGCGGGCAGGTATTCCGCTACATCGAGCTGCCGCAAAGCATCCGCCGCGTATTGCCCGGCGCCGTCAATCTGTTTACGCGCATGATCAAAACCAGCTCGCTCGCCTCCCTTATCGGCGTCATCGAAGTCGTCAAAGTTGGTCAGCAAATCATCGAAAACTCGCTGCTGACGCAACCCAATGCTTCATTTTGGGTTTACGGCCTGATTTTTATGCTGTATTTCTTCTGTTGCTGGCCGCTGTCGCTGCTGGCGGCAAAACTTGAACAAAAATGGGAACACTGACATGGCTTTACTGAGCATCCGCAACCTGCACAAACAATACGGCAACGTAACCGCCATTCAATCCTTAGACTTGGACTTGGAAAAAGGCGAAGTCATCGTACTGCTGGGTCCGTCCGGCTGCGGCAAATCTACCCTCCTGCGCTGCGTAAACGGTTTGGAGCCGCACCAAGGCGGCAGCATCGTGATGGATGGAGTCGGCGAATTCGGCAAAGACGTTTCCTGGCAAACCGCCCGGCAAAAAGTCGGCATGGTCTTTCAAAGCTATGAACTGTTTGCCCACATGACCGTCATCGAAAACATCCTCTTAGGTCCGGTGAAAGTACAAAACCGCAACCGTGCCGAAGCAGAGGCACAAGCCGACAAACTGTTGGAACGCGTCGGTCTGCTCGACCGCAAAAACGCCTATCCGCGCGAACTCTCCGGTGGCCAGAAACAACGCATCGCCATTGTCCGCGCCCTGTGCCTGAATCCGGAAGTCATCCTGCTGGACGAAATCACCGCCGCACTCGACCCCGAAATGGTGCGCGAGGTCTTGGAAGTGGTTTTAGAACTCGCCCGCGAAGGCATGAGCATGCTCATCGTAACCCATGAAATGGGGTTTGCCCGCAAAGTTGCCGACCGCATCGTTTTCATGGACAAAGGCGGCATCGTTGAATCGTCCGACCCCGAAACCTTCTTCTCCGCCCCCAAAAGCGAACGCGCCCGCCAATTCTTGGCAGGCATGGACTACTGATTTTATTTTCAGGCCGTCCGAACCCTTTTTCAGACGACCTCCACTTTCAACCAAACATTTGAAAAGGAAACACTCATGCAATTGAATGCCAAATTCAAAGCCCTCCTCGCCTCTGCCGCCATCGCCGTCGGCCTGACTGCTTGCGGAGGCGGCTCCGGCGATGCCCAATCTTCACAAAGCAGCGGAGCGGCGACCGTTGCCTCCATCAAAGAAAAAGGCGTCATCCGTATCGGTGTATTCGGCGACAAGCCTCCGTTCGGCTATGTTGACGCCAACGGCAAAAACCAAGGCTTTGACGTTGAAATCGCCAAAGACCTGGCCAAAGACCTGCTCGGCAGCCCCGACAAAGTCGAATTCGTCCTGACCGAGGCCGCAAACCGCGTCGAATACGTCCGTTCCGGCAAAGTCGACCTCATCCTCGCCAACTTCACCAAAACACCCGAACGCGCCGAAGCCGTCGATTTCGCCGATCCTTACATGAAAGTGGCCTTGGGCGTAGTTTCCCCCAAAGACAAACCGATTACCGACGTTGCACAATTGAAAGACCAAACCCTTCTGGTCAACAAAGGCACCACCGCCGACGCCTTCTTCACCAAAAGCCATCCTGAAGTCAAACTGCTGAAATTCGACCAAAATACCGAAACCTTC
Organism: Neisseria sp. Marseille-Q5346; assembly: GCF_946902045.1. The sequence continues at coordinate 1,532,366 of NZ_OX336253.1, read as the reverse complement.
GACGCACTGAAAGACGGCCGCGGCGTAGCACTCGCCCACGACAACGCCCTGCTGTGGGCATGGGCAAAAGAAAACCCGAATTTTGAAGTCGCCATCGGCAACCTCGGCCCTGCCGAATTCATCGCCCCGGCTGTTCAAAAAGGCAACACCGACCTCCTGAACTGGGTCAACGGCGAAATCGCCGCCATGAAAAAAGACGGCCGTCTGAAAGCCGCCTATGAAAAAACCCTCTTGCCCGTGTATGGAGAGAAAGTCAAACCGGAAGAATTGTTGGCGGAATAAACCGACTATTTTCTCGGCAAAAGTCACTTGGCCGCATTCCAAACATCCGATTTGTAATTCATTTAAACAAATATCATATCCGACGACAGGCCGTCTGAACGTGTTCTCGATACCTTCAGACGGCCTGTTGTTTAAAAACGAATAACATGATAACCTTTTAATAATGGATGAAATAATTCGTCCGATATTTCTACAAAGCAAAAAGGACTCTATCTTATGAACCGTCGTCAATTTATCGGCAGCGCTGCTGCTGTCTCCCTCACCGCCGCCGCTTCTTTTGCTCGTGCTCACGACCATGCCGGCCATGCACACCATGCCGGTCACGCACATTCTGCACCACGCGCCTACGAAGCTGCGCGCAAAGCGGCCGCACATTGCGTTGAAGCCGGTCAAATCTGTCTGGCACACTGCATCGCCCTGTTGAGCGAAGGCGATACCTCCATGAAAGACTGCGCAACCGGCGTTAACCAAATGTTGGCACTGTGCGGCACATTGCAAAACCTCGCTGCCCAAAATTCACGCCTGACTCCATCTTTGGCAAAAGTATGCATCGAAGCCTGCAAACAATGTTCCGCCGCCTGCAAAGAACACGCCGGCCACCACGCTGAATGCAAAGCCTGCTACGAATCTTGCTTGGCTTGCATTAAAGAATGCGAAAAAATTGCCGCTTAAGCACTATTGAAAAAAGGCCGTCTGAAATTCAGACGGCCTTTTATTTTGCTATTTTGTTTACGCTATTCGGCTGCAAGCTCTTGCTCATCGAGCAGATTTTTCCGAACAATCGCAGGATTGCCCGCAGCCACGCAATAAGGCGGCACATCTTTAGTAACCACCGAACCTGCGCCGATTACCGCGCCCTTACCGATGGTAACGCCGCCCATGATAATCGCACGCCGACCAATCCAGACATCGTCTTCAATCACAATCGGGCGGATATCCGTATATCCTTCAAAGCGGCGGGTTTCAGGGTTGAATTTGTGGTTGGTCGAATAAAACAGGCATTCCGGCCCCATCATCACGTTCTTGCCGAGGGTCAAACCGTGGCAGATTTCGCAGTTTACGCCGATACCCGAATTATCGCCGACTACCGTATCCGGAAAGACGTATCCGCCTTTTTCAATATTGACGTTTTTACCGATGTTTGGAGAAATGCATGCAGCCAAAGCGGCGCGGAATTTTTGCGCAATTCTGCCGAATGGTTTGCAATAAGACGGAGGCAACATTCCTCCCCAAACACGCAAAATGCACGTCAATATCCTTTTCCACATTGATTCCGTCTCCTGTTCGTACAAGCGTAAATATTATTCAGACTATTATTCTTCTTAAAGTTTCACATCTAGAGGAGGCTTTACATCCTCTTTTCAGTTAGATTACAATCTGATCGCATAATATTTGGTTCGAGACTCTATTCTAAACTGTTCTCGTCTGTTGCGAAACTGCCCTGCATACAAAATATCCTCTTGACGAAACAGCCAAAAATAGCGAAAATTCCACGCTTAACTGAAGTACAGGCAAAACCCCTGTGCCCGCTTAATCGAAAGGAAATCAAATGAAACAAGGTATTCACCCGAACTACCACGAAATCAACGTTACCTGCTCTTGCGGCAACAAATTCGTGACCAAATCCGCAATGGAAAAAGACAGCTTCAACGTTGAGGTTTGCTCTCTGTGCCACCCTTTCTACACCGGTACTCAAAAAATCGTCGACACTACCGGTCGCGTGGACAAATTCAACAACAAATTCGGCAACCTGTTCAAACGCTAATTGCCGCTTTGTCAAAAAGACTGCTTCGTGCAGTCTTTTTTGCATTCAGGCCGTCTGAAATATTTCTTTCAAACGGCCTGAACTTTTTGTCGTCAACCGAATACCATATCATTCCAAACACCCGATAAAAACGAGCCGTAAGCATTATTTTACAAAGCCCTCCAGTCCGGCATATCGCGCAAACCCGTCAAACCCTGTACCATTGCTATTCAAACCAACCGTTTTTTGACCTTCCATGCTGACTTACACACCGCCCGATCCGCGTCGCCCCCAAAAAACCCATGAAAAACCATGGCTTCTGCTGCTGATGGCCTTTGCCTGGCTGTGGCCGGGCGTGTTCTCGCATGACTTGTGGAACCCTGCCGAACCCTCCCTCTTTACCGCCTCCGAATCCATGAAAAACGGCGGCAGCCTGTTGGTGGCACAAATCTTCGTCCAACCCGATTTCACCATCTCCCCTGCTTTTTTGTGGGTAGCAACTGCATTCCAAACCCTGTTTTCACCTTGGGCGGCCGATACCTATGATGCTGCGCGCTTTGCCGGCGTGGTATTCACCGCCATCGGACTGACGGCCTGCGGATTTGCCGGTTTCAACTTCCTCGGCAGACACCACGGCCGCAGCGTTGTCTTAATCCTTATCGGCAGTATCGGTTTGCTGCCCATCGCCCACTTCCTCAATCCCATGTCGGCCGCTTTTGCAGCATTTGGATTGATTCTATGCGGCTTTTCACTGGCACGCCGCCGCGTCATTATCGCCATTTTGCTGTTGTGCGGCGGTTGGGTTTTACTCTCCCTCTCATCAGGCTATCTGCTGACCGCGGCCATGATGTTTTTGGCACTTGCCCTGTCGTTCCATTCCACTTGGCAGAGCAAACGCTATCTGCTGACCCTGATTGGCGCCATCGTCGTTTCCCTGCCCCTGCTGATTCTGTATCCGCTGGTTTTATCAAAAACTAACCCCGAATGGTTTGATATTTGGTTCAACCATTATTCCTTAGGCGTATTCGGCGGTTTCCATCAGATTCAGACGGCCTTCAACCTACCCTATTATCTGAAAAACCTGCTGTGGTTTGCCCTGCCTGCTTGGCCGCTGGCGGCATGGACACTCAGCCGCACGCGTATCCACGATAAAAACTGGGGCATTCTGAGCCTGTCGTGGCTGATTATCATGACAGCCCTGCTTGCCATCAATCCGCAACGCCTGCAAGACAACCTCGTTTGGCTGCTGCCGCCGCTCGCCCTGCTCGGCGCGGCACAACTGGACGGACTGCGCCGCGGTGCTGCTGCATTTATCAACTGGTTCGGCATCATGGCATTCGGTCTGATTGCCGTCTTCCTGTGGCTGGGCTTCTTCGCCATGAACTACGGCTGGCCTGCCAAGCTGGCCGAACGCGCCGCCTATTTCAGCCCGTATTACATCCCCGACATCGACCCAATTCCGATGACTGTCGCCCTGCTGTTTACCCCGTTGTGGCTTTGGGCGATTACGCGTAAAAACATTCGCGGCCGCCAAGCCGTGACCAACTGGGCAGCCGGCGTGACCTTGGCCTGGGCCTTGCTGATGACCCTGTTTTTACCGTGGCTCAACGCCGCCAAAAGCCATGCGCCGGTGGTACACCAAATGGAAGCCGCACTTTCTTCCGAATTGAAACAGCAGCTTTCAGACGGCCTCGAATGTATCAACATCGACAGCCAAGACCAGCGCACACGCATCGCGTGGACTCAATACAGCCATATCAAAACCACGACCGACAACCTGACCTGCCGCTACCGCCTCATCCGCCAAGCCGCCAACATCGGCGCACCTTCAGGTTGGCAAACCTTGTGGCAAGGCGCAAGACCGCGCAACAAAGCCGAAACTTTCCTATTGCTGGGAAAAACTGCAGCGCAGTAAATCACACCCACTACAAGCTGAATATTTACAATTCGTTGAATTAATTGAAAAACTCAATAAACTATTATAGACAATCGCGAAACTTTAAGTTAATATTCTTTCTAAAGAAACAGTAATTATCACCAGTAAAAACATAGGGATTATCTTAATATTTTTATTTCTCTATCCTGATTAAACAGAATAACTACATAATTATGCAGATAATCTTATACTTAATTTATTCACATTATGTAACTATGGAAACAATAAAATGAATCAATACAAAGAATTTATCGTAGACTTAAAAAAGTTTAAGTTACTTGGAAGTGTTCTTTATATAGAAGGCATTGGGATAGTCTTAGGTCAAAGTGCTAAAGAATATAGTGACATTAACTACCAATTAATCATTAAAAATGCAACTAACAGCTATGTAAAGCCATTAGCTAAAGCTCTTCATGAGGAACTCACAGTACAATATTCTAAAGATCCAAATATTTCTTATGATACGTGTTGGTTTGCTACGTTAAATTATGAAGGTGTTGACATTTCCGACATTCCTGTAGGTAATTATGAACTTTTCTTAAAAATAATAGTAAATAGCATAGAAAAAATTATTAACTTACAAACAGAAACTGAAATAAATATTGATAACTCCCTATTTTCTTTTAAAGCCAACAATACTGGTAATGAATTTATTATAAAAGAAAATTTAAAAGGTGATATTGTCTATTGCCAATATAGTGATGATAAATTAAAAATTATGGGATGTTATCAAGACGAATATAACAATTTTATTCAAGCTCCGTCTAACTTAAATAATGTACATGTTCGTTTTTTTGGCAAAAACAATCGTGTAATCCTGCATGAAAACTCAAACCTCAAAAATACTTTTATTGAATTTAAAGGAAGTAATGCTATTATCGTAATAGGAGAAAGAGCAGGTATTTTTGGTACGTTTCGGTTAGGATTTGGTTGTAAAATTGAAATAGGAAATGGAACAACAAGTACCAATAGTGTTTATGTAACCTGTGCCGAAAGTACAAGTATAACTATTGGCGATGACTGCATGTTCGCTACTAATAACCAGATTCGGACAGATGATGCCCATGCGATTTATAACGCCAATACTGGTAAACGTATTAATTTTTCTAAAGATATTGTAATTGGTAACCATGTTTGGGTTGCATATGGAGCAACTATATTAGGAGGAAGCCGTATTGGTGATGGTTCGGTTATTGGCGCTTTCTCATTGCTGAAAAAACCAATTCCTAATAATTGTATTGCTGCAGGCGTTCCAGCAAAAGTAATCAGAGAAAATATTATTTGGGAGCGACCGCTACTACTGAATGCTGAAGATGAAAATAGTTTTTTACTTGCTAAGGGTTTCTAATAAAATATAACCAAACCTATCTTTTCCTACCCTACGTAACGATTTAGGTATTGGTTTCAATCAAAACCCCTTCTTCCTCTCATCTTAAAGGCCGTCTGAAAGAACTTTTATCCTCTCAGACGGCCTTTGACTTACTTTAACGCTGCTTCCCGTACAATGGCCCTTTTCCCTTAATCTACCTAAAAATATGAAACCCAACCGCCTTTTGCCCCTCGTCCTCTTATTGACCACCCTCTCCGCCCATGCCAAAGATTTCATCATCTACGACCGCATGGACTACGTCGGCAAACCCGACCTTACTGCCGACAAACTCTCCAAAGTGTTCTTGGTTTACGAAAGCGAGCTGGTCAAACCCGATCCGACGGGCAAACGCAAACACGGCGTACTCAACGAAGCGCGTATCCGCGAATTGGCCAAACAATCGCGCCGCGAAGGCTACCGCACTATTTCTACCGACATCGAAAGCTGGTTTGCCGAAAAAGACGGCCAGCTGCTGACTCCTGACGAATTAAGAACCGACTTTGCGCGGATGTACCAAATCTTCAGAGAAGAAAACCCGCGCGCCGTCATCAGCAACTACGGCATGCCTTCCGAACACCTGCACGGCATCCGCCACTACCGCCCCAACGTTGACAACGAAGCCATCTTGGCAAAATGGCGGCAAGTCAGCAAACGCCGTGCGCCCACCGCCGTCATCAGCGACTATGCCAATCCTGTGTTCTACATCACTTCCCCCGATTTGGTGCAATGGGAAAAAGACGTGAAAACCGCCGTTGACGACATCCATCAACGCTTTCCCAACAAAAAAATCATCGGCTACATTTGGCCGCAATATTATTCGGCCACCAACAGCCCTTATTTCAAGCAATTCATCGACCCCGCCCGCTGGCGCAAAATGCTCGAAATCAGCAAAAAATACACCGACGGCGTGATTATCTGGTCGGACAAGCGCGATGAAAACAACCAAATCGTGCGCTGGAACGATCCGCGCATCCAAGCCACGATGAAAGCGACTCAAGCCTTCATCAATGCCAATGCCAAAGAAATCAAAGTAGAAGGTTTGCAGAAATATTAAAAACAAGGCGGGCATATTTGCCCGCCTCTTTATATACCTACACAACTGTCTGTATGTTTGACACAACACGCTGCAAAACGACCGTACCACCAACGCTTCTGCATTCTTTCACACGTTTTTACCCGTTATTCTTAAGCGCAGGCCGTCTGAAAATTGCCCGAATATCCAATACCCTTTACAATACCCGTAATTAAAATACATTTTTTGACACCCCTCTCCTGCATGAGTTCTACACCCTTCATCGAAATGAAAGACGTTGCCTTCGCATATGGCGACCGTCCTATTCTGAACAACATCAACTTCAGCATTCCACAAGGCAATTTCGCCGCCGTAATGGGTGGTTCGGGCAGCGGTAAAACCACGCTGATGCGCCTGATTACGGGTCAAATCCACCCACAATCGGGAAAAGTGCTGATTGAAGGGCGCGATTTGGCCGCATTTTCGGCGCAGGAGCTGTACGAACACCGCCGCCGCATGGGCGTTTTGTTCCAACACGGCGCATTGTTCACCGACTTATCCGTCTTCGACAACATCGCCTTCCCCATGCGCGAACTGACGGATTTGCCCGAAGCGGTCATCCGCGATTTGGTGGTGTTGAAACTGAATGCAGTCGGTTTGCGCGGTGTTGAAAACCTGATGCCTTCGGAGCTTTCCGGCGGTATGTCGCGCCGCGTCGCCCTCGCGCGTACGATTGCGCTCGACCCTGAAATCATGTTGTACGACGAGCCTTTTACCGGCCTCGACCCGATTTCGCTGGGCGTCATCGCCCACCTCATCAGCCGTGCCAACAAAGCCCTGCGCTCAACCAGCGTGATGGTAACGCACGACATCGAAAAATCGCTGGAAATCGTCGATCAAGTGATTTTCTTGGCACACGGCGAAATCATGTTCTCCGGCTCGCCCAAAGAAATGCGCGAACTCGACTCGCCTTGGGTGCGCCAGTTTGTCGGCGGTTTGGCAGACGGCCCCGTCGCATACCGCTATCCGGCGCAAACGACTTTAAAACAAGACTTGCTGGGCTGATGTTCAGACGGCCTGAAACTTAAACAAGGCCGTCTGAAAACCATTTAACCAATCAACTGAAACCTATGAATTTTATCCGTTCCGTCGGGGCAAAAACCCTCGGCTTCATCCAATCGCTGGGCAGCATTACGCTGTTTTTCCTGCAGATCCTGGCCAAATCAGGTACGGCGTTTACCCGCCCGCGCCTGAGCATCCGCCAGGTTTACTTTGCAGGCGTGTTGTCTGTCCTGATTGTTGCCGTGTCCGGCCTGTTTGTCGGCATGGTATTGGGCTTACAAGGCTATACGCAGCTGGCAAAATTCAAATCCGCCGATATTTTGGGCTATATGGTTGCCGCTTCCCTGTTGCGCGAATTAGGTCCCGTATTGGCGGCTATTCTGTTTGCCAGCAGCGCGGGCGGTGCCATGACCAGCGAAATCGGCTTGATGAAAACCACCGAGCAGCTTGAAGCAATGAACGTGATGGCGGTCGACCCCGTGGCACGCGTGGTTGCGCCGCGCTTTTGGGCGGGCGTGTTTTCCATGCCTTTGCTGGCTTCGATTTTCAACGTTGCCGGCATTTACGGCGCGTATTTGGTCGGCGTCGAATGGCTGGGTTTGGACGGCGGTATTTTCTGGTCGCAAATGCAAAACAACATTACCTTCCATTACGACGTACTCAACGGCTTAATCAAATCCACCGCTTTCGGCGTAGCCGTTACGCTGATTGCCGTGCATCAGGGCTTCCACTGCGTACCTACTTCTGAAGGTATTTTGCGCGCCAGTACACGCACAGTAGTGTCTTCCGCCCTGACCATCCTCGCTGTCGACTTCATGTTGACCGCATGGATGTTTACCGACTAAAGGCCGTCTGAAACGACACTTAAAAAGAATGAAACAAGGACAATAGCACATGAAAAAAAATGCTTTGGAATTTTGGGTAGGACTGTTTGTCTTACTGGGCGCGGCCGCTATCGGCTTTCTCGCCTTCCGCGCCGCCGGCGGACAATCGTTCGGCAAATCCTCTCAAACCTACACCGTCTATGCCGATTTCAGCGACATCGGCGGCTTGAAAACCAACGCTCCGGTCAAATCCGCAGGCGTACTGGTGGGCCGCGTTGCCTCTATTCAGCTCGACCCTAAATCCTATCAGGCAAAAGTCGCCCTCAATCTCGACAGCCAATATCAGTTCAGCAGCGACGTTTCCGCACAAATCCTGACTTCAGGCCTGTTGGGCGAACAATACATCGGCCTGCAACAAGGCGGCGATACCGATTCTTTGGCAGCAGGCGACACCATTACTGTTACCAGCTCCGCCATGGTTTTGGAAAACCTTATCGGCAAATTCATGACCAGCTTTGCCGAGAAAAACGCAGATGGTGAATCTGCCGGTCAAAACAAACAATAAACACATATCAACCCAATATTCAGGACACTCCCATGAAAAAAACTTCCTTCATCAGCGCATTGAGCATCGGCGTATTGAGCATCAGCATGGCATTTGCCTCTCCTGCCGACGCAGTCAACCAAGTCCGTGAAAACTCCGTTCAAGTGCTGAAAATCCTCAACAGCGGCGACGCCAACACTGCACGCCAAAAAGCCGAGGCTTACGCCATCCCTTACTTCGACTTCCAACGCATGACCGCTTTAGCCGTCGGCAACCCATGGCGTACTGCAACTGACGCACAAAAACAAGCGTTGACCAAAGAGTTCCAAACCCTGCTGATCCGCACCTACTCCGGCACCATGCTGAAATTCAAAAACGCCAAGGTCAACATCAAAGACAACCCTGTCGTAAACAAAGGCGGTAAAGAAATCGTTGTCCGCGCCGAAATCAACGTTTCCGGCCAAAAACCGGTCAACATGGACTTCACCACCTACCAAAGCGGCAGCAGATACCGCGCATACAATGTCGCAGTCGAAGGCGCAAGCTTGGTTACCGTATACCGCAACCAATTCGGTGAAACCATCAAAGCCAAAGGTATCGACGGCCTGATTGCCGACTTGAAAGCCAAAAACGGCGGTAAATAATCCACCCCGCACCATGCCGCCTGATGTTCAGACGGCATGGTGCCTTACATCATAAAGACACCATGCAAACAGAAATCCGCAACGGCACGCTCTACATCAGCGGCGACGTTACCGTCAAAACCCTGACTGCTTCCGCCTTTGCGCGCTACGAACAACAATGCCGTCTGAAAGAAACAGACAGCATAGACTTCAGCCAAGTAGGCAAAGCAGATTCCGCCTGCGTTTCCCTGCTGCTCAACGCTCTGCGCCGGACAGACAAAAAACCGACCATTCAAAACATTCCCGATTCCGTCCGCGCACTGGCCGAACTTTACGAAATCAAAGACTGGTTGCAATTATGAAAAAAACCACCGCTTCCCTCTGCCTCCTCATCAGCATAGCCTCCGCACCCGCACTTGCCGAACGCAATCCGGCCGACCCTTACGAAGGCTACAACCGTACCGTTTCCAAGTTCAACGACAAAGCAGACAAATACGTCCTTTCCCCTGTCGCACGCGGTTATCGCAAAGTAACGCCCAAACCGGTGCGTACCGGTGTAAGCAACTTCTTCAACAACCTGCGCGATGTCGTCAGCTTCGGCAGCAACGTTCTGCGCCTTGACGTCAAACGCGCCAGCGAAGACCTCGTCCGTGTAGGCATCAACACCACCTTCGGCCTTGGCGGTTTAATCGACGTAGCCGGTGCAGGCGGCGTACCCAGCAATAAAAACACCCTCGGCGACACCTTCGCCTCATGGGGCTGGAAAAACAGCAACTACTTCGTCGTCCCCCTACTCGGCCCGTCTACCGTACGCGATACCGTCGGCAACGCCGTTACCACCGTCTATCCGGTTAAAAACTCCGTCTTCCACACCAGCATAGGACGCTGGGGCACAACCGGTCTGCAAGCCATCAACACCCGTGAAGAGCTCCTCGACCTGACCGACAGCCTCGAAGGCGCAGCCATCGACAAATACAGCTACACACGCGACCTTTACATGAAAGTCCGCACCCAACAAACCGGCGGCACGCTCCCTCAAAGCGAAGACGACAACATCGACATCGATGACTTGGTGGACAGCAATGTCACTTCCGAACCGGTAGCAGCCCCCCAATCCACTCCGGAAGAAATCCCCGATACAGCCAATCCCCAAACCCTGTATCAAACACCATCAGAAAACCCCTGATTGTTCCCAAAAATAAAGGCCGTCTGAAATTCAGACGGCCTTTATCCCCCAAAAGATAGCCAGTCCCCCACCTTTGCTATATCATTCAACTATACAGAAACCAAGGAAAACACCATGTACGAAGTCAACCGCAGCGTCTTCCTGCTTATCCCCCTCGATCCATTTTGGAACTGGCTGAAATCCCTGCCCGGCAATCACCTAGACGGCCTGACACTGGAAGACATTCAAGCCGATGCCAATTCCTACCTCGTTCGCCCATGCGAAACTGCCGACGAAGTATGGGACGAAATCGAAGCGCGTTTTGAAGATATTTTTGCTGCCGAATTGGCCGACTGGTGCGAAGACGAAAGCGAATGGCCGGATTTGGATGCCGACATTTTCAACGAATGGTTCGATATCCAACTCTCCACCGTGATTACCGACCTCGAACACGAACCCATCGCACGCGAAGAGTTCCAACCCATCAATCTCAACTGATGAAACTGACCGTCCGTAACTACCACCTCGACGGCTATGGCCACGTCAACAATGCGCGCTATCTCGAATTTCTCGAAGAAGCGCGCTGGACGTTTTTTCAAGAGCATGACCTTCTGTCCGAACTCAAAGGCATCATGCTCGTTGTTGCACGCGTTGATATCCGCTATCGCCGCCCGTCGCTTGAAGGCGATGTTTTAACCTTTACAGGCCGTCTGAAAGACATTGGCACACGCCACATCATCCTCAGCCAAACCGCGACCCTGCCCAACGGCAAAGCCGCCATCGAAGCCGAAGTTACCCTTATGCCCGTCAGCAGCGAAAGCGGTCGCAGCATCAGCGTTCCCCAAACCTTAGCACACGCAATTCAAAACCTCGAATCATGAAAAAAATACTCACACTCCTTGTCGTTGCCACGATTGGCGCGCTTCTTGCCTTTGTCCTTATCCCCAGCAGCAAAGCCGCCCCTGATTTCGCCCTGCCCGACCTGCAAGGCAAAACCATTACCAACGCCGATTTGAAAGACAAAGTTACCCTCATTAACTTCTGGTTTCCCTCCTGCCCCGGCTGCGTGAGCGAGATGCCTAAAATCATCAAAACCGCCCAAGACTATCAAGGCAAAAACTTCCAAGTCCTCGGCATTGCCCAGCCCATCGACCCTATTGAGAGCGTCCATCAGTACGTCAAAGAATACGGCCTTCCTTTCACCGTCATGTACGATGCCGACAAAACTGCCGCAAAAGCCTTTGGCACACAGGTTTACCCGACTTCCGTCCTGATCGACAAAAACGGCAACATCCTTAAAACCTACGTTGGCGAACCCAATTTCTCCCAACTCTATCAAGAAATTGACCAAGCCCTCGCCCAATAAATCCAAGGCCGTCTGAAACCATATTTCAGACGGCCTAAAACCGAAATATCCTTTATAATAAGCAACATTTTATCCGTTCAGACACCAAGCTCCTCTATCAACAAAGGCCGTCTGAAACAACCGAATACCCATAAGAGAACATCATGAAATTTATCGACGAAGCAAAAATCGAAGTCGCCGCAGGCAAAGGCGGTAATGGCGCAACCAGTTTCCGCCGCGAAAAATTCGTACCCCGCGGCGGCCCTGACGGCGGCGACGGTGGCAAAGGCGGCAGCGTATGGGCGGAAGCCGACGAAAACACCAACACCCTCGTCGAATACCGCTTCGTCAAACGCTACCAAGCCAAAAACGGCGAAAAAGGCCACGGCTCCGACCGCTACGGCGCAGGTGCGGACGACATCGTCCTCAAAATGCCCGTCGGCACCCTCATCCGCGACCTCGACACCGACGAAATCGTCGCCGACCTCACTTATCACGGCCAGCGCGTCTGCCTCGCCAAAGGTGGCAAAGGCGGCTTGGGCAACATCCACTTCAAATCGTCCGTCAACCGCGCGCCCAAACAATCCACGCCCGGCGAAGAAGGCGAAACCCGTTCCCTGCAACTCGAGCTTAAAGTCCTCGCCGACGTCGGCTTGTTAGGCATGCCCAACGCCGGTAAATCCACCCTGATTACCGCCGTCTCCGCCGCACGCCCAAAAATCGCCAACTACCCCTTCACCACCCTGCATCCGAATTTAGGCGTCGTGCGCATCGACGAAAACCACAGCTTTGTTATGGCCGATATCCCCGGCCTGATTGAAGGCGCGGCAGAAGGTGCAGGCCTCGGCCACCGCTTCCTCAAACACTTATCGCGCACCGGCCTGCTGTTGCACGTTGTCGATTTGGCGCCCTTCGACGAAACCGTCAATCCCGCCGAAGAAGCACTCGCCATCATCAACGAATTGCGCAAATACGACGAAGAACTCTACGACAAACCGCGCTGGCTGGTGCTGAACAAACTCGATATGCTTGACGAAGAAGAAGCCCAAGCGCGAACAGCCGCCTTCCTCGAAGCCATCGGCTGGGACTACCCGAAACCAGACGACCGCTTCCAATTCGACATGGAAACCCCGCGCCTCTTTCAAATCAGCGCCCTGACCCACCAAGGCACACAGGAATTGGTACACCAAATCAACCAATACCTGACCGAGAAAAAACGCATCGAAGCCGAAAAAGCCGAAGCGGAGCAGGCAGCGGTAAATACCGAGATTGCCGAGCAGCAGCCTAAAACGGATACAGGCGTATTTAAGCCGGAGTAAAAAATTTCAGACGGCCTTTTTAATAAAATGGAGAGTCACATGTCTTCCAACTCTTTTTCTTTACAAGAAAACGATATTATTAAACGTTCAGAATTACATGACCAATACGGTGGCAATAGACAAAGTGGCATTGCTGCTTCGGCAAAAACGCCCAATATCTTCCTCTTTACTCACCCAGAAAAAGGCGAAGACCACGGCTATTATGATCGCTGGGATGAGAAGGGAACCACCCTGTTTTATTGTGGCGAAGGGCAACGTGGTGATCAGCGTATGAACAATGGGAATAAAGCTCTCTTGGAACATAAACAGACAGGAAAAGCCATCCGTGTTTTTGCTAATGACACACTAAATGCTCATGTCCGATACATCGGTGAATTTACATTAGATGAGCATCAGCCTTATATAGTTAAAAAAGCACATACAACTAATAATGGCCCAGAACGAAACGTATTTGAATTTTGCTTGCACAAAAAATCCAAATAATTTACCCCCAGTTTATACAAATTTTGAAGATTCCATGACCACCATCTACAACACCCTTACCCGCCAAAAAGAACCCTTTACCCCCATCGACCCTAAAAACGTGCGCATGTACGTTTGCGGTATGACTGTTTACGACTATTGCCACTTAGGCCATGCCCGAGTGATGGTGGTATTCGACATGATTGCCCGCTGGCTGCGCGAGTGCGGTTATCCGCTCACTTATGTGCGCAACATCACCGACATCGACGACAAAATCATCGCCCGTGCGGCTGAAAACGGCGAAACTATCGGCGAACTGACCGCGCGTTTCATTCAGGCTATGCACGAAGATGCCGATGCTTTGGGTGTGTTGCGTCCCGACATCGAGCCGAAGGCAACGGAAAATATTCCGCAAATGATTGCCATGATTGAAACCCTGATTCAAAACGGCAAGGCATATCCTGCCGCAAACGGCGACGTTTACTACGCCGTGCGCGAGTTTTCTGCTTACGGTCAATTGTCGGGCAAATCGTTGGACGACCTGCGCGCAGGTGAGCGTGTAGAAGTGGACGGTTTCAAACGCGATCCGCTTGATTTTGTATTGTGGAAAGCGGCCAAAGCAGGCGAGCCGGCATGGGAAAGCCCGTGGGGCAATGGTCGTCCGGGTTGGCACATCGAATGCTCTGCCATGAGCGAAAACCTGTTCGGCGATACTTTCGATATTCACGGTGGCGGCGCGGATTTGCAATTCCCGCACCACGAAAACGAAATCGCCCAAAGTGTCGGCGCGACAGGCCATACCTGCGGCCACGACCACGCGCAAACCCACCACGGTCAAAGCATCGCCAGCCACGTCAAATACTGGCTGCACAACGGCTTCATCCGTGTGGACGGCGAAAAAATGTCCAAATCGTTGGGCAACTTCTTTACTATCCGCGAAGTGTTGAAACAATATGACCCGGAAGTCGTGCGCTTCTTCATCCTGCGCGCCCACTACCGCAGCCCGTTGAACTACTCCGACGCGCATTTGGACGACGCAAAAGGTGCGTTGACACGCCTGTACACAACCTTGAAAAACACACCAGCGGCTGAGTTTGATTTATCTGAAAACGCTAACGACTACACCCGCCGCTTCTACGCCGCCATGAACGACGATTTCGGCACGGTCGAAGCCGTTGCTGTATTGTTCAAACTTGCCAGTGAAGTAAACAAGACTAATGATGCGCACCTTGCGGGCTGTCTGAAAGCCTTGGGCGGCATCATCGGCCTGCTGCAACGCAATCCAATCAAGTTCTTGCAAGGTGGTGCGGCTTCAGACAATCTTTTCAAAAAAGAAATCGAAGATTTGATTGAGCAAGACAAACAAGCACGCGCAGATAAAAACTGGATAGAGTCTGACCGCATCCGCAACCTGCTCTTGGATACATATAACATTATTTTGGAAGATAACGCCAGCGGTACGACTTGGCGGCAAGGAAACCCAATCAAATTGACTTATAAAGATTACTTTAAAATCAATCCTAATAGCCTCTCCAACGAAGAAATCGAAGATTTAATCGCACGACGCAAACAGGCGCGTGCCGATAAAAATTGGGCAGAGTCCGACCGTATCCGCGACCTTCTGAACGAACACAAAATCATTCTGGAAGACAACGCCGGCGGTACGACTTGGCGCCGCGGTTGATTTCATGGCATAGATAAAAGGCCGTCTGAAACTGTTTTCAGACGGCCTTTTTAATTTTGCTATTTCAAAAAGGGCGCAAACATCACGCCCTTTGTTTAAAACATCATTTCATTTATGCGCCGAATACTTTCAGACGGCCTTCTATTGGTTGGAAGGCTTTTTCTCCGGCTGGAGCCGCGATACCGCCGATCACCATTTGCGCACGCAACAACCAGCTTTCCGGCAAGTTCCATTCTTTGGCAATGGCCGCATCAGGCAGCGGATTGTAGTGTTGCAGATTGGCGCCGATACCGGCAGCCGCCAATGTTGTCCAAACAGCATATTGAACCATGGCATTTGCCTGATCTGCCCAGATAGGGAAATTGGCCGCATAAGATGGGAACTGCTCTTGCAAGCCTTTGACAACATTTTGATCTTCAAAGAACAAAACGGTCGCCGCGCCTGCTTTAAACAAGTTCAGTTTTTGTGCGGTGGCTTCAAACTGCTCGGCAGGAACAACCGCACGCAACGCTTCTTCGACAAAATGCCACACTTTGGCATGTTCTTCGCCAAATAATACGACCACTCGGGCAGATTGCGAATTGAAAGAAGACGGCGTATGCAAAACGGCGTGTTCGATGATTTTGGTTACTTCCTCATTGGACAGAGGCAGGGTGTTGTTCAATGCATAGATAGAACGACGGGTTTCAGCAGCTTGTTGCAAAACAGAATAAGTCATGATCTTTTCCTTAAATTAATTTTTATCTTTACCAAAAGCGTTATCCAAAGCCCACGCTCCGCCACCGGCTACTGCCAGATACAGGAACACGAAACAGAACAAAACGGCAGATTCGCCATGGTTGGCCAATGGGAACAAAACATTACCAGAAGACGCGTGCGCCATAAAGTAGGCGGCTGCCATCTGACCGGACAAAACAAACGCGGCCGGACGGGTGAACAGGCCCAATATCAATAAGATACCGCCGACAATTTCCAAAATACCGGCCACCAGCATCAAGCCTTCAGGCGCGCCGCCCATGGACATTGGGAAACTGAAAAACTTGGCCGTGCCATGCAGCAAAAACAGATACGCCGTAACAATACGCAAGACAGACAATACAACAGGTTGGAATGATTTGAGGGCTGACATCTTAATAATCCTTATTTTAATGGCTACCTGAAGAGGTAGGGAGCAATTTCAATAAGTGCAGTATAGATAATTCCAAGTAAGAGATATATACTCGAATTATTGATACAACGTTTCCTAATAAGAAATTATGGATACCCTATTCAGCCTAAAAGTTTTCCGCCAAGTTGTACAAAGCGGCAGTTTTACCCGTGCCGCCGATCAGCTCGACATCTCCACCGCCATGGCCAGCAAACACGTTAGCCATCTAGAAAACACCATACAAGCCAAGCTCTTACACCGCAACAGCCGCAACCTCCACCTAACTGAAGCAGGCGAAGAATACTACCGCCAATGCAGCTACGCGCTGGATACATTGGACACCGCTGCCCAAAAAGCGGCAGGCGGCGCCGACACGCCGCAAGGTATGTTGCGCGTTACCATGCCCCTATGGTTTGCAGGCGGCAATATGAGCGCATGGCTAGCAGAATACCGCCAGCGTTATCCCAAAGTCACGCTCGACCTCGTCCTCGACAACCGCCATATCGATCTCATTGCCGAAGGTTTTGACCTCGCCTTACGCGTTTCCAAAACCCCCTCCCCTTCGCTGATCGTCAAACCGCTGGCCAAAATCGAGTTCGTCCTGCTTGCCGCCCCCAACTATCTTGCCCGACACGGCACACCCGATACACCCGAAGCCGTCATGCAGCACCAAGCTATTCTGCCTTCCTATACCAGTCAACAAGACCAGGAAATTACCCACCGCGCTACCGCAGAAAAAGCCATTCTCCATCTCTCCCCGGTTATCCGCAGCGACAACACACTGATGATCCGCGAGCTGATTAAATCAGGTGCAGGCATAGGCTATCAGCCCCTTTGGGCAGTCCAGCAGGAATTGAAGGACGGCACATTGATCCAACTCCTGCCCGATTACACCATCTGGGCAGATCAACTGAACGCCACTTATGTCGACAGGGCCTTTCTCAGCGCAAAAGTACGCAGCTTTATCGACTTTCTCAATGAAAAAATATCGGAAGGATAAACATCAAGGCCGTCTGAAACACTTTTCAGACGGCCTTTAATCAAAGCAGCAATCCAATCAATAATTGGTCGAGCAGAACTGCTCACGTTTGTCCGCATCGGCGGCATAACACGTCAAACCCATGCCTGATGCATTGCTGTTGTTCGCTTTCGCACCCGGTTTTTTGTTCACCAAAACCTTACCGTTTTTTCCGATTTCCACGGTTACGCCTTTGCCGTTTTTCAGCTTCCATTTCAACATTTGCGCATCGGCACTTTGGCACTTGCTGACCGTACAGCCGCCTTCTGTCGCGACATTACCGTTTTTATAAATCACGCACTGCTGCTGGCTGTCGGTACAGGCGGCATAGGCAGCAACGGAGAAACAGGAAATCAGCGCGGCAAACAAAACAGGTTTCATGGTTTGAACTCCTAAGGTTGTGATGATGGGTTTGTGATATTTGGAACTATACGCTTGTTTATATCGATAAGCCATCAAGCATGATGGCAAACAATATATTGATTTAATATTGTATAAATTTCAAATATTATCAATTAGTTGGTATTAAGATACTCATTAGCGCAATATTGATATAATAGTTGCTTCTGCCTATCTTTTCTTTGTAAAGGAACCCACCTTCTGTCAGTTCGTCTAGATATTTGACGGCACTAGGGCGAGAAACGTTCAGCGTTTTCATCAGGAAATCGATTTTTGTGTAGGGATGATTGAATAGGTGGTTAATCAGGTCTTGGCTGTAGAAGCTGAAGTTTTGCCTGATGCGGTGTTTGTAGTCCAGCATCGCCTGATGGATGTGCTGCACGGTATAGATGCCGTCCTTGGCGGTTTGTTCCACAGCTTCCAGCATATACAACAGCCAATCTTCCCATTCACCCGTATCGCGTACGTGTTGCAGCAGGCGGTAATATTCACTTTTGTTCCGCACCAGATAGCGGCTGAGGTATAAGACGGGAATATCCAGCAATCCGGTTAAAACCAGATACAACACATTGATAATCCTGCCTGTTCTGCCGTTGCCGTCGTAAAACGGGTGAATGCTTTCAAACTGGTGGTGGAGCAGCGCCATACGGATCAGCGGGTCGATAGATTTTTCCGTGTTGTCGTCATTGATAAATGCTTCCAATCTGCTCATCAGGCGAATGATGTCGTCCATATGTTGCGGCGGCGTATAGACGGTTTCGCCGGTACGGTCGTTTTTCAGCATCGTTCCCGACTGTTTGCGGAACCCGGCACGGTTCTTTTCCAACTCGGCCTGTATTGTCAAAATATGATTGTTGGTTAGCATTCCGTGTTCTTGGATAAGTTCGAAGCCGCAATGCAGTGCTGAAGCATAATTCTGCACTTCTTTAATGGCAGGACTAGACGGGCTTGCCGATATTCCTGCGCGGAACAGTTCGTCATGGGTGGTAATGATATTTTCGATTTCGGAACTGTCTTTGGCTTCCTGCAAAGACAGCGTGTTAATCAGAATGCCTTGGTTGGGAATACTGCGGCAGATGCCTTTTAATTCGGCCAGATAACGATGGGCGGAAGCCAGTTTTTTCAAGACGGCGACAGTTTCGAAATCTATTTCGGGAGGGAATTGTTCGATCGAGTACATTTTAGGGTTTCGGTTAAATGATAAAAAAATCCTGTTTTTTTGCTATATCGCTTCGATATGATAAAAAAACGGGATTTTTTTTACAATTTAATTTTATTTATTTGTTTCAAAACGGTTTTACTTTAAATAGCACTTCGACTACTGTTACCGCTTCAACTTCGCAAACGCATCTGCCATTGCTGAATTGGTTGGGGCACGCTCGTTGCGTTGGGGTTTGCGGGCACGGCGTTCTTGATGTCGGGTTTCAGACTGCCTGTTGCCTTTGGCGGCACTGCCCGGTTCGTCATCCAAACGCATGGTCAGCGCGATGCGTTTTCTGGCGGCATCGACTTCCAGCACTTTCACTTTCACCACGTCGCCGGCTTTCACGACTTCGCGCGGGTCTTGGACGAATTTATTGGAGAGAGCGGAGATGTGCACCAAACCGTCTTGATGGACGCCGATGTCCACGAACGCGCCGAAGTTGGCGACGTTGGAAACCACGCCTTCGAGTATCATGCCAACTTGCAAGTCGCTGATTTCGTGGATACCTTCGGCAAATGAGGCCGTCTGAAATTCGCCACGCGGGTCACGGCCTGGTTTTTCCAGCTCGGACAGGATGTCCAAAATGGTCGGCAGGCCGAAGCGTTCGTCGGTGAAGTCGGATGCTTTGATTTGCTTCACGCGCTCGCGGTTGCCGATGAGTTCGGCGGCGCTAATGCCTTGTTGCGCCAGCATTTTAGCGACGACGGGATAGGCTTCGGGGTGGACGGCGCTCGCGTCCAGCGGCTCTTTACCGCCGTTAATCCGCAAAAAGCCCGCCGCCTGCTCGAAGGTTTTTTCGCCCAAACGCGGTACTTTCAGCAATTTTTTGCGGCTGTTGAACGCGCCGTTTTCATCGCGGTAGGCGACGATGTTTTGGGCAAGGGTTTGATTCAAACCGGAAATCCGCGCCAAGAGCGGGGCGGAGGCGGTATTCACGTCCACGCCGACGGCGTTCACGCAGTCTTCGACCACCGCGTCCAGCGATTTGGCGAGCTGGCTTTGGTTCACATCGTGCTGATACTGACCCACGCCGATGGATTTGGGGTCGATTTTCACCAACTCGGCGAGCGGGTCTTGCAGTCTGCGGGCGATGGACACTGCGCCGCGCAGGGAAACGTCCAAGTCGGGGAACTCGCGTGCCGCCAGTTCAGACGCGGAATAAATCGACGCGCCGGCTTCGGACACGACAATTTTGTGCAGCCCCATTTCCGGCATTCCGCGCACCAGTTCGCCCGCGATTTTGTCGGTTTCGCGGCTGGCAGTGCCGTTGCCGATGGCGATAAGTTTCACGCCGTGCTGTTTAATCAGGCGCGACAGCGTTGCCAACATATTGTTTTCTTGATGCAAATAGACGATGACGGTATCCAGCAGCTTGCCTGTGTCGTCCACCACAGCGCATTTCACGCCGTTCTTGTAGCCGGGGTCGAGGCCCAAAGTCGTCAGCCGTCCTGCAGGCGCGGCGAGCAGCAAGTCTTTGAGATTGCGGGCGAACACGGTAATCGCGTCAGTGTCGGCAGCTTCTTTCAAACGATTGAGAGCTTCGAGTTCCAACGACAAAAAGATTTTTGCGCGCCAAGTCAGACGTACGGTATCGCGCAGCCATTTGTGGCCGTCTGAAACCTTGAAACGGCGGGCGATGAGTTGCTCGTATTCGCTTTGCTGCGTAATCGGCGTGTCGTCGGGTTGGTATTTGAGAGCGATGTTCAACACGCCTTCGTTGCGGCCGCGCAAAACCGCCAGCGCGCGGTGGCTGGGCATGGCGCGCACGGGTTCGCGGTGGTCGAAATAATCGCTGAATTTTTCGCCTTCGGTTTCTTTACCTTCAACGACTTGCGCGTGGATTTCGGCTTCGTTCCACAACTTATCGCGCAGCGTGCCGATGAGTTCTGCATCTTCGGCAAACTGCTCCATCAGAATCGCACGCGCGCCGTCCTGCGCGGCTTTGATATCGGGGACGTTTTCGTTCAGGTAGCCTTGCGCGGCGGCTTCCACGTCCTGCGGCTGCTCGGCAAGCAACATATCCGCCAGCGGCTGCAAACCGTGTTCGCGCGCGATTTGCGCTTTGGTGCGGCGTTTGGGTTTGTAGGGTAGATACAGGTCTTCCAGCGCGGTTTTGTTGTCGGCGGCTTCGATTTGCGCCATGAGGGCGTCTGAAAGCTTGCCTTGCTCTTCAATGCTTTTTAAAACAACGGCTTTGCGATCTTCCAATTCGCGCAAATATTGCAACCGCTCGGCAAGCTGGCGCAGCTGCGTATCATCCAGCCCGCCTGTGGCTTCTTTACGGTAACGGGCGATAAAGGGAACGGTCGCGCCGTCGTCTAAAAGCTCGATAGCGGCATTGATTTGCGCGGTAGTCGCGGAAAGCTCCTGGGAAAGAATTTGAGTAATGTTCATCAATAGAATTCCAACGGACAGGCCGTCTGAAATTTCAGACGGCCTGATTTAAAAACAATCGCTTTAAGGCAGCGAATTATAATATTCGTAGGCTTTGTCCATATCTTCAAACTGGTACATATGCCCTTTTTCCAGCACCATCGCATTATCGCAATATTGCTTCATGGCGCTGTGGCTGTGCGACACCAAGATGATGGAACGGTCTTTGCGCTTTTCAAACAACTCGTACTTACATTTATCGGCAAAGCGCGAGTCGCCAACTGCAATCACTTCGTCAATCAGATAGCAGTCAAACTCTACCGCCAACGACAAAGCAAATGCCAAACGCGCCTTCATACCTGAAGAATAACGCTTAACCGGCTCGTAAAGATACTGACCCAGCTCGGAAAACTCTTCGGTAAAGTTCTTCACATAATCGATATCAACATTGTAAATCCGACAGATGAAACGCAAATTGTCCATACCGGTCAGACTACCTTGAAACGCACCGGAGAATGCCAAAGGCCAAGAAATACTCATCGTCCGCTTGATTTCGCCCGTGGTCGGCGGCTCAACGCCACTGATCAAACGGATGAGCGTCGATTTACCTGCACCGTTGCGGCCGAGAATACCGATTTTCTCGCCCTTCTCCATTTTGAAGTTGATATCGTGCAAGACTGTCCGCCAACCTTGGCGGGTCAGATACCGTTTGGAAACGTGTTCAACTGAAATCATTGCGGCTCAACCCCTTTGCTGAATCTCGCCACCATCGCCAAACCAAGCAGCAGCAAAACTAAATTACACAACAAAATATACCAAGGATTTTCGTAAGTCGTGACGCTGTTACCAAAATATCCGGCACGGAACATTTCTGTACCATGCACCATCGGAAGCATTAATACATAATGTTGCAACTGCTGAGGCAGGTTGTGTACGAAGAAAAACACGCCGGACAAAGGCATCATCACAAAACTGATGGTACTCCAAACCTTGCCAAATGGCTCAAAGTGAAACGCCACCGAACAGATGACCAGCCCCAATCCAACGGCAAACATTGCCATCAAAAGCCAAGCCAACAACATATAGAAAATATCTGCCGGTACATCAATCCAGCCGATGACGACCAATGCAAACATAATCACGACCTGCGCAATCGTAGCACCGGCAATCTCCAACAACATACGCGCAAAAATGGTATCTAAAACGCGTACATTTCGGTGATACAGCAGGCTTGTGTTGGCAGAAATCGAACCGATGGCACGATTGGAAGCATTACGCCACATCATCATCATCGGATAGCCTGTCAGCGTGAAAGCCACGATATTCAAAGCCGACACGTTGTTCATGCGGAAGAATTTCCACATCAACACCATAACCAAAGTCAGCAGCAAAGGTTCGACAAACAACCACAAAAAACCAATGTTATTACGACCGTAGCGAGTAATAATTTCACGCATTAAGAGTGCGCCGATTACCCTTTTTTGGATAAGCAGCGACTCCAAAAACGATGTTTTATGTAGCTCTTTCATCAGTTTTTATGCTCACGGATACTTGCAGACAGCAACACAGCTATGCCATAGACAATCAAACCGATGACAAACGTTGCCACGATGTTGTACAGACGGTTTGGCTCATGCGCCAAGTCAGGTTTGTTCGGCTGGGAAATCACTTCCAAATACAATTGCTGACGATCTGCTTCCGCTTTTGCACTTTCCAAAGAAGTCATCGCCGCAGCCAATTGTTTCTCGGCCAATTCGTTTTCCAAATACACGCGCTGATATTCCGCCGCCTGATTGGACAACGAACCCTCGCCACCGCCGGAAATCGCTTTCATTTGTTGCGAGATTTCTTTACGCAAGCTCTTCTCGCGCGCAATCAAACCTGGAATTTGCGGGTTTTCAGGCGTAACGGCTTTTACCTGGTCAAGCTGGGTTTGAATGACAATCAACTCGTCCTGCAATTTAGACACCAAACCCATTTGCACATCGGATTGCGCCTTCAAGTCGAAAATACCGTTGGACACACGGAATTTTGTCAATTGGGCAGAAGCTTCTTTAACTTGCTCTTCAGCCGAATTGACCACTTCCTGAGCATAACGAATCGTATCCTGACGCGCACGCTCGTTCAGCTGGTTAATTAATACCTCACCCTGTTTGAGCAAAGCATCATTAATCTTTTGAGATTCACCGGCATTGAACGATGTAACGCTCAAATTGGAAATGCCTGAGACAGAGTCAAAATGGATAGATACCTTATCGCGGTAGTATTGATAAAACGCCTCATCCTCGCCACGCAGGCCAAAACCATTAAAACGGCTGAAAATATCGCCTTCTTTTTCATAAAAATCACGAACGGGCATTTTCTTACGCAACGCGTCCAAAGCCGAACGCGACTGCATATATTCCTGCACGGTATAAATATCGTCTTGCGCACGAGAGAAACCAGACCCCTGCAAAATAGCGCCCAAGCCGTTCAAAGACGATTGGCTTTTAGGAGAACGCACCACAAAGCTGGACTGGGATGTGAACTGATCAGAAGCAAATAGTCCGTAATACACACCGGAACACAAAGTCGGCACGATAACCGTTACCCAAAGCAACGGATTAATCTTACGCAACCAAGACTTTTTGGCCTTTTTTCTTTTCGGGAGCCGGTTGTTCCGGTTTCACATCCACATTTGCAGAAACTTGCTCAGACATTATTTTCCCCATTAGTTCACTAAATTATTAATACTGTTCGCACCGCTAACCACAGGCGAGAACACAAATGACAAGAACTTGCGTACTTCAGCCATCGGCGCATTCGATACGTACACCACGTCCTTATCCTTCACAGGGAAACGCTGCATCCAAAACATAGAATTCGCATCTGCCAGGTTCAGACGGTAGACCACAGGAATCTCCGCACGATCGCCATAACCCTTTTCAACCCATTTGGATTGTTTTTCCGGAGGCAGCTCGGACAAAGGCGCATAGCGGAATACAAATACGCCGCGCGCATCTGCACGATAATCCTGCAAACCGCCCATACGTCCCACAGCCTCAGCCAAAGACAAGCCCTTCACAGAGAAACCAATCTGCTGCGTATGACCGACCGCACCCATAGACGTAAACGTGCTTGGATTAGTAATCATTGTGACTACGTCACCGCGGCGCAACAAAATATTTTGACGCGGATGCGCCACCAAATCTTCCAAAGCAATCGTTCTCACAACATTACCGCGTGTCAGCTGTACGTTCGTATCCTGAACATTCGCAGTCGAACCGCCCACGGCAGCCACCGCATCCAACACACGCTCGCCTGCAGCCGTCAAAGGCATACGCACACTGTTACCCGCGCGGATAACCGATACATTAGCCGCATTGTTTTGCACCATGCGCACCATTACCTGCGGCTGGTTCGCCATTTTTTTCAGACGGCCTTTAATAATGTTTTGCACCTGAACCGGTGTTTTACCAAGGACAGACACATCGCCGATAAATGGCACAGAAATCGTACCTGAAGAGCTGACCATCTGTTCTGGCAGCTTAGTTTGCTGCGCATTACCCGAACCGGTAGACGACAAAGCCCCACCGAACAACACAGCCGGAGGAGCTTCCCAAATCGTAATGTCCAGCACATCGCCTATATTGATAGCCCCTATTGATGATGTACCATCACCCAACTGAGCAAATGACTGATTAACTTGCGCTTGATATAGTGACTGAGCCACCGCACCATTCACATCAATCAATTCCACCTCCGGCACTTCGGCCATAGCCGGCTGTTGCCCCAAAGCAACAACATTTCGCGTACTCGGACCAGAATTAGGAAGAGAAGAGCATGCGGCCAACAGGCTGACACACAACAATAACATGCCCCTGCGGGTAAGACATTCTGCTTTCAACATTGATTAAATCTCACTATACTTTTAATTAAGCACAGCCATTATAACACCTGATGGAATATTAGGCCGTCTGAAAACCTGACATAAGTATCAAAAACATCACATTACAGCGAATACCGTCATGAGAAAACTTAAAAAACTGATTCGACAACCAGGTGTATTCTTCCGCAACTATCTCAACAAAAGATGCTCTGTCCGCAACGCTGAACAGCGTGCAACAGAGCATGACAAACTTATTGTTATCGAAAACAGTCTGACCAGCTCAATTCCGTCAACTATCCCAACGTCAGCATAATAGATCACGGTCAAATCATTGACCCGTAATACCTACCCACCTTCAATTCTCATGTAATCTAAGCACACCTGCACAACATTCCCAATCTAAATGAATACTTCATCTATTTTAACGACAATATATTTACTGTTCTCCCCCTTACCGAAGGAACCTTTCACACCAACGGAATTGCTTCTCTTTTTATTACAGACAAAAGCCTAAAACAAATGTCCAAAAAAGAAACCGATACGCCAACTCATTCTGCTTCAAAAACTGTATTATACTATTACAATTACCATATTGACTGTCCGCTTATATTCTTCTGTTTAAAAGCAGCTGTGAATTTGTTTGGTGACACTACCTACCGTACTGAGATTAAAGCCTTTTTATCCAACTATTTTTCCAACCACGATCTGAATTTTGCCACCTTCCTCGTCCCTTATGTAGATGTTTTTTTAAACATGCAATCCACAGTAGGTAATGAAATATGTTATTATTTTAATAGCCGCTCCAACAAAGCGCCTACCCAATATATCAAGCTCTTGGAAAATAAAAAAATTGGGCAGCAGCCACACTCTTTTTGTGCCAACGATTTTCACAGCCAGCAACAGATTGAAAACTACCAGGACAAACTGATTCAAATGCTAGAAAATTACTTCAAAACCAAATAAAAATAAAAGGTCAAAAAATGAACAATAAAAAATTTCGGAAGCTCTTACGAGACCCTAAACTCTTTTTTCGCGACATGTATGCCAAACGTGTAATGAAACTCAAAAAATACCTTCCCTTAAAATACGAAGGTAGCAACCAATTTACAATTGTTTCGGCAGTTTATAACGTCGAAAAATACCTTGATGACTATTTTGACAGTATCGTCAAACAAAGCTTAAACTTCAAAAAACACATTCAAATTATTCTAGTAGATGATGGATCAACCGACCATTCGGCAGAAATCATCAAACGATGGCAAACCAAGTTTCCAAAAAATATCCATTATTTTTACAAAGAAAACGGTGGTCAGGCCTCGGCACGTAATTTGGGGTTGCAACATACACAAACTGAATGGGTAGTATTTACTGACCCTGACGATTATCTTCACCCCGACTACTTCAAATCAGTAGATACCCAGATTAGCCAACATCCGTCGGCAGTAACCGTAGCTACTAATATGAAGTTTTTCCTTGAAAATCAAAATGCTATTAATGACAGCCATCCTTTAAGATTCCGTTTTGACAAAACCCATGTTATTGATGTTGCTAAGCTCGATAAATTTATCAATATGTCAGCTGCCTCCACCTTTTTCAGAGTCAGTTATATTAAAAAACAAAACTTGATGTTTGACCACAATGTCAAGCCAAACTTCGAAGATGGCAAATTTATTGCAGACTATTTATTAGATTTACAGAACGCAAAAGCTGTGTTTGATAAAGATGCTGTCTACTTCTATCGCAAACGTGAAAGCGGCACATCCACTTTAGATACTTCTTGGCAAAAAGTGGAAAAGTTTTCTAATGTTTTTGAGTATGGCTTCTTGCCTATGCTCCAAAACTATAAAAACCGCTTAGGGCATGTACCATCTTCAATACAAAAAACCGCATTATACGATATGGCATGGTATATCCAACAATTGCTTAATAGACCTGAGCGTCTAGATTTGCTGAATGCCAAACAAAAATCACATTTTTATGATCTAATGCAGCAGGTTTTCAATTATATTGATGAAAAAAATATTATGGAATTTGGCTTAGCAGGAGTATGGCTATTCCATAAGGTTGGTATGCTTGGAATGTTCAAACAGAGCGATCCACCATTCCAAATCGCCTATATTGAAAACATTGATCGTGAACGCAAGCAGTTTCTTATCAGCTATTTTACCTATTTCGACCAGCCATATTCTGTACAGGCTGATGGGCGTGATCTTGTCCCCGCCTATGCAAAAAACGTGGTCAATAAGCTAAATGAACAATTATTTGTTTACGAAAAACGTTTGTGGGTTCCCTATGGTGACGTTTCAGACAACGCCAAAATTAATATCCTACTCAACAAAAAAGCAATGCGGATTTCGATTAAAGGTAAAACCTTTATGCGCGGTATCTCATTAAATGAACTTACTGGTTTATTTACACCATCTGAGAAATACCTTTCAGATGGCAGCTGGCTCTTGATGGACAGGGAAACCAAAGCCGATGATAATGCCGAGCATTTCTATCGTTATATGATGCAGAACCACCCCGAACAAACTTGCTATTTCGTACTCAACAGAACTGCCCCAGACTGGAACCGTCTCAAACAGGAAGGCTTCAATCTTATAGAATTTGGTGGTAGCGAATATAAACGACGTTTACGTAAAGCTGAAAAAATCATTTCCAGCCACTTAGAAAAACACATTAACAATTATTTTGGGGATTTATACGAACACAGCAAAAAATTTGTCTTTCTCCAGCACGGAGTAACTAAAGACAATCTTTCCGCATGGACAAATAGCAAACAAAACCTACACTGTTTCATCACCACCACTGAGCCAGAAAGTCACTCGATTAAGGCTGATTTCAATACCTACAAACTGACCGAAAAAGAAGTAGCACTAACTGGATTTCCACGCTACGACTCCTTACTATCAAAAAATAAGCCCGACAGTCGCAAGATCCTGATTATGCCAACTTGGCGCAATAACATTGTCGGTCAAAATATCGGTACAGGTAGCAATACTCGTACGCTCAACAGTGCTTTTATGGAAACTGACTATGCCCGTTACTGGCAGGCCCTGCTTCACGACCAGCGCCTGAAGGAAATGGCAGAAACCTACGGCTACGAAGTAATTTTTGCACCACACCCAAATATCGAGCCCTATTTGGAAGTAATGAATGTCCCTACCTATATAAAAATCTGGAGTGGACTGCGTGAAACTGAAAGTATTCAGTATCTTTTCGGACGTTGCGCCGTATTGATTACTGACTACTCATCAGTAGCATTCGACATGGCCTATCTGAATAAGGCAATTATTTACTATCAATTTGATAAAGAAGCCTTCTTTTCAGGTACGCACACCTATCAAAAAGGCTATTTTTCTTACGAAACTGACGGATTTGGCCCTATTACCATCAATCAGCATGAAACGCTGGCTGAATTAGAAAGCATTTTAAAATCAGGACATGCCAAACCCGAATATCTTGCTCGCATCCGCGATACTTTCCCCTTTCAGGAAGGTGGCAACTGCGAACGCGTGTATCAAGCTATTACTGCTCTTGACCATGCCGAAACCGCTGACAATCTGCCGATTTTAATCAATATGATTGAGCAAGCAGAGAATCATCAAGTATGGGACTTGGCAGCAACCCGTATCCAAACTCTGCTTGATACAGGCCGTCTGAATGCGGAAGAAACAGCTGATTATCGCCATCGTTATCTGAACGCTTTATTTGAGAGCAAACAGTTTGATACTTTGCAAAACCTGTTACCTGATTATCCCGATACCGCAGGTTACTGGCATGCGAAAATGGACTTATATATCGGTAATGCTGTTAAAGGGGCGGAATTTTTTGCTGAAAACAAGCATATAGGAACGCAAAATGATTTACTTATCTCATTGCTTGCATCCTCATTTCACCAAGCAAAAAGGCCGTATGAAAAACTGTTTGCCCGGATAGGTACAGACTTACCCGACTCATATCAACCTTTGTTGACCGTAGCACAAAAGTTATCGGAGCAGAATTATTTTGTAGCATTGGCTTTACTGAGAATGTATATTGATAGCTTGGATGATCGCCAAAAAGGCTATCTAAAACCCGAGCTGTGGGCTTCTTACCTCTGCATGAAACTTGGCAACTTACAAGGCGCGCATCAGTATTTGGTTGCTTTTGAAAAGCACACAAAAAACGACCCAAGTTGTCGTATTGCCATTGCAAGACTTGCAAAATTACGTGGTGACTCTGAAAAATTATTTACCCAGCTTAACCGTGCCTTTGAAGAAAACCTACTCTTAATTCCTGAAGATTTAACAGTCGATTATCTGAAAAAAATGTACGCTACCGGCAACACTGACGGCGAAGGATATCTATTGGCTCAACTGCGCCAAAAATATCCTGAGAATCCGTCTTTGGCCTTGTATGAAGCTGAAAAACTTGCCCAAAACCAAGATTGGGAGTCTGTCACCAAAATATTGGCTGATTTTGCACAAACCTCACCGGAAACAATGTATCTTTATACAACTGCTTTATGCCGTCTGAAAAACCATCAGGCAGCACAACGTTATTTTGACAGCCTCTCTCTACAAGACACAGCAGCATATTGGAAACTGGCAGCCGAAATAGCTGAAGCTAAAGATGACAAAGTATTGCAGGCTAAATGTCTGAAAAAACAATTGGCTTGTTTAAAGTAATTTTGTGTTATCTTAAAAAAGCCACCTGAAAACTTTTATGTTTTCAGACGGCCTTTACTGTTAATACACTAATCAAGCTACCATATATCTACTTCATATTTTAATTCAGATTAATGTCCGAATCAGTGATATGGATGTCCAACAGCAAATTATTAATAATGGTATGTATTAAAAATGAAGCATTACTTGGGAAATCAGTATGTTTCTGGATCTTCTCAAAATCAAATTCATATAATACGATTGCAGGCAAAGATCGTTTAAATTCTTTAATATCTTGATAAAACTCAGAAACCTTAGCAGAGGAGATAACCACTTGATTCTCAAAATTATGATTGATTTTGGTAGGTAGTTCTTTAAATGTTTCCATAATCGGTTTGCGGATTGAATATAAATACACAGGATCCTTCCCATTATAGTAATTATTATGATTACCTAAAAAAGGATCAATAGCAAAAGTTTTATACCCACCAATCAATCCATGATAGATAGCACTAGTACCTCCTGAAGAGAATCCTGAGAGTATTACATTTTCCTTTTCTATTCCATAAATATTCATTAGACTCTTGATAAACCGCTGAATATTATCTTCAATATTTTCATCAAACTTAGTATTTAAACCATGACTACCAAATGCACCTGCTATATCAGTTACACGGATAATATAGGTATTAGGCATAATATTGTTAGCAATAAATGGAAATGGATGACTATAATACCTATCTAGCATATTTTCATTATTTTTATGCGTATATGAAAATAATATTAATAAGTTCTTCTTATTAGCGTTAATAGATTTAGGTGCTTCAACAGTATAAAGTACATTTTCCAACTCATGGAAAGAGTCTGAGAAATAGGCTAAAAGATCTTTATAGCTGTGCTTGTTCACACGACGGAACACACTTACACCCATTTTGTGTTCAACAGCTAAAAAACCTTTATTATTTAGCTCATAAACATAATTACTTAAACCATGTTTCCGAGCATAGGTTAGGAAAAACTCATTACTGTCGCCTTTGACACCAATGTATTCAACTTCCGGCTTATCCAAATACTCGGCTAAATTAATGCCTTTATTTTTTTCAACATTCAGGATGTAGCACAGTTCGCTGCCAAGATAAATGGAAGTAACTTCTAAAATCTCACTAAATTTATCCTCAATTTTTACCCAATCAGCTTCAGCAAATTTAAAAGACAATACTGTCTTTTCCTGATTAACCGATTGCGGGTAACTTCCATAAATTTCTGAAATATATTTCAGAAATTTTGGAAAAATAGAAATTTTAGAAACCTTGCTCTTATTACGCTCAATAAAGTTAAAAGATTGTCCTGATGTCGAATAGCTGATGCTGACAAAATAGTCATTCAACAGAAAATCGAACACTATACTTTGATCTTCATAAATCCAAGCGTTAACCTTTTGAGGATTAATCTTGGTTTTTTGTAAGATATTTTTCTGAATTTGATATAAATCCATTTTTATAAACCTCGCTGATATTTTTCCAACAATGCTTTTTTGTCGGTTTTGTGGTTGGTGCTGACTGGAATTTCATCAATGTAAATAAATTCAGACGGCATCATGTAAGACGGTAAATTTTGTACTAATGCGTCTTTGATCGCCTGAGTATCGGCACTTTGCTTGGCTGTATAGAAACACACCAAACGCAATACTGCGCCTGTGTTGCGTTTCAAAGCCACTACTGCCACATTATCAAAGGCAAATTCCTTAAGGTTAAGGATTTTTTCTTCAATTTCTGAAAGTTCGATACGGTAGCCATTGAGCTTAATCTGCTCGTCTTTACGGCCTTGTACATAGAACAATCCATTTCTTTCAAAACCGTAGTCACCTGTTTTATAAGTGCGGTTATCTGCACTGTGTACTACTAAGCGTTTGGCATTTTCAGTTTCGTTGTTCAGATAGCCACGCATCACATGATTGCCACTAATCCAAATCTCTTCGTCAACAATCTCTAATTTGGAATTAAGCACGGCAACGCCTACAGGCAACTCTTCTTCTGCCGCCAGCATATCAGATGTAATATCAACGTAAGTTGTTGCTACAGTAGCTTCAGTCGGACCATAGGTATTGATAACGCGGACACCGGGAAATTTTTGAAAAATCATATTTACTACTGGTTTGCCAAGTTTTTCGCCACAGAACAAAAATTCTTTCAAACTCGGTAAAGTAGCCTGACTGCATTTAGGGTTAAGCAGCTGCTGCATGGCAAAAGAAGGCGTGGAAACCCAAGTAGTAATTTGTTGTTTGGCCAAAAAATCAATCCAGGTGGCAGGATTAGAAATAGCATCACGACTGTTCATGACAATGCAACCACCGTAAGCCAAGTTGCCAAAGATTTCGTACATTGACAAATCAAACGCAAACGGAGCCTGATTCATGAATACATTAGGTGCGGCTAAATTAAGCTGCTCTTTCATCCATTTCATCAGGTTAAACACGGCTTCACGACCGATTTGCACACCCTTAGGTGCGCCGGTTGTTCCTGAAGTAAACATGATGTAAGCCAAATCTTTTTCAGCCAGCTCTACTTCTTCGTCAGTCTGCTTTTCAAAAGTTTGCGTTGCCGAACGGTATACAAAGCGTGCTTTCGACAGTTGGCAGATATTGTTCAGACGGCTTTCAGGATAAATACTATCCACCGGAATAAAAGGGATTTTGTTTAATAAGCAGGCATAAATTGCCACTGCAAAATCAATTTCTTTATGGCCGTGCAACACCAGAGGAATGTTTTTGGTAATATCTGCTATGCTTTTGTAAGCCTTGATAAATGTGGCTATTTTTACACGCAACTCTTCCCAAGAACATTCCTGAGTATCATTAACTAACGCTTTTCCCGAAGTTTGGTTGAAACGGTATTCCAAAAAATCATCAAGATTTTGGAACTCATTTAATTGTTTCATGATTAGCCTTTATAATTATTCTCAACATATTGAATAATATTGGCAGAGTTTGCCAAAATATCAACCAGTTGCTCAAACGGCAAATCAACATCAAATTTTTGTTTGATGGCCATAACCAAATCCATTGCGCTCACAGAATCAATAAGTCCCGTAGACAACAATTCTTCATTTGCTGACACTTGTTTTTGTGCAACTTGTGAAATCAACGCCAAAACTTCATTAGATACTGACATGGTAAGATCCTTTTATTAAAATTGAAATGATAACGCTTTGCACCCTGTGCATAACACTGTGATTATCCCATATTTTTTTACTTTTCAGGTAACTAAATATACAATATACAAATGAAGCAATCCCTCTTTGACAACACTTACACCAGGTCATCTGAAAGCGTTTGTATTTTCAGCCAACCGGTTTCACGACTTCCAAACACAATTTTAATTAAGGAAAACCAATGACTATTCTTATCACCGGCGGTACTGGCTTCATCGGTTCCCATACCGTTGTTTCCCTGCTGAAATCAGGCTTTAATGCCGTGATTTTGGACAATTTATGCAATTCGTCTGCCAACATCCTCCCGCGCTTGGAAAAGATTACCGGTAAGTCTGTGCCTTTTTACCAAGGGGATATCCGTGATCGTGAAGTGTTGCGTCAAATCTTTACAGAACACGATATTGATGCCGTCATTCATTTTGCCGGCTTGAAGGCAGTCGGTGAAAGCGTGGCCGAGCCAATGAAATACTATGACAACAATGTGTCGGGCAGCTTGGTTTTGGCTGAAGAAATGGCGCGTGCCGGTGTATTTAAGATTGTGTTCAGCTCATCAGCTACGGTTTACGGCGATCCGGGCAAAGTGCCTTATACGGAAGATATGCAACCGGGAGATACGACCAGCCCTTACGGCACGTCGAAGTCTATGGTGGAGCGCATTTTGACGGATATCCAAAAGGCCGATCCGCGTTGGAGCGTAATTTTGTTGCGCTATTTCAACCCTATTGGCGCGCATGAAAGCGGTTTGATCGGCGAGCAGCCAAACGGTATACCAAACAATCTGCTGCCTTATATCTGCCAAGTGGCTTCAGGCAAGCTGCCGCAATTGTCGGTTTTCGGCGACGACTACCCTACTCCCGATGGTACGGGTATGCGCGACTATATCCATGTGATGGATTTGGCGGAAGGCCATGTGGCGGCAATGCAGGCGAAAAGTGATGTTTCGGGCGTACACCTGTTTAATTTGGGTTCGGGACGTGCTTATTCGGTATTGGAAATCATCCGTGCCTTTGAGGCAGCCTCCGGCTTGACTATTCCGTTTCAAATCAAACCGCGTCGCGATGGCGATTTGGCCTGTTTCTACGCCGACCCTGCCTACACCAAAGCGCAGACCGGTTGGGAAACCAAGCGTGATTTGGCGCAGATGATGGAAGACTCATGGCGTTGGGTCAGCAACAACCCAAATGGCTACGACGATTAAGTTGACCTGATACAGGCCGTCTGAAAGAGATGTTTTCAGACGGCCTCTTTATCTGAAAAACACACTTTCTGTCTGCTATAATCCGTTTATATTTTTTTGGCTATCCTCTGAAATTTATGAAAAAAATCCTTGTTACCGGCGGCGCGGGCTTTATCGGTTCTGCCGTTGTCCGTCATATTATCCAAAACACCCAAGACTCTGTCGTCAATGTCGATAAGCTGACTTATGCCGGCAATTTGGAATCTTTGACCGAGGTAGCCAATAATCCTCGCTATGCTTTTGAGCAAGTGGATATTTGCGACCGCACAGAACTCGACCGCGTATTCGCACAACACCAGCCTGATGCCGTGATGCACTTGGCTGCGGAAAGTCATGTAGACCGCTCTATCGATTCGGCAGGCGAGTTTATCCAAACCAATATCGTCGGCACATTCAATCTGCTTGAAGCGGCACGCGCCTACTGGCAACAAATGCCGTCTGAAAAGCGCGAAGCCTTCCGCTTCCACCATATTTCCACCGACGAAGTCTATGGCGATTTGCATGGCACGGACGATTTGTTTACCGAAACCACGCCCTACGCGCCGTCCAGCCCCTACTCTGCTTCTAAAGCGTCCAGCGACCACCTCGTCCGCGCATGGCTGCGTACTTACGGCTTGCCGACCATCGTAACCAACTGCTCCAACAACTACGGACCTTACCACTTCCCGGAAAAACTCATTCCTTTGATAATTCTGAACGCGCTCGACGGCAAACCGTTGCCTGTTTACGGCGACGGAATGCAAATTCGCGACTGGCTGTTTGTCGAAGACCACGCGCGCGCGCTGTATCAGGTTGTTACCGAGGGTGTTGTCGGCGAGACCTACAATATCGGCGGCCACAATGAAAAAGCCAATATTGAAGTTGTCAAAACCATCTGCGCCCTGCTGGAAGAGCTTGTTCCTGAAAAACCGGCCGGTGTGGCGCGTTATGAAGATTTGATTACTTTCGTACAAGACCGCCCCGGCCATGACGTGCGCTACGCCATCGACGCCGCCAAAATTGGCAGGGAGCTGGGCTGGAAACCGCAGGAAACATTTGAATCCGGCATCCGCAAAACAGTGCAATGGTATTTGGACAACAAAACCTGGTGGCAAAACGTATTGAACGGTAGCTACCGTTTGGAACGTTTAGGCACCGGAAAATAAGTTTTCAGACGGCCTGTTCCCATATTAGGCCGTCTGAAAATCACGCAAACACAAACTACTCAGGAGAAAACCCATGAAAGGCATTATCCTCGCCGGCGGCAGCGGCACTCGCCTCTACCCCATCACGCGCGGCGTATCCAAACAACTGCTGCCCGTGTACGACAAGCCCATGATTTACTATCCCCTGTCCGTATTGATGCTGGCAGGAATCCGCGATATTTTGGTCATTACCACGCCCGAAGACAACGCCTCTTTCAAACGCCTGCTCGGCAACGGCAGCGATTTCGGCATTTCCATTAGCTATGCCGTACAACCCAGTCCGGACGGCTTGGCACAGGCATTTATCATCGGCGAAGAATTTATCGGCAATGACAATGTTTGCTTGGTTTTGGGCGACAATATTTTCTACGGCCAATCATTTACGCAAACATTGAAACAGGCCGCCGCCAAGACCCACGGCGCAACCGTATTCGGCTATCAAGTCAAAGACCCCGAACGTTTCGGCGTGGTTGAATTTGACGAAAACTTCAACGCCCTATCTATCGAAGAGAAACCGCAACAGCCCAAATCCGATTGGGCGGTAACCGGCTTGTACTTCTACGACCAACGCGTCGTCGAGTTCGCCAAACAAATCAAACCGTCCGCCCGCGGCGAATTGGAAATTTCCGACCTCAACCAAATGTATTTGGAAGACGGTTCATTGTCAGTGCAACTTTTGGGACGCGGTTTTGCATGGTTGGACACCGGCACTCACGAGA
The DNA here is from genome assembly GCF_946902045.1 of Neisseria sp. Marseille-Q5346. Next base: position 1,495,987 of record NZ_OX336253.1, on the reverse strand, counting down.
GCCTGCACGAAGCCGCTTCATTCGTCCAAACCGTGCAAAACATCCAAGACCTGCAAATCGCCTGCCTGGAAGAAATCGCTTGGCGCAACGGTTGGCTTTCCGATGAAAAACTGGAAGAGCTGGCGCACCCGATGGCAAAAAACCAATACGGCCAATATTTGCTGCGCCTGTTGAAAAAATAATGTTTGAGGCCGTCTGAAACTTTTCAGACGGCCTTTAGATGAAAGATAAAACGATGAACATCATTGATACCGCCATTCCCGACGTAAAACTGCTTGAGCCCCAAGTCTTCGGCGACTCGCGCGGCTTTTTTATGGAAACTTTCCGCGACGAGTGGTTCAAAACCCAAGTCTGCGACCGCACCTTCGTGCAGGAAAACCATTCCAAATCCAGCAAAGGCGTATTGCGCGGCCTGCACTATCAAACTGAAAACACACAAGGCAAACTCGTACGCGTGGTTGTCGGCGAAGTATTCGACGTGGCCGTCGATATGCGTAAAGACTCCCCCACTTTCGGCAAATGGGTAGGCAAGATCCTGTCCGCAGAAAACAAACGCCAACTGTGGGTACCCGAAGGTTTCGCACATGGATTCTATGTACTGAGCGATGAAGCCGAGTTCGTCTATAAATGCACAGACTATTACAACCCCAAAGCTGAACACTCGCTGATTTGGAATGATCCGACCGTCGGCATCGACTGGCCGTTGCAAGGCGAGCCAAACCTGTCGCCTAAAGACTTGGCAGGCAAAGTATTGGCCGAAGCGGTAACGTTTGAATAACTTCAAAACATAACAGAATCAACTGTTTATATTTTGTAGTATTAGAAAGTTTCAAATGAATTTAAATAAAATTAGAAAATTTTTTAGAGAACCCCATATCTTCTTTAGGGATTTTCTAAATAAACGCTTTCCTCCTTATAATGTAGAACAGCCTATTCCTGAAACTGAAGAATTCACTCTGATCAATGCAGATGCCAATCTTGCATCACTCACAGAAAACGTTTTGCCAAACTTTCCCATCGATGTTGTTTTTACTTGGGTCGACAATACCGATAAAGCATGGCAAGAACAGTTTTACCGTACCCTGCAGCCCGTCGATCAGGAAGATATCGGCCTGTATGCGACCGACCCTGCCCGCTTTTCCAACCATAATGAACTTTTTTATTCAGTACAGGCCGTACAGAAGTTTATGCCGTGGGTCCGCAATATTTTTATTGTAACGGCGGATCAAAAACCTAAATGGTTAGATGAAAACACCCATTCTAAAATTAAATTAATCAATCATTCGCAAATTATTGATGCCAAATACTTACCAACGTTCAATTCCCACGTCATTGAAGCAAACTTATATAAAATTCCAGATTTAAGTGAACATTTTATTTATTTCAATGATGATGTTTTTGTTGCAAGACCACTGACGCCTAACCACTTTTTTGAAAATAATGGCTTGGCTTCCCTATTTGTTGCCAATAAAAGTCTGCAAAAAATGTATCAACGAGGATTAATTACGCCAACGTTAACTGCATCAGAACATGCTCTTATACTCTTAAAAAAATATTATCCAAACATTAATATTGATACACCTTTAGTACATACCTATATTCCACTAAGAAAGACATCCTTTGAAAAGGCATGGTTATTATTTGAAGATGAAATAAATTCTTTCCTAAATAACAAGGTTCGCCATAATTCTGAACTTAATATGGCCAGTTTCTTGGTACCCTGGTTGATGTACCTTGACGGATACGCTACACCAAAACGTGAAATTTGCTACTATTTCAACATACGCAGTTCACACGCCCAGACTCAATATAAGAAATTGTTATTCAAGAAGAAATACCTTCATATGCCCCACTCCTTCTGCATTAATGATCCAAACAGTAATAATGCTGAAAAAGACTATGCCCTACATTTCCGTAATTTTATGGATACTTACTTTGAAATAGAGGCAGAATAAATTTTTACATTAATGATATTTGATAGATAACATAATAATTTAAAATGATTTTTTCAACATTCGGCCTATTTAAACAACGTCTCTTGCTAACCAAATTTTTAGACAAAATTTCAACGGATAAGACCGTATTATTTTGGGGCAAGAAACATCCCAAACGTAGAAAATTAGCACATATCTTAAGATTGCCCCTGCTCAATCTTGAGGACAGCTTTTTGCGATCGCTCGGACTGGGTGTCGCCGGCTATCCTCCCTATTCCATCGTCTATGACGATATCGGCATCTACTACGACACCACCCGTCCTTCGCGTTTGGAACAACTGATTCTTGCCGCCGATACTATGCCGTCTGAAACCTTGGCTCAGGCGCGACAGGCGATGGATTTCATCCTGCGACACCACCTGTCCAAATACAACCACGCGCCCGAACTTTCAGACAATCATCCTTTACGTTCCCTATCCAAACCCGAAACCGTCCTCATCATCGACCAAACCTTCGGCGATATGGCCATCCAATATGGCGGTGCAGATGCCTCTACGTTTGAACTGATGTTTCAGACGGCCTTGAATGAAAACCCGCAAGCCGATATCTGGGTAAAAACCCATCCCGATGTTTTGTGCGGCAAAAAACAAGGCTATCTGACCCAGCTTGCGCAGCAACACCGTGTCCATCTTTTGGCAGAAGACATCAATCCGATTTCTTTGTTGCAAAACGTCGATAAAGTTTATTGCGTTACCTCGCAAATGGGCTTTGAGGCGCTTTTGTGCGGCAAACCACTGACCACCTTCGGCCTGCCGTGGTATGCCGGATGGGGCGTGAGCGACGACCGCCATCCAAAAATCAACCGCCTTGTTCAAACCCAACGCCGCGCCCCCCGCAACTTGCTGCAGCTCTTCGCCGCAGCCTATCTGCAATACAGCCGCTACCTCAACCCCAATACCGGCGAAGCAGGCAGCCTCTTTGATGTCATCGACTATCTGGCGACGGTCAAACGCAAAAACGACAAATTGCGTGGCGAGTTGTATTGCGTCGGCATGTCTTTATGGAAACGCGCGGTTGCCAAACCGTTCTTTAACGTACCCTCATGCCGTCTGAAATTTATCTCTTCCACCCAAAAACTGGCCGGGGTCAAACTGTACGACGATGCACGCATCCTTGCTTGGGGCAACGGCAAAGAGGCCATCGTCCGTTTTGCCGAACAACACAATATCCCCCTGTTGCGCATGGAAGACGGCTTTATCCGCTCGGTCGGGCTTGGTTCTAATTTAGTGCCGCCGCTGTCGCTCGTTACCGACGATATGGGCATTTATTTCAACGCCGAAACCCCGTCCCGTCTTGAATACATCCTACAAAACCAAAACTTCGACGATCAAGACTTTCAGACGGCCTTGAAGCTGCAAAAAATGCTGACCGAAAACCGTATCAGCAAATACAACGTCGGCAGCTCGGACTTCACCGCCCCGTCAACCGACAAAACCGTAATCCTCGTTCCCGGTCAGGTTGAAGATGACGCGTCTATCCGCTACGGTTCGCCCCAAATCTACCGCAATCTGGATCTGCTCCGTACCGTACGCGAACGCAATCCCGATGCCTATATCATCTACAAACCGCATCCCGATGTAGTCAGCGGTAACCGTATCGGCCAGATTTCTCCTGAAGATGCTGCACGATATGCCGACCAAACCGCCGAACAAGCCGATATCCTGACCTGTCTCCAATACGCAGACGAAGTACATACCATGACTTCGCTGACCGGTTTTGAAGCCTTGTTGCGCGGCAAAAAAGTCAGCTGCTACGGCCTGCCTTTCTATGCAGGCTGGGGGCTTACCCAAGATCTGCTCCCTATTCCGCGCCGCAGCCGCAGGCTTGAGCTTTGGCAGCTGATTGCCGGCACGCTCATCCACTACCCCGACTATATCCACCCCGAAACCCATCAGGCCATCAATGCGGAAACCGCTGCCCAAATCCTGATACGACAAAAAAATATGCAAAAAAACAACAACGGATTACATCGCGGGTACTTTGCTAAAAAATTAGGTAAAATCAAACAACTATATCGATCTTTCAAATAAACACCATCAAAGTTAACAATTCGTCATAAACCAGCTTCAATTGCGGCATCATTGCTTTTGCATCGTTAATTCTCTTGGCGTATGCTTGAAAGTTCAACCTAAAACTATTACATAAAAAACAAAACCACATTGCGACATGAAACAGACCGTCCTCAAAAACAACCTGCAAAACCTGCTTGAAAGCGCAGAAAATATCCTGCTGCTTCAAGGACCTGTCGGCAATTTTTTTCTGCGTCTTGCCAATTGGCTGACTGAAAATGGCAAAACTGTACATAAATTCAACTTTAATGCAGGCGACGACTATTTTTATCCGCCCACTCAAGCGCATACCGTTGTTTTTAACGACAGCTACGATGCCTTTCCTGAATTTTTGCAAGAATACATCGCTCAACATCACATCCAGGCGGTTGTCTGCTTTGGCGACACACGCCCTTATCACGTCATTGCAAAACGCATTGCAAACGAAAACCAAGTCGGTTTCTGGGCGTTTGAAGAAGGCTATTTCCGCCCCTACTACATCACCTTAGAAAAAGACGGCGTCAACGCATTTTCCCCGTTACCGCGCCGTGCCGACTTTTTTTTGGAACAATTCCCCAAGCTGGCCCAGCAAGAATACAAAGCGCCAACGCCGGTACGCGGCGGGTTTACGCCTATGGCCAAAAATGCCGTCCGTTACTATATCGAATTGTTCCGCAATCCGAACAAGTACCCGAACTACATCCACCACCGCGCATCCAATGCCGGCCATTACCTCAAACTGTGGTCGATCTCCATCCTCAAGCGTTTGAACTACTATATTGAAGACATCCAAATCGCTAAACGCGTGGAGGCGGGCAAATACGGCAAGTTTTTTATTGTTCCCTTACAGGTATTCAACGATAGCCAAGTCCGCATCCATTGCGACTTTTCCAGCGTCCGCAGCTTCCTGCTCCATGTTTTGGCCTCCTTTGCCGCGCACGCGCCTACCGATACCAACCTCATCATCAAGCATCATCCGATGGACCGCGGCTTTATCGACTACTCGCGCGACATCAAACGTTTTATCAAAAAACACCCCAAACTCAAAGGCCGTATCACTTACGTCCATGATGTCCCCCTGCCCGTTTTCCTGCGTCACGGCCTTGGCATGGTTACCATCAACAGCACCAGCGGCCTGTCCGGATTGATCCACAACATGCCTGTCAAAGTCCTCGGCCGTGCCTATTATGATATTCCCGGCATTACTGACCAAAATACCTTGGCAGAATTTTGGAATCATCCGACACCGCCTGACAAAGAGCTGTTCCATGCCTACCGTATGTACCACCTCAACGTGACCCAAATTAACGGCAACTTCTATAGTCAGGTGTTTTTCCCCAACAAAAGCACCTCCGACTCTTCTACACCGACAACCTGACTTAGCGAAAGAAAAGTTCAGGCCGTCTGAAAACATTTCAGACGGCCTAAAACAATCAATACATTGGCTACTTCCATGTAAATCAAACACAAAAACCTGCATTTATCATTAACAATAAATTACAAAAACAGTATAATGACCGAGCTGTCATGAGCGCATACCGACTCAACCTGAGCCCTTTGTAACACAAAAAATATGGATGTATCCCTAGGCAAAACAATATAACAAGCCAAGCATCCTAAAGATAAGCCAGCAAGGCAACACACTCTACAAAACAGTGCCAAGCAATATTTTTACAAAGCCCTCAGCCGGTATCGCCGCCCATATGCCGCAGCATCCGTCTTCCACTTTATATCCGCCCCAAACCATGACCGCCGCTCCTGATATCCTCTACCGGCAAGCCGCCGCCCTTTTGGAACAATCCAATACCGCCCAAGCCCTGCCCCTGCTGCAACAGGCCGCAGAGCAGGGATATACGGAAGCTGCTTTTGTATTGGGTAACTATCTGCTGCAAAACGGTCATCCGGAGCAGGCACTTCCATGGTTGGAAGCCGCCGCGGCCCAACGCCACCCCAAGGCACTCTTTACCCTGCTGCAACAACGCGAACACAACGGCACCCCGACCGGACAGCTTCTTAACGACTACGCCTGGCTGGGTGAGCAAGGTCACCTCGAAGCCCAATTAATCCTCATGCGTTACCACGCGCAACGCAACGATCCACAATCCCTCTACTGGGCGGAGCTTGCCGTCGCCCGATATGCTGCGCCTGCGTATTACCATCTGGCACGTCATCATCAACGCCAAGGCGACGTTGAAACAGCCATCGAACAATACGAAAAAGCGGCCGCGCTCGGCGTGACTGCCGCCTGCTGGCAACTCGGTCAAATCTACTTCTACGGTACAGGTGTCAACCCCAATCACGCACAAGCCGAACACTATCTCGAACAAGCCGCGCAAGCCGGCCACATCGCCGCACAAACCTTGCTGGCTGACCTTCTTGCCGCCCAACGCAAACCCGAAGCCTTAGAATGGTATCGTTGTGCCGCCGATAAGGAGCAAGCGGAAGCACAGGCCAAGCTGGCCCAATATGCCCTAACCGGCGAACTTTCCGAACGCGATCCGTTCCAAGCGGCACGATATGCCAAAGCCGCCGCCGAGAAAGACCATCCCGAAGCGCTGAAAATCATGGGCGACCTCTACCGCTACGGCCTCGGCATTAAAGCCGACAACCATATCGCGCATGATTACTACCACCGTGCCGCCGCGCTGGGTTCTGCCACCGCAGCACAAAAACTCATCAGCGACGCCGCACTGTACCATCCGCAACAATACGAACAAATCAAAACTGCTGCCCTGCAACAACAACAAACCGAAACCATCTACCGTTTGGCGGAAGCACAAGCCCACGCCATCGGCCGTCCCGCCGACTACAATGCCGCGCGCAAGAATTACATGGAAGCTGCCGAGTTCCACCATAAAAACGCGGCGGCAGCCTTAGGCCGCATCTACCATTACGGTCTCGGTACGTCGCAAGACCCTCGGGCGGCCGCCCACTGGTACGCCATCGCTGCCGAACAAAACCACCCTTCCGCCCAATACCACCTCGCCTGTTTTTACTATCACGGGCAAGGTGTCGGCTGTCATGTTCCGACCGCCTGCTACTGGCTGCAAGCCGCCATCAGCAACGGCCACACTTCGGCCGAATCATTAACATCCCTATTAGAACAATGGCGCCGCGAAGCGCACCATGCCATCGGTCAAAAGGCAGTCTGAAAATATTTACACTCGCATTTTTTGACAATCTTTAACTATTCCCCTAATATTTGCCAGTTATTTTTCACGGACACGTCATTGTTTTCATTTCTTTCTGAAAACACCTTGCCCGCGCATCAATACCATGGCGCCCGGCGGATAACGCCAAGCGTTGAAACACACTACATCCGGAACAAAAACGGATGCTCGGAAAAACATTTCTAGGAGGTGAAACAACATGGAATGGGAATTCAACAGTTATTACACACTGATTGCCGCCACACTCGTGTTGCTGGTTGGTAAATTTCTGGTTCAAAAAATCAAATTCTTACGAGACTTCAATATTCCCGAGCCGGTCGCCGGCGGTTTGGTTGCCGCTATCGTCCTGTTCGCCCTGCACGAAGCCTACGGCGTCAGCTTCAAATTTGAAAAACCGCTGCAAGATGCGTTCATGCTCATCTTCTTTACATCCATCGGTTTGAGCGCGGACTTCTCCCGTTTGAAAGCGGGCGGCCTGCCTTTGGTTATCTTTACCGCCGTGGTGGGTGCATTCATCATCATCCAAAACTTCGTCGGTGTCGGCTTGGCAAGCGCATTGGGTCTGGATCCGCTGATCGGCCTGATTACCGGTTCGATTACCCTGACCGGTGGTCACGGTACAGCCGGCGCATGGGGTCCTGACTTTGAAAGCAAATTCGGCCTGACCGGCGCAACCGGCTTGGGTATGGCTTCCGCCACCTTCGGCCTGGTATTCGGCGGCCTGATCGGCGGTCCCGTTGCCCGTCGCCTGATCAACAAAATGGGTCGCAAACCTCTGGAAACAAATAAAAAACCAGTTGACAACGACCAAACCGACGACGTCTTCGAACAAGCACAGCGCACCCGCCTGATTACGGCTGACTCCGCTGTCGAAACGCTCGCGATGTTTGCCGCATGTTTGGCTTTTGCCGAAATTGTCGACGGCTACGACAAAGCCTTCTTCGACCTGCCTAAATTCGTATGGTGTCTGTTTGCAGGCGTGGTCATCCGCAACGTCCTGACTGCCGCTTTCAAAGTCAATATGTTTGACCGTGCCATCGACGTATTCGGTAACGCCTCCCTGTCCCTCTTCCTGTCTATGGCTCTTCTGAACCTGAAACTGTGGGAATTGACCGGTCTGGCAGGCCCTGTAACCATCATCTTGGCCGTACAAACCGTCGTGATGATTCTGTACGCCACTTTCGTTACCTACGTCTTCATGGGTCGCGATTACGACTCTGCCGTATTGGCGGCTGGTCACTGCGGTTTCGGTTTGGGTGCTACCCCGACTGCCGTTGCCAACATGCAGTCCATTACCCAAACTTTCGGCCCGTCTCACAAAGCCTTCTTGATTGTGCCTATGGTCGGTGCGTTCTTCGTTGACTTGCTCAACGCCGCCATCCTCTCCGGCTTCATCAGCGTCATCAAAGGCTGATACGTCTGACATAGAAAAGCACTTGCCGCATTTACTTGCTGCAAGTGCTTTTGTTATGATAAGCACGTCAGGCCGTCTGAAAGGCCGTCATCTTCAGGAGTACCCATGTACAAAAAAACCGCTTCCGTATTGATTTTAAGCACGATTCTTCTTGCCGCATGCAGCAAAGAAGAGCCGAAAGCCGCGCTTGATTGCGCCCAACCGGCCACACTGCAAAACATCCGTACCACCATCGAAGACACCCTCAAACAACAAGCGCGCTCATTTGCCCGCAATGACAACCGCCAATTCGTCGATGCCGACAAAATCATCGCCGCCGGCCTCGAATTAGAAACCCTGCTTGAAGACCCCAAAGAAACCGAAGACGACGGCAAAGCCATCTGCCGTGCCAACCTCAAAATCCGCATTCCCGACACCATCCTCAAGACGGCCATAGACAACAGCCCACTGATTTACGGCAGCACCCCGTTGTCCGACATGCTCGAACAAAAACTGATGGGCAGCAACCTGACCTTTGAAAACAACACGTTCAGCACCACCCTGCTCTACACCCCCGATAAAGACGGCAAACCGGTTTTCGAAGACAACACCCTGAGTTCCACCGCCCAAACCCTTTCCGCCACCCTGCTGCCCTACGGCGTGAAAAGCATCGTCATGATAGATGGCAAACCAGTATCTAAAGAGCAGGCCATCAAGCTGCTGCAAAACCAAAACACGGAAGAACCGCCGACTGTCAATCCGCAAGACATCCTTGAAAACAACGCCGCCAGCCAAGCCGTCGGTTTGACCGATGATGACGATGATTCAGATTACGAAGTCCTGCGCCCCGACCATGAAACCCAACGCAACGAGCCGCCCGGCCTCAGCCAAAGCGAACTCGACAACGCGCGCGCGCAAAACCGTCAGGCGGACGGCGAGATCAACGACCTCTGGGGCGGCATGGACAGTGACGTCAAACAACAAATCCTCGGCGAGCAACGCGCCTGGATTCAAAGCAAAAAACTCAACTGCCAACAAGCCGCCGCGTCCGCAGACAACGCCGCACAAGCAGAATACCTGCGCCTGCAGTGTGAAACCCGCATGACCCGCGAACGTACGCAATACCTGCGCGGCTATTCCATCAACTAAAACCGATAAGGCCGTCTGAACATTCAGACGGCCTACAAGAAAGCACATCACATCATGCAATACCGAATCCACCGTGAAGGCGATGCCCAAAACACACCCTCTTCAGCCTCCACACCCGTCGACAACTGGGAGCGCAATACCCTGCGCGAAGTCCTCCTCGCCGCCTACCAAGAACAACGCCGCGCCCGCATTTGGCGCAATATCTGGCGCGGCGTCGCCGTCCTCATCTTCCTCAGTCTAATCTTCGGCCTTGCGGAAGAAGAAGGAAAAACCACGAGCATCCAAGCCCGCAGCGAACACACCGCCGTTATCGACCTGACCGGTGAAATCGGCAACGACATCGACGACCAAGTCCAAATCCTGCGCGACAGCATGGAAGCCGCCTACGAGAACGGCAACGCCAAAGCCATCATCATCCGTGCCAACAGCCCCGGCGGTTCACCTGTCGTGTCCAACACGGCCTTTAACGAAGTCCGCCGCCTCAAAGCTGAACACAAAGACATCCCCGTTTACCTCGTTGCCGAAGACATGTGCGCTTCCGGCTGCTACTACATTGCCGCCGCAGCCGACAAAATTTATGCCGACCCTTCCAGCATTGTCGGCAGCATCGGCGTGATCGGCGGCGGTTTCGACTTTACCGGCCTGATGGACAAAGCCGGTGTCAAACGCCGTCTGAAAACCGCCGGCAGCAACAAAGGCATGGGTGACCCTTTCACACCTGAAACCCCGGCGCAAACCCAAATTTGGGAAACCATGTTGGGTGATATCCACCAAGAATTTATCAAAGCCGTCAAACTCGGCCGTGGCGCAAGGTTGAAAGACAAACAGTATCCCGACGTTTTCAGCGGCCGTATTTACACCGGCAAAGAAGCCAAACAGGTCGGCCTGATTGACGACTTCGGCAGCATTTACAGCGTTGCCCGCGATGTTGTCAAAGCCCCCGAGCTGGTCAACTACACGCCGCAAGACGATTTCAGCAAAATGCTCAGCCGCCGCTTCGGTGCGGAAGTGAAGGCCAAAGTCAAAGAAACTTTGTCTGAAATTTGGTAAGCCAAAAAACCCAAAGGCCGTCTGAAACCCAAAACATGGGGCTTCAGACGGCCTTTTTTATATGATTTTTAAAATAAAACGCTGATTATTGTCCAAACATCCATCGGCTTCATCAAATCGGCAGGCAGATGCTCCCTGATGATGCTGTTACAGGAACACATTACGCCGACAAACGATTAAACCTTCACGCTTCAGACGACCTGCTGCATATTGTGCGCCATATCAAGCGCGGCTTGAACGGCAGTAATCAGGCTGCCGGAATCGGCTTTGCCCGTACCTGCCAAGTTCAAGGCCGTGCCATGATCGACAGAGGTGCGGATAAAGGGCAAGCCGAGGGTGATGTTCACGCCTTCGCCGAAACCGGCATATTTGAGCACCGGCAGCCCTTGGTCGTGATACATGGCGAGGACGGCGTCGGCGTCTTTGAGCAAAAAAGGTTGGAACACCGTATCGGCAGGATACGGGCCGCGCGCGTCTATGCCTTCGGCCTGCAAGGCATGAAGCGCCGGAATAATGGTGTCGATTTCTTCGTGTCCCAAATGGCCGCCTTCGCCCGCGTGGGGATTGAGGCCGGTAACGAGGATGACCGGTTTGGCTATGCCGAACTTATGGCGCAGGTCGTGTTCAAGAATGCGGACAACCGACTCGATTAAAGGCTTCGTAATGGCGGCGGAAATGTCTTTCAGCGGCAGATGAGTGGTCACCAATGCAACTCGCAGGCCGCCGCCGGTCAGCATCATGACGACTTGTTCGGTATGGCTTTTTTCGGCGAGGTATTCGGTATGGCCGCTGAAAAATCCGTTGCCTGCGTGGGCATCGTTGATGATGCCTTTATGCAGCGGCGCGGTCACCATACCGGCAAACAGGCCGTCTGAAATGCCTTGATACGCCGTATCCAGCAATCGGAGGACATACGCGGCATTGGCAGGATTGAGTTCGCCCGCCCGACACTCGGCATCTAAGGGAATATGCAGGACTTCGAGTTCGCCCTTGGGCAACGGATCGGCCGCTTGGGCTTGAAAATCGCGCAGGATGACGGATTTGCCGAGCTGTCCGGCCCTTTGCGCCAACAGATTTTTATCGCACAAAACAACGGGGCGGCAAGGAAGGTCGGCGAAAGCCAAATCAAGGCAGATGTCGGGGCCGATGCCGGCCGGTTCGCCGGAAGTGATGGCGAGAATGGGAGCAGTCATGGTGTTTCTCGGTATGGTTACAGTATTTAGACAACAGTCAGGCGAAATGCCTACTCTACTTTTGCAGATTAACACAAATACAAAAAGGCCGTCTGAAAACAGTTTTTGCTTGGTCAAACTGTGTTCAGACGGCCTTGTCTGTTTACCGTTTTATACTTAAGAACGACGGCCGATCATGCGGTACAAAACGTCGTGGCCTTGAATGCGGTGGACGACGACCATGGCGATGTGGCCGGCGACCAGCGCGAAGAGCAGCCAGCCGAGTTTGCCGTGCGCCATGTTGCCGAGGTTGGCCATCCATTCGATTTTTTCAGGCGAACCCTGCATCACTTGGACGCCGAATACTTTCAACGGGCCGCGGCCGCTACCGTATTGGCGGATCATGCCGATAACGGGAACGGCAAGCATGAGGACGTAAAGGGCAAGGTGGCCGGCTTTGGCGGCAAAGCTATCGGCGGCAGGACGTTTGGACGCATTGATCAAGGCCCAAACAATGCGCACGATAATCACCAGCAGCGTGATGAAACCGATGGATTTGTGCACGCCGAAGAGTGCGCCGACCCATTCTTCGCCGTCATAAATGGTCCAGATGGCGATGGTGGTCAGGATGCCGATGAAGCCGAGTACGGTCAGCCAGTGCAATGCGCGCGAGACGGTATCGTAGGTTTGGGGGCGTGTAGTGGTCATAATGTTTCCTTGTTTTTGATTTATTTGATTTTTTGAAGCGGCGGATTGTATCAAAAATGCCCAACCAATTATGTTGCCTTTTTGAAGACATTTCGTAAATGTTTGAAAATTTTGAATAAACATCAGTTTTATCCGTCAGGCTGCCTAGGCCGTCTGAAAACATGGGCAGGAATACCACCTTCTATGCCGAACTCGGGCTAAAATAGGCGTTTTTATTCTCGGGTACGCATCGATGCAGGTTTGGATTCGGCGGTGTGCGCTGTTGCTGCTGCCTTTGGGTTTTTTGGCGGTCATGGTGGCCGCGCCTTTGCTGTCGCTGGCGTTTTACGACGGCGAGGGCGCTTGGGCGGAAGTGGTGGCTGATGACTATATGCGCCTGCGTTTGGGCTGGACGGTGGCGCAGGCGGTTTTGACCTGCGTCTTGGTCACGGCTTTGGGCGTGCCTGCGGCGTGGGTGCTGGCGCGGATGGATTTTGCCGGACGGCGCACGGTTTTGCGCCTGCTGATGCTGCCTTTTGTGATGCCGACTTTGGTGGCGGGCATGGGCGTGCTGGCCTTGTTCGGCGCACACGGCATACTGGCGGCAGGTTGGCAGGACACGCCGTGGCTGCTGATTTACGGTAATGTGTTTTTCAACCTGCCGGTTTTGGTGCGCTCGGCGTATCAGGGATTTGTGCGTGTGCCGCAGGCACGGTTGCTGTCGGCGCAATCTTTGGGCGCGGACGCGTGGAGAAGGTTTGTCTGGGTCGAATGGCCGGTGGTGCGCGCGTGGGTTGCCGGCGGCGCGTGCTTGGTGTTTTTATATTGCTTTTCAGGCTTCGGACTGGCCTTGCTGCTCGGCGGCGAGCGTTTTGCAACGGTGGAAGTGGAAATCTACCGGCTGGTGGCGTATGAGTTGGACATGGCGCGTGCGTCGGTGTTGGTGTGGTTGGTGCTGGCGGCTACGGCGGCGGCAGGCGGTTTATATGCGTATTGGAGCAAGCGCGTGGCGGTGGATAAGTCGGTCTCGCCTTTGCCTCCGCGCGCGCCGGTACGGGCTTGGGAAAAATGGCTGACGGCAACGGTATTGGCCATGTTGGTACTGTGCTGCCTGCTGCCTTTGGCGGCGGTGTGGTTCAAGGCGGCAGCGGCAGGCTCTTCGTGGGCGGTTTTGCTGGAAGCGCAAACGTGGGCGGCTGCGTGGAACACGATCCGTTTCTCTGCGGCAGCGGTGGCGGCGGCGACGGTTTTGGGCGTGCTGTATGCGGCGGCGGCACGGCAAATGGCGTGGTTGCGCGCGCTGATGTTTTTGCCGTTTATGGTGTCGCCCGTGTGCATCGCGTTCGGCGTATTGTTGCTCTATCCGCAATGGACGGCTTCGCTGTGGCTGCTGACGGCGACTTATGCGCTGTTGGCGTATCCGTTTGTGGCCAAAGACGTATTGGCCGCGTGGGACGGTTTGCCCAAAGATTATGCGGCGGCAGCGCGCACCATGGGCGCAAACGGTTTTCAGACGGCCTGTTATGTAACCGCACCTTTATTGAAACCGGCTTTGCGGCGCGGCCTGACTTTGGCTTCGGCAACGTGTATCGGCGAATTTGCAGCCACATTGTTCCTGTCGCGCCCCGAATGGCAGACGCTGACCACTTTGATTTACGATTATCTCGGGCGCGCCGGTGCGGACAATTACGGACGGGCGATGGTGTTGACGGCGATATTGACCGCTTTGGCTTTGGCGGCATTTTTGCTGGTGGACGAAGCGGAAGGACAAAAGGCCGTCTGAATGCGTTCAGCCTCAATCCTCCCCTTCCCCCGCACCATTGCGGCCTGTATCGAAAATTGATTGAATCCGCTATATAATTTGTTTTTAACCGTACCCAACACGACCTATCATGACCGACTTAGAAACCAAACTCCTTGAAACCCAAGCCATGCTGGACAATGCCGACTTGCTGTTTGACCAAGAACAATGCCGCGCGGCCTTGCAAAAAGTTGCCGACGACATTACCCGCGACTTGGCCGACAAATACCCCCTGCTGCTGCCTGTCATGGGTGGCGCGGTGGTGTTTACAGGACAGCTGCTGCCGCTGTTGCGCTTCCCTCTGGACTTTGACTACGTCCACGTTTCCCGCTACGGCGACAAACTCGCAGGCGGCGCGTTCAACTGGAAACGCATGCCCGACCCCGAGCAAATCAAAGGCCGTCATGTCGTCGTTTTGGACGACATCCTGGACGAAGGCCACACCATGGCCGCCATTCAGGAAAAACTGTTGGAAATGGGCGCGGCAAGCTGCCGTGCGGCCGTATTTGCCAACAAGCTGATCGATAAAGAAAAACCGACCCAAGCTGACTATATCGGTTTGGACGTGCCCAACCGCTACGTCTTCGGCTACGGCATGGACGCCGCCGGCTGCTGGCGCAACCTCGGCGAAATCTACGCCTTAAACAACAAATAAAACCAAGGCCGTCTGAAAGGTTTTCAGACGGCCTCAAACCAACACTTAGGAACACATCATGATCGGCCTGCTTATCATCACGCACGAAACCATAGGCGAAGCCTACCAAGGGCTGACCCACCATTTCTTCCCCAACGGCTTTCCCGAAAACGTCCGTATTCTCGGCGTTCAGCCCAATGAAGACCAAAACGACATCATCAACAACGCCATCGCCGCCTTGCAGGAATTTCCCTACAACCGCGGCGTACTGATCATGACCGACATCTTCGGCGCCACCCCGTGCAACGCCGCACGCCGGCTGGTGCGCGAAAACAAATCCGCCATCCTGACCGGCCTCAACGCCCCGATGATGATTAAAGCCATCCAATACTCATCACAAGCTGAAAACCTCTCCGACTTCACCGAAACCGTCAAAGAAGCCGCCATCCGGGGCATTTTCGCCATTACATCCGCACCCGAAGACCTGGTGTGCAAAGAAAACGGCTAAGGCCGTCTGAAACCATTCACTTTACGAACATTTAGGGGAAATCCATGCTCAAACAAGAAATCGAAATCATCAACAAACTCGGCCTGCACGCACGCGCCTCCAGCAAATTCACCCAAACCGCCTCCCAATTCCAAAGCGAAGTCTGGGTTACCAAAAACGGCAACCGCGTCAACGGCAAAAGCATCATGGGCCTGATGATGCTGGCCGCCGCCAAAGACACCGTGATTGAGCTGGAAACAGACGGCGCAGACGAAGCCGCCGCCATGCAGGCATTGACCGACCTTATCAACGACTACTTCGGCGAGGGCGAATAATGAGCATCGTCCTACACGGTGTGGCCGCAGGCAAAGGCATCGCCATCGGCCACGCCCACCTCATCACGCGCGGTGCAGCGGAAGTTCCCCAATACGACATCGATCCCGACAAGCTCGATGCCGAAGTTACCCGTTTCGACAACGCCATCAAAGCCACGCGCAAAGAACTGGAACAGCTGCGCGGCGCGATTCCCGAAAACGCCCCGACCGAATTGGGCGCGTTCATTTCCCTGCACCTGATGCTGCTAACCGACGTTACCCTCTCGCGCGAACCCATCGACATTTTGCGCGAACAGAAAATCAACGCCGAATGGGCATTAAAACTGCAAAGCGACAAGCTCGCCGCCCAGTTCGACAGCATCGACGACGACTACCTGCGCGAACGCAAACAGGACATGCTCCAAGTCGTCCGCCGCATCCACAACAACCTTGTCGGACAAAGCAACGAAATCAACCTCGCCGGCAACCTGTTTGACGACACCGTCCTCATCGCGCACGACCTCTCGCCTGCCGATACCGTATTGTTCAAAGAGCAGCACATTACCGCCTTCGTAACCGATGCCGGCGGCCCGACCAGCCACACCGCCATCTTAGGCCGCAGCCTCGACATCCCGTCCGTCATCGGCCTGCACAACGCCCGCAAACTCATTACCGAAAACGAAATCGTCATCGTCGACGGCATCAACGGCGTCCTCATCATCGATCCCGACGAAGTCGTCCTCAACGAATACCGCCGCCTCGCCCGCGAATACCGCAGCCACAAGCGCGAACTCAACAAAATCAAAAAAACCGCCGCCACCACGGCCGACGGCATCAACATCGAACTTTTGGCCAACATCGAATCCGCCGAAGACATCAAAGCCCTGCACAACTTCGGCGCAGACGGCGTCGGCCTGTTCCGCAGCGAATTCCTCTACCTCAACCGCGACAACATGCCGACCGAAGACGAACAATACGAAGTCTATGCCGGCATCGTCAAAAAACTCAAAGGTAAAAACATCACTATCCGCACCGTCGATTTGGGTGTCGATAAAAATCCGCGCTGGTTCGGCCAAAACAGCACGCCCAACGGCAGCCTCAACCCCGCACTCGGCCTAACCGGCATCCGCCTGTGCCTCGCTGAGCCCGTCATGTTCCGCACCCAAATGCGCGCCATCCTCCGCTCCGCCGCCCACGGCCCCGTACGTATGATGTGGCCGATGATTACATCCATTTCCGAAGTGCGCCAATGCCTTATCCATCTGGACACGGCCCAACGCCAGCTGACCGAACGCGGCGAAACCTTCGGCCCGGTCAGCATCGGCTGCATGATTGAAATCCCGTCCGCCGCCATGACCGTCGGCAGCATCCTTAAGCTCGTCGACTTCGTTTCCATCGGCACCAACGACCTGATTCAATACCTCCTATCGGTCGACCGCGGTGACGACAGCGTCAGCCACCTCTACCAACCCGGCCACCCTGCCGTCCTCAAAACGCTGCAACACATTATCCGCACCGCAAACCGCATGGAAAAAGGCGTGTCCATCTGCGGCGAAATGGCCGGCGATACCGTCTTCACCCGACTGTTGCTCGGCATGGGCTTGCGTCGCTTCTCCATGAACCCCAACAACCTGCTTTCGGTTAAAAACATCATCCTGCACAGCCACACCGGCCATCTCGAAAACGATGCCACCAAAATCCTGCGCTGCGAAGACCCGGAAAAAGCCGAAAAACTGATTAAAATCCTCAACCAAAGCGAACAGGCGGAATCACAGGCCGTCTGAATCTCTAAAAAGGGCGTGTTTCGATACACGCCCTTTTTATTTGTCCCCATTTTTAGTTTATGCCCGATTCTCCCTCAAGCCCCCTTCTTCCCTATTTCGCCATTTCAAAAACCAACCTTTTTCACTTTTCCCAAACACTGCTTACAGGCCGTCTGAAAAATATAGGGCGCAAGTAAAATAAAAGTTTTTATGCCCACACCAAAGGCCGTCTGAACCCTGATTGCAAGGTTCAGACGGCCTTGTTTTCAACCGAATACCTTTTATTTTTTTGCAATAAAAAACCCTTTACCTATCCATTCCAGCTACTGCCCACTATGGCTTTAGGTACCCCATATCATTCCTTTTTACTAGGTCTTCAGTACACCCAAGCCCTATATAAACACTATCCCTTCGTTTTAATGATGAAACTTTTTATTTCGAAATATGTCTATCTCTACATTCACTTGAAAAAAGATTCAATACCTTGTAAATTTATAAAAAGATAGTAATTATCATCATATTTTAAAGGAATGATTCATGAGATTTACGCAACTTTCTGCTTTGATTGCCGCCGCCGCTTTATCAGTCGGCTCCGTATCCGCTTTTGCCAAACCCGTTCAGCTGACCGATATCCTCGGCCGTAAGGTAACTGTCGACCTGCCTGCCAAGCGCGTGGTGTTGGGCTTCTACTACCAAGACTACATGGCCATCGGCGGCAAAACCGCGCTGGACAACGTCGTTGGTTTCTCCAAAGCAGTTTGGGCCGACTGGGCGCCGCCAAGTTGGGCGGCCTTCAGCAAAGCCGTGCCTAAACTGAATCAGCTGACCGACGTGGGCGAAGTGGAAGTCGGCACTTTCTCGATTGAGAAAGTATTGGCGCTGAAACCCGATTTGCTGGTTTTGGCCGAATGGCAATACAAGGCTTTGGGTTCCGATCTCGACCGCATCAACAAAGCCGGCATCCCCATCGTCGTGTTGGACTACAACGCGCAAACGGTGGCCAAACACATTCAATCGACCAAGCTTATCGGCACGCTGACCGGCCAGCAGCAAAAAGCCGACAAACTGGCGGCAGACTACAAACGCGTTGCCGACACCATCCAAGCGCGCGTGCAAAAAGCCAACCTGCCCAAGCCTAAAGTCTATATCGAGTTCGGCAACAAAGGCCCTGCCGAACACAGCGTTACCTTCGGCAAGAGCATGTGGGGTTCGATGGCGACACTGGTCGGCGGCAACAATATCGCCGCTTCTTCGGTCGAATTCTACGGCCCGATCAATCCTGAAAAAGTCCTCGCCGCCAAACCCGACGTGATCGTGATTACCGGCCGCGAAACCGAATTGAAGAAAAATCCTGCCGCCATGGTCATGGGCTGGGGCATTCCAAAAGCGGAAGCAGAAAAACGCTTGGCAGGCTTTGCCAAACGCGCCGGCTGGGCAAACCTGCCTGCGATTAAAAACAACCGCCTCTACGCCGCCTACCACGCTAACTCGCGCACGCTGTCCGACAGCGCATCGATTCAGTTTATGGCCAAAGCGATTTATCCGCAGTTGTTTAAGGATTTCAACCCTGAAAAAACCTATTTGGACTTCTACCGCCAAAACCTGCCCGTCGTACCAAATGGTACGTTCTACCTCTATCCGAAAGGACAATAAGGTAATTTAGATTTTCAGACGGCCTTTTAAATCGGAAGGCCGTCTGAAATTTTTGCGGAAGAAAAAGGCAAACCTGTTCTCCCCTTTCACAACACTCTTTTTTAAAGGTTTGAAACATGAATGATTCGGTTGTCGCCGAGATTGTGAAAAACCAGCGCAAGTTGGAAGGCAAGCGTTGGTTGATTGTGTTGATGTTTTTAGTCATCGCAGCGGTCAGTTTCCTATTCGACATCGCCACCGGCCCTGCGATGACGGACACGCTGCCCGTCGGCGAAGTGGTCAATGTTTTGCTGGGCAAACCCGAAGTCGATGAAATGAACCGCCTGATTGTGATGGATTTGCGCCTGCCGATTGCGGTGATGGCCTTGGTGGTCGGCGCGGCTTTAGGTGTCGGCGGTGCGGAAATTCAAACGCTCCTGAACAACCCGATGGCCAGCCCTTATACGCTGGGCTTGGCGGCGGCGGCGGGTTTGGGCGCGTCAGCGGTGATTGCGTTCGGCGGTTTCGGGCTGCCTGAAACGGTCGCCGTTCCCATCGGCGCGTTTGTGATGACCATGCTGGCTTCGGGCATCTTGTTTCTGTTTGCCTCAGCGCGCCGCTTCAATTCGGCGATGTTGGTGTTGGTGGGGATTGCGCTGTTGTTCCTGTTTCAGTCGATTTTGTCGCTGATTCAATTTATCGCCGCGCCTGAGATTTCGCAGCAGATTCTGTTTTGGCTGTTCGGCAGCCTGACCAAGGCGACTTGGGAAACAGTCATCGTTACGGCGGCGGTTACGGCGGTATGCGTGTTTCTGCTTTCGCGCGACGTGTGGAAGCTGACCGCGCTGCGCTTGGGCGAAGAACGCGCCGTCGGGCTGGGCATCAATCTGCAATTTTTGCGCCTGAAAACGCTGGTGTTGGTGGCGGTAATGACGGCGACGGCCATCAGTTTTGTCGGCGTAATCGGCTTTATCGGCTTGGTTGCGCCGCATGTGGCGCGGATTCTTTTGGGCGAAGACCAACGTTTCTTCCTGCCCGGCGCGATGCTGGCGGGGGCGGCGTTTTTGTCGGTCGCCAGTGTGTTGTCCAAGGTGATTATCCCGGGCGCGCTGTTTCCGGTGGGGATTGTTACGTCGTTTGTCGGCGTGCCGTTCTTCTTCTGGATTGTATTAACGAAACGATAGGCCGTCTGAAATGTTGAAACTTGAAAACGTACACATCCGGCGCGGCGATTATGTGGTCGCCGACAATATCGATTTGACGCTGGAACAAGGCAAAGTCTATTCCGTGCTCGGCCCCAACGGCACGGGCAAATCCTCGCTGATGAAAACGATTTTCGGCGAAGTCGCGCACAAAGGCACCATCCGCTACGGCGACGAAGTGTTGAGCAAAATCCACCTGCAAAGCTGGCGCAAACGCATAGGCTATATGCCGCAGGACACCGCCGCCGAAGCCTCGCTGACCGCGCTGGAAGTCGTGTTGCTCGGCCGCATGGACGCGCTGCACATGCACGTCGGCGACGAACTGCTGCACGAAGCCGCAAGTATTATGGCGGAGCTGGGCATCGGCCATCTGGCGCACCGAGACGTCATGCGGCTTTCCGGCGGACAGCGGCAGCTCGTCATGTTTGCCCAAGTCATGCTGCGCCGTCCCGAAATCCTGATGCTGGACGAACCGGTCAGCGCGCTGGATATGCACCACCAGTTGAACCTCTTGGAGCGCGTGGTGCGATACACGCACGAACACAATCTGGTTACGCTGATGGTGTTGCACGATTTGAGCCTCGCCGCGCAGTTTTCAGACGGCGTGATTCTGCTCGGCGAAGGCAAAGTACAGGCTCAGGGCGCGCCACAGGATGTGTTGCAGGCGGACATGATCGGCAGATTGTACAAAGTGGACATCGAGCTTTTGTACGACAGCAAAGGCCTGCCCGTTATCCGCCCGATGCGGAAGAGTGCGTAACTTAACCGCTCCTGCAAATGTCGGATTTGAGCATCCGGCCTGCAAACTCCCTGCAACTTATCCCATCTCCTGCGGGAGAGGGTTAGGGAGAGGGCGGTAAGCCCAAGGCTTGCCTCTCCGACTCATCAGCCCGCCCCATATTTTTTTATCCTTAGAAAGGACTTTCTCCATGAAAAAATCCCTCTTCCTCCTGATGCTGACCGCTTCCCTTAGCGCATACGCCGCCAACCACGAAGTCAAAATGCTCGACAACGGCAAAGACGGCAGCATGGTGTTCGAGCCCGGCTACGTCAACGCCAAAGTCGGCGATACCGTTACCTTCAAAGCCACTAACAGTGGCCACTGGGTGCAAAGCAAAGCCCTGCCCGACGGCGTTGCCGACTTCCTCTCCGAAGACGGCAAAGACTTCACGCTCAAACTCGACAAAGAAGGCGTATACGTCTATACCTGCCCGCCGCACCGCATGATGAACATGAGCGGCGTGATTCAGGTCGGCAAACCGGTGAACAAAGCCAAAGCGCAAGCCGTTGTCGATGAAATGGAAAACCGCGCCATGCAAAGCAAAGGCCGTCTGAAAAAATACATGGCGCAAGTGAAGTAAACGCGTTTATGCCTGTATTAAAGGCCGTCTGAAACCTTTCAGACGGCCTGTTTCCTTTGCGTAAAACACGCATCAAAGCTATATCTTCCGTTTCAGTTTCCGATAAAATAGGCCTATTCCGACACAAGACCCGTAAGCATGATACGCCGCCTTTACGCCACGCTGTGGTACCTCGCCCCCTTCCTGATCCGCCGCCACCTGCGCCGCCGCGCCCTCAAATCCCCAGCCTATCTCGAGCATTGGGACGAGCGTTTCGGGCAGGCGTATCCCAATCCCGTACAACGCCCGATTTGGATACACGCCGTATCCGTCGGCGAAACGCGTGCAGCCGAACCTTTAGTGCAGGCATTGCGCCGCCATTTTCCCGACTCGCCGTTTCTGATTACCCAAATGACGCCGACCGGCCGCGCCACCGCGCAATCCCTGTTCCCCGATGCGCAATGTCGTTACCTGCCCTACGACAAATCCGAATGGGTCGCCCGATTTTTAACCGAACACCGCCCCATCTGCGGCATTTTGATGGAAACCGAAATCTGGCCCAACCTGATGCACGGCTGCCAAGAAGCAGGCATTCCCCTCTTTTTGGCCAACGCGCGCCTCTCCGAAAAATCCCAACGCGGCTACCTCAAAATCCGCAAGCTGGTCGAGCCTGCCATGCAGACCCTCTCCGGCTGCTTTGCCCAAACCGCCGCCGATGCCGAACGCCTGCACCTTATCGGCGCATCCAACGTCCACGTTTGCGGCAACACCAAATACGACATCGCGCCCCCCGACGATTCTCGCCCTCTTGCCGCCGCCTTTAAAGAACGCATCGGCGCACGAGCCGTCGTCGTCTGCGCCAGCACGCGCGTGTACAAAGGCACAGACGAAGCCGAGCTGCTCCTCAAGGCATGGCAGTGCTATCGCGGCAATGCCTTGCTGGTCATCGTACCGCGCCACCCTGAAAACTTTCAGACGGCCTACGATACCGCCAAATCGCTTGGTTATGCCGTGCAAAAACGTAGCGACGGACAACCCGTTTCCCCCGATACACAGGTTTGGATAGGCGACAGCATGGGCGAGCTTGCCGCCTACTACCTCAGCGCAGACATTGCCTTCGTCGGCGGCAGCCTCGTTGATGCCGGCTGCCAAAACATCATCGAACCCATCTCCTGCCGCGTCCCCACCCTCTTCGGCTACTCCAACTACAACTTCGCCCAAGCCTGCAAAGGCGCAGTCGAAGCCAAAGCCGCCGTCCGCGTCGAAACCGCCGAAGCCTGGTACAGAACCACGTGCCAATATCTCGACGACGAAACGCTGCGCCAACAGCTGATCAGCCACACCGAGCAATTCATTTCGCAACACCAAGGCGCCAGTGCCAAAATTGCCAAAGCAATTGCAGATTGTTTAAATCAGCGTTAAACAATAAAAAACCGCCTGTTCATGACAAACAGGCGGAAACTGAAAAACAGTTTTTTGTTTTCAGCCGTTTAATTGACTAAGAACAGGAACAGGGTTAAGATAATCCTAACGACTGTCCGCAGTCTCAGCCATGAACGACCTTTCGGCTTGGTTCGTTTCATGTTGAAACTCTCCTTTCTAGGGAGGTTCAAATAAAACAGCCCCACTGCCATGGGGCTGTTTCACTACCTAGCCCCGCGATAATTATACCCAAACTTCCTAAAATCATTCCAAACAAATTTCCACTAAAAAGGCCGTCTGAAACCCCAATTTTTTGGGTTTCAGACGGCCTTTTCTCAACCTACAAACTTAACGTCCTGCTTTCAACACGCGGCGTGCAAACACGAACATACCGAAAACAAAAAACGCCAAGCCCAGCCATTTGGCGGCCGTATCCCAGTTTTCCAGGTTCAGGGCCAAAGGCGCATCCGAACCGCCGTTAGTTACCGAGAAGGCAATGATAAACGCCATAATCACACCGATCAGACTCTCGCCGACAATCAAACCAGCGGAGAACAGCGTACCAATACGTTCCGCATTTTTCAGACGACCTTCACGGTTTTCTTGACGGCTGGCGATGACGGATTTCAACACCGCCGCTAATACCGCGCCGATCACAATCGGCATATTCACAGACGGCGGCAGGTAAATGCCCATGCCCACGGCCAATACCGGCAAAGCACGCTTGCCGCCGGAAGATTTGCGCAATGTGAAATCGACCGCAATCAACGCCACGCCGATGCCCACGCCGGTGAAAATATAATCCCATTGCAGATTGTGCGAGAAAATACCTTGGGCGATGGTGGTCATCAAAGTTGCCTGAGGCGCGGCAAGTGCTTGGGCCGCATCCATGCCTTCACGCGGCATCGCGCCGGTAAAGCCGTAGGCTTCATACAAAAGCTCCAACACAGGCGAAATCACCAATGCACCGACAACGCAGCCGATAATCAGCGCAACCTGCTGTTTCCAAGGTGTCGCTTTTACCAGATAACCCGTTTTCAAATCCTGCAAGTTGTCATTAGAAATCGAAGCCACACAAATCACAGACGCGCCGCAAAACAGCGTCAACGCCAGCAAGAATTTGCGGTTTGCCTCATCAGCCATCAAGCCACCGGATTCGCCGACCAGCAGCAACACCAGCGAAATAATGACGATAGAGACGATGCCCACACCCGAAATCGGGCTGGAAGACGAACCGACCAAACCGGCCATATAACCGCAAGCCGCGGCCACTAAAAAGCCGATAATCGAAGCCAGCAGCGTACATACAACCACCAACAGCCAAGCCAAACCGCCGGAAATATGCGAGTCGCCGATAAAGTGGAAGAAGGACACGCCCAACACCAGCATCATCGCCAACACCCAGGCAATCATCGCCTTAGGCGACAAATCCTGTTCCGTGCGCTCAGTCATCTGCGCGCCGCCGAAATTGCGGAAAGACAGGCGCATACCCTCGACCATCGGTTTCATCAAAGTCAAAAGCGTCCAAATAGCCGCAATACCGATCGTACCCGCGCCGATAAAACGGACTTTTTCCTTCCACAAAGACATCGCAAAAGGAATCATCTCCATATCGGCAGGTTGCGGAATATGCGCCGACAGATAAGGCACGGCCACACCCCAGGCAATCGAAATACCCAGCAAAATCGCGATACCGCCGGTCAGACCGACCAAATAGCCCGCGCCCAG
Organism: Neisseria sp. Marseille-Q5346; assembly: GCF_946902045.1. The sequence goes on along the minus strand of NZ_OX336253.1, from coordinate 1,471,001 downwards.
CAAAGCCAAAGAAAAGCCCATCGGCACTTGAAACACCGACGCGCCGCCTTTAAACCAAAAGCTCGCGCTGTCCGCCACCACGCGCAAACCGCTTGCGCAAAAGCTCATCAAACCGGCCAGAGCGCCGCCCGACACCAATTCCTTGATACCGCTGCCGCCTTCCTGCTGGTCCGCATCATGGTCGCCGACCTTCAAAATCTCAGCCGCCGCCACGCCTTCCGGATAAGGCAAATCGCTCTTCACCACCATCGCATAACGCAAAGGCACAGTGAAAATCACGCCCAAAATACCGCCGGACATACACAGCAGCGTAGTCTGCCAAAACGGAAAGCCCGCCCAATAACCGGCCATCAGCAAACCCGGCAGAATAAAAATAATACTGGAGAGCGTACCCGCGGCTGAAGCCTGAGTCTGCACCATATTATTTTCCAGAATATTGCTGCCTTTAAAAAACTTCAAAACCGCCATCGAAATTACCGCAGCCGGAATCGAAGACGCAAAAGTCAGGCCCACCTTCAAGCCCAAATACACATTGGATGCCGTAAAAATCACCGTAATCAACGCGCCGAGTATCATCCCCCGCAGCGTCAGCTCACGGAAACTCGCATAAGGATCAACCGCCTGTTTCATAAAAATCTTCCTGTATCAGGTAAACAATCAAATCAAAACTTTTCAGACGGCCTTTTGATACATCCATCAGGCCGTCTGAAAAGCCTCTCTCTTACCATTTTAATGAACTATCTGATTACACGCAAAAACCCTATTTATTTTCATTTGACGCCAAACAATGAAATCATATCGATACAGACGTTTGGGGCAGTTTGACGGTTTCAGGTAAAATAACGCCAAATTCATCAACCGTTCAGAAAGCCGCCGCCATGTATTCACTCGTCCGTCCTATCCTGTTCCGTTTCGATGCAGAAAAGGCCCATCATTTCACGCTCAACAGTTTGCGTTCTATCGAGAAACTCGGCCTGCTGCCCAAGGTGGACAGCCACACCCGGCCAACCGAGCTGATGGGTTTGCAGCTGCCCAATCCGGTCGGTTTGGCGGCAGGTTTGGACAAAAACGGCGAGTGTATTGATGCGTTTGCCGCTTTGGGTTTCGGTTTTGTCGAAATCGGCACGGTAACGCCCAAGCCGCAGCCGGGCAATCCGCAGCCGCGCCTTTTCCGTGTTCCCGAACACCAAGGCATCATCAACCGCATGGGTTTCAACAACCACGGCATCGACGCGATGATCCGCAACATTGAAAACAGCCGCTTTAAAGGCATTTTGGGCATCAACATCGGTAAAAATGCCGTTACGCCGATTGAAAATGCGGCCGACGATTATCTGATTTGCTTGGAAAAAGCCTACGCCCACGCAAGCTACATCACGGTCAACATTTCCTCCCCCAATACGAAAAACCTGCGTGCCTTGCAAGGCGGCGACGAGTTGAGCGCATTGTTGGAAGCCTTGAAAAACAAACAGGCGCAACTGGCGGCCGCTCATGGCAAATATGTGCCGCTGGCGGTCAAAATCGCGCCGGATTTGGACGAAGCGCAAATCGACGACATCGCCCATGTGGTCAAATCCGTGGAAATGGACGGCATCATCGCCACCAACACAACCATCGACAAATCAAGCTTGGGCAGCCATCCGCTCGCAGGCGAACAAGGCGGCTTGAGCGGCTTGCCCGTACGCGAGAAAAGCAATCAGGTGTTGAAACTTTTGGCAGAACGCATTGACGGCAAGCTGCCGATTATCGGCGTCGGCGGCATTATGAACGGCGCGGACGCGGCAGAAAAAATCCGCTTGGGCGCCAGTGCGGTTCAGGTGTACAGCGGTTTGATTTATCGTGGCCCTGAGTTGATTAAAGAGTGTTTGGCTGCGTTGAAATGATACTTTCCTAAAAAACAAGGCCGTCTGAAATCTTTCAGACGGCCTTTTGATATGCTTTCATTCTTCAAACAGATTGCCTTGTGCCAATAAGGTTTTGACCGGTGCAAAATCGCGGCGGTGTTCCGGCAATACGCCGTATTGTTTCAACGCGGCCAAATGTTGCGCCGTGCCGTAGCCTTTATGGCGGTCAAACCCGTATTGCGGATAGCGTTTCGCCAATTCATACATTTCCGCATCACGTGCGGTTTTGGCCAAAACCGAAGCGGCGGAAATCTCGATGATTTTGCTGTCGCCTTTGACCACGGCTTCGGCAGGGACATTCAAATCTTTCGGCACGCGGTTGCCGTCTATCCACACTTTGTCGGGAGTAACCGACAGCCCCTCGATGGCGCGCTTCATCGCGGCCATGGTTGCGTGCAGGATGTTCAGTTGCAGGATTTCGTCGGGGTCGGCAAAGGCAATGCTCCACGCGACCGCCTGTTCCTTAATCATCTGCGCCAACATATCGCGCTTTTTTTCGCTCAGTTTTTTTGAGTCGGTCAAACCCGGCAGGTCAAAATGTTCCGGCAAAATCACTGCCGCCGCAAATACGCTGCCGACCAAAGGGCCGCGTCCCGCTTCATCCACGCCTGCGCTTAAAACCATCGCCATTTCTTCACCGCCTGTCTGATTCAAAGCCGCCATTATATCCGCTTGTGGTAGAGAAATTCTGCAATAGGACAAGCCGTTTGAGAGCGGTTCAAATTTCATCTGCTTTACCAATCAGTTATAATTTACATCCCCACATACCCATACGTTTCACAACATGCCTGCCCAATCCGAACGCCTCCATTTTTCCGAACGCTGGCTCAACGCCTACGAACGCTACCGCTATCGCCGCCATATCCACGCCGTCCGCCTCGGCTTGGCGATCGTGTTTTCCACCCTGTTGGCCAAAGTCTTCCACCTGCAACATGGCGAGTGGATCGGCATGACCGTCTTTGTCGTCCTCGGCATGCTGCAATTCCAAGGCGCGATTTACTCCAAAGCAGTCGAACGCATGCTCGGCACGGCCATCGGTTTGGGCGTCGGTTTGGCTGTTTTATGGTTGAACCAACATTATTTGCAAGATGGCGTTTTCTTCTATCTAATTATCGGTGCCGCCAGCGCAGTGGCCGGTTGGTCTGCGGTCGGCAAAAACGGCTATGTCGCCATGCTTGCCGGTTTGACCATGTGCATGCTCATCGGCGACAGCAGCCACCATTGGCTCGACAGCGGCCTGATGCGCGCCATGAACGTTTTGATTGGTGCCGCCATCGCCATTGCCGCCGCCAAACTCCTGCCCCTGCGCTCCACACTCATGTGGCGCTTCATGCTTGCCGACAACCTCACCGACTGCGCCAAAATGATTGCCGAAATCAGCAACGGCAAGCGCATGACGCGCGAGCGTTTGGAACAAAACATGATTAAAATGCGCAAAATCAACGCCCGCATGGTCAAAAGCCGCAGCCATCTGGCCGCCACATCCGGCGAAAGCCACATCAGCAACAATATGATGGAAGCCATGCAGCATGCCCACCGCAAAATCGTCACCACCACCGAGCTGCTCCTGACCACCGCCGCCAAACTGCGCGCGCCCACGCTCAACGAAAGCGAAATCCGCCTGCTCGACCGCCATTTCAACCAACTCCAACGTGAGCTGCGCCTGACCGTCCGCCTCATCAAAGGCCACTACGCCCGCCGTATCCGCATCGATACTTCGCTCAATACCGAACTAAGCAAACCGGCCGCCCGCCTGCATTACGACTGGCAAGGCTTCCTCTGGCTCAGCACCAATATGCGTAACGAAATCGCCGCTTTGGTGATCCTGTTGCAACGTTCGCGCAATAAATGGTTGGACAAAAAAGAATTGCAACGCCTGAAAGAACACCTGCGCAACGATACCGATCCAGAGCAACAATAGACCGTCTGAAAAACACAAACTCAAAATAAAAGCGAATTAGCCGCCGATGGCATCGGCCAATAAAAAAGGCCGTCTGAAACCTAATGGTTCAGACGGCCTTTCAATCAATCCAATCAACAATAAATGCCGCATAAAGCAAAATCCCCTGCGATTGCAGGGGATTTTTATATTTGGTTGCGGGAGCAGGATTCGAACCTACGACCTTCGGGTTATGAGCCCGACGAGCTACCATGCTGCTCCATCCCGCGTCAGAAGTTGTAACTATACGGAAAGACGTAATCGCTGTCAAGCGTTTTTGACAGAAAATGCGAAAAACGCCGCTTTACAAAAAACCATCCGCATGGTTTAATTTTTCGTTAATAAAGAAACAGGGGTGCTGCTTTCAAACCGAGCGGCTGAGAAATACCCTTTACACCCGAACAGGATAATACCTGCGTGGGGAGTTTCGGCAAATGTGATTTTAGACGGTTGATTGAAGATATCCACAAGGCCGTCTGAAAAAAGCAATGCTCCTGTTTCCATTTCATAACCGAGAAACAGGAGCAATTTTTTATGACTACCGCTAAAAAAACCGGCGATGATGCGCGCCGTCTTTCCGACTTGAGCGAAGACATCGGCATCCGCTTCCAATATCCCAATTCCGACCGCGTCTATATCCCAGGCAGCCGCGCCGACATCCGAGTGCCTTTGCGTGAAATCCGTCAGGACGACACCTACACGGCGCAAGGTACGGAAGCTAATCCACCAATTCCGGTGTACGACACCAGCGGCGCATACGGCGATCCGGCGGCACACATCGACTTGAAACAAGGGCTGCCGCACGTCCGCACCGCATGGCTGGACGAACGCGGCGATACCGAAATCCTGCCCAAGCTTTCCAGCGAATACGGCACCGAACGCGCACACGATCCGAAAACCGCCCATCTGCGCTTCAACCAAATCACCCGCCCTCGCCGCGCCAAAGCAGGCCGCAACGTAACCCAGCTCCACTACGCCCGCCAAGGCATCATCACGCCGGAAATGGAGTTTGTCGCCATACGCGAACGCATGAAGCTGGACGAGCTTTTCAGACGGCCTGAATACGCCAAGCTCTTGAAACAACATGCAGGGCAAAGTTTTGGCGCGAATATCCCGACCCATCCCGACCAAATCACGCCCGAATTTGTGCGCCAAGAAATCGCCGCCGGACGCGCGATTATCCCTGCCAACATCAACCACCCCGAACTCGAACCGATGATTATCGGCCGCAACTTCCGCGTCAAAATCAACGGCAACTTGGGCAACTCCGCCGTCACTTCCAGCCTGACCGAAGAAGTCGAAAAAATGGTGTGGTCGCTGCGTTGGGGAGCGGACACGATTATGGACTTATCCACAGGCGCGCACATCCACGAAACGCGCGAATGGATTATCCGCAACGCGCCCGTCCCCATCGGTACTGTGCCTATTTACCAAGCTTTGGAAAAAACCGGCGGCATCGCCGAAGACCTGACTTGGGATTTGGTGCGCGACACCTTAATCGAGCAGGCAGAACAAGGCGTGGACTATTTCACCCTGCACGCAGGCGTGTTGCTGCGTTATGTACCGATGACGGCCGACCGCCTCACAGGCATCGTATCGCGCGGCGGTTCCATCATGGCGAAATGGTGTCTCGCCCATCATCAGGAAAACTTCCTCTACACGCACTTCGACGAAATCTGCGAAATCATGAAAGCCTATGACGTGTCGTTCAGCCTCGGCGACGGCCTGCGCCCCGGCTGCATTGCCGATGCCAACGACGAATCCCAATTTGCCGAGCTGCACACCTTGGGCGAATTGACCGCCAAAGCGTGGAAACACGACGTACAAGTCATGATCGAAGGCCCGGGCCATGTACCGTTGCAACGCGTCAAAGAAAACATGACCGAAGAGCTGCAACACTGCTTTGAAGCGCCTTTCTACACCCTCGGCCCGCTCGTTACCGACATCGCCCCCGGCTACGACCACATCACCTCGGGCATAGGAGCGACCAATATCGGCTGGTACGGCACAGCCATGCTTTGCTACGTGACCCCGAAAGAGCATCTCGGCCTGCCCGACAAAGAAGACGTGCGCACCGGCATCATTACCTACAAACTCGCCGCCCACGCCGCCGACCTCGCCAAAGGCTGGCCGGGCGCACAATTACGCGACAACGCCCTGAGCAAAGCGCGTTTCGAATTCCGCTGGCGCGACCAATTCCGCTTAAGCCTCGACCCCGAACGCGCCGAGAGCTTCCACGACGAAACCCTGCCCGCCGAAGGCGCGAAAATCGCCCACTTCTGCTCAATGTGCGGCCCCAAATTCTGCTCGATGAAAATCACGCAGGAAGTGCGCGATTACGCCGACAAGCAAAAAGCCCAACGGCAAGGCATGGAAGAAAAAGCGATTGAGTTCGTCAAAAAAGGAGCGAAGCTTTACAGTTAAAACATAAAGCAAGAAAAGGCCGTCTGAAAATGTTTCAGACGGCCTTTTTAGCGAATAGTCTTTAAGCTAAGCACATACGCTCTGCGGCTGCTTATTTTTCTACTCTGCGGAAATGGTGCGGACGGAAGCCAAGCGCAGCGAGGGAAACGAAGTAGAGGCCGCCGCCCAAGGCAATCAGGACACAGAGTTGGCCTGCTTTTTTAAAGCCGCCGACGTGTACCCATTCAAACGGCAGATAATATTGCGCCAGCCACAAACCGCCGCCCATGACGACCAAAGAGATGGCCATTTTAACTAAAAACGCTGCCCAACCTTTGCCGGGGCGGTAGATGCCGTGTTTGCGCAAAAGGAAAAACAGCAAGCCTGCATTCAGACACGCGCCCAAACCAATAGCGAGGGACAGACCGACGTGTTTGAGCGGCGAAATGAAGGCAAGGTTCATCAACTGCGTGCAAATCAGCGTGAAAATAGCGACCTTAACGGGGGTTTTGATGTTTTGGCGGGCGTAGAAGCCGGGTGCCAACACTTTAATCATAATCAACCCGATCAAGCCGAAGGAATAGGCAATCAGCGCGTATTGGGTCATTTGCGCGTCGTGCAGCGTAAATTCACGGTACATGAACAAGGTCGTAACCAGAGGGAAAGACAACACGGCAAGGCCGACGGCGGCAGGCAGGGTCAGCAGCATGCACAGGCGCAAACCCCAGTCGAGCAGGCCGGAAAACTGCTCGGTATCCTGACTGGCGGCGTGTTTGGACAAAGTAGGCAATAAGATTGTACCAAGTGCCACGCCCAAAACGCCGGTCGGCAATTCCATCAGTCGGTCGGCGTAATACATCCATGACACGCTGCCGGACTGCAAAAACGAGGCAAAAATGGTGTTGATAACCAAGGAAATCTGCGCCACGCTCACACCCAAAATAGCCGGCCCCATCTGTTTCATTACGCGGTTGACCGCCGCATCTTTAAAGCTGAGTTTGGGCATTTTCAAGAAGCCCAGTTTCGCCAACCAAGGCAGTTGGAACACCAGCTGCAACACGCCGCCGACAAATACCGCCCACGCCAAAGCCATTATGGGCGGATCGAAATATGGTACGAAAAACAGGGAAAAGACGATAAAGGAGATGTTCAAAAAAGTCGGCGTAAAGGCGGGAATACCGAATTTATGATAGGAATTGAGTATTGAGCCGACAAAAGACGACAAGGAAATCAAAAAGATATAAGGAAACGTTACCCGCAGCAAGTCGATGGAGAGCTGAAACTTATCAGCTTCTTTGGCAAAACCGGGTGCAGAAACATAAATCACCCACGGCGCGGCAAGTATGCCCAGCGCGGTAACAATGACCAACACAAACGACAACATGCCGGCCACATGACGCACAAACGCCTGCGTGGCTTCGGGCGAGCGGGTTTCTTTGTATTCCGCCAAAATCGGTACGAAGGCTTGGGCAAATGCGCCCTCTGCAAACACTCGCCGCAGCAGGTTGGGCAGTTTAAACGCGACAAAAAACGCATCCGTCGCCATGCCTGCACCAAACGCACGGGCGATAATCGTATCGCGCACAAAGCCTAAAATGCGCGACACCATCGTCAGGCTGCCAACCTTGGCCAATGCTCCCAATAAATTCATGTATTTTCCTTACTTGTCTTTCAGGCCGTCTGAAAATCCGGCTTCTTCCAATACTGCCGCCGCAGCCAATGCCGCCGTATCTTTTTTCAACAGCAGATGCAAGGCGTGAAAATCCTGTTCCAACGCGGCCACGGCTTCAGGGCGGTCATACCAGTCTGCCACGGCCTGTGCCAGTTTTTCAGGGACGGCATCGTGTTGCAGCAGCTCGGGAACGGCAGCTTTACCCAACAGAATATTGGGCAAACCGACATGCGGCACTTTGATTTTGTTTTTCACATACGCATAAGTTAGCGGCGAAATTTTGTAGCTGATAACCATAGGCCGTTTACACAAGGCCACTTCCAAAGTCGCCGTACCGCTGGTGACCAATACCACGTCGGCAGCGGTGCAAACCGTATCCGACTGCTTGTCAGTCAGCGTAATGGGAAGAGCGGCAAATTCAGGCTGCGCCAAAATTTCGCTAATGCGTTTGCGCGTTGCGGCCGTCGCTACAGGCAGCAAAAACTGTGCCTGCGGATAACGTTTCAGCAGCAATAAGGCCGTCTGAAAAAACACCGCCGCCATGTAATCGATTTCACTCACGCGGCTGCCGGGCAATATGGCAAACACGGGTACGTCCGCAGGCATGCCCAGCTTCTGCCGCGCCGCCGCCCTATCCGCTTCCACGGGCATGGTTTGCGCCATCGGATGGCCGACAAACTCGGCCTTGCCGCCGGCATCGATATAAAGCTGGGGCTCCATCGGAAACAGGCACAACACGCGGTTGACCTGATGTACGATTTTATTGACCCGTTCGCGCCGCCACGCCCAAACCGACGGGCTGACGTAATGAATGGTATGAATGCCTGCCTGCTTGAGTTTTTCCGCCACGCCGAGATTAAAGTCCGGCGCATCGATGCCGATAAACACATCCGGCTTGAGGCGGATTAAATCGTTCACCAGTCCTTTGCGGATTTTCAAAATCTGCGGCAGGCGTTTGATGACTTCAACAAAACCACGCACCGCCAGCTTTTCCTGATCGTACAAACTCTCAAAGCCCTCCGCCTTCATGCGTTCGCCGCCGATGCCGGTAAACCGCGCGTTCGGGCAACGCGCCTTAATGGCACGGATTAAATGTGCGCCAAGCAAGTCGCCGGAAGCTTCGCCGACGCTGATGGCGATAAGGGGGGAAGAATTGGAATTCATACTGTTGAGGTTCGGAAGCTAAAAGATTTTGGGGCGGTCATTTGCCCACCCGTTTTCAGACGGCATCGACAGCAAACGGGCAGAAACCTGCCCTACTACGCGGATTTTTGCAATCCAAAGGCCGTCTGAAAAAGTTTCAGACGGCCTTCAATCCATCAATCAACGGATAATGCCGCGTGTGGATTGTGCAAAAAAGTCTTTAAATACCGCCAATTCGCTTTGTGTTTCGGCGCGTTTCAGAATCTCTGCCTTAGCCTCTTCAAACGGAATGCCGCGATGGTAAATGGTCTTATACGCATCTTTGACGGAGGCGATTTGCTCGGCAGTGAAACCATTGCGGCGCATACCTTCGCTGTTGAGGCCGGCCGGTTCGGCGCGGTAGCCTGCAGCCATAAAGTACGGCGGTACGTCTTTGTGTACGCCGGCGGCAAACGCGGTCATGGCGTAGTCACCGATTTGGCAGAATTGGAACACCAGCGTGTAGCCGCCCAAGACGACGTAGTCACCGATGGTAACGTGGCCTGCGAGTGAGGCGTTGTTGGCGAAGATGGTATGGTTGCCGACCACGCAGTCATGGGCGAGGTGGCAGTAGGCCATAATCCAGTTGTCGTCGCCGATACGGGTTTCGCCGATGCCGGTAACCGTACCGAGGTTGAACGTCGTAAATTCGCGAATGGTGTTGCCGTTGCCGATAATCAGCTTGGTCGGCTCGTCGCGGTATTTTTTGTCCTGCGGAATCTCGCCGAGGCTGGCAAATTGGAAAATGCGGTTGTTTTCACCGATGGTCGTATGACCGTTGATGACGACGTGCGGGCCGATTTCGGTATTCGCACCGATTTGGACATTGGGGCCGATGATGCTGTATGGGCCGACTTTGACGCTGGAGTCGAGTTCGGCTTTAGGGTCGATGACGGCGGTCGGATGGATAAGGGTCATGCTGTCTCCTTGCTGTCTGATACAGGTATTGCCTGCAAGATGCCGTCTGAACTTTCAGACGGCCTGTCCCATTCTTACACCACGCGTTTGGCGCACATAATCACGGCTTCAACGGCAACTTGGCCGTCGACTTTGGCAACGGCATTGAATTTGCCGATACCGCGTTTGTTGGTCAACAGCTCAACTTCAAAAACCAGTTGGTCGCCGGGGATGACTTGGCGTTTAAAACGGGCGTCGTCGATACCGGCGAAGAAGAAGAATTCGTTTTCTTTACGGCCGCCTTCGCTGAGGATGGCGAGTGTGCCGCACGCTTGCGCCATGGCTTCGATAATCAGTACGCCGGGCATCACGGGCAGGTCGGGAAAGTGGCCTTGGAACTGCGGCTCGTTCATGGTGACGTTTTTAATCGCAGTCAGGGTTTTCATCGGTTCGAACGCGGTAATGCGGTCGAGTTGCAAAAACGGATAACGGTGTGGGATAAGTTTTTGAATGTCTTTGGCTTCGATCGGGAGTTGTACGTCCATGATGTTCGTCTTTCCTTGTTTGTATTGGGTTTAAACGTATTCGGATGCGGGGGCGCGGACTGTTTGCGCCGCCTTTAGGCTTCGTCGCTGTCGGCAAGCTGTTTTTCCAGCGTTTTGAGGCGTTTGTTCATTTCGCTCAAACGGTGGATATAAACGGCATTGCGCGCCCAGTCTTTGTAGTCCGACATCGGGAAAATACCGGCCAAATGCTGGCCACTTTCGGTAATGCTGTGGGTAACGGATGTACCGCCGCCGATGGTGGTTTTATCGGCGATTTCGATGTGTCCGACCGTGCCGACGCCGCCGCCGATAATGCAATAATTGCCGATGGTGACGCTGCCGGAAATACCGGTTTTGGCGGCGATAACGGTGTGCGAACCGATTTTGCAGTTGTGGCCGATTTGGACTTGGTTGTCGATTTTGGTGCCGTTGCCGACGGTCGTGTCGCTCATTGCGCCGCGGTCGATATTGGTGTTCGAACCGATTTCCACATCATCGCCCAGCGTGACTGCGCCGGTTTGCGGAATTTTAAACCATGAATCTCCGGCGAAGGCCAAGCCGAAACCGTCCGCGCCGATGACGGCGCCGCTGTGGATTTCGACACGGTTGCCCAAAGTGCAGCCGTAATAGATAACGGCGTTGGGATGCAACACGACTTCATCGCCCAACGTGCAATCGTGTTGGACAACGGCATTGGCCAAAATACGGCAGCCTTCGCCCAATACGGCATTCGCGCCGATATAGGCATTTGCGCCGATTTCGCAGCTTGCCGGCACTTTGGCGCTGGCCTCGACAACGGCAGTCGGATGTACGCCGCCCTGCGCTTTGACAATCGGCGAGAACAATCGTGCCACTTTGGCAAAATAAAGATAAGGGTCGGCAGCCACAATCAGGTTACGGCCTGCAAATTCGTCTGCAGCTTTCAGCGACACAATCACTGCGCCTGCCCGGCTGTCGTGTACTTCGGCTTTGTATTTCGGGTTGGCCAAAAAGCTGATGTGTTCCGCCTGCGCCTGATCCAACGGACGGACGGCGGTAATGGCGATGTCTTCGCCTTTCCATTCGCCGCCGAGTTGGGAAATGATTTGGGACAGGGTGTATGCTTGTGAAGTCATGATAATCTGCCGTCAAGATGTCAGGCCGTCTGAAAGATGCCGGTTTGGGTTTCAGACGGCCTTAGGTTTGTCTGTATGGTTACATTCGCTGCCAAGCAGGGTCAGTGAGCATTTAGGGCTTTAATAACGCTGTCGGTAATATCGTAGCGGCCGTTGACGTAAATCACGTCCTGCAAAATGAAGTCGTAACCTTCGCGTTTGGCCAAATCGACGATAACGCGGTTGGCATTTTGCTGGAGCGCGGCGAATTCTTCATTGCGGCGCAGGTTGTAGTCTTCAGCCAACTCGGCCTGCTCCTTGCGGAATTTTTGTACCAGATTGCGCCATTTTTGGGTTTCCGCTTCCCTTTGGCTGTCGCTGAGTTTGTCGCTACTCAGTTTTTTCTCCAAAGCCTCGCCTTCCTGCTGCAGCTTTTGCAAGGCGGTTTGACGGCTTTTGAACTCTTTTTCCAAAGTCGTCTGAATGCTTTGCGCCTGCTTGGATTCCTGATAAACGCGCTCGGTATTGATAAAACCGATTTTCTGCACGCCATCCGCCGCCGCTTGCGGCAAAAGCACGAAACCCGGCAGGGCTACGGCGAGGACACGGAGGGTGTCGGCTATTTTACTCATGATAAAAATCCTTGCTTGAAAACAAACGGGCAGTTTGCAATAAGCTTGCCGCCAATCTGCCATGAGGCCGTCTGAAACGGACAAACCCGGTTTCAGACGGCCTAAACATCATCAGAATGTCGTACCGAGTTGGAATTGGAAGCGTTGGATTTCGTCGCCTTCTTTTTTCTTAATCGGATAAGCATAACTGAACTTCATCGGACCCAGCGGAGAGAGCCAAGTCACGGCAGCACCGGCAGAGTAACGCAATTCGTTTTTGAATGTCGATTTGTGCGTTGTGCCTACGCCATACACGTTTTGGAGCGCGCCGTTGGTGTAATAAGAATTGCTGCTGCTGTCGTTGTAGGTTTTGTCATCCCACACGCTGCCCGCATCGGCAAACAGGCTCAGACGGACGGTACGAGAGTCTTTAATGCCCGGCATCGGGAAGAGCAACTCTGCGGAAACGTTGGCTTTTTTGTTACCGCCGTAGCTGATTTTCTCGCCGTATTCGTCATAGACTTTCGGGCCCAGCGTACCGCTTTCAAAGCCGCGAACAGAACCTAAGCCGCCGCCGTAGAAGTTTTCAAAGAACGGCATGGTTTTGGTTTTGCCGTAGCCGTTGCCATAACCGACTTCGCCACCCAGCATCAGCGTGAAATCTTTGCTCAATGGGAAGAACCAAGTTTGGTTGTGGGTCAGGGTGTAGTATTGCAGGTCGCTGCCCGGCAAGGCGATTTCGCCGTTTACGCCGGTCAGGTAACCGCGGGTCGGCCACAAGGCATTGTCGGTTTTGTTGCGGCCCCAGCCGATGGTACCTTTGTACAACCAGCCTTTGAAGCTACCCACGCCGCTACCGTCGCCTTTACCGTATTGATTGATAAAGTCGGCATAACGTTTAGGCGCGCCTTTGTAGGTGTTCACGGTCAGACGCTCTGCGGCCAAACCGAAGTTCACACGGTCATATTCGGTAACCGGAATACCGATACGCAAACCGCCGCCGAAAGTTGTGGTTTTATATTGTTTCGCGCTGGAAGAAGCTTTACGCGGGTCGTAAGTCTTACCATAAAGGTCGTAGCCCAAGCTTACGCCGTCAGGTGTGAAGTATGGGTCGGTAAACGACAACGAGCCGTTTACTGTGGTTTTACTGCGGGAAGCGCGCAGTGCAACGGATTTACCCGTACCGAACAGGTTGTCTTGAGCCACACCGGCAGACATCACCAAACCGGTATCCTGAACCCAACCTGCGCTCAAGTCGAGCGAGCCTGTAGAACGTTCGGTCAGGCTCATGTTCAGGTCGACTTGGTCAGGCGTATTGGCCACAGGAACTGCATCAAATTGAACGTTGTCGAAGTAGCCCAACAACTCAACGCGCTCTTTAGAACGTTGCAGTTTGGCAGAGTCGTAAGGCGCCGATTCCATTTGGCGCAACTCGCGGCGGATGACTTCATCACGGGTTTTGTTGTTGCCGGTAATGTTGATTTCGTTCACATAGATTTTGCGGCCCGGTTGAACGGTCAACACAAAATCAACGGTATGCGTTTCGGCATTTGGAATCGGTTGGACATTGATTTCGCTGAATGCGTAACCTGCCTGACCCATGCGGTTTTGGATGGCTTCGAGCGAATTGGACATTTGCGCGCGCTCGTACCATTTGCCCGGCTTCATGGTCAGCAGTTTTTCCAAATCTTCTTTCGGCACTTCCAGCGTATCGCCTTCGATGCGTACATTGCCCCAACGGAAGCGGTCGCCTTCGCTGACGGTTACTTTAATGGTTTGCTTAGTTTTGTCTTCGTTGGTTTGGATGTCAGTATCCAAAATACGGAAGTTGAAGTAACCGTTGTTTTGGTAGTAATTGGTGATTTTTTCCATGTCCTGAGCAAATTTTTGCTCATTGAACTGGTTGCTCTTGGTAATCCAAGTCCACATGCCGCCTTCGCTCAGGGACATTTGTTTCAGCAGGCGGCGGTCGGAATAAACTTCGTTGCCTTCAAATGAAATATCGGTAATCTTGGTAGATTTGCCCTCTTCGATGGCAATATCGATAGATACGCGGTTACGGGCGAGTTTGGTTACAGTCGGAGTGATTTGGACAGACTGTTTGCCACGGCTCAAATACTCTTCTTTCAAACCGGCAACGGCTTGGTTCAGCGTTGCTTGGTTGAAGTATTGGGATTGCGCCAAACCGAAGGCTTCAAGGTTTTTCTTGATGGCATCGTTTTGCAGCATTTTCGCGCCGGTAATATTGAGCGAGCTGATGGTCGGACGCTCAATCACGGTCAGCAGGACTTGATTGTCCATGGTCTCGACGCGTACGTCGTCAAAGAAACCGGTTGCGTAGAGTTTTTTGATGATTTCTTCACTGCGCGCATCATTGAAATTATCACCGACTTTAACGGGCAGGTAGTTGAAGACGGTACTCGGCTCGGTGCGTTGCAGGCCTTCGACGCGGATGTCCTGAATGGTAAAGTCAGCCAATGCCAGTGGAGACAGGCTCAATACCATTAAAGCGGAAGCAATCTGGTTCAGTTTCATAAATTATCCAAACAAACGGTTGATGTCATTAAAGAAAGCCACAGCCATCATCAAAAGCATGGCTGCCAGTCCGAAGCGCAAGCCGACTGCCTGTATGCGCTCGCTCAAAGGCTTTCCGCGTATCCATTCGGCGGTGTAGAAAACCAAATGTCCGCCGTCCAAAACGGGCACGGGCAAAAGGTTCAACACGCCTAAGCTGATGCTGACCAAGGCCAGAAATTCGAGGTAGCTCTGCAATCCGAGTTTGGCGGATTGTCCGGCGACATCGGCAATGGTCAGGGGACCGGAAATATGGTTCAAAGAGGCATTGCCTGTAACCAGTTTTCCGAAAAATTTGAGGGTCGTCCACGAATAGTTGACGGTTTTGTTCCAACCCAATTCAAAGGCTTGGGCAACGGAAGGCGTATAACGGTAGCGGATGGTCTTATCCCACTCTTTATCCGCCTGGGCGGCAAGCCCTGCTCTACCCACCAGCACGCCTGCCGACTGCTCAACGCTGTCCGGCCGGATAGCGGTCGCCAGTATTTTACCGTCGCGTTCGTAAGTCAGCTCGATTCGTTTACCGGGGCTGGCGCGGAAGAGTTCCGTCCATGCCTGCCAGCTCTCGATGGGCTTCCCATCGGCGGTCAGCAGTTTGTCGTTTTCCTTCAAGCCTGCTTTTTCGGCCGGACTGTTGGCCAAGACTTTGCCGACGCGGTTAGTAATTCTAAAAGGCAAAAGGCCGATGTTGCCTTGGTTTTTCGCAACTTTACCTGCTTCAGGCGTGCCGGCGGCATCAATTATGCGGATGGCTTGGGTATTTGAGGCCGTCTGAACGGCGACTTTTACAGGACCGGCTTCAAGGTTCAACACCATCTCGGTTTGCGCATCGCTCCAGTCTTTTACGGCAATTCCGTTGACCGATACAATTTTATCGCCTGCCTGAAAACCTGCTTTGGCGGCAATACTGGCAGGCTCGACCATGCCGACATAGGGGCGCAACTCGGTTACGCCGAAGGAAAAGCTCAAACCGTAAAGCAAAACGGCCAAAATCAAATTGGTCAAAGGGCCGGCGGCGACAATGGCGATGCGCTTGGCCGGATGCTGTTTGTCAAAGGCGTAGGGCAAATCTGCTTCTGCCACCTCGCCTTCGCGCGTATCGACCATTTTAACGTAACCGCCCAGCGGAATCGGGGCAAAACACCACTCGGTATCGCCGCGTTTTCGGGTGAAAAAGGGCTTACCGAAGCCGACGGAAAAGCGCACGACTTTAACGCCGCACCAGCGGGCAACAATATAGTGTCCGAACTCATGCAGGCTGACCAAAATCAGAATGGCGACGATAAAGGCTAAAAAGGTTTGCAAAAAAATCCCCTGAATGGAATGTGATAATCAACGGATAAGGCCGTCTGAAAACCGATTATAAAGGCAGTTGTTCCATTTTGTCTGCCTAAATGCCAAGCGGTTGACGTTTCAGACGGCCTGTCATTGAAGCTTTATGTTTGTCGATAAAGGCTTCTGCCTGTCTGCGTGTTTGCGCGTCTTGCGCCAGCAGGCCTTCGATATCGTGACGGCCGTCTGAAAAATCTTGTGCAAGGCAGTGGGCAACGACTTTGGCAATATCGGTAAACTTGATGCGTTTATCTAAAAAAGCGGCCACGGCAACTTCGTTGGCAGCGTTCAACACGCAAGGCGCGGCACCGCCTGCATTCATGGCCTGATAGGCAAGTTTCAAACATGGGAACCGGTCAAAGTCAGGCTTTTGGAAGGTCAATGCGGACAATGCGCCGAAATCCAGCTCGCCCACGCCGGAATCGATACGTTCGGGCAGGCCCAAGCAATAAGCAATCGGCGTACGCATATCGGGATTACCCAACTGCGCCAATACTGAACCATCGCGATAACGCACCATGCTGTGTATCACGGATTGCGGATGGATGACGACTTCCAGTTTTTCCGGCGGACAGTTAAACAGCCAATGCGCCTCAATCAACTCCAAGCCCTT
Source organism: Neisseria sp. Marseille-Q5346 (assembly GCF_946902045.1). The sequence continues at coordinate 1,454,235 of NZ_OX336253.1, read as the reverse complement.
ATTCATCATTGATGCGGAATCGACGGAAATTTTGCGCCCCATGCTCCAATTCGGATGCTTGACCGCCTGCTCGGGCGTAATGCTGTCAAATGTACTTAAATCGGTGTTAAGGAAGGGGCCGCCCGATGCGGTCAGAATAATCGAATTGATACCGTGCTCATTCAGACGGCCTGTGTAATCCCTTGGCAATACTTGGAAGATGGCGTTGTGTTCGCTGTCAATCGGCAAGACGGTGGCGCCGTTTTGACGGGCGGTTTCCATAAACAATGCGCCGGAAACCACCAGTGTTTCTTTGTTTGCCAGATAAATGGTTTTGCCTTTTTGAGCGGCGGCCAAAGCCGACGGCAAACCGGCCGCGCCGACAATGGCACACATCACGCCGCTGACTTCATCGGCAGAGGCGACATCAATCAAGGCTTGAGAACCACATAAGACCTGCGTACTGATACCTTCTTGTTTGAGTTTCTTTTCCAGCTCTGCCGCATGACCGGCATCGCCGACAACGGCATATTCTGGGCGGAACTGTTTGCATTGCGCCGCCAGCTTGTCCACCTGCCTATGCCCTGCCAGCGCGAACACGTGGAATTTTTCGGGATGGCGGGAAACAACGTCTAAGGTGCTTTCGCCTATGCTGCCGGTACTGCCTAATATGGTCAGAACTTGTTGTGTCATGGTGTGTTCTTTGTGTGCTGTGCAAACGGTATTCATTGTGTTTGAAATAGATTTCTTTGCCGTTTCCAATTTTCAGACGGCCTTTTGCCTCCCGGCTGAAAGGCCGTCTGAAAGAATTACTCAATGCCGTATTCGATGGTAACAACCAGTCGGACTTGTTTACCGACGGTGCTTTTATCGTAAGAACCGCCGTATTCGTCATCCTCGCTGCTGCCGGTGTCGGCATAGATGTTGAACGAGCCTTGCGAAGCAGAACGCATGGCACCCACTTTGCCGCCGCCGGTTTTGGCAAACTCAGCCGCGCGTTTCTGCGCATCCTCAGTCGCCTGCGTAATCAAATCGCGTTTGATGGTTTCCAAATTGCCCAACAAATATTGCGGATTGTCGAAGCGGATAAATTCGTTTTGCGCACGGAAATTCAAAATAGCACGCTGGGCGGCTTGGATTTTGTCCAGTTTTTTGGTGTTGACCACAATATTGAGATCGCCATCGTAGCCGTTGGGCGTACGGGTTACGTTGCCCAGTTCGTCTCGGGTTTCATTGAAAACGCGCGACACTTCGGGCAGGCCCACTTTCATTTCAGCCGCCGTAAAGCCTTGCTCGCCCAAAAACTTAGACAGCTTCTTGCGTCTTGCCGTCAGTAAATCCAAAACTTCCTGATAGCTTTCGCCGTGCGCGTTCACGCCCGTATTCCACGTCGAGCTGTCGGATTGGAAGTTTTTCTCCGCCAAACCTTTTACGGTAATCGTCCCGGGTTGACGCAGATTCTTAAACTGCACGCCCAAAATAAACGCCGCTGCCATCAATCCCAGTGCCAACAATACGCCCAAGATCGATAAAGATGAAATCTGTTTTTGTTCGGACATAATCAGCTCCCTCAACCACGTCAGACAGACGGTTTAAAACAAATATACAAAGGCGGCATAAATGCTGATAACGGCAATCAGGCTGTCCACACGGTCGAACACGCCGCCGTGTCCCGGCAACAGATTGCTGCTGTCTTTGATACCGGCTGCACGTTTGAGCCAGCTTTCCAGCAAATCGCCGCACACGCTAACAACGGTCAGAATCAAGCCGATCAAAATAGTTTTTAACCAACCGGCTTCAAAAGCCAGCCAACCGGCTTTCCATACGATGGTCATGTACACGGCAACGCACAATGCACCGCCGATCGCACCTTCCCAGCTTTTACCCGGGCTGATGGTCGGCGCAATTTTGCGCTTGCCAAACGATTTGCCACAGAAATACGCGCCAATATCGGCGACCCACACCAAACCCATAATCGCCAATAAAGACAGCGCGTCTTCAGGCTGAGGGCGCAGGTAAACCAGTGCAAACCAAAACGGCATCACCAACAACCAACCGACCGTGTAAGCCTGCCAGCCACCGTTCAACTTCCATTTCGCCTTCAGCCACCAAGGCATGACAATCAGCCAAAACGCCAATACAACATACCAAACCAAATCAGGCAACTGCCAACCGCCGGCATAGGCAATCACACCGAACACCAGCGTTGAAGCCAAATAATGATTGATTTTCAGCTTGTCCAAGCCACTCATGCGGGCATATTCCCACAAAGTCAGCATGGCAATCAGGCCGCAAAACGCAGCCCACAGCCACATAGGTGCATAAAACAGCATACCCAGCATCAGCGGCAAAAGCCACAGCGCCGTCAAAATCCGTTGTTTCAACATAGTTCTCAACCCCGTTGCTGCTCAACCGGCAGCTGTTCGGAAGTCCGCCCGAAGCGGCGTTCCCGTTTTTGGAACGAAGTAATCGCCTCATTCAGCGATTTCTCATTAAAATCAGGCCACAGAGTATCCGTAAAATACAATTCAGCGTACGCCATCTGCCACAGAAGGAAATTGCTGATACGCGTCTCGCCGCCGGTTCGGATAAACAAATCCGGCTCGGGTGCATCGCCCAACATCAAATAGCGCGACAACGCCTCTTCCGTAATCTCAGTTGCACCCTCGGCAATCAACTGATTTGCCGCCTGCAAAATATCCCAGCGGCCGCCATAATCGGCGGCAATGCTCAAAGTCAAACCGGTATTATTTGCCGTCAATGCCTCTGCCGCCTCAATCCCCTTCAGGATTTCAGCGTTAAACCGCTCACGGCTGCCGATGACTCTCAAGCGCATATTGTTATCGTGCAAACGGCGCACCTGCTTTTGCAAAGCCTGCAAAAACAGCCCCATCAGAAAAGAAACCTCTTCCTCGGGGCGTCGCCAGTTTTCAGTCGAAAAAGCAAACACGGTCAAATACCGCACACCCAGTTCAGCACAATGCTTCACCATGTTCTCCAGCGCATCCAAGCCGCGCTTATGCCCCATCACACGGGGAAGAAAACGCTTCTTTGCCCAACGTCCGTTGCCGTCCATAATCACAGCAATATGTCGGGGGATGGCAGAGTGTTCCAAAATCGTCTGCGTACTGCTTTTCATGTCTGCCTTTCAGGGAGCAAACCGTCCAAAGGCCGTCTGAACGATTTGCACACAGGATTAAATCGCCATCAAATCTTCTTCTTTGGCAGCCAAGAGCTTGTCTGCTTCAGCAATGTATTTGTCGGTTAACTTCTGAACCGCTTCCTCGCCACGGCGGGCTTCATCTTCAGAAATTTCTTTGTCTTTCAACAATTTTTTGATGTGGTCGTTTGCATCACGTCGCACATTGCGGATAGACACACGGCCCTCTTCCGCCTCACCGCGTACCACTTTGATCAAATCTTTACGGCGTTCCTCAGTCAACATAGGCATAGGGACACGGATCAAATCGCCAACAGAAGCAGGGTTCAGGCCCAAGTTGGAATCACGGATCGCTTTCTCAACTTTTGAAGCCATATTACTCTCGAACGGTTTCACACCAATCGTACGCGCATCCAAAAGCGTTACGTTTGCTACTTGGCTCACAGGCACCATGCTGCCCCAGTATTCCACTTCCACTTGGTCAAGCAGGCCGGTATGCGCACGGCCGGTACGCACTTTAGCCAAGTTTTCTTTCAACACTTCCAGAGAACGCTGCATTTTGCCTTCAGCTGTCTTTTGAATATCATTAATCATCTTATACTTTCAATTTCATAGGAATAAAACAGGATTAACCGAGAATAGTACCGTTAAACCGCCCCCACGACAAGGCTTTACGCCCCAACAGCCTTGTTTTCTAACCGATATTTAACATCAAACAAAATAAAGGCCGTCTGAAAATCTTTCAGACGGCCTTTTCCTAATTCAAATCCTACTCTCTATTTCGCTCATTCCAAAAGTAACGCCATACGAAGCATGGGAAGGCAAAAATCAGGTAGAGGCAGACAACGGTCGCGTAAAACTCCCAATCTTGAGCATGTACGGCACCAGCGCGCGATTCGAGGATATAGGCAAGGATCGCGGTAAGAAGGAAACCTGCCAGCAATTCGATCAAGTGATGGCCGATATGTTTGCGTTTCAGGGCGATGATGCCGAAGAATTTGGTGGTAATAAATGGTGCGTTGGCAAAGATAAGTGCCAACAGCAAAAGAATGTACATGGATGCAGTCATGGTGGTCTTTCTGTTTTCAGACGGCCTGTGTGTGATTTTAACATGTTAAATGGGCATTCTTACCCATCATTATCCGTGGAATATTCAATATCTTGATGATACCTGCTTGATGATTGTTCAAAGGCTCGAGACCGTCTGAACTTGGGTATATTTCATCCGAATGAGAATCCTAACAAAAACGGCGACTTTGGAACAGCCGCCGTCGGTTTTGTTTAAAGCTTACAGGGTATTTTCCAATGCTTTGGCACACCAGTCGATAACGGTTTGCGGCATGATACCCCACAGGAGCAGCAAGAAGGCATTGACCGTCAGAACAAATTTAGCGGCATAGTTACTGCCGACCGGCTGGTCATGATCAGGCGCATCGAAGTAGATGACTTTGACCACGCGCAGGTAGTAGAACGCGCCAATCAGCGACATGATGACGGCAAATACGGACAACCAAACATGGCCTTGTTTCAAGAGTGCCATAATCACTCCGAATTTGGCGTAAAAACCCATCAGCGGTGGAATACCCGCCATGGAGAACATAGACAGCAACATCAGGAAGGCAAACCATGCATGGCGTTGGTTAAGGCCTGCGAGGTCTTTGATGTTTTCACATTCAATGTCTTTGGTGGACAATACCATCAAAACGCCGAAGCTGACTGCCGCCATCAAAGCATAGGTAATGGCGTAATACAAACCTGCGGTAAAGCCGACTGCGCCTGCCATAAACGCCAACAAGATAAAGCCCATGTGCGATACGGTGGAATAGGCAAGCATACGTTTGATATTGGTTTGCATGATGGCGGCAAGGTTACCGACCACCAAAGATGCAACGGCAAGGATGGCCAACATCGGCGCCCAGTCTGAATGTATGGTACCCATACCGGTAACAAGGATACGGAACGCAAAGACAACGGCGGCAATTTTCGGAGCCGTACCCACAAAGGCGGTAACAGAGGTCGGCGCGCCATCGTACACATCGGGTACCCACATATGGAATGGAACCGCACCCAATTTAAATGCAATGGCGACGACAATAAACACCATACCCAATTTCAACAACCATTCATTGGCCTGTTCATTGAAAGCAGAAGCCAAGACGGAAGCAAAATCGAGGGAACCGGTAGCGCCGTAAACCATGGAAATACCATAGAGTAGCAAGCCGGAGGCCAACGCGCCCAATACGAAGTATTTCAGCGCGGCCTCGGCAGAGCGGCCGGAATCGCGGCGCAGGGCAATCATGGCGTACAGCGACAAAGACAACAATTCCAAACCAATATACGCAGTCAGGAAATGTGCCGAGCTGACCATGACGCTCATACCCAACAGAGCAAACAGCGACAGGGTATAAAACTCGCCTTTAAAAATTTGGCGGTCTTGATTGTACGGTTTACTGTAAATAAACAGACCGAACGTCAGTGCATACAGCACCAGTTTTGCCAAACGGGACATGCCGTCTGCAATATACATACCGTGAAAGGCATCGACACTGCCCTGCTCCCATACCGCCAATTGGGTGACGGCCACGATAATGACCGTTCCCAAACTCATCAGATGGGTCAGATAGCGGTTTTTATCGCAAATCCACAAGTCTACCAGCAATACGACACCCAATAGCGCAAGCAGCACGATTTCGGGCATGGCGGGCATTAAATTCAAATCAGACCAGTTCATTTACACACCTCAAATCTTGCTTTGTGCCACATGGGCAATCAAATCGTTTGCCGCTTGATGTACCACTTCGATAAACGCTTGCGGATACAGACCCATGCCCAAAACAGCAATCGCCAAAATCGCCAAAATCGCAAATTCGCGGCAATTGATGTCTTTCATTTCGGCAACGTGCGGATTGTGGATCGCACCAAAAATAACGCGTTTATACATCCACAGGGTATAAGACGCACCGTAAATCAGGGTCATGGCAGCCAACGCGCCTACCCAGAAATTCACTTTAACCGCGCCCATAATCACCATAAACTCGCCCACGAAGCCTGAAGTCGCAGGCAGACCGGCATTAGCCATACCGAACAACATCATAAACGCCGCAAACTTAGGCATCACATTGACCACGCCGCCATAATCGGCAATATTGCGGGTATGCAGGCGGTCGTACATCACGCCGATACACATAAACATCGCGGCAGACACAAAACCGTGGGAAATCATTTGAATGATTGCACCTTTCAATGCCCAATCATTCAATTGGCCGTTCACAAACAGGAACATACCCAAAGTAACAAAACCCATATGGCTGATGGAAGAGTACGCCACCAGTTTTTTCATATCGGTTTGCACCAAAGCTACCATACCGATGTAAATCACGGCAATCAGGCTCAACACGATGATCACGGGGGCAAAATAGCGAGCCGCATCCGGCATAATCGGCAGGATGAAGCGCAAGAAACCATACGCACCCAGTTTCAGCGTAATTGCCGCCAACACCATCGAACCGCCGGTCGGCGCTTCAACGTGGGCATCCGGCAACCAAGTGTGCACGGGGAACATCGGCACTTTTACGGCGAATGACAGGAAGAACGCCACAAACAAAAGCTGTTGTACGCCCAACGGAATCTGTTTGATGTTTTGGAAATCGACAATAGAGAAGCTGCCTGTTTGATAGTACAGGTAAACCATGGCAACTAGCATCAAGAGTGAACCCATCAGCGTATAGAGGAACAGCTTGACCGACGCATAGACGCGGCGCGGACCGCCCCATACACCGATAATCAGGTACAGCGGAATCAGCATACCCTCGAAGAACACATAAAACAGAATCGCATCCTGCGCGGCAAACGCGCCATTAATCAAACCCGACATCATCAGGAATGCCGCCATATACTGCGCCGGACGTTTCTGAATGACTTCCCAACCGGCCAATACCACCAACAGCGTAATAAACGCATTCAAGATAATAAAGAGCACTGAAATACCGTCCACGCCCAATGCGTAGTTGATTTTCAGCAGCGGAATCCACTCGTGGAACTCGGTAAACTGATAGCCGCCGCTCAAACGGTCGAAACCGGTAAACAGGGGCAGCGTTACCAAGAAACCGGCAAGCGCACCCATGAAGGCAAGCATACGCGCCAGCGGCGCACGGCTGTCCTTACCGGTCGCCAAAACCAGCACACCTGCGGCGATGGGTATCCATATTGCCAAGCTGAGTAGGTAGTTGGAAAACATAGTGGTTAACCTGTGGTTAAAATAAAAAATATAGTTGTATGGGTTGGTCTTTCAGACAGCGTTTTAAGAGGCCGTCTGAAAAAGGTTTGTTCAGGCTTTTGCTATTTGTCTCAAGCTAATTCTGCCGAATCTTTTAGCCTCATTCTTTCATGTAAATCTTTAATCTTATTAACATCGGTATCGTGGGATAAGATTTCTAAATTATTCACACTGGCAGTCGCATAATGAAACATATCGAATTTACGTTTTTCTAAATTCTTCGGCGTATTATCACGTTCGGCTTCAAACTTATCAAAGCGGTACAGATTACTTGCCAAATCAGAAACATTCTGTGTAATGTCCAAAGATTCAAACTGTGTCAAAACATCGGTCAATCGAGACAATTTTTCAGATTTTCCCCAATCCACACCGCGCAAAACTTCATAACGGATAAGCGGGGTAATCACAAAACGATTGTCATCCTGTTGCAACTTTTCCGCCATATCGCTCAATACGGCTTTCCGCTTTTCTTCATCACTGTCATCATCCGCCAAATAAACCAAGTAATTAGTATCTAAAAGATAAACCGTCATTATTTATCCCCTAATCCGCCCAATTCCTGACGTACCAATTTTAATAAGGCTTTTTTTGCCTGTTCTTGATTACGTTCTTGGGCGCGTTCTATCTTCTTCTTATTCAAATCTACGCCGAATGCTTCGTTGAGCAAATCCACAAAAGAAGCATTACTTGGATAGTCAATCATCTCGCCATAGACCACACCGTCCTCCTTGCTACGTACCAAACGGTAGGCTTCTCCCTGCTCCAACTGACTGATGACTAAAGACGAATGCGTGGTAATAAAAAACGTTGTGTTCGGAAACAATTTTTTCAGCAGCGGTACAATTTTGATCTGCCATTCGTTATGCAAATGGCTTTCTATTTCGTCAATTAGAACCACCCCCTTAACCTCTGCGATTTGTTCTTCATTAGTAAAATAGCTATAACCCGCAATAATAGATTGAATAATCTTCACAATAGATGTAAATCCACTAGATAAATCTGAAAGCTCCCGTCTTTCACCTTCGACTTTGATAAATACTTCGTAACCAGACTTTTCTAAGAATTTTTCATCGATTCGACTATCTATTTTGTTCAATAACGAAACCAATACTTCTAACTCTATCTGACGATTATCCTCTTTTGCTTGGAATTGGTTAGCAGAGTTGGCACGTTGAATAACCCACTCTTTAACATTCGTATTCATATTCAGATTTTTGAAATTTTCTTCAGTATGGTCATACCAGAAAATATAAAAGAGCCCATCTAAATATTTTTCCATTCGCTTTTCATGCTTCTCCAATTCTGGTATAGCAGAATGCGTATATTTAATGCCACCACGATTCTGCGCAGCCAAATAAACAATTGGCAAATCGTGGGTATAGCCTGAAAAAAACGTCCTTCCTTCACGCCCGATCTGACAAGTTTCATTTTCATCAAATTTTTGAGTAAAAATTAGACTTTCCACTTTTTTAAAAGGTAATTTATTTACATTAATGTAATGACCTTTTTCCAATGCAGATGAATTGGTAAAGAGCAAAACTGTAAACAAACATTCCAAAAATTTAGTCTTACCCACACCATTCTCGCCAATCATCGTATAAACACGCTGATTGGGTTGGAAATCTACCTGCATCGTGCCGACACCGGTTACATGCTCAAAACGAACCGTACCGTCAAACAGTCGTTTATCCATATTATCTGCCCTTCTATTTTTCAGACAGCCTGATTATCTGAAATGTCAGATGCAGTCTGAAACTCTAATCTATTGCCGCCTGAAACCTTCTTTTCAGATGACCTCAAACACTGCCCTCTTTCTCAAGTTTCCTTTTTCAGACGACCTCTACACCAGCGATGAACAGGCCGTCTGAAATCCCGCTTTTATCGGAACAATCCCCAGAAGGTCATGCCGAGCAGTACCAATACGCCGAATACCATAGCGGCGGCATAGGTGTAGATAAAGCCGGTTTGGGCTTTACGCACTTGCGCGGCAATCGTGCCGACCAGTTTGGCAGAGCCGTTGACAATACCGTTGTCGATAATGGCAGTATCGCCGACTTTCCAGAAGAAGGTACCCAATGCGCGCGTGCCTTTGGCGAAAACGTTGAAATACAGGGCGTCGAGGTAGTATTTGTTTTCAAACAAAACGTAAACCGGACGGAACGCCTGTGCAATTCTCGCAGGCAGGTGCGGCAGTTTGACGTACAAGAGCCATGCGCTCAACACGCCTGCGATAGCAAGGTAAAGTACAGGCGAATGCAGGCTGTGCGACACCATTGCCAATGCGCCGTGGAACTCTTCCTTCATGATGTGCATGGTCGGATGCGCATCGGTATTAACGAAAATCACGTCTTTGAAAAAATCGCCGTAAAGCATAGGCTCGATGGCAACATAGCCGATGATGACGGACGGAATGGCAAGCAAAATCAAAGGCAGGGTAACGACCAGCGGGCTTTCGTGCGGATTGTCGTTTTTGCCCAAGCCGTGATGCTCTTCGCCATGATGATTATCATGATGTTCAGGCAGGCTGCGCCATTTCTCTTCGCCGTGGAACACCATAAAGTATTGGCGGAATGCGTAAAACGCGGTAACAAACACGCTGGCGAGGACGGCAAAATAGGCAAAGCCACTGCCCGGCAGGGTGCTGTATTTCGCCGCTTCGATAATCGAATCTTTGGAATAGAAGCCGGAGAAGAACGGCGTACCGATCAGCGACAAGTTACCGATCAGCATGGTCAGCCAAGTAATCGGCATGTATTTTTTCAGGTTGCCCATGTGGCGCATGTCTTGGTCGTGGTGCATACCGATAATCGCGCTACCTGCGGCCAAGAACAACAAGGCTTTAAAGAAAGCGTGGGTCATCACATGGAACATCGCCACGGAATAGGCAGACGCACCCAGAGCCACAGTCATATAGCCCAGTTGCGACAGGGTGGAATACGCAACCACACGTTTGATGTCGTTTTGAATCACGCCTAAGAAGCCCATAAACAGGGCGGTAATCGCACCAATCACCATGATTACTGACAGCGCAGTGCTGCTCATCTCATAAATCGGCGACATACGCGATACCATGAACAGACCGGCGGTAACCATGGTTGCGGCGTGAATCAATGCAGAAATCGGTGTCGGGCCTTCCATCGAATCAGGCAGCCAGACGTGCAGCGGGAATTGCGCCGATTTACCCATCGCGCCCACAAACAGGAGCAGGCAGGTTACGGTAATCAACGACCATTCCACGCCGGGGAAAAGCTGGATGGTGGAATTTTGTACGTTGGGCAGATAGGCGAATACGTCCTGATAACGCAGGCTACCGCCGAAATAGGCAAGCACCAAGCCGATACCGAGCAAAAAGCCGAAGTCGCCGACACGGTTAATCAAAAAGGCTTTCAGGTTGGCAAATGTTGCGCTTGGACGTTTGAAATAGAAACCGATCAAGAGATACGACACCAAGCCCACAGCCTCCCAGCCGAAGAAGAGCTGGATGAAGTTGTTGCTCATAATCAGCATCAACATGCTGAAAGTAAACAAAGAAATATAGCTGAAGAAGCGTTGGTAGCCGACTTTTTCATCGTGCATATAGCCGATGGTGTAGATATGTACCATCAACGACACGCCGGTTACTACGACCATCATCATCGCCGTCATCGTATCGACCAAGAAGCCGACGGAGAAATCCAAGCCACCCATTGTCAACCAGGTATAAACGTTCTCGTCAAACTTGGTACGGCTGCCATTGAGGAATCCCCACAGCACATAAGCTGACAGCACGGCAGACACCGCCACACCGAGTATCGTAACCGTATGCGCACCGGCACGTCCGATTTTGTTACCGAACAAACCCGCAATCAGCGAGCCTGCCAAAGGCACAAGGGCAATTACCAAATATAAAGTCATGTCGTTCATGATTACCCTTTCAACTCATCCAAATCGGCAACGTTGATTGTTTTTCTGTTACGGTACACCAATACCATAATCGCCAAACCGATGGCGGATTCGGCAGCGGCAACGGTCAGTACGAAGAATACGAAAATCTGTCCGGCAGTATCGCCCAAATATTGGGAGAAAGCGATAAAGTTGAAGTTCACCGCCAAGAGCATCAGCTCGATAGACATCAGCAATACCAGCACGTTTTTGCGGTTCATAAAGATACCCATTGCGCTGATACCGAACAGGAGCGCACCCAATACCAAATAATGCGTCAAGGTAATCATGCTTTGCCCTCCCCTTCCGGCTTGAGGCCGTCTGAAACTTCGCTTTCTTCGGCAGATTCGACTTGCGGTTTGACCGCTTCCATTTTCACCAGACGCATACGGCCTTGGTCGGCGCGTACTTTAACTTGGTCTGCAGGGTCCATACGTTTCGGATTGAAAGTTTTGCGGTGAACCAGCGCAATCGCGGCTACCATACCCAACAGCAGCAATACCGCCGCCAACTCAAACGGCAACAGGTAGTCGGTATAAATACGGCTGCCCAAATCGCGGATATTGTTGTAATCGGCGGGAATGTCTTTCATCAGACCAAATGCGGCCAAGTCGGTTTTCGGATTGACCAAAATCAGGATCAGGGCAACCGCCAACAATGTGCCGACCACACCGGCAACAGGCGCATGACGCCAGAAACCGGCGCGCATGGCTTCGATGTCGATATTCAGCATCATCACGACGAACAGGAACAACACCATCACGGCGCCGACGTAAACCACCACCAGCGTCACACCCAAGAATTCGGCCTGCATCAGCATCCAAATCATCGCGCTTACGCAGAAGGTCAGCACCAGATGCAAAGCGGCATGCACGGGGTTTTTAGCAGTAACGGTACGAACCGCACCGTACAAAACGATGGCGGCAAGGATATAGAACAGAATCGCGGAAAAAGTCATTCGTCTGCTCCTTAACGATACGGCGCGTCAGCGGCTTTGCGTTTGGCGATTTCGGGTTCGTATTTGTCGCCAATGGCCAAAAGAATCGGTTTGGTCATGTGCAAGTCGCCTTTTTTCTCGCCGTGGTATTCAAAAATATGGGTTTCTACAATCGCATCGGTCGGGCAGGCCTCTTCGCAGAAACCGCAGAAGATGCACTTGGTCAGGTCGATGTCGTAACGCTTGGTGCGGCGCGTGCCGTCTTCGCGTTCTTCCGATTCGATGTTAATCGCCATTGCCGGACACACCGCCTCACACAATTTGCACGCAATACAGCGCTCTTCGCCGTTCGGATAACGGCGTTGCGCGTGCAAGCCGCGGAAACGCACGGATTGCGGCGTTTTCTCTTCGGGGAAATAAATTGTGTCTTTGCGGGCAAAAAAGTTTTTGAGCGTTACGCCCAAGCCTTTTACCAATTCGCCAAGCAGAAAGGTTTTTACTAAGTTAGCCATATTATGTTCCCTCAAAACAGGGATTTCGTTAGGTATTCAAAATCGCTTTGTTCAGACGGCCTCAAGATGCCGTCTGAAACTTATTTCCACAAATTCAGCGGTGAAATCATCCACACGCCCAAAATCACGATGTAGGCGAAGCCGATCGGAATCAGCACTTTCCAGCCCAAACGCATGATTTGGTCGTAACGGTAGCGTGGGAAAGTTGCACGGATCCACAGATACCAGTACAGCACCGCCGCCATTTTCACGAACATCCAGAATGCGGAAGGCGTACCGATAAAGCCCCAGCTTTGAGGGAACGGAGACAGCCAGCCGCCGAGAAACATCAGCGATGTCAGCGCGGCAATCAGAATCATGAAAATGTATTCAGCAAGGAAGAACAGCGCGAATGCGAAGCCGGAGTATTCAACGTGGTGACCGGCAACGATTTCAGATTCACCCTCTGCCACGTCAAACGGCGCGCGGTTGGTTTCGGCAACGGCGGAAATCAGATAGACGATGAAGATGGGGAAGAGCGGCAACCAGTTCCAAGAGAATACCGAACCGCCGGCAATACCTTTGGCTTGTGCGGCAACGATGTCGGAGAAGTTCATGCTGCCCGATACCATCACAACGCACACCAGCGCGGCACTCATGGCAATCTCGTAGGAAATGCTTTGCGCGGAAGCACGCATTGCGCCCAAGAACGAATATTTGGAATTGGAAGCCCAGCCTGCGATGATCACGCCGTAAACCGACAGCGAGGTAATCATCAGGATGTACAAAAGGCCGATATTGATGTTGGTCAGCACCCATTCTTCGTTGAACGGAATCACTGCCCACGCCGCGAAAGATGGGGCGAGTGACATAATCGGGCCGATGTAGAACAGGGCTTTGTTTGACAGCTTCGGACGGGTTACCTCTTTAAACAAGAGTTTGAACACGTCGGCAAACGGCTGGATCAGACCCCACGGGCCGGTTACGTTCGGGCCGACACGAAGCTGCATAAATCCAATGACTTTACGTTCGAAATACGTCAGGTAGGCAACGGTCAGAATCAGCGGAATCAGGATAATCACGATTTTGACGATGACGGATACCACCAAGCCTACGGTGATACCCAAATCGCCCAGACCGAGCGTTGCGGCAAAGAGGTTTTGGAACCATTCTTGCATGATCAAGCTCCCGCCAGTTCAATAGTGTCCATCAACGCACCCAGCGCGGCATTTTCGGTATGCAGCGGCAGATGCACCACGTTTTCAGGCAAACCGGCATCGGCTTTGACTGCAACCGATACACTTGCGCCGTTTTGTTTGGCGATAGCAGTTTGTCCGTCTTGCAGGCTCAAGCGTGCCAATGTGTTTGGATTTACACGCGCGGCAGGCACGGCGGCATGGCTGGTTTCTTGCAACGGTGCGGAACGGCGTACGATAGAATCAGTGTGATAAATACCGACGCCGCCGACACGGACGAGACGGTCTGAGGCCGTCTGAACGCCCTCCCCTGTCCATGTGCTGCGGTTGTCCAGTTTGGACGGCAGACTTTCTGCATCCAGCGCATCTTTCAGAATCGCAGCGGTATCGTGGTATTCAAAACCTTTCAGGTCAAACAGGTTGCCCAATACGCGCAACACTTTCCACATCGGACGCGAATCACCGAAGCCTTGTACCACGCCGTGGAAAGATTGCAGACGGCCTTCCATATTGATGAAGCTGCCTGATGTTTCGGTAAACGGCGCAATCGGCAACAATACGTCGCACACGTCCAGCAGCGTTTCGCTGACAAACGGTGTAAACGCCATCACGCTTTTCGCCTGTTTCAACGCGGCCACGGCTTTTGCGCCGTCCGCCGTATCGATTTCAGGCTCGACGTTGAGCAGCAAGACTGCCTGTTTCGGCGCGTTTACCATTTCGACAACGCTCTCGCCGGAGTTTACATTCAAGACATCCGCACCAACGCTGTTGGCGGCTTGCGGCAAAATGCCCAACACTGCACCGGTCGCGTCTGCCAGCTCTTGCGCGGCGGCGTAAATCGCGGCGTAATCAGGATGGTTTTGCACTTCCGCGCCCAAAATCACCGCTGCTTTTTCAGCGTTTTTCAGGCTGGCGGTAACGGCGTGTTCCGCATTGGCAGACAGGTTTTTCAGACGGCCTGCCCACTCGTCGGGATGTACGGCTTCTTGAGACAGAAGCGGCATAAACAATTCTTCTTTACTGCTGGCCAATACGCTCAAGGCCATACGGTCTTTGGCGGCGCGGCGCAGGCGGGCGGTCAGGAGCGGCTGTTCTTTGCGCAAATTCGCGCCGACTACCAATACGGCATCGTTGTCAGCCAAAGATTCAATGCTTTGTCCCAACCATTGCGCACCCTTAAGGCCGTCTGAAAGACGTTTGTCTTGTTGGCACAAACGGGTGGCAAAGTTTTTAACACCCAAGCCGTCGGCGAGTTTTTTGGCCAGATACAGCTCTTCAACCGTATTCATCGGGTTGGCCCAAACACCGACTTGGTTTTGGTTGCCGTCTTTGGCGATACATTCAATCGCGCTGCGGACATATTCCAACGCGGTTTTCCAATCCACGTCCATCCACTCGCCACCCTGTTTGATTTTCGGGTTTTTCAGACGGCTTTCGTGATACAGGCCTTCGTAGGCGAAACGGTCGCGGTCGGACAGCCAGCATTCGTTGATGGCTTCGTTTTCCAACGGCAACACGCGGCGGACGGTATGGTCTTTGGTTTGTACAATCAGGTTGCTACCCAAAGCATCATGGGCAGAAACGGATTTACGGCGGTTTAGCTCCCAAGTACGCGCGTTGAAGCGGAACGGTTTGCTGGTCAATGCGCCGACAGGACACAAATCGATGACGTTGCCTGACAATTCGGTTTCCACTGCTTTACCGATAAAAGGCATGATCTCGGAATGTTCGCCGCGGTTGGCCATGGCGATTTCTTGCACGCCGGCGATTTCTTCAGTGAAACGAACGCAACGGGTACAGTGGATACAACGGCTCATTTCCTCGGCGGAAACCAAAGGACCCATGTCTTTGCCGACGACGGAACGTTTTTCTTCGGTATAACGGCTGGTGGTTTTGCCGTAGCCCATCGCCAAATCCTGCAACTGGCATTCGCCGCCTTGGTCGCAGGTCGGACAATCAAGCGGATGGTTGATGAGCAGGAACTCCATCACGCCTTCTTGCGCCTCTCGGGCTTTTGCCGAATGCGTACGCACAATCATGCCGTCTGTAACCGGCGTGGCACAGGCGGGCAGGGGTTTGGGGGCTTTTTCCACATCCACCAAACACATACGGCAGTTGGCGGCGATGGAAAGTTTTTTGTGGTAACAGAAATGCGGGATATAAGTACCGAGCTTGTGCGCGGCTTCAATTACCGTCGCGCCCTGCTCCACAGATACCTGTTTGCCGTCGATTTCGATTTGTAACATGGTTCGTTCCTAGTTACGGGTATTTAATAAATAATTCTTTTAGAGGCCGTCTGAAAACTTAGCACCACTTATTCGGTTTCATCGGTCCGCCGTGTTCGATGTAATGCACAAACTCATCACGGAAATGCTTAGTAAAGCTGCGGACTGGGAAGACGGCGGCATCGGCAAGGGCGCAGATAGTGCGGCCTGCCATTTGATTACCGACAGAATCCAGCAGATCCAAGTCTTCCATGCGGCCTTTACCTTCTACGATGCGGTGGACGATGCGGTAGAGCCAGCCTGTACCTTCTCGGCAAGGCGTACATTGGCCGCAAGACTCGTCGTAGTAGAAGTAGCTCAGGCGCTCAAGGGCTTTCACCATGCACACGTCTTCGTCCATGACGATAATCGCGCCGGAACCCAACATCGAGCCTGCTTTGGAAATCGAGTCATAGTCCATATTGGTCTGCATCATGATATCGGCAGGCAACACGGGCGCGGACGAACCGCCGGGAATAACGGCTTTAAGTTTTTTACCGCCGCGCATACCGCCCGCCATTTTCAGGACTTCGGCAAACGGCGTACCCAATGGCACTTCATAGTTGCCCGGACGCTCGACATGGCCGGAAATACAGAACAATTTGGTACCGCCTGCATTCGGAATACCTTTATCGGCAAATACCTGTCCGCCGTCGCGGATAATGAAGGGGATGGAGGAGAACGTTTCGGTATTGTTGATGGTAGTCGGTTTGCCGTACAGGCCGAACGAAGCAGGGAATGGCGGCTTAAAGCGCGGCTGGCCTTTTTTGCCTTCCAACGACTCGAGCAATGCGGTTTCTTCGCCGCAAATATATGCGCCGTAGCCGTGGTGGGCGAAGAGTTCGAATTCGAAGTCCGAACCTAAAATATTTTTACCCAAAAAACCTGCGGCGCGCGCTTGGGCTAGTGCAGCTTCAAAACGTTGATAACCTTCGAAAATTTCGCCGTGAATGTAGTTGTAACCCGCTTTCGCGCCCATCGCGTAACCAGCGATAATCATGCCTTCAATCAGGGCATGAGGGTTGAACATGATGATGTCGCGGTCTTTAAACGTACCCGGTTCGCCTTCGTCGGTGTTGCAGACGACGTATTTTTCGCCGGGGAAAGAACGGGGCATAAAGCTCCATTTCAAGCCGGTCGGAAAGCCCGCACCGCCGCGCCCGCGCAAGCCGGAGGTTTTGACTTCGTCAATCACGTCGGTTTGCGAGATGTTTTCGGACAGGATTCTACGCAGCGCGCTGTAACCGCCGCGTTTGACGTATTCGTCCAATGTCCAGCAATCGGGATTGGCGGTATCCACTTGGTCAAAAATCACGCCTGATTGGTAAATAGCCATTTTTGGTTTTGCCTAACTTAACTTTTAGGGTTTCTTTTTTATTTTCAGGTAACCGGAAAATTTATTTAGCGTACACGCTTATAATCATCCAATTTGATAATGCCATTTTTTTCTACAACTTTTACATCAGTAACGCCTTTGTGCCCCATGTCTCGATAACTCACACGGTACCAACCTTTATTTTTAATAATAGGCTGGATATTAGATAAAATACTCGTGCCGTCACCATCTTGCGCTTCTGTCCGTAGTTCCCAAGTGCCATAACAAGGAGCATCTTCACAATCATATTCAGCACTATAAGCACGTTCTAATTTTTTCAAAAAGCGAGATGTCCCGAAACGTTGCGCATCGACACCTAATTCTTCGTTACCAAAAACATACTGCTTATAAAATTGAGAAATAATTTCGTTGGCTTCACTATCTGTAAAATCTGCAAACGCATAATTGGTTGTAGCAACAAATAATGAAATAGCTAAAATAACTTTTCTCATAATTTAAAGCCTTCCTTATCGAAAAGTTTCAGACGGCCTTTTATTTCAGTTCGGCAAGTTTCTTGTCAATCGCTTCTTCGGTCATAAAGCTGCACATGCTGTGGTTGTTGACCAGCATGACCGGAGCGTCACCACATGCACCCATGCATTCGCCTTCGACAAGGGTAAATTTGCCGTCGGGCGTGGTTTCGCCGTAGCCGATACCGAGTTTTTGTTTGAGGTATTCGCCGGTAGCCATACCGCCGCGCAGGGCGCAGGGCAGGTTGGTACAAACGGTCAATTTATATTTACCGACAGGCTCAAGGTCGTACATATTGTAGAAAGTAGCGACTTCGTAGGCTTGTGCAGGCGAGATGCCGATATAGTCTGCGACAAAAGCGATGGTCTCGGGAGCAAGCCAGCCTTTTTCGGTTTGGGCAATACGCAATGCGCCCATAATGGCGGAGCGGCGTTGGTCGGCAGGATATTTTGCCAACTCAATATCAATTTGTTTTAAGGATTCTGCGGATAACATTATCGGTCAACCTCCCCGAATACGATGTCCTGCGTACCGATGATGGCAACGACGTCGGCCAGCATGTGGCCTTTTGCCATTTCATCCATGCCTTGCAGGTGGGCGAAGCCGGGTGCGCGGATTTTCAGGCGGTAGGGTTTGTTTGCGCCGTCTGAAATGATGTAAACGCCGAACTCGCCTTTCGGATGTTCGACAGCGGTGTAGGTCTCACCCTCGGGAACGTGCATACCCTCGGTAAAGAGTTTGAAATGGTGAATCAGGTCTTCCATACCTGTTTTCATTTCGGTACGTTTGGGCGGAGCAAATTTGTGGTTTGTGGTAATGACTGGACCCGGATTGACACGCAACCACTCGGAACATTGTTTGATGATGCGTACGGATTGACGCATTTCTTCCATACGGCAGAGGTAGCGGTCGTAGCAGTCGCCGTTGACGCCGACGGGGATGTCGAAATCCATTTTGTCGTACACTTCGTAAGGCTGTGTCTTACGCACGTCCCATTCCACGCCGGAACCGCGCAACATCACGCCGGTAAAGCCTTTTTGCATGGCGCGCTCAGGAGTGACAACGCCGATGCCGACGGTACGCTGTTTCCAAATACGGTTGTCGGTCAGGAGGGTTTCGAGTGTGTCGATGTTTTTCGGGAAACGTTCGCAGAAGGCGTCGATAAAGTCGAGCATGGTGCCTTCACGGGATTCATTGAGCTGCTTCAATACTTTGGCATTGCGGAATTTGCTGCTCTCGTATTTGGGCATGAAGTCGGGCAGGTCACGGTAAACGCCGCCGGGACGGAAATAGGCTGCGTGCATACGTGCGCCGGACACGGCTTCGTACAAGTCCATCAGCTCTTCACGATCGCGGAAGGCGTAAAGAATGGCGGTCATCGCGCCAATATCGAAGGCGTGCGAACCGATGCCCATCAAGTGATTGAGGATGCGTGTTACTTCGGCGAACATCACGCGGATGTATTGGGCGCGGATAGGTACATCGATACCGGCAAGTTTTTCTACCGCCAAGCAATACGCCTGCTCGTTGACCATCATGGAAACGTAGTCCAAACGGTCCATATAGGGCAGGGCTTGCAGATAGGTTTTGGTTTCAGCCAGTTTTTCAGTACCGCGGTGCAGAAGGCCGATGTGCGGGTCGGCACGGACGATGGTTTCGCCCTCCAACTCCAAAATCATACGCAATACGCCGTGCGCCGCAGGGTGTTGCGGGCCGAAGTTGATGGTGTAGTTTCTTAATTTATTGGCCACCGTAGTTCTCCTCACGGACGATACGCGGCGTGATCTCGCGCGGCTCAATGGTAACAGGTTGGTAAATCACGCGTTTTTGCTCTTCGTCGTAACGCATTTCCACATAGCCGGAAATCGGGAAGTCTTTGCGGAACGGATGTCCGACAAAGCCGTAATCGGTCAGGATGCGGCGCAAGTCCGGGTGGTTGTTGAACATGATGCCGTACATATCGAAGGCTTCGCGTTCGTACCAATCCGCGCTGTTGTAAATATCGACTACGGATTCGACTACTGGGAAGTCGTCGTCTGAAACCCAGACGCGTACGCGGATGCGTTGATTGTTTTTAACGGAAAGCAGCTGGCTGACGACGGCAAAGCGTTTGCCCTGCCATACTTCGTTTTTGTAAGTGCTGTAATCGACACCGCACAAGTCAACCAGAAGCTCGAAATGCAGCTCTTCATGGTCGCGCAATGCGGTCATGACTGAAATATAGTGTTCGGGCAGACACTCGACGGTAATCTCGCCCAAAGCTGAAATGACTTTGCTTGCCTGATCGCCAAGCACGCCGATGACGGTCTCGTATAAGTTTTGAATGCTTGCCATATCGTCCTCTCCTTACTCGTCACGCGCGATGGTGGAAGTGCGCTTGATTTTTTGTTGGAGCTGAATCAGGCCGTAAATCAGGGCTTCCGCAGTCGGTGGACAACCCGGCACATAAACGTCTACCGGCACGACGCGGTCGGCACCGCGCACAACGGAATAAGAATAGTGATAATAGCCGCCGCCGTTGGCACACGAGCCCATAGACAATACCCAGCGCGGCTCGGCGAGCTGGTCATACACGCGGCGCAGCGCGGGCGCCATTTTGTTGGTGAGCGTACCCGCCACAATCATCAGGTCGGCCTGACGTGGGGACGGACGGAAAATGATACCGAAACGGTCAAGGTCATAACGCGCCATACCCGCATGCATCATTTCCACGGCGCAGCAGGCCAAGCCGAAAGTAACCGGCCACAATGAACCGGTACGCATATAGTTCAACACCGTATCCGCGCTGGTGGTGATGAAACCTTTTTTCAAAACGCCTTCTATTCCCATTCCAGCGCACCTTTTTTCCATTCGTAAATAAAGCCTACCGTCAAAACGACGATAAACACCAGCATAGACCAGAAGCCGTATGCGCCCAAATCTTTGAACACGACAGCCCACGGCAACATGAACGCGACCTCCAAATCAAACAGGATGAAGAGGATGGCGACGAGGTAATAGCGCACGTCGAACTTCATCCTTGCGTTTTCAAAGGCTTCAAAACCGCATTCGTAAGCCGCGTCTTTTTCGGCATAGTGACGTTTCGGGCCTAAAATTGTGCCGAGCAGAATAAACAGTACGCCGGCCGCAAGGCCGACGAGGATGAATACGAGGACGGGAAAGTAACTGGCCAACATGGTCGTACCTAACTGGTTGACAGACAAATCTTAAAAATAGATTACCATTTTATCGAATTTCAAAAGCCATTTAAAGGTAAATATCAGCAAATCAGCAAAAAAACCCTAATAAATTCAATAAAGTTATGAGAACAATTCTTATTCTTATTTAATATTTCCAAATTTTAATTTCGTTTTAATCATGTATCATTTAATTCGGATTTTCCTCCTGTCCGATTTACTTCAAAAATCTGGAAAACCGTCCTTTCCCAAACCTCAATAAAAGCATCAGGCCGTCTGAAAACTGATTATTTTCAGACGGCCTGTGTACATCACATTATTTTAAATAGAAAAATCAATCGACACCTTTGAGCATACGGTTCAATACCGGGGCGAGTACCAGCAGGATACCGCAGGTTACTGCGCCGATAGTGGCCAGCATCCAGTAGAAATCCAATGGCAACTGAGCATTGTAGTAGTCTTTAAACAACACTCCGCCCAAGGTAAAGCCGATGGACAATGCTAAGAAATTCAACGCAACCATTTGTGTTTTAAACATGCTCGGTGCGATTTTGGTGGAAAACGACAACGAAATCGGCGACAGCATCAACTCGCCTATCGTAATCGCCAGCAACACCAGCATAAACACGATAATCGGCATCGGGGTTCCGGATGAAATATACGGAATAAAACTCAAATAAGAGACGCCGGTTACCAACATGGCCAGTGCAAACTTCAACGGCGTTTTAGGTTGGCGTTTGCCCATTTTCGTCCACACCGCCGCCATCACGCCGGAAAAGAGGACCACCCACATGGCCTGTATCGAATCTTTCCATGAAACAGGCACGGTAAAGCCGAAGAAAGTACGGTCCACCGTTTCGTCAAAATAAACCGTTGCAACGGTGTACACCTGAAACCAAACCGCCCAGAACATACAAATGGTCAAAAACAGCGGAATATAGGCCACAATATAGCGTTTATTGGCCGCTTCAACGTGGCTGCTGCCCAACAGGCGCGCAAAATAAGCGACGACGGTAACGATAACCACGCCCAAGAGCCAGCGGGAGAAGTTTTCAAGGGTGAGCGCGCCGGAAGCAATCACGCTGCCCAACACCAAAACCAGCAATACGCCGACAGCCATGGCGGTCTGCACCTTTTCAGGACGCAACGGATTGGGAACCGGCGTATGCGGCAGGTTTTTACGGCCGCGCGAATACCACAACAGGCCGAATGCCATGCCGACGGCCGCTGCGCCGAAACCGTAATGGAAACCCATCCTGTCTTGCAAAATACCGGTCAACAACGGGCCTAAGAAGCCGCCGATATTGATGGAAATATAGAAAATAGAGAAACCGGCATCGCGCAATTCGCGCAGGTCTTCCCGTTCATACAAAGAACCGACCATCGAACCGGCAGACGATTTCACGCCGCCGCTGCCCAGCGCGATAAACACCAAGCCCAGCAGCAATCCCATCAAACCCGGCACAATCGCCAATAAAATATGGCCGGTCATCACGACGATGCCGGCGATAAACAGGGTACGCTCCGCACCCCAAATGCGGTCGGCCAACCACGCACCGAGAATGGTGGACAGGTAAACGCTGCCGCCGTACGCGCCAACGATACCGCCGGCCAAGGCTTTATCCATACCCAAACCGCCTTGACTCGCGGTGTAATACAGATAAATCAGCAGGATGCCCTGCATACCGTAGAAGGAAAAACGCTCCCACAGCTCAATATGGAATAGGGTGGATAATTGCAAAGGATGGCCGAAGAAAGTTTTCTCGGCAGAAGACAGCTTTTGACCGGACATTTAATAAGTTCTCCTAATATATCGGACAGGATCAGGCTTCAGACGGCCTATTGCACCTACCAATCATTTTTATAGAAACTATATATTACCGCCAATCTTTGCATTTGCAAAACATGTTTTAATATTTGCAAAATAATGTTTCTTTCAAACTGAAAAATGCCGTCTGAAATCTTTCAGACGGCCTGTTTATCTCTTACGGTTTACACACCTTGTTTCAGGCTGGCTTCGATGAAGCCGTCCAAATCGCCGTCCAATACGGCTTTGGTGTTGCCGACTTCGTAGCCTGTACGCAAGTCTTTGATGCGTGAGGAATCCAAAACGTATGAGCGGATTTGGCTGCCCCAACCCACATCGGATTTGCCTTCTTCCAATGCCTGTTTCTCTTCGTTGCGTTTGCGCATTTCCAATTCGTACAGTTTGGATTTCAACATTTCCATCGCGGCCGCTTTGTTGGCGTGTTGCGAACGGTCGTTTTGACATTGCACCACAATCCCTGTCGGCTCGTGGGTAATACGCACGGCGGAGTCGGTTTTGTTGATGTGCTGACCGCCTGCGCCTGATGCGCGATAGGTGTCGATACGCAAATCGGCGGGGTTGATTTCGATTTCGATGGAATCGTCGATTTCGGGGTACACGAACACGGATGAAAAAGACGTATGGCGTTTGTTATTCGAGTCAAACGGCGAGTATCGCACCAAGCGGTGAACGCCGGTTTCGGTACGCAGCAAGCCGTAGGCGTATTCGCCTTCCACGCGGATGGTGGCGCGGTTAATGCCTGCGATTTCGCCGTCGTCTTCTTCAAGGATTTCGATTTTGAAGCCTTTGCGCTCGGCGTAGCGGCTGTACATGCGGAACAGCATACCCGCCCAGTCTTCCGCTTCCGTACCGCCCGCGCCTGCGGTGATGTCGATAAAGCAGTTGTTCGGGTCGGCTGGCTGGTTGAACATTCGTTTGAATTCGAGATCGGCCATTTGTTTTTCCAAACCGGCCACGTCTTCCTGTACGGCGGCGAAACCTTCTTCGTCGTTTTCTTCGACGGCCATTTCGATCAGCATGCGGTTGTCTTCGATGCCTGTAGCGATGTTGTCGAGGGTTACCACGATGCCTTCGAGGATTTTGCGCTCTTTGCCGATTTCTTGGGCGCGTTTGGGGTCGTTCCAGAGTTCCGGGTCTTCGGAGAGGCCGATGACTTCTTCAAGGCGGTCTTTTTTGCCTTGGTAGTCCATATAGACGCGGATGTCTTCGCTGCGCTTCTCCAAGTCGTTTAGGGTGTTGTTAAGCTGGTTGATTACTTCGGCTTCCATGATTCTTGTGTTCTTTCAAAATTTTAGGGGCGTATTGTAAGGGATTTGCCTGTTTTTTTCCATGACCGGGCCGTCTGAAAATGTGCGGTTTGGATTTTCAGACGGCCTCGGTTTTAAATTTTTCCATCCAAAGCCGCCAGTCGTTGTCTATCGGCGCTTGTACGGTCATCCGGCTGCCGTCTTCTATGCTTTGAAAACTGAGGCTCTGCGCGTGCAACATCAGGCGTTGCGTGCCGATATGTTCGGCAACGGCATGGTTTTGGCGCAAATCGCCGTAGTTGGTGTCGCCGACGATGGGGTGGAAAATGTGTTTCATATGGCGGCGGAGTTGGTGCTTGCGGCCGGTGTGCGGCGTGAGTTCGGCCCACGAATAACGCGAGGTCGGATAACGCAGGGCGGATTGGAACGGCAACTCGGTTTGTGCCAGACAGCGGTAGGCGGTTTGCGCTTCCTGCAATGTGGCTTCGGTCTGCGCTTCGGCAATTTTGTCGGGCATATATTTGAGGGCGTAATCAATCAGGCCGTCTGAAGGCAGATGACCGCGAACAATCGCCCAATAGGTTTTTTCGATGGTTTTGTTTTCAAACTGCTGCGTCAATAACCGCGCGGCTTCCGTATCGAGTGCAAACAGCAAGACGCCGGAAGTCGGGCGGTCGAGGCGGTGGACGGGATAGACGTGCTGCCCGATTTGGTCGCGCAGGGTCTGCACGGCAAAACGGGTTTCGTGTTTGTCTAACCAGCTTCGGTGCACCAGCATTCCGGCAGGTTTGTTGACGGCGATGGTGCGGCTGTCGCGGTGGATAATATCGAGCATGGCGGAGCAGTTGAATAAAAGCAGATATTGTAACGGGCTTTTTAAAATGTGGCAGGCACACTTGCCGCCGAAACCCAACTTTCAGACGGCCTGCCCCTTTCAGGTTACAATACGGCACATAAAAACACGAAGGAAAAGCCGTGAGCCTGCTCAAAAAACTGCCCAAACCCATGCTTCCCGACGAAACACGCCGCGATATTCAGGCGCGCGAGTCGTATCATGTATTGAAGATTATTTCCGAATTTGTCGAAGCCGGCGAAGAATTGCGCGCCATTCAGCCGGCCGTCAGCATTTACGGCAGCGCGCGCACGCCTGAAAACCATCCCGACTACGCGTTCACATTACGCTTGGCGCGCAAACTGTCGGATGCCGGATTTTCCGTCATTTCCGGCGGCGGGCCGGGCATTATGGAAGCAGCCAACAAAGGCGCGTTTGCAGGCGCAAGTCCGGCGGTGGGGTTGAATATCGTGTTGCCGCACGAGCAAAAAGCCAATCCGTATCAGGATTTGTCGATTAAATTCCAACACTTCTTCCCGCGCAAAGTCATGTTCGTCAAACACGCCGTGGCGTATGTCGTCATGCCCGGCGGTTTCGGCACGCTGGACGAATTGTTTGAAAGCCTGACTTTGGTGCAAACCGGCAAGACGCCCGACCGCCCGATTATCTTAGTAGGCAAAGCATTTTGGGCAGGGCTGTTGGACTGGATACGCGAGCAGTTGCTGGGCAGAAACCTGATTTTGGAAGAGGATTTGAACTTGATCCACGTCATCGATGACGAAGACGAGATTATCGAAGAAATCTTCGCCCATTACGAAAACCGCCTGGAAGACTTGTCCGAACACCAAAATGCTTGGTCGCTGGGGCTGTAAAATAAGGTTTCAACTGAAAAAAGGCGGTTATCCCACCTACCCTTTGCTTCATTAATAAAGGCCGTCTGAAAATGTTTTCAGACGGCCTTTTATCTTCTTTCAAAGCGTTTAATTGTTTTCCCACTCGACATGCTCACTCAAGAAGCCGCCGCTTTGGTGCGCCCAAAGTTTAGCATACAAGCCTTGTTTCGCGAGCAACTCGGTGTGGCTGCCTTCTTCGATGATGCGGCCTTTGTCCAAGACGATGAGGCGGTCCATCGCGGCGATGGTGGAGAGGCGGTGGGCGATGGCAATCACGGTTTTGCCTTCCATCATTTTGTCGAGGCTTTCTTGGATGGCAGCTTCGACTTCGGAGTCGAGCGCGCTGGTGGCTTCGTCAAGCAACAGAATCGGTGCGTCTTTGAGCATAACGCGGGCGATGGCGATACGTTGGCGTTGGCCGCCGGAAAGTTTCACGCCGCGTTCGCCAACGTGTGCGTCATAGCCGCGTCGGCCTTTGGCATCGCTTAAGTTAGGAATAAAACCGGTGGCCTCGGCGCGTTCGGCGGCAGAAATCATTTCGGCTTCGGTCGCATCGGGACGGCCGTAGATAATGTTGTCACGGACGGAGCGGTGCAGCAGGGAAGTATCTTGCGTTACCAAACCGATTTGGGCGCGCAGACTTTCTTGGGTAACGCTGTCCACGTTTTGGCCGTCGATCGAAATCGTGCCGCTTTGCGGTTCGTAAAAACGCAGGAGCAGGTTGACGATGGTGGATTTACCCGCGCCGCTGCGGCCGATCAAGCCGACTTTTTCGCCGGGTTTGATGTTCAGATTAAAGCCGTTAAGGAGCGGTTTGCCTGCTTCGTAGGAGAAATCGACGTGATCAAACTTGATTTCGCCTCGGGTAACTTTAAGCGGCAGGGCTTGCGGTTTATCGAGGATGGTGTGGGGTTTGGACAGGGTCGCCATGCCATCGTTGACGGTACCGATGTTTTCAAACAATCGGGCAGACTCCCACATGATGTATTGCGACAAACCGTTCACACGCAATGCCATGGCCGTGGCGGTGGCTACCGCGCCTACGCCGACTTGGCCGTGATACCAAAGCCAAATACCCAAGGCGGTTGTGCCGACGGTCAGCGAGCTGTTGACGATAAAGCTGCAGGTGTGCAGCAGCGTTGCCAAACGCATTTGGGCATGGACGGTTACCATAAATTCTTCCATCGATTGCTTGGCATAGGCGGCCTCGCGTGCGCCGTGGGAGAAAAGTTTGACGGTGGCGATATTGGAGTAGGCGTCGGTAATGCGGCCAGTCATCAGCGAGCGCGCATCGGCCTGACGCGCAGCGGTTTTGCCGAGTTTGGGAATCAGAAAGCGCATAATCATCGCGAATCCAATCATCCAGCAAATAAACGGCACGATAAGCCAAGCATCGAATGAGGACAGAATCACGCCGGAAGTGATGAAGTACACCAGCACATACACAACCATATCGGCGACGGTCATCACGACATCGCGCAGCGCCAGCGCGGTCTGCATGACTTTGGCGGACACGCGTCCTGCAAATTCGTCCTGATAAAAGCCCAAGCTTTGACCCAGCATCAGGCGGTGGAAATTCCAGCGCAGGCGCATGGGGAACACGCCTTGCAGGGTTTGCAGGCGTACACTGGACGCGAAAAAGGTCCAAACGGCAAAAAATGCCACCATAGCCATCATGCCGATTAATGCGTGGCCTTTTTCAACAAAAAGCGTTTGCGGTGTATACGCGCCGAGCCAGTCAACCACCTTGCCCATAAATTGGAACATCAAGGCTTCCATGATGCCGACGCCGACCGTAAACACGGCCAACACGGCGATCCATTTACGCACGCCTTCAATGTTGCTCCAAATAAACCGCCACAACCCTTTTTCTGGCGTTTTCGGAGCGGCTTCTGGATAAGGGTCGATGCGGGACTCGAACCATGAGAATATTTTTTTAATCATTGTTTTTGCAAATTTAATAAGACGGTCAGGCCGTCTGAAAAGAGGTGTTCAAATACATTCAAGACTGTATTTTACGGGAAAAATCCAACTGATGACAGCGGATACCGCCAGGCCGACCAAACCAATCTATCGGCTTGACCATCTAAAAATCCCTTTTCCTTTACCCAAAGCAAAGGCCGTCTGAAACTTTTCAGACGGCCTTTGCTGGATTTAGGTTGCCCTTAAAAATCACTCTTTCCGTTGACGGCCCAAATCGGCAGCGGCAGTAAACAAAACGTCGGTGGAAGAGTTCAACGCAGTTTCTGCAGAGTCTTGAATCACGCCGATGATGAAGCCGACGGCAACCACCTGCATGGCCACATCGTTATCGATACCGAACAGGCTGCACGCCAAAGGAATCAGCAGCAACGAACCGCCGGCCACACCGGATGCACCGCACGCGCTGACAGTTGCCACCAGGCTCAGCAGCAGGGCAGTAGCGAAGTCAACCGTAATGCCTTGCGTGTGCGCCGCAGCCATCGCCAAAACGGTAATGGTGATTGCCGCACCGGCCATATTGATGGTAGCACCCAATGGAATGGAGATAGAGTAAGTGTCTTCGTGCAGACCCAGTTTTTTCGCCAATGCCATGTTCACAGGGATATTGGCGGCGGAAGAACGGGTAAAGAAAGCATACACGCCGCTTTCGCGCAGGCAGGTAAACACCAGCGGGAAAGGGTTGCGGCGGATTTGCGTCCACACAATAATCGGGTTGACCACCAAAGCGATAAACAGCATACAGCCGAGCAATACGGCCAACAGCTGCATATAACCGGCAAGCGCTTCAAAACCAGTTTCCGCAATGGTAGAAGACACCAAGCCGAAAATACCCAGCGGCGCAAAACGGATAATCCATTTCACAACGGTCGAAACGGTATCAGCCAAATCGGCCGCCACTTGGCGGGTTGTATCCGAACCGTGATGGCGCAAAGCCGCGCCCAAAACCAAAGCCCAAGCCAAAATACCGATATAGTTGGCATTGGCCAGCGCATTAATCGGGTTGGCCACCAAATTCATCAACAGCGTTTTCAATACTTCGACAATGCCGGAAGGCGGCGCAACGGACACATCGCCTGCCGCACGCAGAATCAGCGTGGTCGGGAATGCCATACTGGCGACAACCGCCACCACGGCCGCGGCAAACGTACCGAAAATATACAAAATCAAAATCGGTTTGATGTGGGCCTGATTGCCTTTTTGGTGTTGCGCAATGGCGGCAGTCACCAAAACAAATACCAAAATCGGCGCGATAGCCTTAAGCGCACCGACAAACAGGCTGCCCAGCAGTCCTGCGCTGATACCGACTTGCGGCGAAACTGCGCCCACAAGAATACCTAAAACCAAGCCGATGGCGATTTGTACCACCAGGCTGGCGCTGTTGATCGCGTTTAAAAGCGGATTGCCACTTGCCATATCCGTTCCTTCAATTTAAAGATATGTTAAAAAAGTCTTACATTCTAAAATAAAAAATCATTTGTCGGCGAGGTTTTCATGCACACCTCACAAAAACAGCATTAAAGTTTAGCATTTATGACACAGTTAGCACTTTATGCCAAAAATACAGTCAAATCCGCTCAAACCCTACTTTAAAGTATACCCATACTGTTGCCTTATCCCTCTGTATCTTGATTTCAGACGGCCTGAAATCTGCGCCATAAGGCCGCATACAAAGGCAACTTCACCAGTAAAAATACAAAACATAAATATTACAATCGTATAGAAACAAACCAAAATCCGCCCTTAAGTCGCCTTTTGCAACGTCATCGCGCTAAATTTCCGTTTACAACCATAGCCTGAAACCTTGCAGAAATAATGTTAAAATCCCCAAACTGAAGAATTGTCGCTGTCAAACACACATCATGACCAAACTGACCTACCCTGTTTTATTTGCATCATTGGCGCTCGCCTACGGACACGCGTTGGCAGTAGATACTTCCGTTCCCAAAGCAGAAGACTACGAGGCTGTTCCCGAATCCGAAATGCCCAAGCAGCCCAAAGACGACCAAACAGGCAAACTCAAGCCCAAATTCCCCGTCAAAATCGACACCCAAGACAGCGAAGTCAAAGAAATGCTTGAAGAATACCTGCCGCTGATTACCCAGCAGCAGGACGAAGAGCTGGACAAAGAGCAGGTCGGCTTCCTCGCCGAAGAGGCTCCCGACAACGTCAAAACGATGCTCCGGACCAAAGGCTACTTCAACAGCAACGTCAATATTCAAGACCACGGCGAAAGCTATACCGTCAACGTCACCCCCGGCCCGCGCACCAAAGTCGACAACGTCAGCGTGGCCATCCTTGGCGACGTATTGAATGATGACAACTTGGCCGAGTACTACCAAAATGCGATGGAAAACTGGCAACAGCCCGTTGGCGAAAACTTCGACCAAGATGGCTGGAGTGCAAGTAAAACCTCCGTCCTCAGCGCGGTAACACGCAAAAAATACCCTTTGGCGAAACTCACTACCACCCAAGCCACCATCAATCCCAATACCCAAAAAGCCGATTTGAACGTCATCGTAGAGAGCAACCGCCCCATTTACTTTGGCGAGTTCCAAATCACCGGCACGCGCCGCTACCCTGAAAGCGTGGTTTCCGGCATGGCGCGCTTCCAACCCGGTTCGCCTTACGACTTAGACAAAATCCTCGACCTGCAACAGGCGCTCGAACAAAACGGCCACTACTCCGGCGCGTCCGTACAGGCTGACTTCGATCAACTGCAAGGCGACCGCGTTCCCGTCAAAATCAACGTGACCGAAGTCAAACGCCACAAACTGGAAACCGGTATCCGCTACGACTCCGAATACGGAATCGGCGGCCGCATCGCCTACGACTATTACAACCTCTTTAACAAAGGCTACATCGGTTCCATCGTTTGGGACATGGATAAATACGAAACCACGCTGGCTGCCGGTATCAGCCAACCGCGCAACAACCGCGGCAACTACTGGACCAGCAACGTTTCCTACAACCGCTCGACCACGCAAAACCTTGAAAAACGCGCCCTGACCAGCGGTATTTGGTATGTCCGCGACCGCAATAATATCGATGCCCGCTTCGGCCTCGAATTCATTACCGAAGACCGCAAGGTCCCCGACACCAGCTACGATTTAGGCCGAAGCCATGCCACCATGCTGACTGCCTCATGGAAACGGCAAAGCATCGAAACCGAGCTGCACCCTCAAAACGGCTATTACCTCGACGGCAAAATCGGGGCAACTTTGGGCAAATTCCTCTCCTCCACCCAAATGGCACGCGCCACGGCACGGGCAGGCTATTTCTTCACGCCTGAAAACAAAAAACTCGGTACATTCATCGTACGCGGACAGGCAGGCTACGTTTATGCCCGCGAAGGCGAAGAAGTGCCGTCCAGCCTGATGTTCCGTACCGGCGGCGCAACTTCCGTACGCGGTTACGAACTCGACAGCATCGGCTTGGCCGGACCCAACGGCTCCGTCCTGCCGCAACGCGCCTTGGTGGTCGGCAGCCTCGAATATCAATTCCCGGTTACCAAAAGCTTCTCCGGCGCCATCTTCCACGATGTCGGCGATGCGGCGAGCAACTTCAAACACATGACCTTAAAACACGGTACCGGCTTGGGCGTGCGCTGGTTCAGCCCGGTTGCGCCGTTCTCCTTCGACATTGCCTACGGCCACCACGACAAAAAAATTCGCTGGCACATCAGCTTAGGCACAAGGTTTTAAAAAAATATACTCACCATCCATTCTTTCAGACGGCCTCAGCCATTCCAGGCCGTCTGAACAACAGACAAACAGAAAAATATCATGACCGATACTGCAAACACTTCCACGCCGTCTGAACAACAGCCCACCCCGCCAAAGCGCAAAAAACGCCTGTTACGCGGCTTTGTCCTGTCCGCCTTGAGCGTATTGACCGTTTCTGCCGGCGCAATCGGCTGGCTGGTCGGTACGGAATCGGGTTTGCGTTTCGGTTTGTACAAGATCCCGTCATGGTTCGGCGTCAAAATCTCTTCGGACACACTGAAAGGCACGCTGATTGAAGGTTTTGAAGGCGACAAATGGTTGATTGAAACAGACGGTGCGGATGTCAAAATCAGCAGCTTCCGCTTTGATTGGAAACCGTCCGAGCTGTTCCGTCCGTCTTTGCACATTACCGAAGTCGTGGCCGGCGACATCGCCATTGTGACCAAGCGCACGCCGCCCAAAGAAGAAGAGCCTTCAAAAGGCCTGCCCGACAGCATAGACCTGCCCGTTACCGCCTATCTCGACCGTTTGGAAACCGGCAAAATCAGCGTGGGCAAGCATTTTGACAAGCAGACCGTCTATCTCGACCATCTGCACGCAGCCTATCATTACGACAAAAAAGAACACCGCCTCCACATCAAAACCGCCGACACGCCATGGAGCAGCTCGACAGGCGCGGTGGTGCTCGGTTTGAACAAACCCTACGTCCTCAATACCGCCATCTACACCAAAGGCCAGCTTGAGGGCGAAACCATACACGGCACGGTGCGCCTGTGGGGCAGCCTGCAAGACGTATCCACCGACTTGCTGCTCGATAGCGACAACGTTCATTTGTCTGCCAAATCCACCATCCACCCATTCGCCGACAGCCTCAACGAAACCGTCGGCGAAATCCTGATTAAAGGTTCCAACATCAATCCGCAGGCCTTCCTGCCCAGCCTGCCCAAAGCGCGCCTGAATTTCGACGCCACCACCATTCCGTCGTTTACCAACGGCGTTGCGTTGGAGGGCTCGATTGACTTAGAAAACGACCAAGCCGGTTTTGCTGATGAAAATCATATCCCCGTCAAACGCATCCTCGGCGAATTCATCGTCGACGATAAAGGCACGGTCATGATTGAAGACATCGGCGTCGATCTGCTCAAAGACGGCAGCATCGATGTATCCGGCTCAATCGATACCGCCCAAGACCAGCTCAAACTCGCACTGGGCATCAACAATACCGGCGCAGACGACTTTGTCCGTCAAAACATCGCAGGCCGTCTGAACGGCAGTATCGACGTCAAAGGCGAAACCTCCTCCCCTGTCGTCAACTGGAATCTCGACAGCGGATTTGCGCGTACAGACGGCATGCTGTTTTTCCAAACCGACAAACAGCTCGGCCAGCGCACGCTCAAGCTCGACAAAGTCCGCCTGATTCCGCAAAACGGCGGCGAACTCAATGCCAAAGGCTCGCTCGAACTCTTCAAAGACCGCAAACTGCAATTGGACATCGTCAGCAAAGCCTTCAACCCTGCGCGCATCGATCCGCAGCTTCCGCAAGGCAGCGTCAACGGCAACATCAACTTAACCGGTATACTGGCGCAAGAGAAATTCGCCGGCAAAATGCAGTTCGCACCAAGTACGCTCAACGGCGTTCCGCTCAGCGGCAAAGCCGACGTCGCCTATGAAAACAAACACCTTGCGCGCGCCCTGACCGACCTGACCCTCGGCAGCAACATCGTCAAAACCAACGGCAGCTTCGGCCAAAAAGGCGACCGCCTCAACCTCAACATTACTGCCCCCGATTTGTCGCGTTTCGGCTTCGGCTTGGGCGGCCTGCTCAACGCGCGCGGCTACATCTCCGGCAGTTTTTCAGACGGCCTCAAAACCCTTGAAGCCGATTTGAACGGCGAAGCGCGCAACTTCAAAGTCGCCAATACCGTAAATATCCGCACCCTCGACTTCAAACTTAAAGGTTCGCCCGACACCAACCGTCCGTTGAGTGCCGATATTAAAGGCGAACACATCGCCGTCTCCGGCGGCGCGGCCATGATTGACAACGTCAACCTGCTCATCAGCGGCACAGGCTCGCACCACCACATCCGCGGCAACAGCAGCATGGCGGTGGACAACAAACGCTACAAGCTCGACCTCAACGCCACCGGCGGCCTCAACAAAGACCAAACCCAATGGAAAGGCACGGTCGACACGCTCGACATCAACGGCGCGTTCAACCTCAAACTGCAAAACCGCCTCAACCTCGAAGCCGGCAGCGAACGCGTTTCCCTCAGCAGCGCGCGCTGGGCAGCCATGGGCGGCAGCCTCAACCTGCAAAATTTCGTTTGGGACAAAAAAGCCGGCATTACCAGTAAAGGCAGCGCGCAAAATCTGCACATTACCGAATTGCACAACTTCTACACCCCGCCCATCGAACACAACCTCGTCTTGGGCGGCGACTGGGATTTGGCGTACAGTCAAAACGCGCGCGGCTTCCTCAACATCAACCGTCAAAGCGGCGACATCATCCTGCCGGTCAAAGACCCGAAAAACAAACAGCCTTTGGGACTTTCCGCGCTCGCCCTGCGCACCCGTTTCCAAAACGGCCGCATCGACAGCACGCTGGAAGGCAACACCCGCTTCGGTAAAGTTGACGGCACGCTCGGCATCGCCCAACAGTTCGGCAACAACATCAACAACGCCCCCGTCAGCGGCAAAGTCAATATCAGCGTTCCCGATTTAGGCTCGCTCAAATCCTTTATGCCGGCGACAGCCCAAGGCATTGCAGGCCGTCTGAACGCGACCGCCACCATCGGCGGCCGACTCGGTTCGCCTACCGTCAACAGCAACCTCGACCTCCAAACCAATTACGGCCGTGCCGACGGTACTGTCAACATCGGTCAGGGTACCAGCTTCGACACCGCCCCCCTGAGCGGCAAACTCAACCTGAACGTTGCCAACCTCGAAGTCTTCCGCAACTTCCTGCCCGTCGGCCAAACCCTCAAAGGCCGTCTGAACGCCGCCGTCAACTTGGCAGGCCGTCTGAACGATCCGCAACTAAGCGGCCTGATTAACGGCGACAACCTCTACTACCGCCATCAAACCCAAGGCCTGATTCTCGACAACGGCGTATTGCGTTCGCGCCTGCAGGGTCAAAAATGGGTGATCGACAGCCTCAAATTCCACCGTGGCGGCACGATTGAGCTCAAAGGTGCGGTCAACCTTGCCAACGCCAACCCCGATGTCGACGTGGACATCGTCTTCGACAAATACCGCACCCTCTCGCGTCCAAACCGCCAACTGCAGCTCTCCGGCGCGGCCAAAGTCCTCTACAATCCGGAAAAAGGCGTATCGCTCAACGGCACGCTCAACACCGACTACGGCAGATTTGGTTCGCAAAAATCCTCCATGCCGACCCTCGATGACGACGTGGTTGTACTGGGCGAAACCAAAAAAGAAGCAACGGCCACCACGCCGATTAATCTGAACCTTGTCTTGAACATCAACGACAATGTCCGTTTTGTCGGCTACGGCGCAGACGTTACCATCGGCGGCAAACTGGCCATCACATCACATCCGGGCGAAGCCGTCCAAGGCGTCGGTACCGTGCGCGTTGTCAAAGGCCGCTACAAAGCCTACGGCCAAGACCTCGACATCACCAAAGGCTCGGTTTCCTTTGTCGGCCCGCTGACCGATCCGAACCTCAACATCCGTGCCGAACGTCGTCTCTCCCCGGTCGGCGCAGGTGTCGAAGTCCTCGGCAGCCTCAGCAATCCGCGCGTAACCTTGGTTGCCAAAGAAGCCATGAGTGAAAAAGACAAACTCTCCTGGCTCATCCTCAACCGTGCCAGCAGCGGCAGCGACGGCGACAACGCCACACTCTCCGCTGCCGCCAGCGCGCTGCTTGCCGGTCAAGTCAACGACCGCATCGGCCTTGTCGATGATTTGGGCTTTACCAGCAAACGCAGCCGCAACGCCCAAACCGGCGAGCTCAACCCTGCCGAACAAGTCCTGACCGTCGGCAAACAGCTCACCAACAACCTCTACGCAGGTTACGAATACGGCATCTCCAGCGCCGAACAATCCGTCAAACTCGTGTACCAACTGACCCGCGCTATCCAAGCCGTTGCCCGCATCGGCACGCGCTCCTCCGGCGGCGAGTTGAAATACACCATCCGCTTTGACAACTGGTTCGGCAAAGACGAACCCGAGCTGGAAGAACAACACTAAAAGCCGTGAAAAAGGCCGTCTGAAATTCATCTTTCAGACGGCCTTTATCTTGTTCTACCGTATTAGAATCTTCAGCCATGCCTCAAAAAACAAAGGTCAACGGCGCAAGTTTAAAAATAAATGCAGCTAAAAAAGTGAGTGGCAAACCATGGCTTATTCAAGGTTAGCGATAAATCAAACAGATACAAAAAGGCCGTCTGAAACTGACAGGGGCAGGTTTCAGACGGCCTTTTTTTAATCATCGAAATATCTTGTGCATGGCGTTGCTGATTAATTCGAGCTGTTTCTTATATTCACGGCAACGGGGGCAGAGCGACAGGTGGACGGCAAGGGCAATGCGGTTAAAAAGACTGAGACGCACTTGGTCTTGCTGTTTGGAAATCAGATCGGTTATTTTGCGGCATTTTTTCATGGCATTTTCCTGTCAGGCATGGGAGAACCATTTGATTTGCAGGCACTGGCGCAAGGTTTCACGCGCGCGGTGCATGATGGTGTGATAGTTGGCATGGCTGATGCCGCATTGCTCGCGGATTTCATCGCTTGAAAAACCGAGAATCTCTTTCATGGTAAACACGCGGGCGGTGTTTTCTGGCAGATAGTAGAGGCAGGTCTGCAGAACTTGGTAGAACTCTTTATTGTTCAAACTGGCTTCGGGCGAGTCCCAACCCTGAGGCTGTCCTTCATCCGTCCAATGCCCGTCGGCGGCAAAATGTCCTTCAAAGGCTTCATCCAAAGCTTCTTCGTCGCGCGTGACGAAAACTTGGCGTTGCCGTCCGATTTGGCGCAGGCAGTCGGTAATTTTGTTTTTTAAGATTGCAAACAGCCAGCTGCTCACTTGGGCGTCGCCTTTGAAACCCTCGGCCGCACGGTAGGCGGAAAGCATGGTTTCCTGTACGAGGTCTTCCGCCAAATCGGGGCGGTCGGGCAGCTGGATATGGGCAAAGCGCAGCAGCAGTTTACGGGATTCGGCAAGTTCGGCATCAGTCAGTTCGGGTAGGGCCATAATGTATCAGTATGAAAGGAATGATCAATATACTTTTGATTTTACGCTGATACGGCAAGAGTATGCGATTGAATCTATAAACGATTTCAGTAGTATTTTTGTTTCGCCGAAACCGACTGCGCCCGTTTCAGACGGCCTTGATTTATGCTGCAACCAAAATGCCCTGTTCCAGCCATTCCGTCCATTTCTGCCTTAATGCGTCCTGCCAAGCATTTTCAGACGGCATGAACTCTGCCAGCATGGTTTGCAGGCCGTTTAGGGAAGCGAGCGTTTCTACCAGTGTTTCCAGCAATAATGCGCCGAATCCATCAAGCGTTTGATACATCACGTCGTCTTCCTTATCGCGCCACACCAAAACGGCGGTTTCCGCCTCCTGTAATTCGTCCGTCACGTCATACTGATAACGGCGCACAAAGGCGGCGGGAGAAAGGGTGTAAGCCAAATCGTCTGAATCGGCATGGGTTGTTTGGCTATCGGTCTGAGCGGTTTCGGCGAGCAGCTGGGTGTGTTCAAAGTCCATCAATGCCAAGAGATCGTCTGAAAGCGGCAAGCTTTGGCAATATCGGAGGAACTCGCCGGGGATTTCTTGAAAATAGGGCGTTTGGGCGCGCGCGTCGCGGACGAAACCTTCTTTCAGACGGCCCCATTCTTCGCTGTCAAAGTATTGCAGCGTTTCGGTATAGCAGCGGTCGATAAAGCTGTGAATATTGTTGCGTATCAGGCGGATATAGACATTCAACCGCTCTTGCGGCAATCCGTCTGCGGCTTTGCCTTCGCGTATGGCTTGGGCAAAGCGGTGTTGGTATTGGGCGGAAGTTTCAGGCTGCACGGCGGTATTCCTTTCCGGCACGCATTTGATAGTCGGCGATTTTGGCGACTTCGGCTTCGAGTTCGGCAAAAGGCGGAAAATTGAAATCGCGTTCCAACAGGGTGGGCGGAATCGTCGGCAGTTTGGCATAGGCGAGTTCGAGTAAATCCCAAACGGTCGGCAAAACCGCCGCGCCATGCGTATCAATCAAAAGCTCGGGCGTTTCCACATCATGTCCGGCAATATGGATATAGCACACGCGCCCTGCATCCACATTTTCTAAAAAGGCTTCAGGCGACAACAGGCCGTGATTGACGGCGTTGACGTAAATATTGTTCACGTCCAAATGAATGCCGCAGTCGGCTTCACGGGCAACTGCGTTAAGGAACTCAACCTCGTTCATCTCGGCAAGCGGAGAATGCAGGTAGTAGGAGGTATTTTCTACGGCAATACGGCAGCCCAACCGGTCTTGCACTTCGCGGATACGGCGCGCGGTATGTTGCACCATTTCTTCAGTGAAAGGCAGCGGCAACAAATCGTAAAGATGACCGCCGTCGTGGCAATAGCTCAAATGGTCGGAGAAAAACGTGCAGTCATAACGGCGCATCATTTCTTTGATTCCGTCTATCAAATCGGTATCCAGTGGGGCTTGTCCGCCCAACGACATGGATAATCCGTGCAACGCCAGCGGCAGCCGTTCCGCCACGCGGTCAAACTGTTTGCGCGCCCTGCCGCCCATTTTCAGCCAGTTTTCGGGGGCGGCTTCGATAAAGCGTATCGGGCTGTCGTCTGAAAGCGAGAGGAAGTCTTCCGCCAAGTCGCGGCGGTAGCCCAAGCCTGCATGTTGAATCATGGTGATGTCCTGTTATGGTGCCGTATGAACGACAAAGTCGCATTTTCGTTTGTAAAATGCGACTTTGTTAAAGGTATGTTCAGGATTATTTAGAACCGCATTTACCTTCGCCGCATTTGCCTTCTACTACTTTGGCAGCTTTGGCTTTAGATGCTTTGCCTTTTTTGGCGTGTGCTTTTTTCATGGCTGCGCCGCAAGAACCTTCACCGGCTTTGGCAGCCGCGCCGCAAGTACCTTCGGCAGCTTTAACAGTTTTCTCAACGGCCACGTCGCTGGCAGCTTTATCAGCGGCAACAACACCGGCAGCCAAAGACAGGGACAGTGCACCGGCCAGAGCAGCAGCTACATTTTTTTTCATTTCAACTTCCTTTTTAAAATATGGGTTTAAAAACAAATCAAGGGATAATATCGGGCATTTAAAGTCGGCCCGCGACCATTAATCCTTAAAGATAATCCTTAAAGAAAATGCTTGATACGGCAACAGCGTTTCTTCAGCAGGGCATCCAAAGACAAACGGCCTGCGCCCTGCAATAGGACAGGAAATAAAACCACCAAATAAATCAGTGCCATTTTATAACCGTTGTCGCACACATTGTACCCCAAGCCGGCATGTACCGCAGACCATGCGACAGCCGTTACAACCATCAATCCCAGCGCGGACAGCCGCGTTGCCAAGCCGACGATGAGCAACGCAGGCAAAACCAGTTCCGCCCACATGGCCAAATTCCAGTTGACCGTATCCGGCAACAAATTGAACGGAAAGGGAAATTGACTGTTTATTTCTGCAAACCAGTTTTCCCCGTTCCATTTTTCCAGGCCGGATTCAAGAAATTCATACGCGGCAAAAAGCCTGAGCGTCAACAAGCCGAAAGCAGCCTGCCAAGAGGGGTTGGATGAGGTGTTCATTTATTTTCCTAATCGATGTGTGTCGAATGGGATGAGACGAAAAATCCATCGGCACCATCCCATCTTTCATGCCTGTTTAGACGCGGCAGCTTTAAAAAACTGACGAAATAAATAAAGTTATTTTCTTATTCATTGTTTTATAAAGATTAAAAATTCAAAAGGCCGTCTGAAACACCATGCTTGATTGGGTTTCAGACGGCCTCTAATGATGAACGCGGTCAATCAATCCGCTTGTTTACACAATTCGACAATTTCTGCGCCGTATTTGTCGGTTTTCTCCTCATTCATGCCGTGGATTTCCGCCAGCTCCGCCAAATCTTGCGGCCGTCGGGCGGCAATGGCGCGCAAGGTGACTTTGCTGCATATCTGATAGGCTTCGAGCCCTTCATGGCGGGCAGTATCGATATTCCACTGAAGCAGACGACGCATCAATCGGCGTTTGCGTTTGTCCTCTTCACTCAGGCCGTCTGAAAATGGGCGGCAGATGTTTAAAATGCCCTCGCCGTATTGTTCGATACGTTTTTCGCCGAGTTTATACACGCCTAAAAGGTCGATGGGTTCGGCAGGCGTATTGGTCAGCAAATCATCCATGCTTTCGTTGGAGAACACCGTACCCAGCGTTACTTGATCGGCACTTGCCTGCTGCTCGCGCCAAGTTTCCAAAGCCTGTTTTAAGGCCTGTTCGCGCTCGCCTAAGCTGTGGATAACTTGTGCGCTGTCTGTGGAAACCGTACCGGCTTCAGCCGTTTCGCAAACGTCGAGTATCTCTAAACCGAATTTATTGATTTTCGCCTCGCCCAAGCCGTAGATTTGATGTAAATCTTCCAAACTTCGGGGCATTTTTTCGACAATATCGCGCAGGGTTTTGTCGCCGCAAACCACATAGGCCGGCACTTCCTCTGCCCGGGCGCGTTGTTGCCGCCACTGGCGCAATGCCTGCCACAAACGCTCTTCACGCTCGGTACGCAACCAATCGTCTTTCGGCTTTTGGGTGGCCGTTTTTTCACGGCGCAAGGGACGCAACATGACTTCAGTTTCGCCCTTGAGGACTTTTTTTGCCGCTTCGGTCAGCTGCAGGGCTTGATGCTGCTCGACGTTGACGGTGAGATAGCCCAGGCTGATGCACTGGCGGATAACGCTGCGCCATTCCTTGTCGGTCTGTTCGCTGCCGATGCCGAATGTGGATAACTTGTCATGGCCGTTGCGCTGTATCCAATCGTCGCTTTTGCCGCGCAAAAGGTTGGTGATGTAACCGGCGGCAAAACGTTGTCCGGCGCGGTACACGCAGCTGAGTAATTTTTGCACCAACACCGTGCCGTCAAACCGTACGGGCGGATGCAGGCAGTTGTCGCAATGGCCGCAGGGTTCGGATTCTTCGCCGAAATGTTTGAGCAGCAACACGCGGCGGCAAGCGGCGGTTTCGCAGACGGAAAGCATGGCATCGAGTTTTTGCATTTCGATTTGCTTTTGCACTTCGTCGCTGTTGCCTTCGGCAATCCGTTCACGCAGCAACACCCAATCGTTCAAGCCGTAACACAGCCAGCTCACAGCAGGCAGCCCGTCACGGCCGGCGCGCCCCGATTCCTGATAGAAATGTTCGACACTTTGGGGCATATCGAGATGGGCGACAAAGCGCACGTCGGGTTTGTCTATGCCCATGCCGAACGCCACGGTCGCCACCACAATAATATTGTCTTCATGCGTAAAGCGGCGTTGGTTTTCCTCGCGCACATCCATGCTCAAACCGGCATGATACGGAATCGCCTCCAAGCCGTTTTCACACAAAAACTGCGCCACATCCTCGACTTTTTTGCGGCTTAAACAATACACAATGCCGCTTTGCCCATGCATCTGCTTACGGATAAAATCCAGCAATTGTTTTTTGCCATTATTTTTTTCGATAACCTGATAATAAATATTCGGGCGGTCAAAGCTGGAGATAAATTCGGGCGCATTGTCCAAGTGCAGATAATGCTTGATGTCGGCGCGCGTGGCCGCATCGGCGGTAGCGGTCAGGGCGATGCGCGGGATGTTCGGATAGCGTTCGGCAAGCATGCCGAGCTGTTGATATTCGGGGCGGAAATCGTGTCCCCATTGGCTGACGCAATGCGCCTCATCAATGGCAAACAGGCTGACGGTTTGTTGGTCGAGAAAACGTAAAAAGCGGTCGGTAACCAAGCGTTCCGGTGCGACATAAAGCAGTTTCAGACGGCCTTGGGCAAGCTTGTCGGCAATCTCGCGCGCCTCATCTGCCGATGTGCTGCTGTTGACTGCCGCCGCTTCAATCCCGGCCACATGCAGGCTGGCTACTTGGTCGTTCATCAGCGCAATCAGCGGCGATACGACAACCGCCACGCCTTCGCGCATCAGCGCCGGAATCTGGTAACACAAAGACTTGCCCCCGCCCGTCGGCATCAGCACCATCAAACTCTCGCCGCCGGCCAAAGCATTGACGATAGCCTCCTGCTTGCCACGAAATTCGGGATAACCGAATACTTCGTGCAAAATCTGTTTGGCGGTCGGCTGAGGCATAATGGTTCCGTAGAATAGGGGAAAGCGTTATTTTAACGGTTTTACACCCGCATATGTGCGGAACATTTTGCCGCCGCTTTTTCAGACGGCCTGAAATTCAATCCTATTCAATTTATTTAATTTTAAATAAAGATTTATTTTATTTTGAATGAAATGCACAAAGGCCGTCTGAATCCTAATCTTCGGATTTCAGACGGCCTTTCAAAGATAAAATCTTTAGGCTTTTTTGACGAACTCAGATTTCAAGTTCATCGCGCTGCCATCGATTTTACAACCGATATTGTGGTCGCCCTCTTGCAGGCGGATGCCTTTGACTTTGGTGCCTTGCTTGATGACCATAGAGCTGCCTTTGACTTTCAAATCTTTAATCAAGACAACCGTATCGCCATCTTGCAATACCGCGCCGTTGGCATCTTTGACTTCCAAGGCATCATCGCTTGCAGCCGCAGCATCGGCCTCGTTCCACTCATGGGCACACTCAGGGCAAACGTATTGAGCACCGTCTTCGTAAGTGTATTCCGAGTGGCATTTCGGGCAGGGAGGTAGGGACATGAGGTTTCCTTATAAATATGATAAAAGAAGCGTAAAACGCAAATAATACAATGTCTAAATTATTGATTCGCCTTGCTGCCGCCTGCGCCGTAAACGGCATTCCACGCCGCGTCCAACATCTGGCCGGCTTGTTGCAGCTTGGCATTTTGCTGCTCTTTCTGAGCCAAGGCCGTCTGAATTTCGCCTTTCAAACGGTCAATATCAGATTGCGCAGCCTGCAAACGGCGCTGCGCGCTTTCCAAATCGCTTTGCAGGGAAATGATTTTGCTGTCGTTGCTGTTTTGCTCATGCAAAGCGGCACGGTAAACCGATTGGACAGACAGCAAACGGTCTTCCGCCTCACCGGCATACGCGGCGGCGGCAGATAACATCATCAGGGCAAGTAAGGTTTTTTTCATGGGTTTTCCTTTAAAGTTGTTTGATTGGTAAAGTAAAGCGCAGAGCCGATTTTTCAGCCGCCAAGTTTACATAATATGCTGGTTGGTCTTTATTCTTGATGGTTTATTTTATCCAATCCGGACATTCAGGCTGCCGATAAAAGTTAATTCAATCGGCAGTTGTAACAGGCAGGTGGCTATTATTTTCTCATATTCTCCGCCTTATTCCATTATTTTCTGGTTTTATTAGAAAAGGCCGTCTGAAAAATTTTTAGACGGCCTTTTTGAGTTTCACAATGATGGCTCTGCCTCTCGTCAAAAAGCTTTCCTGTATTTTTAAATTACAGTCATATTTAAATATGTAAATATGATTTATTTATTGTAAAATTTATTCTTTAGTCATGCCGGAGCATATGGTGTTGCGGCTGTCTGCATCTTTTTTAATTCTTCTTCCATGAGAACCCTATGATGAAAAGCAACCATCTCGCCTATGCC
This sequence comes from Neisseria sp. Marseille-Q5346, assembly GCF_946902045.1. The sequence continues at coordinate 1,410,749 of NZ_OX336253.1, read as the reverse complement.
GTTTTGGCAGCCCTACTATCTATCCAAACCCTGCCGGCTTCTGCAGCCAAAGCTGATACCGCTTCTGCCGTCGAGGCATCCGGGCAAGAAGCGCAACAAGCCTCAGACTCTATCGCGAACTACGTTGATGACGAGATCGTCCAAGGCCCGGCAACCGTTGATTTGGGCAATCAGGCCAAACTGAAACTGCCTGCAAAAATGGTCTTTGTGAAAAAAAATCGCGCCAATGCCATAATGAGGGAAGCAGGCAACGCCACAGATCCCAACCGCTACGGCCTGATTCTCCCCGAGTCGGAAAACGAGGACGGTGATACTAATTGGATGGTAGACCTAACCTTTACCGATTCCGGCTATATCAAAGACGATGATGCCAAAGAATGGGATGTTGAGGCCATGCTCGAGCAGCTGAAAGAAGGCACCGAGGAACAAAATAAAGAGCGTGCCTCCCGCAACCTGCCGGAATTGGAAACACGCGGCTGGGTAGAAAAACCGCAATATGATGCAAAGACCCATCGTCTGATTTGGTCGATTGACGTTCTGAATAAAAACGAACCCGATCCCAATCCTGCCATCAACTACAATACTTTCCAGCTGGGACGCGAAGGCTATATTGAATTGACTATGATCACCGATTTGAAAAGCATAGATCAATACAAACCTATTGTGCAAGAATTGTTGGGTAATATCGAATTCAATGAAGGCAAGCGCTACAGCGATTTCAATGCCGCAACCGACAAAGTGGCTGAATACGGACTGGCTGCCTTGGTTGGCGGTATCGCTGCAAAAAAACTGGGATTATTAGCTTTGGCCGGCGCATTACTGGCTAAATTCGGCAAATTGATTATTTTCGGTGCTGTTGCAGCAGGCGCATTGTTTAAAGGCCTGTGGCGCAAAAAAGATAAAAATAAACCGAACGAAGAAGAATAAATAAATCCTGTTCAAAATAAAAAGGCCGTCTGAAAACTTGGCATCCCTAGTTTTCAGACGGCCTTTTATCATTCATGCCTTACGAACGGATCCGTTTCAACACTTCTTCTTTGCCGATTAAAGCCAATACGGCATCGACGCTTGGGGTTTTTGCCGTACCGCAGACAGCGAGGCGCAAAGGCATACCGAGTTTGCCCATTTTGATGCCTTCTTCGTCGCAGAAAGGTTTGAAGAGGTCGTGGATGACTTCGGCGTTCCAGTCTTCCAAACCTTCAAGGCGTTCGGCAAAGCGCAGCATACGGGCGGCGGCTTCGTCGTCCCAGTGTTTCTGCACGTCCGCTTCGGCAGGGGTTTGTTTGACGTAGAAGTAGAGGCACTCATCAGCAAGTGTGTTCAGGTCTTGGGCGCGGTCTTTGACCAATGCCAACACATCTTCCAAAGCAGGCTTGCTTGTTTCGTGGATATCGCGCAGGGCGAGGCGTGGTTTCACCATTTCGGCCAATTTCTCGTTGGCGGTGATTTTGATGTGTTCGCCGTTGATCCAGTAGAGTTTTTTCAAGTCCATGCGGCTTGGAGACGGGGAAACGTCTTTCAAATCAAACCATTCGATGAATTGTTCCATCGTGAAAAATTCGTCGTCGCCGTGCGCCCAGCCCAAACGTGCCAAATAGTTGAGCATGGCTTCGGGCAGGATGCCCATTGCGCCGAAATCGGTAATGGCAACGGTATCGCCGCTGCGTTTGGAGATTTTTTTGCCTTGTTCGTTGAGAATCATGGGCAGGTGGCCGTATTCGGGTAGGGTGGCGCCAATGGCTTTTAAGATGTTGATTTGTTTCGGCGTGTTGTTCACATGGTCGTCGCCGCGGATAACGTGGGTAACGCCCATGTCGTAGTCGTCCACCACGACGCAGAAGTTGTAGGTCGGCGTGCCGTCGGCGCGGGCGATAATCAGGTCGTCGAGTGCTTCGTTGGGGATGGAGATTTCGCCTTTGACCAAGTCCGTCCATTTGGTCACGCCGTCCAAAGGCGTTTTGAAACGGACAACAGGTTGCACGTCGGCAGGGATTTCGGGCAGGGTTTTGCCTTCTTCCGGACGCCAGCGGCGGTCGTAAGTCGCCGTGCCTTCTTTTTCTGCTTTCTCGCGCATGGCTTCCAGCTCTTCTTTGCTGCAATAGCAGTAGTAGGCATGGCCTTTTTCTAAAAGTTCGGCGATGACTTCTTTATAGCGGTCGAAACGGCGGGTTTGGTACACGACGTTGTCGGCGTTGTCGTAGTTCAGGCCGACCCATTTCATGCCGTCGAGGATGATGTTGACGGATTCGGCAGTAGAGCGCGCCAAGTCGGTGTCTTCGATACGCAATAGGAACTCGCCTTTATGATGGCGGGCAAACGCCCATGAAAACAAGGCGGTGCGTACGCCGCCGATGTGCAGGTAGCCGGTGGGGCTGGGGGCGAAACGGGTTTTGACGGTCATGATGGCTCCAAAGTCTTTGAAAACAGGTATTTTACTTTTTCGGCAAGGTTTAAACAATGTACGGCCGTCTGAAAATAATGTCAGCGCAGAAGGACCATCTGGGAACTTTTCTCCTAAAAACAAGACAAATGATAATTATTTCTTTGAAAGTATCCGCTCATGAACAAACGCGCTTTATTTACCGCCCTCGCCCTCCTGCCCCTTTTTGCCCAAGCTGAAATCAAAACTATCAAAGACGTATTGGGACGCGAAGTCAAAGTCGATGTCCCTGTCAAACGCGCGGTTTTGGCGTTTTACTATCCCGACTATATCGCGGTAACGGGCGCGGACAAATTTAAAAACGTCATCGGCATTTCGCGTGAGTTTTGGGAGAAATTCAATCCCGGCAGCTGGGCGATGTTCAAACAGAAGCTGCCTACGCTGCAAAACATTGCGGACATCGGCAACATCAGCACCGGCACGTTTTCACTGGAGAAAACGCTCGCGCTCAAGCCGGACGTATTGATTCTGGCCGACTGGCAGTATAAGGCCATCGCCACCCATCTGCCGCGCATTAAAGCGGCAGGCATACCCGTCGTCGTGGTCGATTTCAACGCCGAAACCGTCGCGCGGCACACGCGCAGTGCGGAAATTTTCGGCGAACTCAACGGTACGCAGGCGCGCGCCCAAAAAATTGCCGCCGAATACGCCCGAGGCATTGCCGACATCCAAAAACGCGTCGCGCGTGCCAAGCAGTCCAAACCGAAAATCTATATCGAGTTCGGCGACAAAGGCCCGTCCGAATACAGCTACACCTTCGGCAAAGATATGTGGGGCGCGATTGCCGACACAGCAGGCGGCAACAATATCGCCGCGCCTTACGTTAAAAACTGGGGACCGATAAACCCTGAAAAATTCCTGACGGCCAAACCCGACGTCATCGTCATTTCGGGGACGGAAAACGGCCATAAAGACAAGCCTGGCATTATGGCGATGGGCATAGGCATCAGCCAGGCCGATGCGCAACGCCGCCTGGCCGGATTTGTCAACCGCAAAGGCTGGGCAGACATTCCTGCCGTCAAAAACAAACGCGTTTACGGCATCTACCACACCGCCTCCCGCTCGCTCACCGATTTGGCCAGCGCGCAATTTATCGCCAAAACCCTGTATCCGCAGCAGTTTGCCGACATAGACCCAAACAAGACCTATCTGGACTTCTACCGCAAATACCTGCCCGTCGTGCCGGACGGTACGTTTTACATCCGATTGAAATAGCGGCTGCAAAAATCATAGGCTCAGGCCGTCTGAAGATTCAGACGGCCTGAACATGTTATGCCGATAAAGATTTAATGAGTATAATTACTGTTCTTTCAACAAAATTACTGGGTACGTATGAACGGATAAAACCAAATCGACCGGCCTCAGGCTCCGGTCGTCAGCATCAGCGAATGGTTGGTTGGTAACCAGCTTGATTTTGATGATTCCGCTGGTCAATCTGATCATGATGTTTGTGTGGGCATTCAGCTCAAACACCAATCCGAATAAAGCCAATTATTTCAAGGCTGCCTTGATTCTGTTTGCTATCGTAATGGCAATTTATCTGGTGCTGGCCGTAGTCTTTTTGGGCAGTATAGCTGCAAATCAATATCAATAAGTAAGAATACATTTAGGCCGTCTGAAACCTAAAAGGCTTCAGACGGCCTTTTGTATGGCTTGCCCAAGGCTCAACTGCTTATCCAATTCCAAACCGCATCGCTCCATTTGCCGATACGGTAGAGAAACAAAGAATAGCTCTCCTGCATCAGAAACTTGGCTTTCTTGCTGCGCTCATCAAAGCGCGTGGTCGGTGTGGCAGAGAACTGCGCGTCTGACAAGCCCAAATCGGCGGCCATTTCTTCGGCGCGAGCCAAATGATACGGGTCGCTGACAACGATAATGCTGCCGACTCCGTTGGCGTGCATGATGGGGACGACATTGCGCAGGTTTTCGTAAGTGTTGCGCGACGTGTTTTCAAACAGGATATTGTGCGCCGGTATGCCCTGCTTGAGCGCGTATCGGCGCCCCACTTCGGCTTCGGTCATAAATCCTTTTTTGGGCGTACCGCCGGTGAAAATGATTTTGCCGACCCGATGGCTTTGGTAGAGCGTGATGGCATGGTTGATGCGCTCACGGAATACCGGCGACGGGCGTTTGTCCCACGCCGCCGCACCCAACACCACCGCCGCATCGGCATGAGCGTCCTTCGGCAAGGTTTGCAAACCTGTCCGGTAAATCTGCCATGTGCCACTCAAAAAAATACCGCACACCAACAAAACGCTCAAAGCAAGGCCGCGAAATAGGTAGTATCGCAAGCCATTGCGGCTTTTAAGCAGGGAAATCATCTTCAGACGGCCTTATCCAACCCCGTCAGCCGAGTAGGGCGGCAATGTTTTCCAACGGACGGCCGATGGCTGCGCGCGTAGGCGTTACCAAAACGGGACGCTCAAGCAGGGCAGGGTGTTCGACGATTGCCTGAAGCAGGGCGGCATTGTCCAAATCGGGATTGTCCAAACCCAATTCTTTGTACAAATCGTCTTTCGTGCGCATCATGCCGCGCACCGATTCGATACCGAGTTTGGCAAACATATCCTGCAAAATCGCCAAATCGGGCGCGGTATCCAGATATTTGACTACGTCGGCGGCAACGCCTTTTTCTTCGAGCAAAGCCAGCGCGGCACGCGATTTGCTGCAACGCGGGTTGTGATAAAGTGTGAATTCAGACGGCATGAAAGTCTCCGTATTATTGCAAAATCATTCAATGATGGCGGTTATTATCGTCTGCAACTGATTTTTACTCAAACTTTTTACTTGATATCTTGATACGAATCGGTAGGCATGCCCACCAAACCGTTTTACAATAAACACAATTTCGATTGGCAACCTCAAGGATACAACCATGAAAGCCTTAACCGCCCTTCTACTGTCCGCCACCGTTTTTACCGCTGCACCGGCCTTTGCCGCCGACGAAACGGCAGGTTGGCAGGACAACAAACCGCAAAGCCTGGAATCGCTCAAAGCCCCCGTGCGCGTGGTCAACCTTTGGGCAACCTGGTGCGGCCCCTGCCGTAAAGAAATGCCCGCCATGTCCGCATGGTACAAAGCGCAGAAAAAAGGCAGCGTCGATATGGTCGGCATCGCGCTGGATACGACCGACAACATCGGCAAGTTCCTGAAACAAACGCCGGTCAGCTATCCGATTTGGCGTTACACCGGCGCCAACAGCCGCAATTTCATGAAAGCCCACGGCAACAACGTCGGCGTATTGCCCTTCACTGTCGTCGAAGCGCCGAAATGCGGCTACAAACAAACCATTACCGGCGAAGTCAACGAAAAAAGCCTGACCGCCGCCGTAAATTTGGCCAAAACCAAATGTAAATAAAACAGCGGATAGGGTGCTTAACCTACGCTGCTGATACCGAGGCCGTCTGAAACCCAACCGTTCAGACGGCCTTTTTTCAAACCATATTACTTTGTGTTGCAAACCGACAGTGTCTCCACAGGCAGAACCGGGGTTTCACTATCAAAAAGCAGCCGAAATATTTATAATCTGCGAATATCCCCATTTTTTCAGACGGCATGTTGCCCTATCGATGACGCCGGCCGTCTGAATCCCTATTTTCAGGAAAACCCATGATCCGTTTCGAACAAGTTTCCAAAACCTATCCCGGCGGTTTCGAAGCCCTGAAAAATGTCAGTTTCCAGATTAACAAAGGTGAGATGATTTTTATCGCCGGCCATTCGGGTTCGGGCAAATCCACCATTTTGAAGCTGATTTCAGGCATTACCAAGCCTACCAAAGGCAAGGTTTGGTTCAACAATCAAGACCTCGGCACCTTGAGCGACAATCAGATCGGCTTTATGCGCCAACATATCGGCATTGTCTTCCAAGACCACAAAATCCTCTACGACCGTAATGTCTTGCAAAACGTTATCCTGCCTTTGCGGATTAGCGGCTACCAGCCGCGCAAAGCGGAAGAGCGCGCGCGTATTGCGATTGAGAAAGTCGGCTTGAAAGGCCGCGAAAACGATATGCCCATCACTTTGTCCGGCGGCGAACAACAGCGCTTGTGCATCGCGCGCGCAGTGGTTCACCAACCCAGCCTGCTGATTGCCGACGAGCCGTCCGCCAGCCTCGACCGCGCCTATGCGCTGGATATTATGGAATTGTTCAAAACCTTCCATGAAGCAGGCACGACCGTGATCGTTGCGGCGCACGATGAAACGCTGATGGCGGATTACGGCCACCGCGTCTTGCGCCTGCAGAAAGGACGCCTCGCATGAGCATGATTCATTACATCTCTCTACACGTCGAATCGGCGCGCGCCGCGCTCAAAGAGCTTCTGCGCCAACCCATCGGCACGCTGCTGACCCTGCTCATGCTTGCCGTTGCCATGACCTTGCCGCTCTTTATGTATTTGGGCATCCAAAGCGGTCAAAGCGTATTGGGCAAACTCAACGAATCGCCGCAGATTACGGTTTATATGGACACCGATGCGGCAAGTTCTGATGCCGATACGGTAAAAAACCTGCTCCAACGCGACAGCCGTATCGATAAAGTCCGCTTTATCAGCAAACAGGAAGGTTTGGAAGAATTGCAGACCAATCTCGACCAAAACCTCGTTTCCATGCTCGATGGCAACCCGTTGCCCGATGTCTTTATCGTTACGCCCGACCCTGCCACTTCTCCGGATCAGATGCAGGCCATCTATAAAGACATTACCAAACTGCCGCGCGTCGAATCGGCAACCATGGATACGGAATGGGTACAAACCCTTTATCGTATTAACGAATTTATCCGCAAGATTTTGTGGTTCCTCTCGCTGACTTTGGGCATGGCCTTTGTCTTGGTGGCACACAACACCATCCGCCTGCAAATCCTCAGCCGCAAGGAAGAGTTGGAAATCACCAAGCTGTTAGGTGCGCCTGCTTCCTTCATCCGCCGCCCTTTCCTTTATCAGGCAATGTGGCAGAGTATTTTCTCCGCCGCCGTCAGCTTGGGCTTGTCGGCTTGGCTGCTGGCCGAAGTACGGCCGCTGGTGGACGCGATTTTCAAACCCTACGGTCTGAACATCGGCTGGCGTTTCTTCACATTTAGCGAAGTGTCGCTGGTATTCGGCTTCGTCATCGCGCTGGGCGTATTCGGCGCATGGTTGGCCACCACGCAACACCTCTTAGGCTTCAAAGCCAAAAAATAAGCCTTAGCAAACAGGCCGTCTGAACCATTCAGACGGCCTGAAATCTTATCCTTTCGCAACTTAAACAAACCTTGTGAAAATTTAATACTGCCAAATCTAACAGCAAGGGCATAATCCCTTATAATTGATGGTTTATTATCCATCTCATTTCATTTGTGCGGCATAAGCCGTGCAGACAAATAACGAAAGACATCCTGTGGACAAACTCAAAATCTCTGCCAACGGCCCCCTCAACGGCGAAATCATCGTATCCGGCGCAAAAAACGCCGCCCTGCCGCTGATGTGTGCCGGTCTGCTGACTTCCGGCACTTTACGCTTGAAAAACGTACCCATGCTCGCCGACGTCAAAACCACCCAAAAACTGCTGCAAGGCATGGGCGCACGCGTTTTGACCGACAATATCTCCGAATTTGAAATCAACGGCGGCACCGTCAACAACACCTGCGCACCTTACGAGCTGGTAAAAACCATGCGCGCATCCATCTTGGTTTTGGGCCCGACCCTCGCCCGCTTCGGCGAAGCTCAAGTCAGCCTGCCCGGCGGTTGCGCCATCGGTTCGCGTCCGGTTGACCAACACCTCAAAGGCCTCGAAACCATGGGTGCGGAAATCACCATCGAACACGGTTACGTCAAAGCCAAAGGCCGTCTGAAAGGCACGCGCGTCACCATGGATGTCGTAACCGTCGGCGGCACTGAAAACCTGCTGATGGCGGCCACGCTCGCCGAAGGCACCACCATCCTCGAAAACTGCGCCATCGAGCCTGAAGTCGTCGATTTGGCCGAATGCCTCGTCAAAATGGGCGCAAAAATCAGCGGCATCGGTACAGCAACCATGACCATCGAAGGTGTAAAAGAGCTGCACGGCTGCGAACACAGCGTCGTTCCCGACCGTATCGAAGCCGGTACTTTCCTTTGCGCCGTCGCCATGACCGGCGGCAAAGTCGTCCTGCGTAATGCCGCCCCCAAAACCATGGAAGTTGTGTTAAACAAACTGACAGAAGCCGGCGCCATCATCGAAGCAGGCGACAACTGGATTTCCATCGACATGCAACAACGCCCCAAAGCCGTGGACATCCGTACCGTCGTCCACCCTGGCTTTCCAACCGACATGCAGGCGCAGTTTATGGCCATGAACGCCATTGCCGAAGGCAGCAGCCGCGTGGTGGAAACCATTTTTGAAAACCGCTTCATGCACGTTCCCGAACTCAACCGCATGGGCGCAGACATCACCACCGAAGGCAACACCGCCTACATCAAAGGCGTGGAAAAACTCTCCGGCGCCGTCGTGATGGCAACCGACCTGCGCGCCTCCGCCAGCCTCGTCATGGCCGGTTTGGTCGCTGATGGCGAAACCATCGTCGAACGCATCTACCACCTCGACCGCGGCTATGAATACATCGAGAAAAAACTCGGCGGCGTAGGCGCAAAAATCGAACGCGTACGCGGTTAATCCCACACACAGCCGATAAATAAAAGGCCGTCTGAAACACCGGCAATCGGGTTTCAGACGGCCTTTGCGTATTGTTTTGCGGTATAATTCCCGACATCTTTATCCATTGTTTTTAAAAGCACAAACCATGACACGCAAAATCCTTGTCACTTCCGCGCTGCCGTATGCCAACGGCAGCATCCACCTCGGCCACATGGTCGAACACATCCAAACTGACGTTTGGGTACGCTTCCAAAAACTGCGCGGCCACGAATGCTACTACTGCTGCGCCGACGACACCCACGGCACACCCGTGATGCTTGCCGCTCAAAAACAAGGCATCGCGCCCGAAGACATGATTGCCAAAGTGCGCGAAGAGCACCTCGCCGACTTTACCGGCTTCGGCATCGGCTACGACAATTATTACAGCACCCATTCCCCTGAAAACAAACAGTTTTCCCAAGACATTTACCGCGCGCTGAAATCCAACGGCAAAATCGAAAGCCGCGTCATCGAGCAGCTTTTCGACCCCGAAAAACAAATGTTCCTGCCCGACCGCTTCGTCAAAGGCGAATGCCCGAAATGCCACGCCCAAGACCAATACGGCGACAACTGCGAAGTCTGCGGCACGACCTATTCCCCGACCGAACTGATTAACCCGTATTCCGCCGTATCCGGTGCCAAACCCGAATTGCGCGAATCCGAACACTTCTTCTTCAAACTGGGCGAATGCGCCGACTTCCTCAAAGCATGGACTTCCGGCAACAACCCGCACGACGGCAAGCCCCATCTTCAACCCGAAGCCCTCAACAAAATGAAAGAATGGCTGGGCGAAGGCGAGGAAACCACCCTGTCCGACTGGGACATTTCCCGCGACGCGCCGTATTTCGGTTTCGAAATCCCCGACGCGCCGGGCAAATACTTCTACGTCTGGCTGGACGCGCCCGTCGGCTACATGGCGTCGTTTAAAAACCTGTGCGACCGCATCGGCGTCGATTTTGACGAATACTTCAAAGCCGACAGCCAAACCGAGATGTACCATTTCATCGGCAAAGACATCCTCTATTTCCACGCCCTGTTCTGGCCCGCCATGCTGCATTTCTCCGGCCACCGCACCCCGACCGGCGTGTACGCACACGGCTTCCTGACCGTTGACGGACAAAAAATGTCCAAATCGCGCGGCACCTTCATCACTGCCAAATCCTATCTGGAACAAGGCCTGAACCCTGAGTGGATGCGCTACTATATTGCCGCCAAACTCAACAGCAAAATCGAAGACATCGATTTGAACCTGCAAGACTTTATCAGCCGCGTAAACAGCGACCTCGTCGGCAAATACGTCAACATCGCCGCCCGCGCTTCAGGTTTCATCGCCAAACGCTTTGAAGGCCGTCTGAAAGACGTTGCCGACAGCGAATTGCTGGCAAAACTGACTGCGCAAAGCGAAGCCATTGCCGAATGCTACGAAAGCCGCGAATACGCCAAAGCCCTGCGCGACATCATGGCCTTGGCGGACATTGTCAACGAATACGTTGATGCCAACAAACCTTGGGAACTGGCGAAACAAGAAGGCCAAGACGCACGCCTGCACGAAGTATGCAGCGAGCTCATCAACGCCTTTACCATGTTGACCGCCTACCTCGCCCCCGTATTGCCGAAAGTGGCCGAAAACGCCGCCAAATTCCTGAATTTGGAAGCCATCACTTGGGCAAATACATGCGAAACCTTGGGCGAACATGCCATCAACAAATACGAACATTTAATGCAACGAGTGGAGCAAAAACAAGTGGACGATTTAATCGAAGCCAACAAACAAAGCATCGCCGCAGCAGCTGCGCCTGCCGCCGAAGAGAGCAAATACGAAAAAGTCGCCGAACAGGCCAGCTTTGACGACTTCATGAAAATCGATATGCGCGTCGCCAAAGTATTGAACTGCGAAGCCGTCGAAGGCAGCACCAAACTTTTGAAATTCGACCTCGATTTCGGTTTTGAAAAACGCATCATCTTCTCCGGCATCGCCGCGTCTTATCCCAACCCCGCTGAGTTGAACGGCCGCATGGTCATCGCCGTCGCCAACTTCGCCCCGCGCAAAATGGCAAAATTCGGCGTATCCGAAGGCATGATCCTCTCCGCCGCCACAGCAGAGGGCAAACTGAAGTTGCTCGATGTCGACGCAGGCGCACAACCCGGGGATAAAGTGGGCTAAGTATCAAATATTAAGGAGAAACCATGTTAAACCTTTCCGCACCGGTACTTAAAGAAATCGAGTTGCTTCATGATGCAGGCTTATCGGTTGGCGCTATTATTACAGTATTGCGTCTGAAGTTTCCGGTAGAGCTCCATGATCGGGAGGACAAACAAATTGAAGAAGCCGTGCTTCTCATGATCAATCCGCCACGAAAAGCACCGTCTCTTTCCCGCTAAGATACTGATACCGGTTGAAAGGTAAATTTGGTTATACTTCAACAAAAGGGCCGTCTGAAAGTTTCAGACGGCCCTTTTATTTATCCAAACGCTTAGTTTCCGTTCAATCTTTATCTTAACAATTCATCGGTAATGCGTTGCAGAAATTCGATGCGCTCGGGTTTGGCTTCGCCTGATTCGGCAACGGCTTTGACGGCGCAGCCGGGTTCGGCGCGGTGGGTGCAGTTGTGGAAACGGCACTGGCCGATAAGGTGGCGCAGGTCGGGGAAGTATTGCAATAAATCGGCGGCTTGGAGATGGTGCAGGCCGAATTCTTGCAGGCCGGGGGAATCGATGAGTCGGGTTTCTGCGTCTAAATCGTACAGTTGGGCGTGGGTGGTGGTGTGTTTGCCGGAGTCGAGCGCGGTGGAAATGTCACCGGTTCGGGCGGCTTGGTTGCCGAGTAGGGCGTTGGTCAGGGTGGACTTGCCCATGCCGCTTTGTCCGAGCAGGATGTTGGTTTGCCCTTCTAAAATGGGACGCAGGATGTCGGCGTTTTCCAATGCGTTGGTTTCGACCACGGGGTAGCCGAGGGTTTCGTAGAATTTGAGTTTCTCGCGCCATTTGGCGGTTTCGGGGAGGTCTGCTTTGTTGAGGACGATAACGGCGTCGATGCCGGCCGCTTCTGCCGCGAGGAGGGCGCGTTGCAACAGGGCTTCGCTGGGTGAGGGGCTGGCAGCGGTTACGATGAGCAGTTGGGTAACGTTGGCGGCAATCAGTTTGGTTTTCCATGCGTCTTGGCGGTAGAGCAGGCTTTCGCGCGGGAGGTAGTCTTCAATCACGACTTGTTCGCCGTTGATGGGGCTGATGCGGACTTGGTCGCCGCAGGCGAAATCGACGCGTTTTTTGCGGGTGGTGGCGTCATATGTTTGACCGTCGGGAGTGCGGACAATATAGCGGCGGCCATAGCTGGTAATGATTTGGGCGGTATCGGTCATGATGGGGTTTATTGTTTGGAATGGTGTGATTGTACCGAAAGTCGGCTATGGCCGTCTGAAAACTTGTTTGCACCTTTTAACTTTCTTTGGCTTGGTTTTTTGGTGTTTCTGCCCTATATTTGCAATGTATTTGTTTTCAGGAGATTTTTTATGGATTTCAGTCAGTTGCTCAATCAGGTTTTGGGTGCGGCTCAAAAAGGCAGCAAAGCGGTGGCGGACAGCCCGCTCAATTCTTTCGGCGGCGGCGCGTTGACGGGTGCTTTGGCATCGATGCTGTTGAAAAAGAAAAATGCGAAGAAGCTGGTCAAGGCCGGCTCGGTCGCCGCTTTGGGTTTTCTGGCTTATAAAGGCTATCAAAACTGGAAGCAAAACCGCCAGCAGGACGAATTGCCGCAAAGTGCGTTCCAACCTGCCGGCCTGATTGGTGAAAACCACAGCCGTGTGATTTTGCAAACAATGATTGCGGCGGCGGCTTCAGACGGCCTGATTGACGATGCAGAACGCGCGGCCATTGAGCGTGAAAGCGGCAGCGATGCGGAAACGGCGGCATGGTTGCAGGCGGAATATGCGCAACCGGCCTCTATCGAGCAAATTGCCGCTTCGGTTGGCAGCGACGAGGCTTTGGCAGCCGAAACTTATCTGGCGGCCAGATTGGTCTGCGCGGACTTGTCGCGCAAGGAAATCGTGTTCCTGAGCCGTTTGTCCCAAGCTTTGAATTTGGACGACCAACTGGTCGAAAGCTTGGAAAAACAGCTCGAATTGGCTTAAGCTTGATTTAAAAGGCCGTCTGAAACCTGATTTCAGACGGCCTTTCGACTTAATTTCAGAGTAGAATAACCCTTTCGACATATTAAAGGCTGTCTGAACATGAATAAACTTTTTTCCACATTCAAAACGTTTTTAGCCGCTTCGTCCGTCTTGGTATTGGCTGCCTGTCCGAGTGGCAACGCGCCGCAATCCAAACCTTCTACGCAGGGTCAAAATACGGTTTCGCGTCCTGCACCCAAACCGAAAGCCACGGTTGCGCTGGCTTTGGGCGGCGGCGCGTCCAAAGGCTTTGCCCATATCGGCATTATTAAGGTTTTGAAAGAAAACAATATTCCGGTCAAAATCGTTACCGGCACATCCGCAGGCTCGATTGTCGGCAGTATGTACGCTTCGGGAATGTCGCCCGACCGCCTCGAATTGGAAGCGGAAATTTTGGGTAAAACCGATTTGGTGGATTTGACCTTGTCCACCAGCGGCTTCATCAAAGGCGAAAAACTGCAAAACTACATCAACCGCAAAGTCGGCAACCGCCCGATGCAGCAGTTCCCCATCAAATTTGCCGCCGTCGCGACCGATTTTGAAAGCGGCAAACCGGTGGTGTTCAACGTCGGCAATGCCGGACAAGCCGTCCGCGCTTCTGCATCGATTCCGAACGTGTTCCAACCTGTCGTTATCGGCAACCGCAAATATGTAGACGGCGGCCTGTCGCAACCCGTACCGGTCAGCGCGGCGAAAAAAATGGGCGCAAACTTCATCATTGCCGTCGATATTTCCGCCCGTCCGGCCAAAAACGTCAGCCAAGGCATGTTCTCCTATCTTGACCAAACCTTCAACGTAATGAGTCAAACTGCGTTGCACCAAGAATTGGGACAAGCCAATGTGGTCATCAAACCGCAGGTTTTGGAGCTGGGTTCGGTTGGCGGTTTCGACCAAAAACAACGCGCCATCCAACTGGGCGAACAGGCCGCACGCGCCGCCCTGCCTGAAATCAAACGCAAACTGGCAACATATCAGTATTAAGTATCCGCCATTTGAACAGGCCGTCTGAAAGTATGTTTTTCAGACGGCCTTTCTTGTGCAAATCTGCTAAAATCACGCGTTTCCTACAAATCATAAAATCCTAAAAAAATGAATATCTTTTACGAAGAGTCCGGCCAATTCAAAGTTGCCTCCATCGTCCAAAAAAACGACGCTACCTACCAAGTCGATACCCAACACGGTAAACGCACCAAAGTGAAAGCAAACAATGTCTTTGCCGAGTTTGACGGCGATATGGCTGCATTTTTGGAGAACGTGCAGACGCAGGCGGCGGACATCGATACCGATTTATTGTGGGAAGTATGCGGCGAAGAGGAATTTACCGCCGAAGCCATCGCCGAAGAATATTACGGCCATGCGCCGACCAAAACCGAGCTGGCGGCGACCTTGATTGCGCTTTACGCCGCGCCGATGTATTTCTACAAAAAAGCCAAAGGCGTGTTCAAAGCCGCGCCCGAAGAAACTTTGAAACAGGCGCTTGCCGCCATCGAGCGCAAAAAACAGCAAGATGCGCAAATCGACGCTTGGGCGGAAGCCTTGAAACGCGGCGAGATGCCGTCTGAAATCGCGGCGGATTTGAAAACCATCTTACATGCGCCCGACAAGCAGTCGCTGACCTACAAAGCCTTTACCAAAGCCGCCGATGCATTGAAAACCTCGGCCTACGAACTGGCGAAAAAAACAGGCGGCATTACGTCCATCCCTCAATACCTGCAAGACGGGTTTGAAATCAAATATTTCCCAAAAGGAACAGGCTTCCCCGACCTTCCACTTCCTGAAATGCCCGACTTACCCAAGGCTGATGTTACTGCCTTTTCCATTGACGACGAATCGACCACCGAAGTGGACGATGCCTTGAGCCTGACCGACTTGGGCAATGGCATGAAACGCGTCGGTATCCACATCGCCGCACCGTCGCTTGCCATTAAACCAGGCGACAAAATGGAAAAAAACATCATGGAACGCTTAAGCACGGTTTATTTCCCCGGCGGCAAAATCACCATGTTGCCCGAAAACTGGATTGCCGCGTTCAGCCTTGATGCAGGCGCATACTGCCCTTCCATTAGCATTTATTTCGATGTGGACAACGAGTTCAACGTCGGCGCGCCGACCTGCAAAATCGAAGCGGTCAACATCGCCGAAAACCTGCGCATTCAAGCCATCGAGCCGCATTTCAACGCCGAAACAGGCTTGGACGAAGCAGGCGAAATGATGTTTGCCCATCATCAAGACCTGATTTGGTTCTATCAATTTGCCATCGCCTTACAAAAAGCGCGCGGCAAATACGAGCCCGACCGTGCGCCGCAATACGATTACAGCATCGAATTGGATGAGGAAGGCAACGTATCCGTTGTCCGCCGCGAACGCGGTTCGCCCATCGATACGCTGGTCAGCGAAATGATGATTCTTGCCAACAGCACTTGGGCGCAAATGCTGGATGAAAACGAGCTGCCCGGCCTTTTCCGCGTCCAACCGGCAGGCAAAGTGCGCATGAGCACCAAATCCGAGCCGCACATCGGCATGGGCGTGCAGCATTACGGCTGGTTTACCTCGCCGCTGCGCCGCGCCGCCGACTACATCAACCAAAAGCAGCTGATCAGCCTGATCGACGACACTGCCGAGCCGCTGTATCAAAACAGCAATGCCGAGCTTTTCGCCGCGCTGCGCGACTTCGATGCCGCCTATACAGCCTATGCCGACTTCCAACGCCAAATGGAAGCCTACTGGAGCCTCGTCTATCTGCAACAGCAAGGCACGAGCGAGCTGACGGCCACCATCCTCAAAGAAGACCTCGTCCGCATTGAAGGTCTGCCGCTGGTAACGCGCGCGACCGGTATTCCGTTTGACGCGCTGCCCAAATCGCAGGCATTGTTCAAAATCACTGAATTGGATGCCGAGAAGCAGTTTATCGCGCTTAACTATCAAAAAGCCGTTTTACCGGGCTGATAACGTTATTCCGTTTGAAAAAAGGCCGTCTGAACAAAGAAACAGAAATCTTTGATTTCGTTTTCATCCCTGTTCAGACGGCCTTCATCATATAAAAATGCTACAATTCCCTTTTTCTGCCCATCATTTCAAACCATGAAAAAAAACGCCCCCCAATCCTTTGAAGAAGCCTTATCCCGCCTCGAAACCCTGACCCAGGCCATGCAAAGCAGCGAAATGCCGCTGGAAGATGCTTTGGCCGCCTATCAGGAAGGCAACGAATTGGTCAGATACTGCCAAACCAAATTGGCGGAAGTCGAGCAGAAACTGCAAGTCTTGGATGCCGGCGAACTGAAGGAGTTGAACCTTGAACCCGGCGAATGAACTCAAAACATGGCAACAAAAAGCCCAAGCGCAAACCGAATTGCTGCTGGCGCATTTCTTGCCGTCTGAAAGCCAAGTGCCGCACACGCTGCACGAAGCCATGCGTTACGTTACCCTCGGCGGCGGCAAACGGCTGCGCCCGCTCTTGGTGCTTGCCGCGTCCGAATTGGGCGAAGCAAACCAAAACGCCGTCGAGCAGGCCATGGCAGCCATCGAAATGGTGCACGTCTATTCGCTGGTTCACGACGATATGCCGGCGATGGACAACGACAGCCTGCGCCGTGGCAAACCGACCTGCCATGTGCAATACGATGAAGCAACCGCCCTTTTGGTCGGCGATGCGCTGCAAACCCAAGCCTTTGATGTACTGAGCCGTCCGACAGGCCTGCCTGCCGAACGCCAGCTTGCCATGTTGTCCACGCTGGCTCAAGCATCCGGCAGCCTCGGCATGGCGGGCGGACAAGCCATCGACCTGGCCAATGTCGGCAAAGCCATGAATCAGGCCGAATTGGAACAGATGCACAGCCTCAAAACCGGCGCGCTCATCCGCGCGGCCGTGGCCTTAGGCGCACTTTCCTGTCCGGACTTAACACCGGCGCAAATCCAAACCTTAGACCACTACGCCGCCAAATTGGGCCTGGCTTTCCAAGTGATCGACGATGTATTGGACTGCGAAGCCGATACCGCCACATTGGGCAAAACCGCCGGCAAAGACTCGGACAACGACAAACCGACCTACGTCAAACTGATGGGCCTGCACGCCGCGCGTACTTACGCAGAAACGCTGATTGCAGAAGCCGTTGCCCTGATCGAGCCATTCGGCGACAAAGCCCTGCGCCTGCGCCAACTGGCCGAGTTTGTTACCGCACGTAAAAACTAAACCTGCAAATAAATAAAGGCCGTCTGAAACCTGATTTTAGGTTTCAGACGGCCTTTTTAACAACCTGTTTGGCTTGTATCACCCGAATACGGAGTCTTTCAAAATACGGCTCAGAAATCCCCCGCAAACTGCGTTGACAAGCCTCAGCCTGTCCGTTTAATCCAATAGGGCATCCACGAACGCTTTGGCATTAAACGGACGCAAATCATCAATGCCTTCGCCTACGCCGATATAGCGGACAGGAACAGGGCGGTCGGAGGCAAGGGCGGCAAGGATACCGCCTTTGGCCGTACCGTCTAGCTTGGTGACGATAAGGCCGGTCAGGCCCAGCGCTTCGTCAAAGGCTTTCACTTGGTTGACGGCGTTTTGACCGATGTTGGCATCAAGCACGACGATAATTTCATGTGGCGCATCAGGCATGGCTTTTTGCAACACGCGTTTCACTTTTTTGATTTCTTCCATCAAATGAAGCTGCGTCGGCAGACGGCCGGCTGTATCGGCCAGCACGATGTCGATCCCGCGCGCTTTCGCGGCTTGGACGGCATCGAAGCAAACGGCAGCGGAATCGCCCGTAGTTTGCGAAATCACGGTCACATTGTTGCGCTCACCCCAAGCCTGAAGCTGCTCACGCGCGGCGGCACGGAAAGTATCGCCTGCCGCCAGCAATACAGATTTTCCCTGGGCTTGGAAGTATTTGGCCAGTTTGCCGATAGACGTGGTTTTGCCCGCGCCGTTGATACCGGCAAGCATAATCACGAAAGGCTCCTTGGTTTCTGGCAAGACCAAAGGCTTCTCGAGAGGCTTAATCAAGTCGTACAGCGCATCTTTCAGCGCACCGCGCAATTCGTTGCCGTCTTTGAGGCCTTTAAGGCTGACACGGTCGCGCACGTCTTTCATCAAGTATTCGGTGGCTTCCATGCCCATATCGCTGGTAATCAGCACGGTTTCCAGCTCTTCATACAAATCCTCGTCGATCTGTCCGCCGCCAAACACGCCGGCCAACGATTTTGCCATTTTGTCGCGCGATTTGGTCAAGCCTTGTTTCAAACGCGCAGCCCAACTGAGCTTTTGTTCTTCTACCGGAGCAGGGGCTTCAGCCGGTGTTTCCGCAACGGTTTCTTGAACTTGTTCAACAGCCTCGCTGACGGTTTCAACAGCTGCTTCTTTTACCACCTCAGCCTGTTCTGCCACTTCTTCAGCAACCTCAGCCGCTTCAGACGGCATCTCGGCAACAGTTTCCTTTACCTGATCAACAGCCTCACTGACTGTTTCAACAGCCGCTTCTTTTGCCACTTCAACGTGTTCTTCTACTTTTTCGACTGTTTCAGACGGCGTTTCGGTCAAAGCTTCCCGAACCTGCTCGACGGTTTCGCTGACGGTTTCAACAGCCGATTCGATAACTGATTCGACCTGCCCTTTGACGCTTTCTGCTAAAGATTCGGCATCTTCTTTAATATTTTCAACTACTTGAGCAACTTCAGATTCTACTTTTGCTGCGGTTTCCTGAACTTGAGCCTCCTCAGGAGCCGGAGTTTCCTGTTTTTTCTTGCGACGGAAGAAGCTGAACATTAAATTTTCCTTTTAATTTTAGAAACTTGAAATAGGGAGTATTGTAGCGTATTTTACGTGGCAAGGTCGTCTGAAAATCAAGGTTGTCAGGTTTTGGCATTTCCAACGTCTAACGAGACAAACCATCCATACAGGAAACATAGCGATGAATCCCCGCACATTATTTTCACTTTGCACCAAGTTCGGCTGCCTGCTTGCGCTTGGCGCTTGCTCATCCAAAATGATGGATACCGAAGCCGCAACCGTACCGCAGGCATTGTCCTCGTTGAAAACCCCTGACAACCGCCCTGCCAGTGTTTTCCTGAAAAAAGACAAACCCACCCTGATTAAATTTTGGGCAAGTTGGTGTCCTTTGTGTTTGTCCGAATTGGGACAAACCGAAAAATGGGCGCAAGATGCAAAATTCGGTTCTGCCAACCTGATTACCGTTGCCTCACCCGGTTTTCTACACGAGAAAAAAGACGGCGACTTTCAAAAATGGTATGCCGGTTTGAATTATCCCAAGCTACCCGTCGTTACCGACAACGGCGGCTCCATCGCCCAAAGCCTGAATATCAGTGTTTACCCTTCATGGGCATTAATCGGCAAAGACGGCGACGTGCAGCGCATCGTCAAAGGCAGTATCAACGAAGCGCAGGCATTGGCTTTAATCCGCGACCCGAATGCCGATATAGGCCGTCTGAAAAACTCGTTCTACAAACCCGACACACAGAAAAAGGATTCAGCAATCATGAATACGCGCACCATCTACCTTGCCGGCGGCTGCTTCTGGGGCTTGGAAGCCTATTTCCAACGCATAGACGGCGTGGTTGACGCAGTATCCGGCTACGCCAACGGCAAAACGCAAAACCCAAGCTACGAAGACGTTTCCTACCGCGATACAGGCCATGCCGAAACCGTCAAAGTCACCTACGATGCCGACAAACTCAGCCTAGACGACATCCTGCAATATTTCTTCC
This sequence comes from Neisseria sp. Marseille-Q5346, assembly GCF_946902045.1. The sequence continues at coordinate 1,390,781 of NZ_OX336253.1, read as the reverse complement.
GCGTCGTTGACCCGACCAGCCTCAATAAACAAGGCAACGACATCGGCACGCAATACCGTAGCGGCGTATACTACACCGACCCTGCCGAAAAAGCCGTCATCGCCGCCGCGCTCAAACGCGAGCAGCAAAAATACCAACAGCCCCTCGTCGTCGAAAACGAGCCGCTGCAAAACTTCTACGACGCCGAGGAATACCATCAGGACTACCTGATTAAAAACCCCAACGGCTACTGCCACATCGATATCCGCAAAGCCGACGAACCGCTGCCGGGCAAAAGCAAAGCCGCCCCTCAAGGCAAAGGCTTCGACGCAGCAACGTATAAAAAACCTAGCACTGCCGAACTCAAACGCCTTCTGACCGAAGAGCAATACCAAGTTACCCAAAACAGCGCGACCGAATATGCATTCAGCCACGAATACGACCACTTGTTCAAACCCGGCATTTATGTGGACATCGTCAGCGGCGAACCCCTGTTTTCTTCCGCCGACAAATTCGATTCCGGCTGCGGCTGGCCGAGCTTCACCCACCCGATTAATGCCTCAGCCGTTACCGAACACGACGATTTCAGCTACAACATGCGCCGCACCGAAGTCCGCAGCCACGCCGCTGACTCACACTTAGGACACGTTTTCCCCGACGGCCCCAAAGACAAAGGCGGCCTGCGCTATTGCATCAACGGCGCAAGTTTGAAATTCATCCCTTTGGAAGAAATGGACGCCGCCGGCTATGGCGCATTGAAAGACAAAGTGAAATAATGGTTTGAATCGAAAAAGGCCGTCTGAAAGAGATTTCAGACGGCCTTTTTAATTTGTCGGATGTAAAGGGTTGGTTTCTTATCTATCAAAAAATCTCGATAACTAAGAAAGTGCACCCTACAAAAGCCTTTTAAATTCGTTTTGCCAACTCTTCGGCTTTGCCCACATACAACGCAGGGGTCAACTCAAGCAATTTGGCTTTGGCTTCTGCCGGAATTTCCAACGATTCGATAAAGAGTTTCAACACTTCAGGCGTAATGCCGTCTTTACCGCGAGTCAGGTCCTTCAGTTTCTCGTAAGGATTGGCCACGCCGTAACGACGCATTACGGTTTGAATCGGCTCGGCCAGCAACTCCCAAGTAGCGTCCAAATCTGCAGCAAGGGCGGCAGGATTCGGTTCAAGCTTGTTCAGACCGCGCAGATGGGCGGCAAAGCCCAATACGGTATAGCCCACGCCTACGCCCATATTGCGCAATACGGTGCTGTCGGTCAGGTCGCGCTGCCAACGGGAAATCGGCAGTTTTTCGGACAAAAAGCCCAATACGGCATTGGCCATACCGAGGTTGCCTTCGGAGTTTTCAAAGTCGATCGGATTGACTTTGTGCGGCATGGTGGAAGAACCGACTTCGCCTGCTTTGACTTTTTGTTTGAAGTAACCCAAAGAAATGTAGCCCCAAACATCGCGGTTGAAGTCGATCAGAATCGTGTTGACACGGCTGATGGCTTGGAAGAGTTCCGCCATATAGTCGTGCGGCTCGATTTGAATGGTGTAGGGGTTGAAGGTCAGGCCGAGGCTGATTTCAACGAAGTTGCGGCAATGGGTTTCCCAATCCACATCGGGATAGGCGACCATATGGGCATTGTAGTTGCCGACTGCGCCATTGATTTTGCCGAGGAACTCTTGCGCTTGCAGGTTTTTAAACTGACGTTGCAGGCGGTACACAACATTGGCGATTTCTTTACCCAGTGTGCTTGGTGTAGCAGGCTGGCCATGCGTGCGGCTCATCATAGGGACGGCAGCCAACTCATGCGCCATGCCGGTCAGTTTTTCAATGATTTCGGCCAGTTTCGGCAGCAAAACAGCCTCACGCGCTTCTTGCAGCATTAAAGCATGGGACAGGTTGTTGATGTCTTCGCTGGTGCAGGCAAAGTGGATGAACTCGCTGGCAGCAGCCACTTCAGGCACGCCGGAGAAGCGTTCTTTAAGCCAATATTCGATGGCTTTAACGTCGTGATTGGTGGTCGCCTCAATGGCTTTGACGGCGGCGGCATCTTCAAGCGAGAAGTTTTCGATCACTTTGTCGATTTCGGCAAGCGTAAAATCGCTGAAAGCAGGAACTTCTACAATCTTAGGCTCGGCGGCAAGGGCTTTGAGCCAGTTTAATTCCACTTTGACACGCGCACGCATCAGGCCGTATTCGGAGAAAATCGGACGCAATGCTTCAACGGATTTGGCGTAGCGGCCATCTAATGGGGAAAGTGCAGCGATAGGGTTAATCATGTCGGATCTTCCTATGGGATGAAAACTAAATTGTTTGCAATTATACATGATTTTACACTCCAAGGCCGTCTGAAAGACAGGTTTCAGACGGCCTTTTCAGCGTATTTTTCATAAAATTCTTTTCAGAGGTTCAACTTTGCAAATTCGATTTACGATATATGCCATCTTCACGGATAATATCGGCTGACTTTCTGTAAATAATGAGGTTTTATGAATATCAAACGTTTTTCCCTAGCTGCAACCGTATTTGCGGCTTTGATGTTGAGTGCCTGTGAAACAACCACCACTTCAAGCGGCGGCGGCAACTGGACCAACATCGGCACCATCTCTGAAGGCAATATCAAAGTGGCCATTGATAGAAGCAGCATTAAAAGAAATGGCGCACTGGTTACTTTCCGCGATAAAAAAACCGTTTCCAAACTGAAAGAGGAACGTTTCGTCAATACACCGGCCTATAAAACAGCCATCGGCAGCTGGGAAATTCATTGCTCAAACAAAACCTATCGTCTGGCAGCGCTGCAACTGATGGACGAACACGGCCGGGTAATTTCCAACCAAAGCTATACGCCGACCAGCATCCGCCCAATGAGTGTCATGAGCGGCACGATTACTGAAAAACAATACGAAACCGTGTGCGGACATAAGCTTTAATCCACACTTATTCACAAAGTTATCCACAGTTTAAATATTTAAAAGGTCGTCTGAATGCTTTGAATATCAAGTTTCAGACGACCTTTTTATGTTTTGATGGAAATTTATCTTCAAATTTATCCACAAAATTTGTTTATTAAAAAATAATTTATTACGGCGATTCATTTACGCTCAAAATTTGCTTCATTCTTTGCAAGAGCATTTCACAAAATACTACTTTCTACTCTATTTATTGACTTACTATCTGCTTAATCTATCTGTATTTACAGACTTCTATACATCAAACTGGCTCTGCACTCAATACTTTTCAAAAAGGTATTCCAATCTTTTGGAAAAAATTTGCTTCTCCAAATAAATACCTTTCCTTTGAAAATACAATTCTTCTTTAACGCAGCCTTGCCCCTGTTTCTCCGTCAATAATCTGGCTAGGCGTTTTCTGCTTACCTATCAATCCGCCTACAACCCAGACTTTCCTGCCAAACTGTCTTCTGACTTCTCTTTCTGTTTTGCACGCCCGTTTGCCTGCACGATTGCATGAAGTAGAGACTAAAGGCTTTTCCAAAACCTGACACAAACGCCTTGCACCTGCGTGCGCAGGAACCCTGACAGCCAATTTACTGCGTCCTTTCCCCCGCAATGAGGGCAATACTTTTTTGCCGACCGGCAATAAAAAAGTTTTCGGAGCCGGCCATGCTTCATACAGCATGGTTTGGATATTTTCAGACGGCCTTTGCAGCAAAGGTTGCAACTGTTCCAAGCTATGGCCAATGACAATCATGCCTTTGTGTTGCGGTCGTTTTTTCAGATGAATCAGTTGGTTGAGTGCTTTAGGCAAAGTAGGGACACAGCCCAAGCCATAGCAAGACTCGGTGGGATAGGCGACCAAACCGCCTTTTTTAAGATGCGCCTGCAGCCTGCGTTGGGCTGCAGCCGATAAAATTCTGGGGAACATCATCATAATACCAAGGCCGTCTGAAACTACGATTGTCGGACAATCTGTGTTCAGACGGCCTGTTTCTATTCATTATTAACGTTTGATGGCTTTATCGGCAATGTCTTTACGGTATTGCATACCGTCAAAACGGATTGTTTCCAATGCCTCATAAGCCTTGCTTTTAGCTTGGGTAACATCATCGCCCAAACCGACTACACACAACACACGGCCGCCGTTGGTTACCACTTCGCCTTTTTCATTCGTCGCAGTACCGGCATGGAAAACTTTACCGATTTGATTGGCTTGATCCAAGCCGAAGATCACATCGCCTTTTTTTGGAGAGTCAGGATAATTTTGTGCGGCCAACACCACGCCTACTGCAGTCTGTGGATTCCATTCGGCAGCAACACTATCCAGTTTGCCGTCGATTGCCGCCTCAACCAAATCCACCAAATCACTATCCAAACGGCTCATAATCGGCTGGGTTTCAGGATCGCCGAAACGGCAGTTAAATTCAATGGTATAAGGCGCACCGGTTTTATCAATCATCAAGCCCGCGTATAAAAAGCCGGTAAACTCATGGCCTTCTGCTTTCATACCGGCCACAGTCGGCAAAATAATTTCATTCATCGCGCGCTCGTACACATCAGGCGTTACCACCGGAGCAGGACTGTACGCGCCCATACCGCCGGTATTAGGGCCTTTGTCGTCATCCAGCAGGCGTTTATGGTCTTGACTGGTTGCCATCGGTAAAACATGATTGCCGTCCACCATAACGATAAAGCTCGCTTCCTCGCCTTGCAGGAAATCTTCAATCACGACACGCGCGCCTGCATTGCCCATTTTGTTACCCAACAACATATCGTCAATAGCGGCATGAGCTTCATCCAAAGTCATGGCAACAATCACGCCTTTACCGGCAGCCAAACCATCCGCCTTAATAACAATCGGCGCACCTTTTTGGTTGACATAATCATGTGCTGCATCGGCATTTTCAAAGGTTTGGTATTGCGCGGTTGGAATCTTATATTTTGCCATAAACGCTTTAGCAAAATCCTTTGAGCTCTCCAGCTGGGCCGCATATTGAGTCGGGCCAAAAATCTTCAATCCGGCAGCACGGAAGTCATTGACCACACCTGCTGCCAAAGGCGCTTCAGGGCCGACTACAGTAAAAGCAATATTTTCATTACGGCAAAAATCAATCAAATCTTGATGCGCCGTTAATGCGATATTCTGCAGTTTAGGCTCAATTACCGTTCCGGCATTACCAGGTGCAACAAAGACAGTTTCTACTTTAGACGACTGCGCCAATTTCCAAGCCAGTGCGTGTTCACGTCCACCATTACCAATAACGAGCAATTTCATACCATCTCCTTGAAGAATAGATGTTGTAAATAAAATTCAATTGATGGAATATTGTTCCATCTTGCATAGCTGTTTCAAATTAAGAATAATATTGCACCAAGACAACCATACTCTAATTTCAAACAACGAAAGGAAAATCATGCAAAAACGTATTGACGAAATTCAAAGCAAATACCGCGAATGGTGCGAATTACTGCCGCAACTGGAAGCAGATATCGCCCGCTGGAAACATGCTGCAAGCCTAATGCAAGATATGGATGACTTCTATACCAACGAATACCAAGCATGCCATCAAGCCATTGAAGAAGGGGCAGATGTTGATTTGCGAACACAGGGCGAATACAGCATTATGAGCGAAGATGCCCTATGGAACGCACTGGGAGAATTTCATCAACTGGCTTGGGAACACCTGCGCTCAAGCGTAAATGCTCTAGACAGATACCAAGGCTAAAACATCAAAGGCCGTCTGAATCTTTTGATTTCTCAAATATGTTCAGACGACCTTTTATTCAAACGGCTTTTCAGTATCTACTTCAATTTGGCGTGTATTTTTCCAAGCAGCAATACAGGCTTCATAATCGGCCAACGCTATTTTCACTGTCAACTTACAATCCAGCTGCAAATCCTGTTCCACAATATCGGCCTGATATTGTTTGGCAATCCGTATAGCCTCATTCAAAACAGGATATTCACATTTCAACCAAACTGTCTTTTCGACATTCTTTTCAACAACTTCAGCTATCGCCAATGCCTGAGCTGTTGATTCCTTATAAGCATGAATCAGACCGGGAACACCCAATAGCGTACCGCCAAAATAACGTACAACCACAACCAACACATCCGTCACACCGACAGAATCAATTTGCCCCAAAATAGGGCGGCCTGCGCTTCCAGACGGTTCTCCATCATCGTTTGCACGAAACTGCATTCCATCCACACCCAATCGATAGGCGTAACACCAATGTCGCGCCTTGTGATGCTCTTCCTTTAATGGGTCGAGATATTTCTTCACATCGGCTAAAGTGCGAATCGGATAGGCATATGCAATGAAGCGACTGCCTTTATCTTTAAATTCAGCCTGTATCGGTGTGGTAATGGTTTTATAGGTCGTAATCATGCCAAAATATTTTCAGACGGCCTTTGTTATAAAAGGCCGTCTGAACGTTTCACGTGAAACATTAGTTTTTCAGTGCTTCAGTCAGTTGAGGTACAACTTCAAACAAATCACCAACCAAGCCGTAATCTGCCACATTGAAAATCGGAGCGTCAGCATCTTTGTTGATGGCAACAATTACTTTACTGTCCTGCATACCGGCAACGTGTTGGATAGCACCGGAAATACCGATAGCAAAGTACAGTTGCGGCGCAACCACTTTACCGGTTTGTCCGACTTGGGCATCGTTTGGCGCATACTCGGCATCCACTGCCGCACGGGAAGCACCAATCGCTGCACCCAAAACATCCGCCAATGGAGTCAACACTTCATTGAATTTTTCAGCACTGCCCAATGCACGGCCACCGGAAACGATCACTTTTGCCTGAGTCAATTCAGGGCGGTCAGACTGGGAAAGTTGACAATTTACGAAACGGCTCAGGTTTTGAGCAGGCGTTGCCTCAACAGTGACCACTTCTGCATTACCGCCTTGTCCGGCAGCATCGAATGCTGTCGCACGGAAAGTCAGCACCAATTTTTCAGAACTGGATTGAACAGTTTCAAATGCATTACCGGCATAAATCGGACGGACAAATGTCGAGTTATCCACAACTTCGGTTAAATCCGAAACTTGTGGCACATCCAACAGGGCAGCTACTCGGGGCAACAGATTTTTACCAAATGCAGTTGCAGTCGCAGCCACATAGTGGTAATCCGCAGCCAGTTTAACAACCAAAGGCGCTAATTCTTCTGCCAAACCTTCAGCGTAATAGGGCGCATCGGCTACTAAAACTTTCGCTACGCCTGCAACCTGTTTCGCCTCTTCAACCACCGCAGCAGCATTACTGCCAGCAACCAATAAATCTACATTACCCAATTTAGCGGCAGCCGTTACCGCATGCAAAGTGGCAGGATTCAAATGTTGGTTATTATGTTCCGCAATAATCAATACGCTCATTTCATACTCCTTAGATCACTTTGGCTTCGTTTTTCAGCTTTTCAACCAACTCGGCAACATCAGCCACTTTCACACCGGCTTGACGTGCTTTAGGTTCGGCAAATTTCACGGTATTCAAACGCGGAGAAATATCCACAGCTAAATCGGCAGGACTTAATTTTTCCAAAGGTTTTTTCTTTGCCGCCATGATATTAGGAAGTTTGACAAAGCGTGGTTCGTTCAAACGCAAATCTGCACTGATGACCGCAGGCAGCTTCAATGCAACAGTCTCTTCGCCGCCGTCAATTTCACGGGTTACCAATGCTTCTTCGCCTTCAATTTGCACTTTTGATGCAAAAGTACCTTGAGCCGCATTCAACAACGCAGCCAGCATTTGGGCAACTTGGTTGGCGTCATCGTCAATTGCCTGTTTGCCCAGCAGTAAAATTTGCGGATTTTCTTTATCCGCAACAGCTTTCAGCAATTTCGCAACGACCAAAGGCTCCAACTTCGCATCAGTCTCAACATGAACCGCACGGTCGGCACCCATCGCCAAAGCAGTACGCAACGTCTCTTCGCATTTTTTCTCGCCAAGAGAAACAGCAACAATCTCGCTTACTTTTCCGGCTTCTTTCAAACGGACAGCTTCTTCTACCGCGATTTCATCAAACGGGTTCATCGACATTTTGACATTACCGATATCCACATCGGAACCATCGGCTTTCACACGAACTTTGACGTTGTAGTCCACTACGCGCTTTACTGCGACCAGTGCTTTCATTCAATTCTCCTAAAAAGAATGTCCATCAAATCAAGCATACTGCTTTTGATACATTCTTTATATAAAATCCAATTCGGTTTTCCCAACATGACAAAACCAAATTTGTATAAATCTTGGCAAATAGAGCGGAATTATATCATTTCTAAAGCATTTACTCAGAAAATAAATCCAACTCCCCAGCAATTATTTACCGTATACTGCAACACAATCCATCAAGGTTTGATAAACCTCGTCAACATTGGGAATTTGAGCAATACCGCCTAAATTTTCTGCATAAGCCGAAACTTGAACGCCAGTCTTGGCCGGATCTGTATCTGTATAAATTCCTACAACAGGCTTTTCCAACGCATTGGCAAGATGCAGTAGTCCGGTATCTACGCCAATAATACCCTCTGCGTTTTTCAATAAAAATGCAGCCTGTAATAAATTCATTTTGTCGCAAACCGAAGCAAACGGTAAATCGCTTGCAATCTGTTCGGCACGCATTTTTTCGGTTTCATTTCCCCACGGCAGATACACATTGCATTGTTGCTCTTCATTCAACTTTTTCAATAATACACGCCAGTGTTCTACCGGCCATAATTTACTGTCGCGACTGGTTGCATGCAAAGCAACGTAATAAGGGGATTGCAAATTTTTCAGACGGCCTGATTCAGGAACTGACAAACCAAATACCTGCGTCTCAGGCATTGTATAACCAAATACTTGGGCGAATAATTCACGGTTTCGCCAGACCGCATTTTTGCCTTTCGGCACGGCAAATGTTTTACTGTATGCAAAGGCAGCCAAACTTTCACGCGCGCTGTGTTTATCCAAACCGTAAATAGGGGATTTCGTCATTTTGGCAAAACATGCGCTTTTAATCAGTCCTTGGCTATCTAAAACAAAATCAAAAGATTCAACCTGTAAATCTGTTTTCAGACGGCCTATTTCACGCCAAGTTTCAGCCTGAAAAAGCTGTTTGCGCCACTGCCGCCATTTCATTACATGAACCTTTTTGACAAAAGGATGTAAGCGGGCGATATCTGCAAACCCTGCCTCACACAGCCAATGGAGCTCCACATCAGGACATTGTCGCGCCAAATCTTCAACTGCGGGCAACGTATGAATTAAATCGCCCATACTGGACAAGCGGACAAGTAAAATCTTCATATTTTGGAAAATGTTTCACGTGAAACAACAGAATTTAAAAATATAATTTATTGATTATTAATGTATTTTCTTATTTCTTCGGCGTTTTCTAAAATAATAGCCCCGGCAGAATGCATTTCCTGCCATGCAGATTCAACCGTTTCCGGAGCAATGCCACGGCAAGCCGCCTGATTGACGATGACTTTCCAAGCCCCTCCTTTAAGCAACTGTAAAACCGTTGTCTTCACACAATAATCCGTTGCCAAACCGCCGACAATAACTGTATCTGCATTTTGACAGCGCAACCATTCGATCAAACCTGTACTGAGCTTTTCCTCAATATCGTGAAAACATGCGCCGTAGGGGTGTAATTCAGGATCAACGCCTTTCCAAACACAATAATCGTATTCTTTGGCTGAAGGCAGGCCATCCAACAACTCATAGCCATATGTTCCAACCATCGCATGCGACACCCAAGTCAAATCCGCATCGGGCAAACCTGTCGGTTTCAACATATCAACAGGATTATCCACAAGCCATTTTGCCGCGGCATGATGCGCATCTTTCGTCATCACGCGTAAATCCGCCAATGCAGCTTGGGCATTGAGTTCATCCGCAATCAGATGACCTTCGGCAACAGGTAATTCTTTCGGGCACAAAGGCGTAAACGTTTTTTGTGCATCTACATCGATAGAAACAATCATGTATTAATATAACCTATTGATTTTATTTTAAATAATTTAAATTATTCATTTATTGCCAATATACGGACATTTGGAATAAATGTTTTGTATTATAACAAATTACTACCGCAAAATGTGGGAAAACATCTGTGATATGATGACAGTTTGCACAGAATATTTATCCACAAATTATGTCCTATTCGATTACGCCTATTGCAACCGTTCATTCCCCCTACAAACAAAAATTCGGCATTGCCCGCCAACCCGGTTTGGTTCCTGCGGCAGAAATTTGCATTGAACTCACTCCTGAATTTACCGCAGACAGCGTTCGGGGCTTGGAAGATTTCGACTATGTGTGGATAAATTTTATTTTCCACGGCGTATTGGATGAAGGTTGGGCGCAAATGGTGCGTCCGCCACGGCTTGGAGGCAAACAAAAAATGGGCGTATTTGCCACGCGCAGCCCGCACCGCCCCAATCATCTCGGTTTATCCCTGCTGAAACTCGAACGTATCGAAACAGGCAAACCTGTCCGCATCTATTGCAGCGGTGCAGACCTATTGGACGGTACTCCGGTAGTGGATATCAAACCCTACATCCCGTTTGTCGAATCCAAACCTGACGCATCATCAGGCTTTGTCAGTGGCAAACCTGAAGAATTGAACGTTGTTTGGGCAGAAAGTACGCTTGCGGAACATCTATCCACAGAAGAAAAACATCTCATTGAGCAAAGCATCGCCCAAGATCCTCGCCCTGCTTATCAAGATATTCCCGAACGGATTTATGTAATGAATATTGCGGATTATGAAGTGCAGTTTAGGATAGAAAATAAATGTGCCACAGTGATTAAACTATCCACAATCTGATTGCAAATTGAATTTATCTACAAACAAAAGGCCGTCTGAAATGTTCAGACGACCTTTTAATTATCCACAGACTGATTGATTTAGCCTGTTATCCTTTAGATTTTACCAGCAAAGAATTCCAAGGTACGAACCAATTGGCAAGTGTAAGACATTTCATTGTCGTACCAAGCAACGGTTTTTACCAATTGTTTGTCGCCAACAGTCATCACACGGGTTTGAGTCGCATCGAAGAGTGAGCCGTATTCAATACCGATAACGTCGGAAGAAACGATTTGATCTTCAGTGTAGCCATAAGACTCGCTAGCGGCGGCTTTCATGGCTGCATTGATTTCTTCTTTGGTAACAGGGCGTTCGAGAATAGAAACCAGTTCGGTCAAAGAGCCGGTAGCAACAGGAACGCGTTGGGCAGAACCATCAAGCTTGCCGTTCAATTCAGGGATAACCAAGCCGATGGCTTTAGCGGCACCGGTGCTGTTCGGTACGATATTCAAGGCAGCGGCACGGGCGCGGCGGAAGTCGCCTTTACGGTGAGGTGCGTCAAGAGTGTTTTGGTCACCGGTATAGGCGTGGATGGTGGTCATCAAGCCTTCGACGATACCGAATTCTTTTTGCAATACCGCAGCCATAGGAGCCAGACAGTTAGTCGTACAAGAAGCGGCAGAGATGACAGTTTCGCTACCATCCAAAATATCTTGGTTTACGCCGTATACAACGGTTTTCACATCATTGCCGCCAGGAGCCGAAATTACAACTTTGCGCGCACCGGCACGGATATGGGCTTCTGCTTTGGTTTTGCTGGTAAAGAAACCGGTACATTCGAGGACGACGTCCACACCCAGCTCACCCCAAGGCAATTCTTCAGGATTAGGATTGGCAAATACTTTGATTTCTTTGTCGTTCACAACAATCGCATCATCTTTCAATTCGGCAGAGCCTTCAAAGCGGCCTTGAGTACTGTCGTATTTAAAGAGGTGCAGCAGCATATCGGCAGGAGTCAAGTCGTTAACAGCAACGACTTCGATACCTTGGGCTTTTTCAATTTGACGCAATGCCAGACGACCGATGCGGCCAAAACCATTAATCGCTACTTTAATACTCATTTTGCTACTCCTATTAGATGGAATGGGAAAAATTTTTCAGTAAGACCATTGTATCCTGAAATAAAATTACTTTCTAGGATTACAGATGATTACTTTTAAGTTGTTTGATTTAAATAAAGAAAACATGAAATTCTTGTTTGTAGGAAAATATCAGGAAAATCGAATCAGACTTAGCTTTTGATATTTTATTTCATAAAAACTATTTTCCAATCTTAAAAGTTTCATAAGTTTATGGAAATCATAAACTTAGTTCTATTTCTTCCGTATTTTGCCATTTTTGTGTTGATAATTCAGTGTTTTCTTCAAATCATAATATTTTAATTTTTAAAATGATGAGTTTGATGAAGAACCAAACTATCTGTGGATAACGGAATAACTTTCTTTAAAACCAATTTGATAATTCCTTTTTATCTTTGAGGCCAACCTCAACTGAATGCCGGAATAAAAAAGGATAGAATCTTAGTTTCCCTATTTATCTATGGATAAAACCCAAATTACCCACTTCAATTTCACATATTTTTATGGATAATTTAAACATTGAATTTCACCCCCACAAAACATCTATATTGGCAAATACTATTAAAAATGATGGCTTGTTTTTTCCTTTTTAACGTATCATTTGCCCATCAGACTTTTTAAAAGGAAGCAATTATGTTGCAACGGACTTTAGCCAAATCAGTAAGCGTTACCGGCGTTGGCCTGCATTCGGGCGAAAGGGTCGCTCTGACTTTGCATCCTGCCGAAGAAAACAGCGGTATTTCGTTCCGCCGTACTGATTTAAGTGGAGAAATGGGAGAAGTAATCAAATTGAATCCTTATTTGATTAACGATACCCGCCTCTCTTCAACCATCGTTACCGATAAAGGCGTTCGCATCGGCACGATTGAACACATTATGTCGGCTCTGTCTGCCTACGGCATCGATAATGCCTTGATTGAATTGAACGCGCCTGAAATTCCGATTATGGACGGCTCCAGCCTGCCGTTTATTTACCTTTTACAAGATGCAGGCGTTGTCGATCAAAAAGCCCAAAAACGTTTTTTGAGAATCCTCAAACCCGTTGAAATCAAAGAAACCGGAAAATGGGTGCGCTTTACGCCTTATGACGGCTTTAAAGTGACTTTAACCATCGAGTTTGACCATCCCGTATTCAACCGCAGTGCACCTACTTTCGAGATTGATTTTGCAGGGAAATCCTATATCGATGAGATTGCCCGCGCCCGTACCTTCGGCTTTATGCACGAAGTGGAAATGATGCGCGCCCATAATCTCGGACTGGGCGGCAATTTGAACAACGCCATCGTGATTGACGACATGGATGTTTTGAATCCGGAAGGTTTGCGCTATCCTGATGAATTTGTCCGCCACAAAATCCTGGATGCGATTGGCGATTTATACATTATCGGCCATCCGATTATCGGCGCATTTGAAGGTTACAAATCAGGCCATGCCATCAATAATGCACTGTTGCGTGCCGTTTTGGCAGATGAAAGCGCTTACGAATGGGTTGAGTTTGCCGATGACGAAGACTTGCCCAGCGCTTTTCACGAGCTGCCGGCAGCCTGATAGAAAACAGATAAAGCAGTCCAATGAAAAGGCCGTCTTAACCTTTCAGACGGCCTAAATCATGTCATTTTCCACAAGTAATTATCTACATATTCATCCTTTTTATCTTATTGAAAAATAAAAATATTAAAATTTAACGTTATTCTTATACACATCTTATCCATATTTTTTCCTAAACTAAAAGGCCGTCTGAACAACTAGGTTTCAGACGGCCTTTTCATGTCAAACCGACAATATCAATCGCCCATGACTTTGCCTTCGCGGCGCGGGTCGGCACCGCCGAGCAAACCGTCTTTGCCGATTACAATGCCTTGTACGCCGGAATTCAAATCGCGGATTTGGACTTTGTAGCCTAATTTTTCCAACGCAGCCGCTTTATCCGCCGCAGCGGTTTTTTCCTCGATTTCATACTGACTGCCGCGATTGAGCATATTCGGCAGAGAGATTGCCGCCTGAATGTCCATGCCCCAATCGATATGTGCCACAAGTGTTTTGGCGACGAAACCGATAATACGGCTGCCGCCGGGCGAACCGACCGCCAGATAGGGCTTGCCGTCTTTCATCACGATGGTCGGTGCCATTGAAGAACGTGGCCGTTTGCCGCCCGCCACGCTGTTGGCAACGATTTTACCGTCCTCTCCGACAGGATTGAAGGCAAAATCGGTTAATTCGTTGTTGAGCAGATAGCCGTTTGCCATCAGCCCCGAACCGAACGCGTTTTCAATCGAAGTCGTCATCGATACAACGTTGCCGTCTTTATCCACAACCACCAAATGGCTGGTGGACGGCAGCTCTACTGCCATGCCCTGCGCGTATGCCTTGTCGAACTTGCCTGCCTGAATAGTTTCCAATGCCTTGTCAGCTTTGCGGATTTCTTCGGCACGCGGTTTCAAATAAGCCTGAGAAATCATGGCTCGGGTCGGAACATTCACAAACTTGGGATCGCCTACATAATAATCACGGTCGGCAAACGCAATCCGCGACGCATCGCCTATCCAGCGCCAACTGTGGATATTTTCCGATCCCAACGCTTTCATATCCTGATTCTGCAATACGCCCAAAATCTGCCCCAAAGCGATTGCGCCGGAACTTGGCGCGCCCATGCCGCAAACTTCATATTCACGATACGGCGCACAAACCGGCTTACGCTCGATAACTTGATAGTTTTTCAAATCCGCCATGCTGATTTTACCGGGGTTATCCACAGCACCGGTAACGGCACGGACAATATTCTGCGCCTGCGCGCCCTGATAAAACGGCGCGCTGCCTTTTTCCGCCAACAGGCGTACGGAACGCGCAAATTCAGGATTTTTCAAAACCGTTTCCGCAGCCAAAGGTTTGCCGTCAGGCAGGAAGTAAGCGGCGGTTTGCGGATAACGTTGCAAGGGTTCCAAATTTTGTTCGATGGATTTCGCCATACGCGGAGAAACAGCAAAACCTTGTTCCGCCAAAGTAATTGGTTTCTCAAACAAACTTGCCCACGGCAATTTGCCGTAACGCTTATGGACATCTTCCAGCAGCTTCGGAATTCCCGGTACACCGACCGAACGGCCGCCGACCACTGCTTTCATAAAGCCCATCGGCTTGCCGTTTTCATCCAAGAAAAGTTCCGGCGTTGCCGCTTTCGGCGCCGTTTCACGGGCATCAAACGTCGTCAGCTTTTTCGCCTTATTGTCCCAATACACCAGAAACGCACCGCCGCCCAATCCGGAAGACTGCGGTTCAACCAGTCCCAAAGTTGTCTGCATGGCAATCATCGCATCTATCGCACTGCCGCCGCGCTTCAAAATTTCATAACCGGCTTCAGTTGCCAGCGGATTGGCAGACGCCGCCATATAATGCTTGGCGCGGATTAATTTCTGCTCCGTCAGCCCTGTTCCTTGCTCCGGCGCATGGTTGTCCACAGATACAGAGGGCAGGGCAACTTGAGGCTTTTGAACCGGCTGTTGCGCACAAGCGGCCAAAATCAAAACGGATAACAGGTTAATACTAAAGGAAAACTTCATATGCATACCCTTATTGAAATATTTTCAGACGGCCTTTTCCCAGCTTAAATAAAAGGAAATATGAAAATAGCTTGAAATAAAAAACCATTTGACTATTTCTCTAGTCAATCAGTTCCGACTGAAGAAGTATAAAACAAGCTAAGATTGTGCACAGGCAAAAAGTTACCCACAGAATAAAGCAGCAGGAAAATTTTATCCACATCTGCAAACAAGGCCGACCATACTTTATCCTCATCAAAAAATATCAGCTAAGTATTTGAAAAATTTTTGTAATTAAAGTTATAAACAAGCTGGGGCAGCACTCAATATCATCTTCTATTTATTATTTAAAATCTAATTTATAGTTTGTTTTCCCAAAGGCAAAGGCCGTCTGAAACGTAAAGGCATCTTTTCAAAAAATTAAAAAGTTAAGGATTGTTAAAAACGTGTAAATCAGCTAGAGTTACGCTTGATAAAATTAATCAATAACGGAGTTTCACAAAATGAAAGGCGACATTGGCGTTATCGGCCTTGCCGTGATGGGGCAAAACCTGATTCTCAACATGAACGACAATGGTTTTAAAGTTGTCGCATTCAACCGTACGACCAGCAAAGTAGATGATTTTTTAAACGGCGCAGCCAAAAATACCAATATTATCGGCGCATATTCACTGCAAGATCTGGTTGATAAATTAGAAAAACCACGCAAAATCATGATGATGGTCCGCGCTGGCTCTGTTGTTGACGATTTTATCGAGCAACTCGTTCCACTTTTGGACCAAGGCGACATCATTATTGACGGCGGCAATGCCAACTATCCTGATTCTACCCGCCGTACACATGAGCTGGCCGCAAAAGGCATCCGCTTCATCGGTGCCGGCGTATCCGGCGGTGAAGAAGGCGCGCGTCACGGCCCATCTATCATGCCTGGCGGCGATGAAGCCGCATGGCCTGCTGTTAAGCCGATTTTCCAAGCCATCTCTGCCAAAACGCCTCAAGGCGAGCCTTGCTGCGACTGGGTCGGTCGCGATGGTGCGGGCCACTTCGTCAAAATGGTGCACAACGGTATCGAATACGGCGATATGCAGTTGATTTGCGAAGCCTACCAATTCATGAAAGACGGTTTGGGTCTGTCTTATGATGAAATGCACCAAATCTTCAACGAGTGGAACAAAACCGAACTGGATTCTTATCTGGTCGAAATTACCGCTGCGATTTTGGGTTACAAAGATGAAAACGGCGAACCTTTGGTCGAAAAAATCCTCGATACCGCAGGTCAAAAAGGTACAGGCAAATGGACCGGCATCAATGCCCTCGATTTGGGTATCCCGTTGACCTTGATTTCCGAAGCCGTGTTTGCACGTTGCGTGTCCGCGTTTAAAGACCAACGCGCCCAAGCAAACAGCCTGTTTGGCAAAACCATTACCCCGATTGAAGGCGATAAAGCCGCATGGGTAGATGCTTTGCGCCAATCCCTGTTGGCATCCAAAATTATTTCTTATGCACAAGGCTTTATGCTGATCCGCGAAGCCAGCGAAAACAACGATTGGGCATTGAATTACGGCAATACTGCCCTCTTGTGGCGCGAAGGCTGCATCATCCGCAGCGCGTTCTTGGGCAACATCCGCGACGCATACGAAGCCAATCCTGATTTGGTCTTCTTGGGTTCCGATCCTTATTTCAAAGGCGTGTTGGAAACCTGTCTGCCTGCATGGCGTAAAGTGGTGGCCAAAGCGATCGAGTGCGGTATTCCGATGCCTTGCATGGCTTCCGCCATTACCTTCCTTGACGGCTACACTTCCGAGCGCCTGCCTGCCAACCTGTTGCAAGCGCAACGCGACTACTTCGGCGCGCACACTTACGAGCGTACCGACAAACCGCGCGGCGAGTTTTTCCATACCAACTGGACAGGCAAAGGCGGCGATACCGCTTCAACCACATACGATATTTAATTTATCTAGGCAAACAAAATGCCGTCTGAGTATCTTAGACGGCATTTTTATAGGGTTATCCACAATGAAGAATGAAACGATTTAACCTATTTGATAGATAACTTTATGAAATAAATAAAGATTAATAAAGGCCGTCTGAATATTTCAGACGGCCTTTAAAATTGTTCACAACCTTATCAACAGGTTTTCCATAGATTAAACCAGATTTTGCGGATTGCCGGCCACAAAGCGGTTGATGTTGTCCAAAAGAATGTCAAACAGACGGTTGGCGGCCTCTTGGCTTGCCCATGCAATGTGTGGCGTGATGATGAGATTGGGCAATCGGGCTTTCAGCAGAGGATTGCCGTCGCGCGGCGGCTCTTGTGTCAACACGTCAAAACCTGCACCGCCGATTTGGCCGTATTTCAACGCCGCAACCAAAGCGGCTTCATCGACCAAGCCGCCGCGACCGCAGTTGATGAGGATGGCGCCGGGTTTCATTTGCTGCAATTCGGCTTCGCCTATCATGTTTGCCGTTTGCGGCGTAAGTGGGCAATTAAGCGACACGACATCGGCAGAGCGGATGGCTTCGTCAAAGGAAACATAACCGTCGCGGACGCTTTGGGCATTTTTATGTTCGGCGAACACGACATTCATTTTGAAAGCCTGAGCATAAGTTGCCAGCGTTTTACCGATATTGCCGCGCCCGAAAATCGCCAGCGTTTTACCGTTTAAATCGCGCATCGGTGCGCCGAGGTGACAGAAAAACGGCGAGTTTTCCCATAAGCCTGCCGCAACGTCGCGCTGGTAGGCAGGCAGGTTGCGCATCAGGGTAATCATCATCATAAACGCGTGTTCCGCCACGGATTCATTGCCGTAAGCGCGGATATTGCACACTGCCGTGCCATTTTGTTTGGCAGCCTCAACGTCCACATTATTGACGCCTGTCGCCGTAACGGCAACCAGCTTGAGTTGTGGATTTTCGGCAAATGCTTGGGCGGAAATCACGACTTTGTTGGTAATCACAATGTCTGCGCCGCGGATGCGCTCCAGCGTTTCGTGTGCTTCGGTTGTGCCGTAGCTGCTCAATGTATGTGGAAAATCAAAGTCAAACGGGCGGTTGACGAGGGTATCGCGGTCGAGGACGACAATATGGAGCGGTTTCATAAAATTCCTATCAAAAATAAAATATCGATTTATAAAATCTAAATGAGGATAAAGGATTTAAAATATACGCGTTAGTTGATAATAATTATTATGTAGCGATTAAAACATCAATGTATCAGGAAAACAGCATGATTAAAACCATTACATTTGCTATTTTGCATTTCAGCGTCGCATTTAGTGTCGCCTATATTTTGACTGGCAGTATCGGTGTTTCCAGCGCGGTGGCTTTGGTTGAACCCATCGTCAATACCGTCGTCTTTTATTTTCACGAAAAAGCATGGAACCGCTACGAGAAAAACAAATCCGAAAAGCAAAAATTGTGGGTGCCTCTGCATCAGTGCGGCTAAAGTTTCAGACGGTCTTTTGCTTGATTAAAACCGATTATGTTTTTGCGGTTCGTCCATCGCCATCAAAATGCCAAACCCTAAAATAGAGTAAGACTTTACGAAGGCTTCATGAAGGTAAAAATGCTAAAATACGCTATTCTTGCAAACCCATTCAGACGGCCTCAATGCTCACCGATTTAGAAAAAAACGCCATCCGCGACCATTACCAAAACATCGGCAAAAACCTGCCCGGTTTCCGTCCGCGCGCTTCGCAGCGGGAAATGATTGCGGCGATTGCCAACGCTTTTTCGCGGACGTTGGTGCGTGAAGAAGGCGAAGAAGCGCCCAAACGCGAGGGCGAAAGCATTGCTGTGATCGAAGGGCCGACCGGCGTGGGTAAATCGTTGGCCTACCTTTTGGCTGGCGGCATCATGGCGCAAACGCGCGGCAAACGGTTGATTGTCAGCAGCGCGACGGTGGCTTTGCAGGAGCAGTTGGTTGACCGCGATTTGCCGTTTCTGGTTGAAAAAAGCGGTTTGGAGCTGACCTTTGCGCTTGCTAAGGGGCGAGGCCGTTATCTTTGCCCCTACAAACTCTATCAACTGACGCAAAACAACGCCCAGCAAAACCTGCTTGGTTTTGAAGCGCCGGAAGTGTTGTGGGACAGTAAACCCAAGCCCGAAGAATTGAACCTGCTGCGCGACATTGCCGATGAATTTTCCGCCCGCCGCTTTAATGGCGACCGCGACGCTT
Organism: Neisseria sp. Marseille-Q5346; assembly: GCF_946902045.1. Next base: position 1,371,196 of record NZ_OX336253.1, on the reverse strand, counting down.
GGCCGGAAAAAATCGATGACGCGATTTGGCTCAAAGTGACCAACGACCGCCACGGCTGCCTGAAATCCGCCTGTCCCAACCGTCCGGAATGCCCTTTTTACCTGGCACGCGATGTCTTGGAAACCGTCGATGTCGTTGTTGCCAACCACGATCTTCTGCTTGCCGACATCAGCATGGGCGGCGGCGTGATTCTGCCTGCGCCCGAAAACAGTTTCTATTGCATAGACGAAGCGCACCACCTGCCCAAAAAAGCCCTCAGCCGTTTTGCCGCCGAACATTCATGGAATATTGCCGTTTGGACGCTGGAAAAACTGCCGCAGTTGACCGGCAAAATTGCCGCACTGACCGATAAAGCCGAACTTGCCAACCTCGCCGACGAAGCTGCCACATCCTTGCTCGACAGCCTGCACGAATGGCAGTTTCACTTGGCGGAAGAGCCGTCTTTAAGTTTGGGGTCGTCTGAAAACGACAGGCGGAAACACAACGAACCGACTTGGCTGTGGGAAGACGGCAAAATCCCTGAAGGCCTGGAAACCACAGTTTCCAATACGGCCATTGCCGCGCGCAGCCTGCTCAAACATGTTGTCGGCTTGAACGATGCGCTTTCCGCCGCGCGCCGCGATAAAGAGCAGGACGGCGCGCTCCTCGACCGCCTGACCAGCGAGTTCGGCCTTTTTATCGCTCGTATCGAACAAATCAGCGCGGTTTGGGATTTGCTCTCCACCGTTCCCATTGAAGGCGAAGAGCCGTTGGCGAAATGGATAACCCGCCGTGCCGACGACAAAAACGACTACATTTTCAACGCCAGCCCCATCAGCAGCGCATCCCACCTTGCCAACAGCCTGTGGCGGCGCGCGGCAGGCGCGGTGCTGACTTCGGCCACCCTGCAATCGCTCGGCAGCTTCAACCTGATTTTGCGCCAAACCGGCCTATTATGGCTGCCCGAAACCACCACGCTTGCATTGGAAAGCCCGTTTAATTTCGATACGCAAGGCGAGCTGTATATTCCGCCCGTACACGCTAGCCCCAAAGACCCTGATGCGCACACGGCCGCCATTGTCGAATGGTTGCCGAAGCTGGTTTCGCCGGTTGAAGCCATCGGTACGCTGGTGCTGTTTTCCTCGCGCAAGCAAATGCAGGATGTCGCCTTACGACTGCCTGACGAATACTTGCCGCTTCTGCTTGTACAAGGCGAGTTGCCCAAGGCCGTTCTTTTACAAAGACACCATCAAGCCATTGCCGAAGGCAAAGCCAGCATTATTTTCGGCCTCGACAGTTTTGCCGAAGGCCTCGACCTGCCCGGCACGGCCTGCGTACAAGTCATTATTGCCAAGCTGCCGTTTGCGATGCCGGACAACCCCATCGAGAAAACCCAAAACCGTTGGATTGAACAACGCGGCGGCAATCCCTTTATCGAAATCACGGTACCTGAAGCCAGCATCAAACTGATCCAAGCCGTCGGCCGCCTTATCCGTACCGAACAGGATTACGGCCGCGTGACCATCCTCGACAACCGCGTTAAAACGCAACGCTATGGCCAACAATTATTGGCGTGTCTGCCGCCGTTTAAGCGGATAGGGTAGTTGTGGATTGTTCAAAAAACAAAGGCCGTCTGAAACCAAATGTTCAGACGGCCTTTTATTCTTTTCAAACTATAAATCCAATTTCATGACGGATACGGTTTCCCCGTTGTGCCAAGTCTGCTTGATTTCTTTCCAGCCGAACTTTTCATATACGGCCTGCACATCCGGCGTATAGAGAAACAGATGCGGCAAACCCAGTTCGCGTGCTTTATCCAGACAAAACGAAACCAGCCGCCTGCCTACGCCCAAACCGCGAAATTGCGGCAAAACGAACACATCGCCCAGCCAATATTCGTATTCGGGAAAACACGCCATATCAAACCGCTTCAATGCCGCTGAACCCATCAGCCGCCCTTCCTTATCCACAGCCGCAAACGCCAGCGGCAAGTCATCCCCATCGAGGCACTGCGCGTAATACGCGCAGATTTTGTCCAGAGACGACCACGGCGCAAAATCGTGCCATTCCTCAAACAGAGCGAGGGCTAAAGGCTCGACAAACTCAGGCTTCAGATGGCATATGTTCATATTGGTTCCTCTTGTTGTACGGCATAGGGATTATTTTTACAGTATAGGCCGTCTGAAAGGTTAACACATCTTAAAAAATCAGCGTAAAACACGATAAACCCGCCGCCAGCTTCATTCAAATCACTTATAATTCTGCCCATACCGCACACAAACAAAAGAAGAACATCATGGCCAAGAAATTTCCCATTTTCCCGAAAAATCCCGAGCGTATCTGCTGGGGTTGCGACAAATACTGCAAAGAAGACGATTTGCAATGCGGCAACGGTTGCGAACGCATCCAACATCCCATCGAGTTGGACGGCCGCGACTGGTATAAAAAAGGTGACTGGAGCAATTTGTTGAGCGAAGAGCAGCAAATCGAACTTGGACTGAAAGAAGCGCCCAAGCCGGCCAAACCGCATATCAAGCTGCCTTTGAAAAACAAAACGGCTTAAACGGTATGCCGTAAACAAACGAAATAAAAAGGCCGTCTGAAACCTGAAAAACAGGGTTTCAGACGGCCTTTGCGTTGTCGGATTATGCTTTCACATAATGCACAAACGCGTATTCGATGCCTTTGGCGGAAACATGGTTTTCCCGAGAGGCTTCTTGCCATATTTCTGTGGAAAACTCAGGAAAAAACGCATCGCCGTCCACATCCAAACCGACTTCGGTCAAACGCAAATCCGTGGCAATCGGCAGGGCTTGTGCATAAATTTGCGCGCCGCCCATGATGATGACTTCTTCAACCCCCTGACACAAAGCCAGCGCATCTTCCAAAGAAGCCGCCGTTTGCGCCCCTTCGGCCTGATAATCTTGGCGGGTGATGACGATATTTTGACGGCCGGGCAGCGGTTTGCGCGGCAGAGATTCCCATGTTTTGCGGCCCATAATGACGGGTTTGCCGGTAGTATAGGATTTGAAAAAGGCAAAATCCTCGGGCAAATGCCAAGGCATGGTGTTGTTGATGCCGATACAGCGGCGGGCGGCGTAGGCGGCGATAAGGGTGATTTTCGGCATGATGAAATCCGTTTGCAAAATAAAATGATTATAGTGGAAGGGAGGCGGGAAGGACTAAATGCCCGATATTTTTAAAATGTTTCAATATTTATAAAATTAATATTCAAAATACTTAATTTTGACAAAAATCATTTATTATTCATTTTTTTAGGTATATGATAAATACCATACCAAATAAAAAAGGAAAGGAAAAAATGATGAGAACCCTCCGTATTTCTGCTTTGACGGCTTCCCTGTCTTTGATGTTGGCTGCCTGCGGCGGCGCAACAAGCGGCTTGTCGAATGCCGTGACCGAGCCGCTCAATCCGCATCCGAAAGGTGTGTTGTCCGTTGAATTGAACGAATCTGTCCCTGAAAACGGTACGTTGGAGCTGACGGCCAACGGTAAAACGCAAACCCTGCAAAAAGGCGGCAAACTCGATACCGGCTTTTTGAAAACCGATAAAGTATCTTCTTACGACTACGCCCAAAAAATTAAGGTAAACGGCCAAGTCATTACTTTGGAAACGGGCGACTTCCAAGTGTATAAACAAAATTATTCCACTGTTGCTGCGCGTTACACCAAACAAAAAGCCGATGACGCAGGCAAGCTGCAAAACCTCGATACATACACATTCACCGTCGGCGAAGTCCAAGGCGATGAAACTGCGTATCGCAATTTGCCCAAACAAGGCAGCTATCAGTATTCGGGTATCGCGTTTAACGGCGATGACCGCAGCGGCCGTCTGAAATACACCGTCGATTTCGATAAAAAACAAGGTTACGGCAAAATCAGCAGCATGGCTTCTCACAATAATGTTGACCTGCTTGCCGCAGGCATTGCCAATAACAATGGCAAAGCCGCCATCAGCGGTAAAACCAGTTTGAGTGGTGTCGAAAACGGCCGTTATGATTTGAAACTCTTCGGCTCGCAGGCTGAAGAAATTGCCGGTAAGGCGCAAATCAAAGTTGGCGATTCCACCAAAGAAATCGGTTTGGCCGGTAAGAAAGAATAGGAAACAAGGCCGTCTGAACATTTCAGACGGCCTTTTTGTGACAAAAAAAAGCAACGGCTCAAACCGTTGCTTTTTTCATGCCAACCTCAATTACAGGCTGCCCAAGATAATGCGCAATACGCGGCGCAACGGCTCGGCAGCGCCCCACAAGAGTTGGTCGCCGACAGTGAACGCGCTGATGTATTCGCCACCCATTTCCAGTTTGCGGATACGGCCGACAGGAACAGACAGCGTTCCGGTTACTTTAGCAGGCGTCAGCTCGTGAATGCTGGCTTCTTTTTCGTTGGGGATGACTTTTACCCAGTCGTTTGCACCTGCCAAAATCGCTTCGATTTCAGAAACGGGCAAGTCTTTTTTCAGCTTCAGGGTAATGGCTTGGCTGTGGCAGCGCATAGAGCCGATACGCACGCACAAGCCGTCGATTACGGTCGGATTGTCGCTGCGGCCGAGGATTTTGTTGGTTTCCACGCCGCCCTTCCATTCTTCTTTGGACTGGCCGTTGCCCAAATCTACGTCAATCCACGGAATCAGGCTGCCGGCGAGCGGTACGCCGAAGTTGGCTTTCGGATAGTCTTCGCTGCGCAGGAAATCGGACACTTTGCGGTCGATGTCGAGAATCGCACTGGAAGGATCGGCAAGCTCGTCTGCCACTTGGGCGTGAATCGCGCCCATGCCGCTGATAAGTTCGCGCATATTTTTCGCACCCGCGCCGGAAGCGGCTTGGTAGGTCATGCTGGTTGCCCATTCGACCAAATCGTTTTGGAACAAGCCGCCCAAAGCCATCAGCATCAGGGAAACGGTACAGTTGCCGCCGATGTAGTTTTTCACGCCGTTTTTGAGGCCGTTGTCGATGACGTTGCGGTTGACAGGGTCGAGGACGATAATCGCATCGTCTTTCATGCGCAGGGAAGAAGCCGCGTCAACCCAGTAGCCGTTCCAGCCGCTGTCGCGCAGGGGTTGGAAGACGGATTTGGTGTAATCGCCGCCTTGGCAGGTAACGATGATGTCCATTTTTGCCAATTCGGCAACATCGTTGGCATCCAACAATGTTTTGGCTGCCTGACCGAAATCAGGTGCGGCACCGCCGACGTTGGAAGTGGTAAAGAAAAACGCTTCGGGAATGTGGGCGAAGTCGTTTTCTTCTTTCATACGCTGCATCAAAACAGAGCCGACCATACCGCGCCAGCCGACAAAACCTACTTTCATGTGTTACTCCTTACAAAGAAAATCCGGATAAGTTTATAGTGCATTAACAAAAATCGGAACGGCATCGCCTGCCGCTTTGTTCAGATTTTTGTTAACCCACTATAAAAAAGGGGAAAACAAACGTTTTAACGCCGTCTGCGGAAAATGTAAAGGTTTTTATCGAAAATTTTTAGAATGATGGGAAAATAGGTTAAGATGGCAATGAAATTGCATTTCATTAATGGTATAGAGGAAGATTAAATGAGCGAAATCAATTTGTCGGATTTGCCTCAAACAGAAATAGTAGATGTCCATATTGCTTCGCCGGGGGCGAGGGTTGCGGCATATTTATTGAATAATCTGTTTACTTTTTTGATATGGTTGCCATTCATTGTGATGGTAGTTTTCACTTTAGATGAAAGCAAAGAATTAGTTTCGGAATCTTCTCTTTTTAATACCCCTGAATATTTTGCCATAACATTTTTTATTTCTTTGGCTGTTTATTTGGTTTTCGGTATCTTCCAACTGTATTACATGAGCCGAGACGGTCAGTCTTTAGGTAAAAAAATTATGGGCATCCGCGTGTTAAAAAGTGACGGGAATAATCCAGGTTTTGAAGGAACGGTTTTAATCCGCGAAGTTGTTTGGGCGCTTGCTGTTGGTGTTGTGGTAACTATTGTATCGTTGGCAATAAGTGACACGGGTGGAAACCTGATTTCTCTGCTTATAGCCTTTATCAACTTCATCATGCTCTTCTCCGTCAAACGCGACCGCCGCACGCTCTACGATATGCTGGCCGATACGGTTGTCGTCCAACTGCCACCGCGCCGATAAATCGCTTTTTTGTGTTAAAATCAGCACTTTCCAACATAGGCCGTCTGAAAAATCGCTTTCAGACGGCCTTTCGACACGCTATTGATTCCATGAAAAAACATTTGTACCGCATCACGCTCGTCAGCATTGCCGCAGCCATTCTTGCCGCCTGTCCGAGCAAAAGCATTAAAAACCTCCCCGAAACCGACACCAGCGTTATCAAAGGTCCCGACCGCCCCACCGGTACGCCCGATCCCGTCGGTACGACAGTGAGCGGTGGAGGAGCAAACTACACCGTAGTTTCCTACAATGAATTGCCGCACTGGGACCTCCAACACTTTACCAAAAGCCTGCAGTCTTTCCGTTTAGGCTGTGAAAAGCTTAAAAACCGCCAAGGCTGGCAGGACGTTTGTATCCAAGCCATGCAAACACCGGTGCACCATTTCCAAGCCAAACACTTTTTCGAGCGCTATTTCACCGTATGGCGCGTCGATAACGGCGGCAATCCTGCCGGCACCATTACCGGTTATTACGAACCGGTCCTGCACGGTGATGACAAAGCCACAAGCCAATCCCGTTTCCCGATTTACGGCATTCCGAACGATTTCGTTTCCGTTCCGCTGGCTGCAAACTTGAGGGGCAGCAAAGCCACCGTCCGCATCCGCCAAACCGGCCAAAACAGCGGCGTCATCGACAACAGCGGCACATACACGGCCGACTTGTCCAAATTCCCGATTACAGCACGCAGCACTGCGCTGAAAGGCCGTTTTGAAGGCAGCCGTTTTGTTCCTTACCACACCCGCAGCCAAATCAACGGCGGCGCGCTTAACGGCAAAGCGCCGATTTTGGGTTATGCAGATGATCCGGTCGAACTTTTCTTTATGCACATTCAAGGTTCAGGCCGTCTGAAAACCCCGTCCGGCAAATACATCCGTGTCGGATTTGCCGATAAAAACGAACATCCGTATGTTTCCATCGGCCGCTATATGGCGGATAAAGGCTATCTGCCGCTGGGTCAGACCAGCATGCAGGGCATCAAGGCCTATATGAAGCAAAACCCCGGTCGCCTTGCCGAAGTTTTGGGACAAAACCCAAGCTACGTCTTCTTCCGTGAGCTGACCGGCAGCAGTGATTCCGGCCCGGTAGGCGCATTAGGTACGCCGTTGATGGGCGAATACGCCGGTGCCATCGACCGCCACTACATCACGCTTGGCGCACCATTATTTGTCGCCACTGCCCATCCGATCACCAAAAAAGCCCTCAACCGCTTGATTATGGCGCAAGACACCGGCAGCGCGATTAAAGGCGCGGTCCGTGTGGATTATTTCTGGGGTTATGGTGATGAAGCAGGCGAAGTGGCCGGCAAAATGAAAACCACAGGCTATGTATGGCAGCTCCTGCCCAACGGCATGAAACCGGAATACCGCCCATAAACAGCGGTTTAAAAAGGCCGTCTGAAACCAAGATTGAGGTTTCAGACGGCCTTTTTATTTCTATAAAAATGCGGCAGGTTTTTAAAACCTGCCGCGGTATGGGGACATACAGCTCGGACGGTAAGCCGGGTTCTGTCGCGGACAGTCATTCCTCTAGGCACATCATTGCTGGTGTGCTCAAGCAACCTACCCGAACGCTCGGCGAGCAGCGTCATCGCGTTCTGTTTGGTCTTGCTCCGAATGGGGTTTAGCCTGCTGCGCTTTGTTACCAAATGCACGGTGCGCTCTTACCGCACCTTTTCACCCTTACCTGTTTTGCCCGAAGGCAATCATCGGCGGTATTGCTTTCTGTTCCACTTTCCGTCGCGTTGCCGCGCCCGGCCGTTAGCCGGCATTCTGCTCTGTGGAGCCCGGACTTTCCTCCCCGTATGCCTTACGCGATACGCGGCGACTGTCTGTCCGACCTGTATGAGGTGTGGATTATAACACAGCCGCCATAGGGTTCAGACGGCCTAAATATTTATTTTTTCTTTTTAAATGCTATTTCGGTCAAACCCAATTCCTGTGCTTTTTTGCGGACTGCGGATTCGGGCATTTCGCGTGCCAGGCGGCTGGTGCAGTATTCGGTCATGGTGGTGGCGCAGGCTTTGAAGTTGCCGGTAAAGTCGCTGGCGGCACTTAAAAACGGGATGAGGCGGCCGGCCATGATTTCTTCGGCCGGTGCGTCTGTTTGGGCGGATACGCGTCCGGACTCGACCGCCGAGAAAATTTGTTCGGTAAAGCGTCGGGCGAAGTTTTCTTCTGTTTGGCAGTCTTGGAATGCGGTGTTTTCGTGTTGGCAGACAAGGGTAACTTCGCCTTGAGCTTCTTGCAGCGGTTCGGCCAAATCGAGTTTGAGGGTTTGCTTGTCGGTTTGCAGCCAGGCGGTGCGGCCTTGGGTTTTGATGATTTTGCCGTAAACGCCGATGGCATCGTTTTTGGGGATGTTTTTCTGTTCGGCAAGTTGCTGGGCCGAGAATAAGGGAGCTTGTTCGGCAAATGCGCCGCCGGTTTCGTGTTTGAAGTAGGCAGCGAGGTCTTGTTTGATGAGGGCTTGGGTCAGTAGTTTTTCGCCTTCGGTCAGGCGGTGTGCAAAGCCGTGTGTTTTGGGGGCGGATGCGGCATCTGTGGTCTTGGTGTCCGGTGTGCAGGCGCTCAGGAGTAAAAGCAGGGGAAGGATGTATTTCATGGTTGGTCTCTCAACAGGTCGTCTGAATATATGGTTTCAAACGGTCAGCGTTGTTTATCGATAACGATAAACCCGGCGGGGATAAACGGGATAGGCCGGGTAATTGCGGACGGGTTCGCTGTCTTGATAGATGACGGTCGTCCCGGGCGGGGCGTTGATGGTTACGGTTTTGTTGACAGTGGTTTGCGAGTGGACGGGCAGGTCCAAGACGGCGGTGCGCCCATACGGAGTCTCGGTATAGACGCATGCGCTCAGCAAGAGGGTGATGATCAGTGCCAATGCCTTCATGTTTCAGACGGCCTTATTTGAGCAGGTTTTTTAAGGCCAGGCGCACGCCTTCGCCGACTTCCGTGCCTTTGGGAATGCCTTTGGTGGCGGCTTTGGCTTCGCGTTCGTTGTAGCCGAGGGCAAGCAGGGTGTTGATGATGTCTTGGCTTTCGTCGGTAACGGCATCAGGGGCAAACAGGCCGTCTGAAACGGTATGGGATACGAGTTTGCCGCGCAGTTCCAACACCATGCGCTCGGCGGTTTTCTTGCCGATGCCGGGGGCGGAGGAGAGGCGTTTGACGTCTTCTTCGGCGATGGCTTGCGCCAGCTCGTCGGCATTCATGGCCGACAAAATGCCCAATGCGGTTTTGGCACCGATGCCGCTGACTTTGACCAGTTGGCGGAAGGTGGCGCGTTCCTCGGCTGAGGCGAAACCAAACAGCAAATGCGCGTCTTCGCGGACGACAAGCTGGGTGTAAAGATGGACGGTTTCGCCAACGGAAGGCAGGTTGTAGAAAGTCTGCATGGAAACGTCGGCTTCATAACCGACGCCGTTGACGTCAATAACGACCTGCGGCGGATTTTTCTCAATCAATTTGCCTGTAAGCCTGCTGATCATGGTGTTCCCCTGTGATTAAAAAAGGCCGTCTGAAACCTTGCAATCGGGTTTCAGACGGCCTTGTATTGTATCAAACTTCAGCGGTAACGCGGACGAAATCAGATGGCGGATGCTAGGTTCAGATGACGGGCGCGTTCGCCTGCTTCGGCGGCACGTTCTTGGCTGCTGAACGGACCCATTTTGACAACGTATTCGTAGTTGCGTTTTTCAAGCATGACTTTGCTGTCTGACGGCAGGCTTTGTGCGGCTTGGTTCAAATAAGCCTGTGCTTCACGTTGGGTACCGAAGGATTTCAAATCAACAAAAAATTCTTTGTTGTTTGGGGAGATAATGGTTTGAGCGGCGGTTTGGCCGGGGATGATCTGCTCAACTTTGACGTTGGCCGTGCCTTGGTTGATGAAACCCAATTGTTGGGCGGCGGCTTTGGAAACATCGATGACGCGGTTGCCGTGGAAAGGGCCGCGGTCGTTGACACGGACGATGACGCTTTTGCCGTTTTGCATATTGGTCACGCGTGCGTAGCTGGGAATAGGGAGGGTTTTGTGGGCGGCGGAGAGGGCGTTCATATTGTAACGCTCGCCGCTGGAAGTTTTACGGCCGTGGAACTGATTGCCGTACCATGAGGCTTTGCCGGTTTGGCTGAAAGAGGAAACTTTGGTCAGCGGCGTGTAGCGTTTGCCGGCAACTTTGTAACTGCGGTTGGCAGAAGGATGCAGTTTTTCGACTCGAACCACGCTGTCAGCGACGGCGGCATTGATGGAAAGGACGCCGATGGTGGCGGCGGCTAAGGAAAGGAGGGTTTTTTTAGTAAAAATCAAAACGGGTTCCGTTCTTGAGTTGATAACGCAGCGGTTTCAGACGGCCTGTTATACGCCGCCGGCAAAACCGTTTTGTCGCCATGCTTCAAACAGAATGACGGCGACTGTATTGGAAAGATTCATGCTCCTGCTGTCGGGCATCATCGGCAGGCGGATTTTTTGTCCGGCAGGCAGGCTGTCGAGAACTTCGGCAGGAAGGCCGCGCGTTTCGGGACCAAACAGCAATATATCGCCTTCGCGGAAGGAAACTTCGTCGGGGCGGGTAGAGCCTTTGGTGGTCAGCGCGAAAATGCGGCGGCCTTCGAGAGCCTTGAGGCAGTCTTCGAAATTCTCATGTACCGTCAGTTTGGCAAACTCGTGATAATCCAAACCCGCACGTTTCATTTTGGACGAATCCAGAGGGAAACCAAGCGGTTTGACCAAGTGCAAATCGGCACCGGTATTGGCGCACAGGCGGATGATATTGCCCGTATTGGGCGGGATTTCGGGTTGGTACAAAACTATGGTAAACATATAAATCAATCACTTATAGAGTGGCATAATGCCGAAATGTTCCATGGGTGTCAAAAATTTTAAGCTATTTTTTCATTGGCGGCCGTGCCAAGCTCCAGCAAAAAATCTTACCTGTGCCTGATTTTTTCAGCGTTTTCGCCAATTCGTTTAAAGTCGAGCCGGTGGTAAAGACATCGTCAATTAACAGAATATTACACGCCTTCGGCAATTCGGCTTTGATTTTAAATGCACTCTTGATATTTCGCAGACGTTCGTCGCTTTTCAGCGTACTTTGCGGCTCGCCATGCCGTCTGAAAACCGCGTGGCGCGGCAGCAGCGTCCAGCCGTAGCGTTTTGCCAAAATATCCGTCAACGCCTCACTTTGGTTGAATCCGCGCTTGAGCCGCCGCTCTTTGCTCAAAGGCATGGGCAGGACGAAATCGAAGTGTTCCGTTGCCAGCCAGTCCGGTGCGTTTTGGCTCATCAAATCCGCCAACGGACGGCTCATGCCCAAATCCGCTAAGTGTTTCAGCTCGCGTATCATGCTGCTGACGGGTGGTTCGTAATACAGCGAGGCCCACATTCTATCAAATGCGGGCGGCTTTTTCTGACAACTGCCGCACACTGCCCCGCCCGCGACGTGGCGGAAACACAAAGGGCAGCTTTGTGCCGCGTCGATAAAATATTCCGTCAAATCGTTTGCGCAGCCTCGGCAAAGGCCGTCTGAAACGGAATCGTGGCATAATACGCAACGTCGCGCATTGAGCTGTTTCAAACTGCGCCACCAAGAAAGAACATTCATGCCACACTCCGCCAAAAAAGTTTATCTGATACACGGTTGGGCGGCGAACCGCCATGTATTTGACGATTTGATACCGCGCCTGCCTGCCGATTGGGACGTCCGCGCGCTTGATTTGCCCGGACACGGCGATGCGCCTTTTGCCGAACCGTTTGATATTGCCGCCGTTGCCGAAGCCTTCGCCGGACAAATCGACACGCCGGCACACATTCTTGGCTGGTCGCTGGGTGGATTGGTTGCCCTGTATTTGACCGCGCTTTATCCCGACAAAATCCAATCGCTATGCCTGACGGCAAGTTTTGCCCGATTGACTGCCGACACGGATTATCCCGAAGGCTTGGCACAACCTGCCTTGGGCAAGATGGTCGGCGCATTTCAGCAGGATTATGCCAAACATATTAAACAGTTTCTACAACTGCAACTGCTGCACACGCCCCATTCCGGCGAAATCTTAAACCGGGTGCTGCCCGATTTGGCGCGCTGCGGCACGCCTTCCGCCTTACAGGCCGCGCTTGAAGCGGTCAACCATGCCGATGCGCGTCCGCTGTTGCCGCTGATTCAGACACCGTCATTGCTGGTGTTTGGACAGAAAGACGCTATTACGCCGCCGCGCATGGGCGAATATTTACACCGCCATTTGAGCAACAGCGAGCTGGTCCTTATCGACAAAGCCGCACACGCGCCCTTTTTAAGCCATGCCGACGAATTTGCCGAAACCTACCGCAATTTTGTCGAAAAGGCCGTCTGAAACAGACTTCAACCATAAAAACAGAATATTGTCGGGCAAAGCCCGCTGACACGACCCACCATGACCGAACAAGACAAACGCTGGCAAATTCACCGCCATCTCGCCCAAGACACCGACGAGCGCCTGCAGCTGGTCCGCAATGCACCCAAACGCATCATGCTGATTGGTGCCGATGCCGACATCAGCCGCAGCCTGCTGGCCGCGCGTTATCCCGACGCCGTGTTTGAAGAATACGATCCGAATGCTGACTTTTTGAAAACCGCCGCCGCCGCGCGCAAAGGCGGTTTCTGGCAGAAGCTGACCGGTAAAACCATTCCGCAGCATTGCCAAGCCCTGACCGCGCCGCTGCCTGAAGCTGCCGCCGATATGTTGTGGGCCAACCTCAGCCTCAGCCGCGCCGACGATATTTTGCCGGTATTGAAAAACTGGGCCGCCGCTTTGAAAACTGACGGATTATTGTTTTTCACGCACTTTGGCCGCGACAGCCTGACCGAACTGACAGGCCGTCTGAACCATGAAGGCATCGAATGCGAAGCGCCTACGCTGATTGATATGCACGACTTGGGCGATATGCTCGCCGACAACGGCTTTTACGATCCGGTAACCGACACGGCGAAGCTTGAGTTGAGCTATAAAAAAGCCGGGACGTTTTGGCAGGACATGGAAACCTTGGGATTATGGAATGCGTTGAAGTTCAGCAATCCGCAAGTGGCAAAGGAATGTGTGGATAAGATTTTTGCCAACGAAGGCCGTCTGAACATCACGCTTGAAACCGTATACGGCCATGCCGTGAAAAAATTGGTGTTGCCCCAAGGGGAGAACGTGGTGCAGTTTTTCCCGAAACGGCAGGGCTAGTTTGGCGGTTGTGCCGGTAAGGTTTACACAGCGATTGCGTGTTGTCGTGTAAGCCGCCGCCGACTTTTGCACTTTGTTGCAGTAACTTTTGCACTCTAGGCTTCGCAAAAGTTGCGACAGCTTTTGCACTATATCGGATGATGAGAAATAAGAAAAGCGACGCTACCGTCGCTTTTTATTTTACCAATTACATACGACCAATTCTCCACTGGTTTTACCAGTTTTATTTCTTCCGACCGTATAAGCCAATTCAAGTTGAGTGATACGGAAATCCTTAAATAATTCCCTAATATCAGGCTGGTCATTAATGGATAGCATGACCTTACCCTTACTCTCTGCCATTACCTTGGCCAGTAATTCATACTGCTCCCAGCCAAATGATTGGTCATAGCCTGCGGTCTGCCAATATGGTGGGTCTGCATAGAAGAAGGTGTGCTCACGGTCATATCGTTTGAAGCAACGATCCCACGATTCATTCTCGATATAAACACCTTTTAAACGGTCTTTAGCAGCCTTTAATTTAACCTCAATCTGTGATGCATCCCACGCTTTTGACGTGGTAGCTGTCCCGAAATGCTGCTGGACGGTTTTGCCGCCGAAGGCGTTGTGCTGAAGGTAGAAGAAGCGAGCGGCGCGTTGAATATCTGTCATGCATTCGGGCGGCGTGCTTTGCAGGCAGGCGAATGTCTCGCGGCTGGTCAGCGTCCACTCGAACTGACGGACGAACTCGTCGAAATGGTGTTGTACCACACGATAGAGATTGATGAGCTGTCCGTTGATATCGTTGAGCACCTCAACTTTTGCAGGCGTTGGGCGCATAAAGAACAACGCTGCGCCACCGGAAAACAACTCAACATAACAAGAATGCTCGGGGAACATGGGCAAAAGATGTTTTGCCAAACGACGTTTGCCACCCATCCAGGGGATAATAGGTAATGTTTGTTGCATTTTTTGCATCATATATACTCCTAAATTATGGCATTCGCGATGCTCTAAATCAGATTTAATATGATGCTCGACGGCATTCTTAGTATATGGTTGTCTAGCTGAAAGTATTAACTGTTTTACAACGGTTACATTTGATTTGTACGTTACCGCTGCCTTTGGCCAACAGTTTTTTGCAGTAGGTGCAACGTAATTCACGATAATAAACCATGTCGCATTAACTCCGTTTAGGTTAGAATTACAGCCGCCTAGCTAGGCAAAGCGGCCTTGAAGTCAATGCAGGGGACATCTGCTTGGCTGGCGTGCCGGTGCTCGCAACACAGACACGTCGCCGCTCCTCTTTATTTAAAACTTTCTAAATTACTTTGTTTCCTCCATTTTCTCAGACGGCCTATCTTTAGTTGATACCGCGGCATACAGGGTTTGCGGGCTGTATCGGCACGGGTTAGTGTAGCCTATTCCATATGCGCACCATTCGCTGCAGAACCAGCGGCTTTTGCTGTGTGGTGATTTGAGTACCACGCCAATCGCACCTAGCCAGTCGTAACCTGCCCCGTGTGTACGGTGGAACAAGCGGCTGGCCGATATGGCAACAGATTGCGGCAGCGGGATTAAGTCCCATTTATCAGCAGGCAGTGGCATGGTTTTAATGCGCACCCCGCCGTCTCTCGCGCTAGACGAATAACAATCAAACAGGCCGTCGCGTGGGTGCTTAACAGCGATTTCACAATGGCTGTACGGGCTGCATGTTGCCAATCGTACAACGCTGTCGGCAATGCGTTTAACCACATCGCGCGGGGTGTTGATTGCGGCTTTGCCTTTATAGAGTGCCAAATAGACTTGAACCATTCAGACGGCCTCCGGCAGTGTGAATACGACTGCAATCTTATCAAGCGCGGCCTGCGTTTTAACTACTTCGATTTTGCTTTGCAGTGCTTGTCGTTGACCTGCCACATGGGCGGCAAGTTGCTCATAGGCCAGCGTTTTACGCAACGCTGCAGCCTTAAGCGTATCAGCGGAAATACCGCGGGCTGCGGCAATACCATCAAGCACCGGAGTTGGCGCGTTTTTATCTAACTGCCAAGCTTTTGCTTCGGAAGCCTGAATTGCCCAGCTTGCAAACTCAAATTCAGGCACGCTGTCGATGCCGGCATGCTTGTTAATAAAAGCCTGAGCGGCAGCATTTAATGCGAAGAGTTTTACGGATTTTACGCCGTCAATATTTGCCGATTCAGGCGGGGTCAGGCTGATGCCATCGGGCAAATCACCTAACTTATCCCACACCTGCTCTTGCTCACCGACAAAAACTACGCATCCGCGATAGTCGGGAATTATCTGCCAACCTTGCCCATCCCACTGGGCGGCCTGATATTGTGCGAGATCAGGAATTTCAGCTTCGATGCTGGCGCGGCCGTCATCAAAATATTGCTCTTCGACAAACAAGCCGGCGGAATCAATTACGCATCTAGTCATTTCTTCAACTCCTTAAGTTCGGATTTCAAATCTTCCACTTGCGCCGATAATTCTTGAATCGCTTTAACCATCACGGGAATAAATGATTCATATTCAAGCGTGTAGGTATCGTTCTTCAGGTTTACCATCGGCAACTGACCATATTCAGATTCAAGCGCGGCAACGTCTTGCGCGATAAACCAGTGTCGCAAGCGTTCCTCTTTGTGGCTACCGTCCTTTTCAGGATTTGCCCACCATTCGCGGATTTTGGCTTCGCGTTCGTCGGCTGGTAAATCCTTAAACAGTTCGTCCGTATACGAATCGCGGCGGTCATAGTAGCCAGTAACAGGCTTCAGTTTCATGACAAACTCTAAGCCGTTCTGCATTGGCTTGATGTCGGTTTTATCTCGACCGTCCGAACGAATATTTACGGTGGTCGGGGCGTACAAGGTTTGGCCGTTACCTCCGATTTGTATTTCGTTATCTCCATTAAGTCTGGAGTTAAAGCCGATAGCGATGGAATTTGTGATCTTATCTCTTATAATGTCTCCTCTAACGTTGCGATATCCGGCGCTATCCCCAATAAAAACACAATATTTGCTATTGCCATATGGTGATGCCCAAAAACCAACGGCTACACTGGACTCGTGATCACCTTCTCTCATTGCAGATCCTCCAATCGCAACGGATTTCAATTGGTTTTTTCCTTTTATCATCGCCTCTGCGCCTATTGCGGTGCTATATGAAGCCGTTTCCGCGCCTTTCATGGCTCTCGTACCGATAGCGACCAAATCAGTATTTTTAGTATCATTCGTCGATACCGCCGAATAAACGAATTTTATTTCAGCGCTGCCAGAAGTAGTTAGCTCTTTTGAGCTTTTCACGTTTAATGTTGTTTCAGTTACTGACACAACTTCAGCAGGGATTACATCTCCCTGAGTAGTCGCGGCATCGCCTGAAGTCAATCGGATGCCAACCCAGCAGCCGACAGTGGCATTACGCAAGTTATTCAACGTCAATGTGATATTGTTTCCGCTTTGCGTGTATGTGCCTGTTTCAGTTCCGCTCCATAAGACATCGCCGCCATTCGGCGCACGAGTTTTTTCAAGGCTTTCTAAAGCAGATTCTCCGACAGCGGTTAATTTCTCCGCCATCTTCGCATTACGCGCCGCACCACCACCAATAGCAGTTTGCGCACCTTCGCCCTGATAGGTCATCAGCACGCTCTCGCCAATTGCCACGGTTCCGCTGGTCTTCGATGGCCAAAAGTTTTCAATATCCCCACTAAATCCGATTGGAGCGACACCGCCGATAGCAAATGAGCCAAGTGCAATATTTAATGACCCTGTGCCCAATCCTTGCCCGGCATTTCGCCCAATTGCGACATTTGAAAAACCACTTGTGATTGCACGGCCTGCATTGCCGCCAATGCCGATGTTGCGCGTGCCAGCCTTTTTCGACTGGTCATACCATTCCGTTTTAGCTTGTACGTTGATTAAGCTGTCTGCGCCAATGGCGATGTTGTCCCTGCTTACCTTAGAAAAGCCCTGCGCACGGTCGCCAATAGCGATTGAGGAAACACATTTCTCCATCTGCTCCATTGCGCCTTCGCCAATAACGATTAAACCTGCACCGGTCCATTCGTTCGATCTGAGGTTGGCTGCTGCACCAGTCCCAGAAATGAATCGACCGATACCGCTTCTGATAGGCTGGTATTGAACATCGACAGTTTTGCCGTCAATCACAAACTTACCGTTTGTGTATTTGTTTTTTTGCGGGTAGGTATTACCCGTATCAATTGACAAACCCAAGCAGTCGACAACAATGCCAAGCGCGGCAGCTTCAGCAGCATTTAAAGTTGCTAGTGCATTGTCTTTGCTGGCTACATAGCCAAAATCATGCAGGTTAAGCATCCCTGAAAACACACGCTTCCAGCGCGTGCCGTCGGTAGAAACAATAACGGTACAACCGTTATCAGCGGTAGATTTATCTGCTTTATCCGCCACAAACACGCCGCCGCCCACTGTTGTATTGGGGTGATAGGCGTTAACGTTTACATAACCATCACCGCTGTATTTACGCAAAGCCTCAATACTAGCCACTTGAGAAGCATCGGCGGCCAGAATTTTAATGGCCGATAAGACTTGGGCATGGTCGGCTTTGTTAGGCTCAATGCCAGCCGCGTTTAAAATGCTGTACAACTCGCCTTGTAACTGGTTCAGCCACCATGCGGGTACGGGAGTACCGGGCGTGCGGCGGTCGCCGTCGACAAATTGCTTATTCGGGGTTTGGATTAAGTCCATTTTTATACCTCTTCTTCATATTCAAAGCGGCAATACGTCCATGCCGGTTTTAATTCTTCAAACATCGTTTCGATAATCGGGTCGGTGTACACACTGATGCGGTCGCCTGCACGGCTTTGTCCGGCTCTGAAAATATAGGCGGTGGCTTTTCCGTCGGCGATGTCGACACACCAACGCCAAATAGCATCTTCAGTATTCAAACAATCTCCCGCACAGCTTTCACCGGCACGGAATTGGTCTTCTTCATAAATGTTTACGGTGTAGCCTGCCGATTCAGCAATGGCGGTAAAGTAGGCAATGCTCAAACCGCCCAAGGCGTTGAGTTTGGCCAGCACGGCATCAGTACGTTGTTGGGTATTGGCTCCAGCAGGCGGGGTGATGGCCAGCAGCTCTTCCCAGCGGTACAGGTAATCGTTTTCCGCATCAGGGAACGGCGCATTTTTCACTCCTTCCGCATGATCGGCCACAATATCAAACACACCCGCTTCAGCTTTGATTTCTGCCGTATCTCCTACGGTGTCGTAGCTGACAGGCGGGCGCATGGCGGCAAGTAAGGCTTGATGGCTCACGTGGTGTACTCCACGCTAATACTGCCAGGACGCAGCCAGTAAATATCTTCGGCACTTTCCTGGGGCTTGATATTGCTCACGGGTGTGGTTAAGACACGGTCACGCACGCCGTACACTTCGCTGATTAAGGTTTCCAACTGGCTTTTAATTAGGGTATCGCCGGGCTTTAAAGCATCAAAATAGGCATTCACAGCTGATTTGATGGCAGCGGTGGCCGTTTCGGTATCCGTGCCGCTGCTTAAGGTAATGGTGACGGCCACATTTACGGTCTGGATACTGGGTGCAAGGGCTAAAAAACCGTTTTTACGGGTAACAGGTCGTACCGCATCGACATGAGCTTGTACGGCGGCCAGTGTTTCCGCGCTGGGAATACCGTTTTCACCCAAAATAACGGCATCGACAAAGCCGTTGCCACGACGTAAAGGGTAGATAAATGCATCAACCACACCCGGCACTTCCAAGCACCAATTGCGGAAGTCGTATTGGTTACCGCCCGCAGCAGGTCGGCGCAGGCGTTCTTCATATCGTGCCAACAGGCTCTCATCGCTTTCGGCATCTGTACCGCCAACCATCGTTAGCAAGACGGCAGAACTGTCAATCCCCGCAGGTACGCTTTGCAGCGTAGCCGCGGTTTCGGCGGTTTGATTTTGAGCGCTACCCGAAACAGTGGCGATAACGGCTATCTCGGTGCTTCCAAGCGTACCGATAACGGCAGATTCGGCGGCTAAATACACCTTATCGCCCACATTGATTTGTTGGCCAACAGGCACCGTTGCACCGACCGCGCCGCGAACACGCACCTTACCGCCCGCAAAGGTGGCAGTTTTTCGGTAAATCCCATATTTGGCAGCGTGTTTTTCGAGGTAGGCACTGTCGGCGGTATCGGCAAACGCTTGACGCAAAATCCACTCTTGATGCTGGTATTGGCCTTCACCCACAGCAGCAATAGCGGTAGCACGTACATGGTTGTCGCTGCCTGCGTGCACATGGGCGGTAGGGTTTTGGTTTTGTAGGTCGCGCAGATAATTGGCGCGGATTTGCTCGAAATTAAGTGCTTGCGTCATATCACGGCCACTTTGTGACTAAGAGTTACGGTATCGCCTGCGGCATCAACAGCTTCAATATGCAATTTCAGCCAACCGCGCTGCGGGATGGATGTGGTTACTTGGATGGATTGGGCGCGTTTAGACTTAATTACAGGCTGTAAGGCTTGCTCGGCGTATTGCTTGGCCAGCACTTCAATGCGCTTTAAATGCTTTTGGCGGCGCAATTCGTGTAGGCGGCTGCCGAGCGTGCGGTCTGCCCAGTAACTGCCCAAGGGTGTTACCAAGCGGATATACAGCTCGTTTTCGATGGATTGGGCGGATTGGTTGACCACATAGCCGCCTGTTTGTGGGTTGAGTAAAGCGTCCATACCTGAATTTTCGGATATGGACGCTCTTTATTTGAGTGGATTGATGTCAGACAAATATAGAAAGCCGCCTAAAAAAACAATAAGGATTCTTAGACGGCCTTTAAAACCAGTTTAAATGACTTCACCGGTTTCCGAACCGTTGGTCTCAGTGTGTTTGTGGGTGCTGCCGACATCTTTACCGTTGTTGGTTAATGCGCCGGTAGTATTCAAATCGCCGACCATGTCCACGTTGCCGGTAAATGTCGTACCGCTACCGCCTTGCACGGCCATACCTCCATTGCCGTTGATTTGGCCTTGTGCAGTCAACACCGCAGAACATTCGACCTTTTCTGAAGTGATATTTACGCCGCTAGGTGCTTTAATATTTAATTTATCGCAGTCAATCTCAATGACGCGCCCCTTTTTTAACACCATCTTGGCACCGTCAGCGTTATAAACCGCCGTTTCACCATCAGACAAACCGGTAATGCGGTACGCGCCGTTTGTCGTGGTAACGATAATACCGTGGCTGGTTTTACCCCCCAACGGCACAACAACGCAATCACTCCCGGCAGGCGGATTGCTGGTAAAGCCGAAGTTTTCGGCATGCTCCAAGTCTTGCACGGTTTCGCCGTCCAAGCCTTCGACTTGGATTTTTTGCACACCGCCACCTGCCTGGACTCTGGCAACCTTTCCGCGAAAGCCCTGCCGGACAGTGTTAAACGCCTGTTTGATACGCTTATCTATGGTTTTAATATCCATTTAAATAACCTGCAATTCCTGTTTTGGCTTTTTAGCCTGACGGCGTTTATTCGGCTTGACTGGTGCTTGACCGTTGGCTTTTCTATTTTCAGACGGCTTGTGTGCAGTTTTCTTGCCATCTTTTTTGCCTGCGCCTTGTTTTTTCTTAGGCGGATCGGCATCCAACACCCATGCACCGTCTTCTTTAAGCGTTAATACAGTTTCCGTGCCTTGGCCTCTACCTCCGACAAAGGTACGCGCCATAAGGAAATACACCGCGTCGATGCCGTCCGGTTCGCTCAATACGTTGATTCGTTGACCCGGTTGCCACAATGTACCGTCATCGGTTCGGTGTCCCTGTACCACCGCCGTGATGGTCAAGCCTTCCAAGCGGCTGTCTGCCAGGCGTTTCTTCGCTTTACGTTCCGCTTCCGCCTGACTGTCAACATCAGGCTCTGTCACGATTAAAGGCCGGCTCAGCTTAAGGGATTCATCTTTCACCGTCGCTTTGATATTGTGCTTGCCGGTATGGCTTTGTCCCAATACCGTGACCTCACTGTACCGAGCGGCCATATTGCGCTCGACTTCCAGGCTCTTGATATTGTTATTGTCGCCACTGACCCGTAAGACCAGCTCGGCAACAGGTGCTGTGGTGTAGTCAGGACCACCAACAACTAACGTGCCGTCAGGCTCCATCCAAGGCCATACCCCGTTGGCTTCGGCATATTGTGTCAAGGCATCCCATGCACGGCTTCCGGGCTCGATTTGAACTTTATGGGTTTTATTGGTTTTGGCTGCATCGATACGGATTTTTGACAAACCCAAAGGCTTGACGATTTTTTCAATAATTTGGTTTAAATCCATATCCTGCGCATTAAACAACGGCGCAGAACAGTCCAACAGGATACCGGCATCATCACGGCCCTGAATGGTCAGCGTTTTATTGCCTTTCTCCGTCGTAGTGTGTACACGGTCGATACGGCCGCTTAATACCGTATCCCCACCGACACGGACTTCTACTTTATCGCCTTCTTTTACTGCAGTCGGGACTGCATCTACCGGACGGCCAAGCGTGACTGAAAAGTCATCGGCGGGGGTGAGCAGGTCAGAAACGATGTCGTAGTTCGTCCATTGCCCATGAGTTTTGCCGTTAATCATCAGAGTGACGGTATTATTTGGCGTAGGCATTTAACACCTCTCCTTTACTGAGAAAGTTCGGATGACGGATTTGTGGATTCAGACGCAACAACTCGCCAAAACGGCTGTAATCGCCATACCATTCAAACGCCAACAGATGCAGGCTGGTATCACGTCCTACAATTTTCTGCACTAACGGAGGACGCATATTCAAAACGGCAAAAGCCTGTTTTTGCAGCTTGTGCGCCGTATCACGCAAACTTTCAGTCAGTTCGGCGGCAGTTTCAAGATATGGTGTTTGCGGCAACAGGCCGGCAGCCTCAATGCGGCGATACACATCATCAGCACTGTCTGCCGGTGTTTGGTATAACCTTAGCAGGGAATAAGCCATCTTCTCGGCCTTTACCTCATCTGCCAACATCATCGCCAAAATACGGTTTGCGGCCAGCGTGCGTTGCAAAGCAGCATGGGTATCGGATAATAGGCGTGAGATTTCCACGGGCGTCAAAGTTGGCGCATCAATTTGTGTTGCCAGAATATCTGCGGCCTGTTCTGCCAAAGCACACGCTCCAACAGTTGCGGTGAAGGCTGTAAAAGCAGCGACATCTTCAACCTTTGCACGCTGAATCAAATCGATTGCCGAAACGCTGCCTTCTGTCCCGCGACTTACCTGCCACGGCGTAGCGGAGGCTTTTGACACTCCGCCAACCATATCGCGCCAGCCATCCAGCCCACTTTTACCGACGACGTGCATATTTGCCAACACACCGAATACTGATTTCAACTCGGCCACCAATACGCGCGGGCTGTTAAGAAGATTCATGGAGCCGGTGAATACGCCGTTTACCTGACCATACATAACGCCGACTGCCGTCAATACTGTGGCATGAAATGCGTTCCAACGGCTTTGTGCCTTTTGAATCTTGCCCAAGGCCGTCTGAAACACCTCAAAACCCTGCCATGAGGCCAAATCTGCCAGCCAATCGATTTCATCGGCCAGTGCAGACGGCAATTCACGGTCAAAAAACGGGGCGGCTTTGACACTTTGCTTAAAGGTCATCCGCACCGTACAGTAATCGGGATTTTCTTCATTATGAGCAGCTTCAAAATCAGCCACCACGCAATCGGGCACGCTGCCGTAAATCGGGTGGATCAATTCGCCCGCACCAGTCTCCCGCAAAACACCTAACAGGCTTTGCAGCCTGCTTTCATAATCATCCCCCCACAATACCGCCGTCAGGCTCATATCCATTGCCGACACACCAGTGTCCTCAATATCCGAACCCTGAACAAACGGGTATTCGTGTTCGGCTAAGGCGTGCGTGCCACGCAACGTATCATCGATTACATCAAAGCCGACACCCTTGAAACTGGCATCAAGCAAAGTATCTTTCCAACTCATCACGGATCCTTAATTTTTAGCTGCCGCACGCGCCGCCGCTTGATTGATATAGGCCATAATATTGCCGTTTTGAACGGTGACTGTAACGGGTATCGGCTTACCTGCCGCCGCCTGCATTTGCGCCGCCGCCGCAGTCATCTGGGTGGCCGCATTGGTAAGCTGGGCAGTTGCAGCCTGATTTTCAGTTGCCGCTGTGACATACTGTTGGCTGGCTTGCTGATTGGTTTGTGCAGATTGACTGAGCTGCGCCATACTCTCTTTGAGAACAGGGCTGTCGAGCGGAGAGTTATTCCCACCCAATTCCTCCCGTTTTCTCATGTATTCGTTTTTGGCAGACGACATAAAATCAGGCAAAAACGACTGCAAGCGGTCGGCGAAGGCCACCAACGGTTTACTCCAGTCGTCATATTTATCCCGTTGCGCCGCCAAATGTGTTACGCCGCCCATAGCGGCCAACGGAGCAGCACCTAAAGTAAAGGCACCCATTGAGCTTGCAGAAGGCAGAAAACGGCCGGCACCGGCAACACCTTGACCGCCTTGGAAGAACCGCCATCCGCCGCTTACCATTGAGCTTGTTCCCACAGTTGCGGATACTGCCGCAGCCCCTTGACCCGCCGCCACCGCTGTCTGCGCGGCTTCCTGATTACCTCTGGCCCAGTCGGCAATACCTTTAAGCTTATTGGCCACCATGTCGGTAAAGCTTGAGAATGCGCCATATTCAGCTTCGCTGTATGCCGTTTTGAGCTGTTCTTTTTTGAATCCGGAGCCATCGGCCACAAATTGATAAGCCCCATCTACTGCACCGGCGGCGTTGGCTTGTCCTTGCTGCAGTCGTGCGGCTTCTTGCTTGTTGTTGATGAGCGAGAGCAACGCCATTAAGGCTTGGCGGTCTGAAACCAACTGGCCGACAGCCGTACCGTCAACCAAAGCTTTCTGGTTTTCCAGTAAAGCCAACTTAGCCTCATCACCTTGCGCTGCGGCCATCTGCTTCATTAAGGCAGCACTCTTTTCATCTTTCTGCACAATTTCACTGACAATATCGACCAATGCGTCCAGCGAGTTCATGCCTGCAGCCTGACGCTTATTCATACTGGCCGTGAAGTCAAAACCCTCTTGGCCGTTAATGTCGATTTTCTTTGCCTTAGTAACGATGTCCTGACTGCTGATTTTCGCCAGCAGATTGACCAGGTTGTTACCGGCTTCGTCTGTACTGCCTGCAGTCATAAACGCCAGTTGGTTTGCATTTAACAAACTGCTGAAATTATCCAGTGTCGCGCCCATACCTGCGGACTTCATTGCTGCCAACTGTTGCGGCAACCATCGTGCCATGTCTTTCAGCTCAAAACCGCCATCCGCACCCGATTGCATGGCTCGGTCAAGCAAAGCAGGAATATCGGCTTCTTTAAACCCTGCCTGCTTCGCTTTGGTCACAATATTGGCAATATCATCGGCATCGGCATTGGCGGCCAGTGCTGTTTTCATTACGGTTGGCAACATCTGCTTCACGGCAGCATCACTCAACGAACCGCTGGCCACCATGGTATTCATTGCCTGCAAGGCTGCTTCCTTAGATGTTCCGCCAAGATAAGCGGCATCGTTTACCGTTTTATTAATTTCATCCATGCCGGCACGTTTTTCTGCCAAAGTCTTGCCTGCATACATGGTATTGGTCGCGTGACGCAGCTCCGTGTCATAGTCCATTGTCCGGTTGATCGGCTGGGCCAACACATAACCGCCGGCCATGACACCGGCGGCAACCGAAGTCGCACCGCGCGCCAAACTTTTACCTCCTTGGATCATTCGGTTGAAACGGCTGCCGCTGTTCATTTCGGCATTTAACTCACGAATACGGTTGCGCGTCTGTTGAGCGGCTCGCGCCAGTTCATTGTGCGAAGCACGGCCGCTTTTGGCCATTGCGTTGTAGGCCGCTTGAGTACGTTGGATTTCACGGCGGATTTCACGCTCCGTGCGGATGCCCAAACGGGCGGCAGCTGCATGCATCAGCTGTTGTTGCCTGCCGGAAGATGATGCCGCACGGCTTTGAATCTGCATCGTACGGTTGGCCTCAGTCGCCAAGCGGCGCAGGCCGACACTTGCGTCATCTCGGAACTTGGCAACTAATTCGATTGTATTACGGCTCATTTTTTCTTCCGTTTACTGATAAAGGTTTGAGTGTGTCCGCCAGATGCAGATGGGGTTGAAGTTTTGGCAGACGGCGCAAACCAGGGCAGCACCACGGGAGCGGCACGGCCACGGTCAATCAAATCGGCCTGTTTGAGCCATCCATCAAGCTCCGGCTGAGTCATCTTGCCGATATCGTCGGCAGAGATACCGTAACTCCCCAGCTTTAAGACTGCGTATCGGTAGCGGTCGGCACGGGCTGAACGGATAGACGCTTTTTTGCTAACAGCTCTTGGGCGAAATAAAGCGCGTCAAAATCGGTTGCGACCAACTCATCGGCCAAGAAGTCGAGCGTTAAGGCATCAGGCTGAATCGTACCGATATGGTCGAGAGAGGCTGAATAGGCTGCCAACATACGCGCTTGCCCCTCCAGCGTTGGGTCAATAGCCATATCTTCGCGCACGGTCAGCAGATGCATGGAAAAATCACGATGGACAGCGCCGTCAACAGAGATACCGTACTTCAGACGGCCTGAAACGGTTTTCAGATCGGGAGAAACAACCAGCTCATACTCTTTTGCGGCATGTTCGAGCTCTTTGGAAATTGAAGACATAATAAAAGCCTCTAAACGGTTAATCGGATAAAAATCCAATTATCGTTTAAAGGCTATTTAAACCGTCTTTAACAGGTGTCAGTTTCGGATGGCTTACTCAATCACTTTACGGGTTGCAAAGCCGGTCACATCAATGACCAATTCGTTGTCCACCGTATAGCTTTCACCGGCTTCCTTCGCGCAAAAACCAAGATAGGAGGTTGGGCGCGCACCATTGATATCAGGAACCAGCGAGATTTTTGCGTCTTCGATTTTATCCCAATCGATAACCGTGCCGTCTGTCGGCACGACGGCGGTAAAAGAAATATCATACTGGCCGACACCGCGCGTAAAGCCTTTGACGCGGCGTGTGCGGTTCATGGTTTTAACTTCTTTTTTGCCTGTGATGTTTTTCACATCAATCTTGGTGACTTCCACCTCGGTCGCACCGACATACAGCGTTACGCTGCCTACATATTCTGTACTCATGTTCTTTCCTTTTTACAGATACAGGTCGATAACCATGCCTACTTGGTGCAGGCCGTTAACCACATCGGACGGTACGCGGCAGTTGAGCATGCCGGTGTTTTGTGCATCGCGTTCCACAATCAGGTTGGCCAAATTGTTTTCAACGTCTTCGACGATTTCCAATTCTTCGCATTTCATCAACACGTCGATCAATTCGGAGCGGACACGGGCAATGGTGCGCTCGGTCATTTTGTCGCGCGGGAAACGCAATGCGATACGGTCGGCACACGCGCCTGATACATAAATCAATGTACGTACGGTAGTCATATCGAGCAGACTTTCGTCTGCCGTGCCGTTGGCAGTTTTGGTATAAGTCGAAATAGCGCGGACAATTTGGGCGGATGTGCCGTCTGGGCTGGTTTCAATAGGAGTAACGCCGTTGTAGAGCGCGTTTTCCTGTTCGGTACGCATAGTCTTGTCTGCACTGTCGCACACACCGATGCCGTTGAGCTTCAGGGTATTGAGCGGACGAGCCGGGTCTTCCTCGCTGGCTACAACGGCCGCAAACGCGGCTGCCAGCTCACATGGCAGACTAGGCGTTTTACGATACCAGGCCGAATACAGATAACCACTGTTCAGACGGCCTGCCTGTGTCGTTGTTTGCGCCAATGCACCGGTTTGGCCATAAATACCCAATGCCCAGCGTTTTTCTTCGGGTGCGCCGACAGTTTCCAAATGTGTGCGCAACTTCAAGAGGTTCGCCTCATCGGTACAGCCTACCGCAATCAAATTATGACCTTCGGCGATCACGGCATTTAATGCGGGGCCGATATCGGCATCGGCATCGCCACCGCTCATCGCTTTGACTGCAACGGTAATCCCTTCGGCGGTATTGCTGGCACGGATACGGATATGGTTGCCGTGCGTGCCTTTATTTTTAGCTGTCAGCGTTACCAAGCCTTCAGAGGCTGTCGCCGTTACCGACAATGATGTTTCGGCATCAATGGCGGCTTTGACGGCAGCGGCTACGGTTGCGGCGGTTGCATTGGCGGCGACACCGACGGTCAGCGTATCGGCATTGCCGATGTTGACGCGTAAAACGCCTTGCGTATCGGCAGTACCTGTAATCGTGATACTGCCGGTGGCCGCAACGCCTGCTTCATTGTCGGCAACGGTAATCAGGCTCAAATCCGCATATGCGTAAGCCTTGATAGCGGCCAATGCCATCAAATGCGCCTGCGAGCCGGCACCATACGCGGTGGCGACATCGGCCGCAGAATAGATATTTTCCAGCGCAGTCAGCTTGCCCGCCTTGGGATTGCTGTGTTGCGCAATCAGCAGTACGCGTTGCTTGTTGGTAGGCAGGTTGCGCACAGCAAGCTTGGTGTTCCATTCGACGTAAACGCCGGGCTTACGCGTACTGGTCTTAATTTTGTCGAAACTGACGTTTGCGGAAGTCATGATTTGTTGCCTTTCGGTTTGTCCTCAACAATAACCAAGTCGCCGTAGTGAATACAGCGCAGGTAATACGCGGCATTCGGCACTTCGACCGTTTCTTGGTCGGTAATATATTCATGTGGCTTGCCTGCCATAGGTACTTGCAGACCTGCGGCGGCACGAACTTTAATGGTTTCAGTCATGTTTTACCTCGGTTTTAACGGTGGCCGCCATATCGGCGGGTTGGTTTGGGTTTTTGGGCGGGATACGCAGCTCAAGGTTTGCGCCTTTAAAGTCAGGATGTTCTGGATCAGTACGGCCTTGGTATTCGGATACGTCGGCATATACTTGCGCCTGTTGTTCGTCTGAAACCGTAGGCCGTGGCCAATCGCCGTCTCGCAGTGCGTCTTCTAACCAATGCGTTTCAAAATCCAGCGCAAATACGCTGATTGCGTCCAACTCCATTTGTTTAGAAAACAGGCTTTTTGCTTTGCCCGGCTTTAGACGGCCTATACACAAACCCATAGTCTGATTGATCAGCAACAGGCGCACGGCCTGCATCAGCCGGTAAGTGCCGACATCGTTTCGGTGTAAACCGCCGAAGCGGCTATCCGCCTCGCTGCCGCTGGCACGGTCGCCGACCAAGACAGAAAAGTGACCAGTGACTTGGTAGCGTGTTCGGCGCGTATCATGGGGCTCGCTGTCGGTAATGCCGGCAAACATGACCCAAACGGCGGGGAACTGGTTGACCACTTGAGCCAAGCCTTCGCCGTCAAATTCGCCACCGTATGTATGCACACCGCTGACCATTTGGCCAAGGCCGTCTGAAAGACGCTGTTTGATGGCTTGTTCAATAGACGCTATCACGGCCGAACACCTTTTCCTTGGCGGCAAACATTACCGCATCACCTTGCACGGTCGGCTTGGGGTCGGCATTTTCAGCCACACCCAAACCAGCCTTGCCTGATGCCACCAATTTGAGATACGCAATCGCCGCCTCATATCGGTGCACCATATCTTCTGTCAGTTGGCGCTTGCCCGTTGCCAAACGGTAAACGGCAATGTCGCAGCAATAAAGGCTCAACAGGCGCACAGGGGTAGGCAACGGCAATTCATAACGTGATGCCAGATAGCCGTCGATTTCGGCGGAGGCATCATCCAAACCTTGTTGCGCAATTTCGGCATTCACGCTTCCCAAGCGCGTCAGGTCGGTCAGACCTGCAATCGTCGGCTCGGTATAACGCGCTACCAAATCGGCAATCGTTGCGTAAGCCATTAATCATGCTCCACAGACAAGGCTTCACAAACAACAGCCATCGGTTCGGACAGCAGGCGCTCCCACGCTTCGGGCTCAAAATCGGCACGTTTCACGAAGGTAAAATGCGGTTGAACGTGATACCCGCTGCGCCAAAACGCATGGCCATGTTTGGATTTGATGGCAACCACTTCGGCATCTGCCGCCGCTTCACCGCCTGCCTGATAGCGTTCTTGTGCTTCTGCCGCTTCAACGGCAGGGCTTGCGGCCTGTTCCAATTGAGCTTCTAATTCGGCGATACGCATACGTGCAGCTTCAAGCTCGGCGTTCAATTTTTCGACTTCAGCCTCAAGAAACGCCTGCAACTTAACGTCTTCGGGGTTTACATCCACAGTTGCGCCAACCGTTTGCTCGGTTTTTTCATCTTCGTTTTTTACTTTTGCCATTTCTTATCCTTTCGGCGGGCAGAGCCCGCCTATCTAAAGGGTTACAGCAACCAAGGAGATACGATTACCTTGCATTTGCCTTTGTTCGGGTTGTACGCACCACTATCCAGGCGGTCGCCTTCCACTAATTTTTTGGCGGCGTTTTCCAAAGAAGGAGGAACCAGCAGCACATTCGGGCGGATACCCAGCGGTCGGCCGCCGTCGCCTTTCAGGCTGACCATTGCGTTGTAAGCCTTTTCAAAACCTTCGGCATCCAGGGTTTCTTGCGACTTAGCCGCCATTTGCCAGAAGCCCAAACCAACATTACAACGGCCGTCCACGCCGTAGCGGTATTCGTTGCGCATAAATACGCCTTCGTCGGTAGCGGCGGTCATGGCAGTGAACTGCTTAGGCTTGCGTTCCTGATAAATCAGAGGTTTCAGGGCGCGTGATGTATCCAGCAAATACCAAGCGGCTTCGGTACCGGTGAAAATATTGGATACAGTGGTGGATTGGCCGGTGCCATCGACTTTTTCATATACCGGGTGGTCGTTGTCGAAGAAGTTCTGACCGTCATAACACAACGTAGCATGCGCGTTTTTCAGCAGGGCAAATACCAATTCGTCAGGATGAACGGCGGAAGCACGGCCCATTTCGGTCATCATCGGCGCGTAAATGCCGACATTGTCGTCTTCGATGTCGTTACGGTTGACCTTGACCGAACTTTCAAAATGCTTGTTAGTGATGGCATAGCCGTGTGCCTTCATATCTTGAAATACGCGGTCGCCCACCCATTCGCGGAAGGCAGGCCATTGACCGAGCCAGCCGTAAGTATTGGAAGCAGTAGAGGACGGAATAACAGTGGCGATTTCCTTGTATTGGCTGTCCGCCATTTTCAGGCCGTCTTGGAAGTTTTTCTTAAAGCCGGTAAACAGCGCTTTCAGTGTATCTGGAGTGATAATCATGCTTTAATCCTTGTTTAAAGCCTTATTTGGCTTTTTGATAATCTTCGGCTGAAATGCCCAATTGCTTGGCCACTTCGATTTCTTCCGGAGTCAACGCAGGCTCACTGCCTTCAGCGCCTTTGCCACCGGTTTGTGTTTTACTCAACGCGGCCAATTTCAAACTGCCTTCCATCAGATTCTTAAATGCCTCTGGGTCTTTGGCAGCCAGTTGTCGTGCCGATGCTTCTTGATGCGGCAGCAGGCGGCCGTCTGAAAGAGCGGCACGGATCAGGCCGTCTGAAGTACCGCCCACTTCCATTGCAATCACTTTCTTGCTCAACGCAGCCACTTGGGCTTTCAGTTCGGCAACTTCGCCGTCGTCGGCATTACCGCCTTGCGGATTGTCTTCGGGCTTGCCGGCATCGCCTTTACCGCCTTCGCCGCCTTGCGGTTCGTCTTTGTGTTCGGCCAGTGCTTCGGCCAGCGTTTTACCGCCCAGCTTTTCTTGTGCTTCGGCCAAAGCCGCTTCAATGGCTTTATCGTCGGCATCTGCCGCCAAGCCCAAGAGCTTGATTAAAGCTTCCTTGTTCATACTTGTTTCCTGTTTGGGGTTGATAGAGTTTTGGCGGCTCAATGCAGCCAGAGCCATGCCGTCCAGCGCAGGCGAATTGGTCAACGCCACACTGTGCAGCCCGCGCACATTGCCCAATGTGTCGTATTCGAGAACCGGCGACAGATAGCGGTATTCGCCGCTGTCTATCATGTCTTTTGCGCGCTGTGTCCATTTCACTTCGCCCATCAGACCGCGATCGTCATCCCACACATATTTGCTGATCCAACCGGCAGCAGGATTTTGCTGTCCGGTTTCCGCAGCTTTCAGTGTGGCGTGTTCGTAGTCCACAACAAGGTCTGTTTGTCCGGCATCAAAGGCGGCAATGATTTGCTGCGCCAAAGAGGCAGTCATCGTCCAGTGCGCCACGCCTGTATCGGTGCGCCCGTCGACTGGTGCAAATTGACCTTTGGGTACGATTTTGATAAGGCCGTCCGTATTTCCGACTTTGGCGGCAGATAAGGCGGCAAGAAAGGTTTTTGTATCCATTGCCGAATCATGAGCCATCAAGCCGGCACAAGAGGCTGAATCACTGTCAGTAAGGAACGAAAATGAGAAATAGCGGGGAATGGGAAAGAGAGTATGTTTAAAACCGTTTCAGAAGCCTTTTAAGCCCCTCACAGATTGATTTAAACGTTTCGGGAAAGGGTAGATAAGGGAAAGATATATAAAAGCCGTCTGTGTGCAATTTCAGACGGCTTTTGTTTTAATTGCCGAGAGCGGCATCCAAGTAATCATTTACCGCATCGACTAAAGCCTGTTCGTCGTCAGGTTGAAGAACCATAAACGGACGTGCAGGAATCTTACTGCCAGGGTGATTGACGCGTTTGGCAAACCGTCCGCCGAATTTTAAGGCTTTGCCGTTTTTCGGCAATATCGTATGCGGTGCAGTTTGTCCGCCGAAGTTATGAATGGCCGCATATTCCACATTGGTACCGACCACGGCTTCCGTGGCCGTACTGTTCTGCGTAATTGAATTGCGCAAACGCCCACTGGCCTGCAACAGCCCCGATCCCTCACGCACGGACGGATACTTGCGCGGAGCCCACGCGGGGCGGCCGCCTGCCTCGAAGTTGTCCAGCACAGCGTTGCGCATGATGCGGGCAAGCTGTGTCATCAATGGCTGGGTATTGCTTGTACGTTGCGCAATGGTATTTAAGCTGTTTTGCAGTGCGTCTGTGTTGATTTTTATCTCAATCATCAGTATATTATCCCTAATGCCAAGTTGTCGGCGGGTCGCCAACTGGAATGGCCTCGGTGGTTTATCCGCTGTTTTATCCTGTTCGAATCAGGCAAAGCCGCCAACTTGGTTATTTCTTCCAGATTAATTCATATCTGTCATTTTTATAAATATCCCCATCTTCAGCATAATTTCCTGTATTAACCATATTGACGGCAACCGCTTCTTTTTTGCCGGTATAGGGGTTTCTTGCCTTAGCCTGATAATCCACAGTCACAACCAATTTCCCTTTGTTATTCACTCCCGGATATACAAACAACAGAAACTGCTGGCCATCGGCATTGCGGCCTGCCGTGCCAATGAGTATTGCCTCCGGATTTTGCAGCTGTTCTGGCAGGTCTTTCCAAAATGCCAAAGGCAACGGTTTATTTTTACTGTTCCGCAGCGCGTGTAATATTCGCTCATCACTCATCGCGATCACAGCTGATTGCGGATAGACATTCTTTGCGGCCAGAGCTTCCAATACCGACGGAGTCAACGCTCCGATATACAGCATTTCGCCCCTGGCAAATTTCTCCATATTTACCCGATCAACCATTTCCGATGCTTGTTTAGATATGGCGGCCCTCCATTTCGGCTCTTTTAAAGCTTCCTGAATCGCCACGCTCGCCAGCTTTGGCGGCAGTTCCACTGCACGCTGCATCTGCAACTGCCCCAAGTTGGCCAAATGGCTTTTACCCACATTGTTCTGAAAACCTGCATCAGTATAAAAGCGACTGCCGTCGGCCAGCTTCACCGCCTTGGCCGGGCGGGTGTCGCCCTTGCGGTTGACCACCACTTCCGTATCTTCCAGTTGTGCCTTTTGCGGCAACAGATTGCGCCGCTTCAAGTCACGGTCTGAAAACGCCCGTACGGTACAGCGGCAGTTAAA
Organism: Neisseria sp. Marseille-Q5346; assembly: GCF_946902045.1. The sequence continues at coordinate 1,337,932 of NZ_OX336253.1, read as the reverse complement.
GCCGTTGGGAGGATAGAAGTAATCCCAAAACGGGTCGTCGATGTGATACACCGCGCCATGCGCCGCAGCGTGGCTCTGTCGGGTACGGCTGTCAAGAATGGCCGAATACTGCAACCAGGGCGCAGAGTCCCGACCATCTTCAAGAGCCTGCCAATGCCCGGCCATATAGGCCGACTGCATTTGCGTACGGAAAATAGTTTCCAAGCGGTGTACAGTAATGCCTTTACCGTCCACCTCGCCGGTGTTTATATGCACGATGTCGCCATCTTTCAGCAGCTGCCAATCATGCTGTTTCAGACGGCCTGCCACATCATCACGGAATTTCTCAAATGACGTACCGTTTTTCAGGCTTTCATACAAAGCACCGTGGATTTGCGCGACAATATCCTGCTTGTGAATGCCCGCAATCGCCCGTGCCTTAGCCTGTGCTTCGTTCCACGTTACTTTCCAATCGGACGGCACATTAAAGCCCAGCCCCTCAAAATACTTGACGGCCTGTTCAGGCTCAAGGCCGAATGCGTAGCTCAAATCAGCCATTCATCCGTCCCCATAAGTCCGACACAAAAACCACACGCGCCAAGGCCGTCTGAAATTGCTCGGCAGTCAGGTCGGGATAAACGCGCAGTAAACGCTCCTGCACATCCTCATAACTATCACCCTCGGCCAAAGCCTGGCCTAAGCCGCGTAAAAACGGCTCAATCATTTCTGGCAAGGCCACTTTGCTCAAGTCCGCATTATCCAAATCCGCCTGCGCCGCGCCGACAATCTCGCCAGTTTTACTCAAAGCCACACGGCGGTAGCTTAGAGAAGCGTTTTTTAAATCCGTTTTAACGCCGGTTTGAAAAGCCAATACCGGCTCGTCTTCGGAAGCCAAAGGAATGGCCAATTTTTCCTGCGCCCACGACAACGGAATCTTCATACCGATTTCCACCAATTTAGGCAAAGAGTCGGAGTACACCGTCAAATCTTCAGGCACTTGCGTATCGAACACAAAGCGCGGCAGACGTGAAACATCGACATTGCCTTTATTGAGCTGCAACAATGGCAGGATCAATTGGCGCGTCAATGTGCCGGCCAGTTGTTTGGCATCGGACACCAGCAAATCATGGCGCACCTCGTTATGGATTTGCCCCAGCGCATTGGTAGCAGTCTTGCCGTCAGCCTGGCTGGTCAGCGTGCCGCCTAAAATCGCTTTTGAAGACGTTTTATCCGCCCAATCAATCATTGCCTGAAACGGATCCGCGCTGCCGTTGGCCGCGTTGAGCAGCTCAATCTGCATGGTTTCAGGGATAATCCCCGCCGCGTTATGGCCGATTTCGCGTACCGCATTCAAAAGGGTGAGCTTATCTTTGTCGTCCGCACCGGAGGCATATTTACCGATTCGGGTCGGCAGGCCGTAAATCTCCAAAAACTCGGCCAAATCACGCACCGAGTAATTCTTAAACAAATAAGGCCACACCAGCGTGCGCATCAAACCGCTTCTTGCTAAAATACCCGACCGGCTGCGGTGCTTATGGACAATCCAGCCCAAATCCCACAACTTTTCGCCATCTGGGCTGCCGTCTTTGCGCAGCAACACCTCATCCATTGCATTGACCTTAAACCAAGCCTGCGGACGATGATGGAATGCCTTGGGCAACCATAACGAACCAAGGTTTTCCCATTCGATTTCCACGCAGGCGAAGCCGTGTCCGACCGCGTCCAAAAGGTCAAACATCATATCCTCTAAATCGGTCATCTGATTGAGCCAGCCATCAACCTCTTCGGCCAGCTTCCGTTCCGCTTCGCCGCTGTTCGGAGGCGGAACAATATTCCAATCCAAGCCGATTACCGCGCGCTTGCGTTTGCTCATCTCCGAAAAGATATGGCCGTCCTTCTCCTCAATATCGACAAAGAGTTCGGACTGCGCCTGAATATCGCCGTTTTCCGCATCTTCCAAAATCCGATGGAGCGACTGCGGAGTCATCCCTTTGCTCGGATGCTCATGGGTAGTGCGGTTTTTAACGATATCTGCCGTTTGGGATTGTTTATCGGGCGTTTTAGGTGCGGCTTTACTAAACAACGCACGGAGTAGGTTTTTCATGACGTAAAAAAGGGCAAGTTAAACTTGCCCCATTTTCAGCCGTGCCACTCCTTAGCAGGCTGTATCCCGTGTCAGTTTTACCATGCGCCGCTACCCATCCGTCCGGATAAGCCATGCTCTCTAGGCACGGCAATATAGCCGCCGACAGTCGCGCTGCTTTGTACCAAACCCCACAGCATATGCACGGCATCAGGGCCGTCGTCATGGTCTGCCATCGGAAAATGGCGGAATTGGTCAATCAGTGTGCTTTGACTGGCGTGCAAACGGATTTGGCCGTTTTGCATATACGGTTGCAGGCTCTCGATACGGAGCAGTTTGTCTGCACTCGGCTTGATACCGCGTGCCGGAATCGGGATGCCGGCAGCCGCGCCGCGTTTGACCAGCTCAGTCTTTAAAAACTCCTGAAACTGCACCGTCTCAATGCCCCACAACACACAGCGGTACCGCCGTTGCAGTTCGATAATGTCTGAAATAATCTTGTCCGGCAGGCGTTTCTTAATCAGAGCCTCCACCACATCCAACACACCCGTGCGGCGGTTGTACCCGCCGATACACAACGCAGACGGGTCACGGCTGTTGCCGGCCTTGCCCAAACTCGGGTCGCACGCACCATAAAAAATCCAATCCGAATCACGATTGACCCAAAAATTCAGGCTGTTCGCAAACGGCGCGGCCTCACCAGCAACCGGATCATTCTGATATTCCGAATCAAACGTCGCATGACCGTCTCGGGCGCGGATTTTCATCAGTGCCAACACGCCGCGAGCCGCCCAAGAAGTGACCGCGCCACGCTCCATCTCATCTTTGTTGGCGAGATAAAACGCCTGCGCCACCTCTTCGCCGTCGTTGCGGTAAAGCTCCTCCCACCTGTCCCACAAGTCCATGCGGTCAGGCCATTCGAGCATGGCTTTAAACTTGGTCGCGTGCCAAAACGGGTTGTTCAACGTTCGGTTCAGCACGCTGTCGTAGTGCAGGATGGTGCCGATATAAATCACGTCAAACTTCTGCCCCGCGCCACCCAAGGCGAGGACGGCTTTTTTCAGCCATGTTTCGAGTTTGTCGCGTTGCTCGGGGTTGCGCACCTGTTCGTCGTTCTCGATATCGTCGAGGACGGCGAGGTCGGGGCGGTATGGGCCGTGGCGCAGACCGCGCAACTTTTTGCCACTGCCCGCCACTTGGATTTTGACTTCGTTTGCCGTTACCGCCGTCCCCGCCTGCCAAACGCGACCCTGTCCGCAAGCCTCCGGAAAGTCGGTTTTAAGGCGCGGGTTGAACTCAAGTTCCGCCTTGATTGCCTCCAGCATGGGATAGGCTTGGTCGATACTGTCCATCACGATGACCGCGTAATGCTTGCGCCCCGTCACCACGCACCAAAGCGTAAACAGTTGCGTAACCAGCGTCGATTTCGCCTCGCCGCGCGGGGCGGCGGTTGCCTCGTTGATGCCTTCAGACGACCTCAAGATTTCGGGCAGTCGGGAAAATAAAAACTTGTGCAGCAGCGACTTTTCAGGCGATCGTACATAGTGCGGGAAATAGGTATTGACAAAATACTCGTAACCGTTGACCGGGTCTAATACCTTCGCCCGACGCTCTGCAATGGCAGCAGTCGATGCGTCGAAGCCGTCCACCTCTGCCTCAATGATTTGGCGGAGTTGGGCGGCGTATTCGGCAAGCGACTTTAAAAACTCTTTGGACTTCATGTTATTCGTAATAGTGGACAACCGGCTTTTTCAGCGGCTTTTGATTAACCATGAAACAAAAGGGCAACGGCTCTCCCGTTTTCATTTCATTCATAGCGGACATAAAGTAAAAAAACTGGTCGGCGAGCCAAAACAACGGCTCCAGCTTATAGCGCGGCGCAACTGCCGGCACTTCGCTGTCCCAATTCGCAATCCAAATCGGGCAAAATAAAAACCAGCCTTTATGTGTGTATTCAACTTTTTGCATATCGCTTACCTGTATTTCTTTTCAATTTCCACGCCCAGCGGCTCGACCAACTCGACAAAAGCCTGCAGGTGTTGCGGGTATCGCTCCTTGACCACTTCGCCGAACAATTCCAACACCTCAATCGCTGTCGCCAGTTTTGACGTTTCCGGCATCACTTTGGCGTTTGCCGCCACGGTCTTAGTAAACGCATCCGACAGGCTCGCCAACAATTTGGCGCGCTCGGACGGCATCAGATCCTCGACCGACGTGTCTTGCAACATCGTCATCGTCGATTGGTACTGCACCAAAAACCCCGCCAACAGCGAGCGGCTCAAGTCTTCGATGCCTCCGCCCGCCAGCGTGTAGGCGGCGCGTACTTTGTCCCAATCGTCGCCGGTCTCTTTGGCGGCACGTTTCCAACTTCGGGCGGTAGCTGTTGGGATTTCGCACATCATCGCCGCGATTTCGAGCGTCTGCCCGTCGCTGACGTACAGTCGGCGCAGCTTTTCGCGGATTTCTTTCGGGTGTGCCATATCAGCCCCCGAACTTGGCTCGCAGCAGCTCCCAGCCGGTCGTTACAATCACGCCGCCGAGACCGCCATAAACCGCAGCAGATTTCTTGCAGTCTTTCTTAATTTGCTGCAATTCCTCGTCCATGCGCGCCTGATTGGCAAGCAGGTCATCCTGCTTGGCTTCGATACGCGCCAAGGCTTCTAAAATCGGGTCGCTCATGATTTGTCCGCTTTCCTGTCCAGTTTTTCGTTTACTTTTTCTAACTTGTTTTCAATTCGTTCCAAGGCCGCTGCAATATTATTGCTGTCTGCCTTGGCGTCCGCCTTGGTGTGATAAGAGAGCTTGACCGCGTGCAGCTCCTCTTTAAGGTCGTCGATACGCTTGTCCGCCTCTTTCAGACGGCCTGAAATGCCGTTGACCCAAAACCAAAACGCCGCCGTCGCAATCGGCCACAAGGTTTTAAAACCAAATTCAAAGTCCATTTAAAACCCCTTAAAACGGCACATCGCCGAATACGATACGGACGGAGTAGCCGTCAGGGCGATTGCTAGAAATTTCGAGTCCATCCCCATCGTTACAAACGCAGTAACACGCCGAAATCGTCTGCCAAACTGCACGCTTAAAGGTGTCGTAGTTTGTATTTGGATATTCAAGGTTAAAGGTCGTCTGAAAATCCTTATTCATCCGTACCACATATTCAAATCCTGCCTTATCCAGCAGATTAGAAACATGAATGACAAACGGCTCTTGTTCGCGTGCGCGGCTCAATCCCAGCTCTAAATCCGCATGGTGGCAGGCGACCGTGCGTTGTACCAACTCACGATAAGTCGTCATCGCGCGCCCTCCGAACCGTCAACTTCCGCTTGACTGTTGACCCAGTCGCGCCACGCCTGATTTTGGTTTTCCAGCTCCGCCACATAGCCGCCAAACTCAGCGGCATGTTCCAACAGCGTGGCCGTCTTGCCGTCTTTCGGCGGATTCGGGCGTACCGGCGCGACCATCAATGCGGCAGGCGGCATCGGCATGACCGCTTTTTCGACAACCTTAATTTCCGTAGCCGAGGGCGCGGTTGTAGAGCTGCAGGCCGTGATGGCCAAAGCCGTCAATACAATTACCGCTTGCATTTTTACGGTCTTGAGTAAGGACATTTTCGATTTCCTTTTTATTTTCCGTTTTCAGACGGCTGACTTCCGCCTGTTTTTTCGCCAAAGCCATGCCGACGGCGTGCGCCTTGACTTCATATTTTTTAGCTTCCGCACGCGACTGTTCCAATTCGCGCGCATAGTTTTGAGCCGACAACAGCAGGGCTTGCGCCTTGTCGCGCTCCATTTTCTCAATGACCGCCTGCTGCTTTGCGAACGCCGACTTATAGCCTTGATGGTGCGACACAGCCAAGCCCGTGCCGACAAGCGCGATGATGGCAATCGGTTGCCAGTTATTCGCCAGCAGTTTCACGAGATTCATTCTCGACCTCCTGACGTTTGACGCTGACAAACGAGCGCGCCACCGCATATCCGCCGACAATGCCCAAATACACCGCCCAAATCTCCGCCGACGGGTCGGGCAGCATCACAAATTTAAACGTCCCAGCAGCGCAGGCAACGTTTGCCCAAAGTTTCGAGTGCGACACATTGCCTGTCGCCGGGTTTTTAAAAATATCCAAAATACGCATTATTTATCCCGTAGGTTGGGCATTTATGCCCGACAAAAAATCAGTGCTTTTTTCTCGCAATGATTGGGCGGTCGTAATAACCACTGCCGATACAACGTGTTTCAATTCGGACTTCCCAATCATTTGATACCAAATTCAAAATCCAACAAATCAGACGTGCTTTCAGCATTTTCTCGCCTTGCGTTTACGCGCCGCACGTTTCGCAGCCGCCACACCCGACTTACCCAGGCGCATAGACGGATGTTGTTTCAAATAGCCAATACTGGCAGGCTTAATCTCAAATTCAGGCATCTGCGGTTTCAATACAGACAAAGCCAAAGCAAGCAAAGACTTTTTCATACCTTCGCCGCTCCCAATTCCATCGCAATCGCGTCCGCAATCACGCGGCAGATGCCCCATTTAGTCGTCTTAAACAAGGCCAAATCAGTGTCGTTGCTGATGAAAAAAGGCTCAAACACAATGCCGCCGGCCTGCGCATAAGCCAGGCGCGAATGCTGGCCCGCATTGTCGGGTTTAAAGCCGTCTTCGCCGCGCAGTTTCCAGCCGGTTTTCTTGGCAACAGCCTTGCTCAACACCTGACACCAGCGTTTGTTTTTCGGCGTGGACAAGGCTTCGATACCTGTCGCCGTTTTGTTCGCCGCCGCGTTGGTGTGAAACTCAATCGCCACATCCGAGCCGCGAATCAGCTTGACCGCTTCGCGCAGCGGCATATTGCCTTTGCCCGTACCGTCGGTTTTAACGGTCAAGCCGTAGTCATCGCGCAAGATAGATGCCACGATGTTGCGCATATCCTGCGCCAAGTCCGCCTCACGGTCGGAGCCGTTGCACGCGCCCGGGTCGGTGTTGCTGTGGCCGGCGGTTAAAGTTACAGTTTTGCTCATTAAAGCCTCCCTCAAAATCAGATTAAAATGCACTTTCAGAGGCTTACATTTTCAAACGGCATGGCTTTTGCAGCGGGCGAAACAGTGTCAGTAGGCAACAAAAAGGCCGCCTGAAATTTCAGACGGCCTTGGCATGATTCAACCTTATTTGATTTTCATCGGACAAGTAAATGTGTTAAATGGTTCATCTCCGGTCAACACGGCTAAACAATCATTTATAGGCAGATTAATACCTTTACGGGCATAGACAGTTGCCTCAGCTTCAGGAGGATGTTTAATTTGCTCTTTACAAGCGGCCATAGCGTTGTCGTAGTTTTGTTTATAATTGGCAACCATAGCGGTTTGGTTTTGTCTGGCGGTAAAGTAGTCATATGCAGCATTGGCGGCATTGGTACACTGATACAATCCAGCCTTATCTTCCAAAAATGGCCCACCGAAAGTTTCATCGGCTGATTTGGCGACAGCGACAAAAGCCTCGTTAAATGTCTTGACCTCCGCCAAATTGCTACCGTTTAACACCATGCCGCGGCTCTCCTTTTCAGCTTGAGTAAGCAATGCCACCAATTTTTCCGCATGGCTTTTCAGTTCGCCGTGCCGGCGGATTTTGTCTAAATTATTCTCCCCTATAAAGTATTCTTCGTTTTTCAGGCGCTCCACGATTTTCACTTTCGGGTCAGGCTGAGTTTCTTGCTGTGCTGGAGCTGTCTGTTTGACTTCCTCCGATACTTGCCCACACGCCGCCAAACTCAACGCCAGTAGCACAAAATAAAACGTTTTCATATTTTTCTCCAAAATAAAATGCCATACATCTGCATGGCATTCCATTCTAAAACAAATTTTCCTGTTCTGCTTCCTTATCCGCCTGCTTCAAAATCCGCCACACATGGCGGTCGCTTAGACGGTGTGCCAAGGCCAAATCGTTAACGGCCTCATATGCAGGGGTGCCACCTGCCGTCTGTCGGTCAAACTGACTGCGGATTTTACGGTTTCGCAGCTCATACAAAGCCGTCTCGCAACGGGGTATAAACAGATTGCACGGAGCCATTGCCTCCACCAGCCGACCGGCCGCCTCACTGCCGATAATCTCCTCCAAGTACGCAACACGGGATTGACTGTTTTTCGTATAACCCTGCCGCAACGGATAAGTCGTACCGCCCATCAGGCGCACCAACTCCAGCGTTTCATTAAACCCGATAACCGTAATCAACGCCTGCACACTATCAGGGAGCAGATGCTTGACCGCGCCAAAATCTGCCGTCTCATACATCACACAGCCCCTTTCTTACGGCGGTTCGCCGCAATCTGCAACGCCGCCACCAGCTTGTGCATATTGCCGTCAGACAACCATTCCACGCGGTCAACCTTAAACATCTTTTTCGCCGTACCGTGCGCATAATTCCAGCTCCAGCCGTTATCCAGCAACAGGGCTTCGATTTTGCGCATCATCGGGTCGGCAGAATCGCGGCGGTTCGGTCGTTGTCCCGCCGTCTTTTTCGGCGTAAACCCATGTTGGCGCAAATCCTCAACCACGCGTTCCAACTCAGGGATACTGCACTCGGTACAAGACCGCTTGCCCGTCACGCGCTCCAACACCGCGCGATAGGTACCGTCATCTAAGCCCAGCTCCTTTTGAGCAATCTTAATTTTCGCAATCAACGCCCGGCGCATCATCCCTCCAATACAACATATAGTATAAATTAGCGCATATTATACCAATAAAATACAATATATAGTATTAAGTCGATGTTTTTTTTTGCGAAACTGGCAGACACAAAAAAGCCCCCATTCGGGGGCTTTTGTTATAAAAATTTAATCACTACCGCCATCGTTGCGGCGACGGCTGATATTAATCCGGTAGCAATCATAATGGGATACCACCGAGCCTCTTGGGCTATTTTGACCGATTCTGCATTTATCTTATGCGCATCTGCGATGATTTTTGCGATTTCAGCGTCCACTTTTCTGAGTTCGGCCTGCTTCATTTCATTATCCAATAAATCTTTCATTTTTTAAGTCCTTTTGGTTTTTCGGGCTTGCTTTGTGCTTCCCGATGAGTCCTATTATACGCGATATTTTCGCATAATCAAGAATTATTTGAGCGTGTCTTGCAGCATGACCCACTTGCGGTGCGGCATCCCCGAATGGTCCTTGGCATCAACTGGGGCAACCCAGTTTTGCACAGTGCGTAACGCCGTGCCAGTACGTCGTCCAACCTCGGCAAGGGTTAGCCCGTATGTATTCATCAGAAATCTTAAATTTGCAGGGGTGTAGCCTGCTTCGGGATATTTCATTCGGCCTCCTATTTTGTTTTGCAGCCCATCGCCATTGCCTCGGCAAAAACCGACAATTTGATTTTGTATTCCAATACATCCGCCCCTTTTTTTGGGGCAGTCACTATAGGCTCAGTTCCGGCGGCAATCTGATCGGCAATACTGTCAATTTCTCTCTGCCTGAGTCGTATCAGGGCTAACAGATTTTCCGCTACCTCATCAGGTATGGCTCCCTCGCCGCTCTCCCAACGATTCCAGGCTCGCTCTGATACACCATCAGGACGGACAGATGTACAGGCGACAGATTTAGCAGCTTCTAAAACGGTTAAAAACAAAAGACGGCGGTACGCTTCAATGACGATGTGGTGCATAGTTTGGCTCCTCCTTAGGAGCCATTATATCCGCCACGACCGATGGCACGCCATCGGTTTATCTCGTCCGCGTACCAAATCATTAACCGTCTGCGCTCGTCTAATAGCATCGCCTTATTATAAACGCCGCGCACACCGCTGATGATATGGGCCAACTGCAATTCGATCGCATCAACTGACCATAGCCCGCTTTCGTGGGCGTGTGTGCTAAAAACCTTGCGGAATCCATGTATCGTCATCTTGTCCCGCCAGCCGGACTGCGTGATAACGTGCAAAGGGCGGTGTCCGCCGATGCCGCCAAATAAAAGGTCTCCGGAAATTCCGCGCCGCGCGCGCTCAACCAGCCAAGCAGATAACAAATCCACAACTTGAGGCGCGAGTGGGACGACATGTGGCCGCCTCATTTTCATGCGCGCTGCAGGGATCGTCCATGTTGCCGTCTCAAAATCAAATTCGGACAACTCGGCATTGACTGCCTCGCCCCGGCGGACAGCAGTATAAGCAATCAGCCAAAAAGCAGTAACAGCGGCCATATCCAACGCGACATGAGTATCGACAGCCCCTAAAAACTCAGGCATTTGGACAGATGATAAATGCCTAAATCCCTTGTATTTATATGGCGGTAAAGCAATATTGAGGCCGTCTGCAGGATTATTCTCGCACCATCCTTTCACTTTGGCATATCGGTAAACCCCACTGATCACTTGCAGCAAACGGCGCGTCTGAGACGGGGCATTCACGCCGAAACGTTCGACACATTCCAAAATCTCATAGGGTTTTATTTTATGGATACGCTTATTGCCAATGGCCGGATATACCCACAAGACCATACGCTCACGCGTATATTTCTGCACCTGTGCGCAGCAATGTGCCAGGCTCATAGACAAATACTCTTCAGCAGCCGCCCGAAACAAAGGCGGCCGCCTAAACAAGGCGGCCCACATCTCACACCTCCTTGCCCAAAGCTCTTTCCTGCACCAGTCTGGCGAGCTTTTTATCAATCGCCAGATCGACTTTGCGGCAATATTGCCCATATGTCTTATATTTTGCGGTAAAAATAGACTCAGGAAGGAGGATAACGACAGGGGAGGAAAGTATACCGAGACCGTAAATGATTTTGCGGACTGAGTAGCCATTTTCGACTTTTTCGATGGTATATCGGGTAGTATCTTTAATCATGTCAGCTCCTTTAGGAGTTGGCGGGCCTTTATTGACCCGCCTAAAGTGTATTTACAGATAGTTTTCAAATTCAATTTGGGCGGCGGCTCCCATCTGATCTTTATCAATCAGGCCATCCATATTCAAAACGATTCCCCCGGCAAATTCATTATTGACCATTTCGCGCCATTCTACCCGACTCATTTCTTTCATATTTTCCCAATCCAAAGGAGAGCTGCCTTCAGAAAGAGCGGTCAAATCGTCCATCAGCTGGCCCACGTTGTATTCGTAGCTGCAATGGCAGAAGAACTTTTCTTCGAAACTTTCCTCATTTTCCCCATCATCGTACCAGATGCCGAGATGGAGACCGCCGCCGTTATCTTCAAAAACCGCAAATCCGGTTACGCCGTTTTCAGAGATGCCTTTGATGAGTTGTTCGATATTTTTCATGATTGATTTCCTTTAAGGTTATTCAGGCTTGCTTTGTGCTTCCTGATGAGTTGCATTATACGCGATATTTTCGCGTAGTCAACAATATTTTCAAAATTATTTCCGGTAAAACAAAAAGGCCGCCTGAAACAGGTTTTAAACCCCATTTCAGACGGCCTTTAATCCAGCTTTAAAAGTCCCAACCCTCCATCATTCCTGCCAACCTCCCAGTAAATCCACCAACTCACCAAGAATCGCACTCAGTGCGGCCTCCATCAGTAGCTGTGTGGCATAAGCCATACTTTCCGCATCATCACAGCTGCCTTCAGCTTCTTCCTGTACAACGTCCAGCCATTGGATACGTTTCAGTGTTAAATCCTGTGTCAGGATAAATGCCACGCGGCCATTCCAAATCAAGCCAAGTTCGGTTACTATCATGCCGTTTTTGGCGTGTTGTACCACATCTTCGGCGGTAAGGTCTTTACGGCTGATTTTAACTTTGGGAGCAACATCGCCCACACCGACCAGGGTAACATCACTATCTAACACAAACCGCCCCTGAGCTTCGCCCTGCAACAGCCAATTGGTCATCAATGATGCCGGCGATTGACGGGTAAACGGCTGTTGAGCAGGCAAGCCGCCAAGGGCTTCGCGCAACTTGATCAACAGGTTTTCGGCCTTGCGGCGATTTGCCGTATCAACGAATAACCACTCACCAGCAAATAAGCCATAAGTGCGGCTGCTTTTAATCAACGCTTTAGGCAGCAGGTCGTCGATAATTGCTTCGCGTAATTCATGCTTTTCTCTGCGGCCGACATTACGGTCTTCGGCAGTTTGGATCTTAACAACCTGTTCGTCCAATTTATGTTTGATGGCCGCACTGGGTAATACTTTTTCTTCTCGCATCAAACTGATAAGCATAGTTTTTTGAGCTTCAAAAATAATAGGGTTCCCAAATGGCACCGGAGAACAAAAGCCTTCACTAAACCAGTCTAATCCGGTAGGAGAACAAAACCAGTTTTCTGCAATTGCTGTTTTGAGGCGTTCAGCTTCTGGCAATTCAAACACACGGAATGGAGTAACTTGTTTAAACCACATATCTAATCCTTTTTTCAAAAATGGCGGGTTGTTCCCCGCCGTGGGTCAATTTGCTTTACTCAGCCTTTTTGCGGTCTCAAACTCAACCACATCAATCAATTCCTTGATGTTATAAGCCATCATATGCGCCATCGTGAGTTCGCCTTGCGGCTCCAAATCGCCGTCATAACTGATGGTCACGCCGTTCAAGCCGTTTACTGGCATCTTGTCTTCTATCGTAATAACAATTTTCGCCATCACGCCAACTCCTGCTCAGTAGGCTCAATCACAAAATCCTCAAGCCCCGACACAATCTTAATCCCCGGCACTTGGCCGTCTGAAAAACGCTCTTTTTGATTCAGGATGGCGTCTTTGTCGATTTCCTTTTTAGTGCGGACAAACTCGGCAAAGGCGGATTTCTCGGAGAGCCACGCCAAGACGGCGGCCACGCCCGTTACCTTGACGGATGGCGGACGGATGCGCCATTTAATCAGACCGGTAGTAAAGTCCACTGTTTTGGTTTTACCGTTTTCCGTCAGCTCGTCCTTATGCGCTTCGCAGTATGCGGCCACACGTTCGGTCAGGCTCATGATTTCGGCACACATCGGCGCGGCTTTGGCGGCATATTCTTCTTCGATGACCGCTTTTTTGTCTCCGGCTTCGGTTTCCAGGCGTTTGACTTCGCGTTGCAAATCGCCGATTTTGCGGATAAACGCAGTAACTTCCGCTTTATCTTGTGCCGCTTCGATAGCGGGCTGTTTGATTCGGGTTTTAGCCATTTTTTCTTTCCTTTCAGGTTGGGTTTAACATTTCGGCTTGCTCAAGCCTTGTTCGCGTTCGCGCTTGGCAAGTGCTTCAACTTTCGCGCGGTTTCTCAAAATCTGCTCGGTGGCGGTTTCAGCCGGAGGCGGTATCAGTGACTTGCCTCTTAACACCTCTTTAATTACGCCCTGAATGCGGTTTAAAGCTGATTTCCCTTTCGCTTTTTCCTCCGCCGTGGGGTGGTAGCGGTGTTCCAGTTTCAACGGCTCCGGTGGCGGCGGAATCTTGTCCAAAAAATCTTTCGGACTCGGCCAGCGGTTGGTCTCATTTGCCAGCACCATAAAGGCCGTCTGAAATCGCGGTACATCTCGCGTTTCGTCCCACGCCCGGCCGTGCGCCAATACACGGCTCCAGGTTTGCGCAGTGGCGGCCACAGTATCGGCAGCCGGCGAACCGCTCAGACGCAGGGTCAAAAGCATGGTCAGGCCGTCGATCATGGCGTTATGCAGTTGGGTAGGCAGTTCTTTCATTTTTTCAGTCCTTGCAGCGAGGCGGCTGCGGTAAGGGTTTGGCTGGGGTTGGCCGGCAGAGCAGCGCGGCGGTTTGGTTGGTTTGTCTGATTCCCTGCGCTTGGCTGGCCAACCCAGCCTGCAAGGATTTCATACAGGTATCCGTGCGACTTCAGCGGCGTTTTCAGACGGCCTGCTTCACGCGCGACCAAGATTTCCTGAAAACTATAAAGCCATGCTTCCATTGGAGCAGCGTAGGTTGTGCCATTGCGCTCAATCGTGGCCGTCTGAATCTGCGGCAGAAGCTCTTTAAGTAGCTTGGCAGTTCGCCCCCAAGAGAGCTGGCTCTTTCCGGGGCGGAAGAGGCCGATGTAGCGGATAGCCGCTTTTCCGATATCAGCATCAAGTTCCAGCAACATCTTCAGCACTTCGGCTGCTTCAGCATCACTGACTAAACTATCCAAGCTGTTGGCCGCTCCGCAGTTAGGACAACGGCAAATCATGATTCAATCTCCCAAATATCGCGGCGGCGAATAACTTTCTCGGTTTTAACTTTCCGTCGTATCCATTGGCCGCAGTATTCGCAGCACCGGCTGTTTTTATTAACTTCACGCCATTTATGCGCATACCCGTCAATAGCACAGGCTCCAATACGTTTGTAATCACACCATTCGACTTTTTCGATAACTTGTCCGCCTGGCTTAAATGCATAAATCTCTACCTTGCCATTGGGTAAAAAACTGATGGGAGCACCGGTAAACCATCCGTCACTGTCATGCCATCCGATACGCCAGATACCCAGCGTGTCAAACTTTTCGATACCCGGCATTCCTCTATGCGGTATAATTTTTTTGTTCTTTTTCAAAAATCTATAAATAAAATTGCTATATTTCGGATTCTTTTTAGGGTTGTATTGCTCAATGTCCATCACGCTTCCTTCCATAAAGTTATCGCCCGAGCCAAAGTTTCCGCCTCGGCAGTCTTCCACATCCCGTCCGGCGACCGCGCAGCGATTACAAAGCCTTCGCCGTCCTTCTTCATGAGCATCAGCTCGCCACGGTCTTCGATCCATTCTGCAATTTCTTTTGCATTCATTTCTTAAATCCTTTTAAATCAATACCTTATATTTTCAACAAGGCAAAAAAATATAGAGCAACATCAACGGCTTACCGTTTTAATTGTCGTCATACCCGTCATGGCCTTCGCCGATCATGTGCAACACGACGATTCGGGCCAGCATTTCAAGCCAAATCCCCAGCAGCACCAACACCGCCAATCCGACAACAAACCAAATCATTTTTTCTCCTCCTTCTTCTCGGCAGGCCGTCTGAAACGCGCCTGATATTCTTCGATTTCACGCTCTCTGTTTTTTTGCGCCATTCGCGCCGTCGCACGCCTGCGGTGTTGTCCCCAAGCCTGCCAATCCGTATTACGTCGTCCGAAACTCATTTCACACATCCTTTCACAATCGCCTTATCGCCATATTTCGCGCGGATTTCCTTTACCGCCCGTGCCAAAGCCTCTTTTTTCGCCGTAGGGCTCAATGGCTTATCGCTCATAAACAATCCCCTTCATTTTTTCTTCCGTACTCATCGCCTCGTATTGCTCGCCTAAAGCTTGAGCCTCCAAGTCCGCCAGACGCTCGCGGCGTGACATTTCCAACTTCGCCGCCGACACCACCGGCTTAGAGCAGCTATGCAGCATCGTTCCCACCAAAACCGCCCAAAACAACAACCAAAAAGCCAAACCGATCCACTTGGTTTTTCGTTCGCAAAACAAATTAGACATTTTCCTATTTCCTTATAAATCAATTACTTAATATTTTCTCAAGGCAAAAAAATTATTGCGTACCCAATCCGCCTTAACCTGCGCCGCCCATTCCTTGGCTTCCTCTTTGCTCTCGAAGCGTTTCCGCAGTCGGCGGATTTGCAACCATGCGAAGCCTTCTTTCCGCTTGCCGCGTACATCAACCCGCCAAATCTTCCGCCGTTTATGGGTTTCATAATCGTGCCAAGTGTCCTCATAGACTCCGGCGTGTACCGCATATTCGTGTCTCATTTCAGACGGCCTTTCTTATCGGATAATCAGGGAGCTGTATTTCTTAACGATACCGGCCTGCATCTTGATACCGTTCTTGTTCGCCGTGCGTACCGCGCCGCGCATCAATTTGCTCATCCGGCGCGTATTGCCGTTGCTATGTTTAACCAGTTCCAAGAGTGTCTCCTCGTCCGCATCAGGCAAAGCCGCTTTCGCAATCTCAAAGAGCTCGTCATCCGGCAAAGATTCGCCCAAATTCAGCGCAACAGACACGCGGCTATAAAGTTGCACCAGCTCGCCATGCTTACCGCGCAGGTTGGCCACCAGTCGGGGCATACCGCTCAACACCAAACCGCAGCCCGTTTCATCATGCAATCGGCGGATAATCTCAAGGGCGCGCAAGGGCAGGTTTTCCGCTTCATCGACCACAATCAGACGGCCCGAATCGCGCAGGCGGTCAGATACAGACTCAAACAAATCATTCAGGCTGCCCATCGCCGATACCTTCGCCGCCGTCGCCAACTTGCGCATCAGCACAAGTGCCGTAAAGCTCGGATTAGCCTCAATCAAGATAGCCGCAGGGTTTTTCTCGCAGTAGTTTTTGACCGCCTGCGTCTTGCCCAAGCCGGCCTGACCGTAGATCACCACCGTTTCGCCGCCTTCGTGCGCATCGCGCATCACTTCCGCAATGCGGCGTGTCGTCTTAGTCGATACAAATCCCAACACCAGCTCTTCGCGTTGCGCCTTACTGTCCTGCACTTCCAAAAACGCCTCGATTTTCGGCTCGATGGTTTCATAATTTCCGCCTTTATCGGCATAAGTGCCGTTCAGATACATACTGATGGAGGCCGGAGATGTACCGATACCGCGTGCCAGTTGGGTTTGGTTCATTCCCGATTTAGCTTTAAATTCAGCCAGTTTTTGTTGCAATGTATGATTGATTTGTTTCATTTTTTTTAGTCCTTTTAAAAGAGGTTTAAAACCGTTTTAACTTCTATCCGCCTCGAATAGCACAAAATCGTCTGTGCCAGTTTTCGGCAATACCGCATACTCCGCCTCGATGACGTTTCCGCCCAAATGTCCCAGCTCGTCCCAAACCGCAGCCTGTTCCAAAGCCGGATTGACTTCCGCGTTTGCAAGCTTGATTGCATTTTCCGCCCGCTTGATTTTGCCTTTTCGGCGTTTTTCCGCCAGTTGGTCGATACGAGCCGTCGGGAAAGCCTCACGGGTATTGCCGTTGGCCTGCGCCTTAGTGATAAACTTGCCGTCCATATCAAACACATTGACCGCCGACGCATCGCTCAAATCGTAGCTGACCCGTACCTCGTCCTTGTGATACTCCGCCAGCTCGGTTGAGAAATAAGAGTTGTTGAACAAATCCAGCCAACCGCGCTGTACCTTTCGCACCTCTTGCGGCATAAACATCGTCGCCAGCTCTTCCGCCGACAACATATCCGGCGCGATACCGTCCTGTTCCAGCCTCATTTCCCTATAAGCCTTCGGCGTATAATGCCCGCCGTCCGGATGTCGGGGCAGCTCCCCGTGCGGACGGTTGTTGTATTCGTCGATACACTTGACCACATCCGCGATAAAACGCGACCAGCTCGGCAGTTTTTTCAAATATTTCTGTTGTTCCTCCGTCAAATCCTTGCCTTTTTCCAAAGCATTAAAAGCACTTTCCATCTTGCGGTACATCAGGTTCTTCGTGCTGCTGTCCATCCCTGCACCCGCAAACGTCTCATACTGGCGCGCCATCTCAATCAGATTGTCTTTCCACCATCGCTCAATGATGCCGCGCCCTTGCGGATTGCCCGCGATACCCGTTTCATGCCGGATACCCAGTCGGGACGTGATACCTGTGATTTCATGGTCTATCGTCTTGCCGGTTTGGCCGCCGCCGTTATCCGAGTAGTAGATGATCGGCAAACCAAAGTGCTTGACCCCGATACGCAGAGCGTCCGATACCGCCACACAACTTTCAGCGAGAGATACCGAAAAACCGACCACAAACCGCGTACAACCATCAATAATCACCGTCACTTCCGGCTTAAACGGCCTGCCGTGTACCGGATGCGCCACCTTCGCCTTAAAGCTGTGGCCGTCGCCGATCCAAACATCGTTAGGCTTCAAAGCCCCCCAATCACGTTTCACATAAGGCAGCAGAGATTTATAAGCCGCCCCCGTTTTCCTGCCGCGCTCCTGCATAATCAACGGGAGCTTGTCCCAAACGCGCCGCACCATACTCAAGTTAGGCACATCATTGACCGGCATATTTTCCGCTTCCGCCCACTGCACAAACCGGCGGTAGCTGTGTGCCAGTTTCGGCGCGGACGGGATATTGTGAAACTGCATAAACATCGGCAACCAACCGTAGCTCTCAATCGGCTTAACCACCTTCGTCGTCTTCGGAGCCAAAGCAACCAACCGCTCTGTCGCGTTTTCCGCTTTCAAATAAGCAGAAATCCAGCCGTCTAAAGTACGTTCGCCAACCTTTGCCGACCGGCTGCGGTCATTGGCCTTTTCCAAGTTTCCAAGCGTAACCGCGTCCAATTTGCCTTCTGCCAGCAAGCCCAAAAACTGAGCCACCGCAGCCTTGGCAGAGCAACCGTATTGATATTTGATACCCAATACCGCCGCCACCACCGCACATCGCGCATCCGCCACCGACCGTTGTTTCTCGTTCAACAGCTTGGCCGCTTCAGCCAGTGCCTGAGCCGACATCGCCGTCCCCGGTCTGACTTGGGGCAGCATTTTCGGCATCTTCTCCGCCAGCTCGTCCGACTGCCGTTTCATAATGGCTGCTCGGATTTCGGCTGGAAGGGAAGCGATTTCATATAGTTTTTTAGGTCGGCCTCTTCCTATTTGCTCAAAACAGTGTTGCCAATTATTTTTCTTGGCATGGTATTCAATCCCTTGTCTATCAGTTGGTAGGCTCGGAATTCCTAATTTCGCAATATCAGATGCAGATATTTTCATTTTTTCCGCTTTCTATTTTTGCTTAAATGCGTTACTCTTTTGGAACTATTTAGCAAAACAGTTATCTATTTATAGATCTTGGGAAGGTTGGCTTATGGTTTCGTTTCTCAAAACGAGATGGCCAGATTTCTTCTGCGGGTACTCCAATCGCTGCTGCAATGATTCTTTCGCCTTTCAGATAAGGAGCATCTAAAGCTTTCCCTAATGTATTTGGTGCTAAATTAGCCTCGATAGATAACGCTCTTACAGACCAGCCTGCCTTTTTAAGACGAGCCACAATGTCAGCACGATGCCAATCAGTCATGGTTTCTTGCTTTTTTTTCATTCTCGCAATTCCTTAATTAAGTAGGTTTATTAACCGCCGTTATTTAGTAAGTGAGTGAATTATATTTAGCAAAACAGTTTCCTGCAACTCTTTTGCTAAAATATTTTTCTCAAAAACGTAATTATTTTTACAATATATTGATTATTTGAGTAATCTTATTTAAGCAAAAGAGTTTCTTTTTTGCTTAATGTTTTGCTTAAATGAGTTAAATTAGGATTGCTATGGATACTTTTTTAGATAGGCTCAAATTTCTTTGGCCTCATGGGGCTAAGCCATCTGACATCTATAACAAAATAGAAATGTCGGCTTCTGGATTTAATAGAGTTTGGAAAGAGGGAGCTATCCCAACAGCCGATTACCTAGTAAAAATTCAAGAAGTTACCGGTTGTGATTTAAACTGGCTGCTGACCGGAAAAGGCTTGCCGTATCTCGACAAAGCCAGTACAGAGAGTATTGGAGCCTTCCCAGTATCCAATACCAGCTCAGGCGCGGTGGATACCTTGGGCAATCCGGTTGATCTGCGTGAGTTTGTCTTTATCCCGCGATACAGTGTGGAAGCGGCGGCAGGGCATGGACAAGCAGTGAATGATGAAAAACCATTATTCTGCATGGCTTTCCGGAGATACTGGATAGAAAACTACGTTACCCGGCAAACAGACAAGCTCTCCGTAATCGCCGTCAAAGGCGACAGCATGGAAGGTATCCTGAACCACGGCGACAACATCCTAATCAACCACGCCGAAACCGAGCCGCGCGACGGCCTGTACGTCCTACGCATAGGAAACGACCTGTTCGTCAAAAACATCCAACGCCTGCCCGGCCGGCTCTTGGTTAAATCCGCCAATCCCCTCTACGAACCTTTTGAAATCGACCTTACAGCCGACAACACCGATACAGCCATCATCGGCCGGGTAGAATGGTTCGGCCGTACCGTAAACTGATTTTAAAACCCTCTTAAAATAGTTTTAAAAATTTCCCAATCCCGTCAACTTCAAACAAAAAACCGCGCATTCCGGCGCGGTTTTGTGAAAAAGCTGGCGTAACTTTTCCGGATACAAAAAAACGCCGAAATCCACGTCTTTCCGAGATTTCAGCGTTTTTTTACTCTATTTGTTCCTTGTGCAAAAACTAACAGTCCCCCACATGTCGAATGCGGTTTGTCGTTTGTATCGATTGCCTGCGCTGTTTGATATGTATGAAAAAGGCCGTCTGAAAAGTTTTCAGACGGCCTTTTGTTTGATTCCGAATTAAGCCTGTTTGGCAGCCCATTCGGCCGGAGTGGCGGCAACGGAAATCGACAGCGCGTGCAATTCGTTGCTTTCGAGTTGCGGCTTGAGGCCGTCTTTAATCAGGCGGTGGCGGGCGAGGCGGGCTTTGCCTTCAAATGAGGAGGAAACGATTACGGCGAAGAAGTGATGGCCGTCGCCTTCGACTTCGACGTGTTCGCAAGGGGTAACGCCTTCAATCAGGGTTTTGACTTGTTCGGGTAAAAGCATGGGGGGTCCTTGGGAAATGGTTTGCTTGTAAAAGAGGGCATTATACCGAATCTTGATAAAAACAGGCCGTCTGAAAAACCAAACTTCGGATTTCAGACGGCCTCGGTCTTTTGAAGCGTCAAATGCTTATTCGTACACTTTCAGCAGCTCGACTTCAAAAATCAAAGTCGCGTGCGGAGGAATCACGCCGCCGGCACCGTGTGCGCCGTAGCCCATTTCGGAAGGAATGGTCAGCTTGCGTTTGCCGCCTTCTTTCATGCCGCCGAAGCCTTCGTCCCAACCTTTAATCACTTGGCCGACGCCCAGAGTGATGGTCAGCGGTTGACGGCGGTCGAGGCTGGAGTCGAATTTGGTACCGTCTTCCAGCCAGCCGGTGTAATGTACGGTGATTTCTTTGCCTTTGACGGCTTCTTTGCCGTGGCCTTCTTGCAAGTCTTCAATAATCAGGCTCATGATGTTCCTTTCGGACGTATGGTGAAAATCGGCTCAAGATTACCATATTGTGTGGAATCGTGAAACAAATGCGCCCATATGGCCGGCAACAAAAAGGCCGTCTGAAACGGATTTTCAGACGGCCTTTGTTTTATGCTAACCCTTATTTGTTGTCAGGTTGGGATTTGACATCGTGGGAGACGGGCAGCTCAGGCATGGTTCGGGCAGACTCTGGAACATTGCCGGAGAGGGCTTTCAAGAAGGCAACGATGTTTTCAGTGTCTTCCGGAGCCAAGGTTTTACCCAATTGCGCTTTCGCCATGATGTTGACGGCTTTATCCAGTTCCCAAACGCTGCCGTTGTGGAAGTATGGGTAGGTGCGTTCGACGTTTCTCAAGCCGGGAACGCGGAAGAAGAATTCGTCTTCGGCTTTTTTGGTTACGTCCGCACGGCCTTTGTCGTGTTTAGGATCGTCGATATGTTTCCAGTAAGGACCGTCCACCAAGCCGAATTTTTGGAACATGGTACCGCCCAAGTTGACGCCGTTGTGACAAGCGATACAGCCGTTGTCCATAAATGCGCGTACGCCTTTGCGTTCTTGTTCGCTCAGGGCAGATACGTTGCCTTTCAGGTAGTCGTCCCAACGGGTCGGAGTCAGCAGGGTACGTTCAAATGCGCCCAATGCGGTGGTGATGTTTTTGATGGAAACCGCGCCGTCTTCAGGGAATGCGGCTTTGAATTTTTCTTGGTATTCAGGGATACCGGCGATTTTGGCGGCGGCATCGGCTTCGGTAGCGTTGGCCATTTCAACAGGGTTGAGCAATGGGCCGCCGGCTTGTTCTTCCACATCGGCTGCACGGCCGTCCCAGAATTGGCTGCCCAACAAGGCGGCATTCAGGGCAGTTGGGGCGTTACGGCCGCCGAATTGGCTTTTGTGGCCCGCGCTGGTCGGCATGTTGTCTACGCCGGCAGTTGCCAAGTTGTGGCAAGAGTTACAGCTGACGGTGTTGCCTTTGGACAGGCGGTTTTCGTACCAAAGTTGTTGGCCGAGTTTGACCTGTTTTTCGGTAAACGGACGGACTTTTTGCATTTCGGCTAAGTCAGGCAAAGGTTTGAACGTAGCTTGCGCGCGTTCCAACAGGGCTTTGTCTTCGGCAGAAATATCGGCGGAATTTTGAGGGGCCGAAACGGCGGCGGTGCTTGCGGCAGTATCGGCAGCGCTCGCGGCAGAAGCTGCTTGAGGGGTTTCGGTTGTTTGAGCCGTTTTCTCGCCGCAGGCGGTCAGCGCGGCAGAAACGGCCAAAGCCAAAGCGATTTGGTGGAGTTTTAAACGTGGCATAGGAGGGTTCCTTTGTTATGCGTTTGTTATGTCATGGATTGCTGATTGCACCAGCAATATGCCAACTATAAAAGATAAGGCGGTTTTAATTTTTGTTGTAAATCAACCTTTTAAATTTGATAAATTCTGAAAATATCACTGATAGGGAAATTTATACTATGGAACTTTTTTATTATTTATTTACAATTGCTTAGATAAATTAAGGCCGTCTGAAAAAATAAAATTCAGACGGCCTTTTAGTTTTTATTGATTACGTTCGTTATTTTCTTTTAAAAAATCTTAATAAATATAGGGTTATTAAAAAATAAAAATAATTTGCATTATTAAACATAAAGCGTTATAAATGCGTTAACAAATGAACGTTTCACTTTAGAGTTTTTTATGCTGATTGCTTTATTGATTATGCTGCGTGAGGGCATCGAAGCCGCCCTGATCGTCGGTATTGTTGCCAGTTTTTTGAAACAGTCGGGACACAGCGAGCTGATGCCGAAGGTTTGGCTGGGCGTGTTTTTGGCTTCGGTCATGTGTTTGGGTATTGGTTACGGCATTCATTCCGTTACGGGCGAGATTCCGCAAAAAGAACAGGAATTGGTGGTCGGCGTTATCGGCCTGGTGGCTGTGGCCATGCTGACGTACATGATTTTGTGGATGAAGAAGGCCGCGCGTTCGATGAAACAGCATCTTCAGGATTCTGTTCAGTCGGCCTTGAACCGCGGCAGCGGCCAGGGTTGGGCCTTGGTCGGCATGGCGTTTTTGGCTGTGGCGCGCGAAGGGTTGGAGAGCGTGTTTTTCCTGCTGGCCGTGTTCCAGCAAAGCCCGACATGGTCTATGCCGATAGGCGCGGTGTTGGGGCTGTTGGTGGCGGTTGTCATCGGTACGCTGATTTATCAGGGTGGTATGCGCCTGAATTTGGCGAAGTTTTTCCGTTGGACGGGCGCGTTTTTGATTGTGGTGGCGGCCGGTCTGCTGGCCGGTTCGTTTCGCGCGCTGCATGAGGCCGGCGTATGGAATGTGATGCAGGATATTGCTTTCGACACATCGAAATATTTGCATGAAGACAGCCCTTTAGGCGTGCTGCTCGGCGGTTTCTTCGGCTATACCGACCACCCAACCGAAGGCGAAGTCCTGATTTGGCTGCTGTATCTGGTTCCCGTCATGATTTGGTTTTTGCGCGGCAGTGCGCCGGCAAAAACGTTAACTAAATAAGAAGGAAGTAAAATGAAAAAATTCAATCTGACTGCTTTGTCTGTAATGCTGGCTCTGGGTTTGACTGCGTGTCAGCCGCCTGAAGCCGAAAAAGCCGCGCCTGCCGCTTCAGGCGCATCCGCTGCCGCCAATGCCGACGGTTCGGTCAATATCGGCGTGAACGATACTGCCTGCGAACCGATGGAATTGACCGTCCCCAGCGGCCAAGTCGTGTTCAACATTAAAAACGACAGCGGCCGCAAGCTGGAATGGGAAATTCTGAAAGGCGTGATGGTGGTGGACGAGCGTGAAAACATCGCCCCGGGTTTATCCGACAAAATGACCGTTACCCTGCTGCCGGGCGAATACGAAATGACTTGCGGCCTGTTGACTAATCCGCGCGGTAAGCTGATTGTTACCGACAGCGGCTTCAAAGACACTGCCAACGAAGCCGATTTGGAAAAACTGGCGCAACCTCTGGCCGACTATAAAGCTTATGTTCAGGCGGAAGCCAAAGAGTTGGTCGCTAAAACCAAAGCCTTTACCGAAGCCGTCAAAGCCGGCGACATTGAAAAAGCCAAATCCCTGTTTGCCGCCACCCGCGTCCACTACGAACGCATCGAGCCGATTGCCGAACTTTTCAACGAACTTGACCCTGCCATCGACGCGCGTGAAGACGACTTCAAAGACGGCGCAAACGACGCGGCCTTTACCGGCTTCCACCGCATCGAACACGCCCTGTGGGTGAAAAAAGACGTATCCGGCGTGAAAGAGACTGCCGACAAACTCTTTAAAGACGTTGAATCCCTGCAAAAAGAAATCGACGCCCTTTCCTTCCCGCCAAGCAAAGTGGTTGGCGGCGCGGCTGTTTTGATTGAAGAAGTGGCCGGCAGCAAAATCAGCGGCGAAGAAGACCGTTACAGCCATACCGACTTGAGCGACTTCCAAGCCAATGTGGAAGGCTCCAAAAAAATCGTTGATTTGTTCCGTCCGCTGATTGAAGCCAAAGACAAAGCGCTGTTGGAAAAAACCGATGCCAACTTCAAACAGGTTGAAGACATTTTGGCGAAATACAAAAAACAAGACGGCTTCGAGCTGTACGACAAACTGAGCGAAGAAGACCGCAAAGCCCTGCAGGCGCCGATTAATGCCTTGGCAGAGGACTTGGCCAAACTGCGCGGCATTTTGGGTTTGAAATAAGATAACGCGTTTTCAGACGGCCTTTGGATATTGAAAGGCCGTCTGAATCTTATTGTCGCCCACACAAATATACTTGAAAACCGACCTTACTTCATACGATTGCAATCTTTCCGTTCCCTGCCAAGGAGCAAATAATGAGCCAAAACAAACAACCGGCACAACCCGAAAAACGAACCCTTTTCAAAACTGCCCTTGCCGCCGGTGCCATCGGCGTTGCTGGTTATTTTGCCGGTAAAAAACAAGGCGAATCCGCCGCCGAGACCCAAAACAACCAACATTCCGAGCTGGCCTATCCGTGTTACGGCGAGCATCAGGCAGGCATCGTCACGCCACACCAGCTCTTCGGCATCATGTGTGCCTTTGACGTTACCGCCAAAGACGCCAAACAACTTGAAAACCTGTTCCGCGCCCTGACCGCCCGCATCGAATTCCTCACCCAAGGCGGCGAATACCAAGACGGCGATGACAAGCTCCCGCCTGCGGGCAGCGGCATCCTCGGCAAACAATTCCGCCCCGACGGACTGACAGTTACCGTCGGCGTCGGCAGCAGCCTCTTTGACGACCGCTTCGGCCTCAAAGACAAAAAGCCGAAACACCTGCAGGAAATGCGCGACTTCCCTAATGACAAACTCCAAAAATCTTGGTGCGACGGCGACCTCAGCCTGCAAATTTGCGCGTTTTCCCCCGAAACCTGCCAAGCTGCCCTGCGCGATATCATCAAAAACACCGCCCAGTTTGCCGTCATCCGCTGGAGCATAGACGGTTGGCTGCCTAAAGCCGAACCCGGCGCCATTGCCGCGCGCAATCTTTTAGGTTTCCGCGACGGCTCAGGCAATCCCAAAGTCGAAGATCCCAAAGTTGCCGATCAAGTCCTGTGGACAGGCGTTGCCGCCAACAGCTTGGACGAACCGGCATGGGCGAAAAACGGCAGCTATCAGGCCGTCCGCCTCATCCGCCACTTTGTCGAGTTTTGGGACCGCACCCCAATGCAGGAACAAACCGATATTTTCGGCCGGCGCAAATACAGCGGCGCGCCTATGGACGGTAAAAAAGAGGGCGACACTGCCGATTTTGCCAAAGACCCAGACGGCAAAATCACGCCCAAAGACAGCCATATGCGCCTTGCCAACCCGCGCGATCCGGAGTTTATGAAAAAACACCTGCTCTACCGCCGCGCCTTCAACTACTCGCGCGGCCTCGCCGCCAACGGCCAGCTCGATGTCGGCTTGGTGTTTATCTGCTATCAGGCCAACCTTGCTGACGGCTTCATCTTCGTGCAAAACCTGCTCAACGGCGAACCGCTGGAGGAATACATCAGCCCGTTTGGCGGCGGCTATTTCTTCGTCCTGCCGGGTGTCGAAAAAGGCAGCTTCCTCGGCAAAGAGCTTTTGGGCGTATAAATCCGCCGATGGTTTGAATAGATAAATAAAAAGGCCGTCTGAAACCTGATTTCCAGATTTCAGACGGCCTGAGTTTTTTCTATCAAACCAAATGTTCCGCCAAGAAAGCCAATGCGTATTCGACGGCTTGCGCCCTTACTGCTTCGCGGTCGCCTGCGAAAAGCGCGGTTTGCTCAAACGAACCTTCGGGCGTGGCCAGGCCGAACCAGACTGTGCCGACCGGTTTGGCCGCGCTGCCGCCGCTAGGGCCGGCGATGCCTGAAATACTCAAGGCGTAATCTGCCTGCGCCACGGCTTTTGCGCCGCGTGCCATTTCATAGACAGTCTCGCGGCTGACCGCGCCGTGTTTCAGCAAGGTGTCGGGCATGACGCCGAGGCGGTCTTGTTTGGCTTGGTTGCTGTATGTGACGAAGCTTTGGTGAAACCATTGCGAGCTGCCGGAGAGGGAAGTCAGCGCACCTGCAAGCAGGCCGCCGGTGCAGGACTCGGCGCAGGTAACGGTTTGGCGGCGGCTGGTCAGGTGTTCGGCGATGGTTTGCAGATGGGACATGGCGGCTCCTTAGGGAAAAGGGTAAAACCGGGCAGGCGCTTGGCCCGCCAGGTTTCAGACGGCCTGAAAGCTGAAATCAGGCTTTCGGCTGAATGAGGTGGACATCACATTGTGGGAACGGGATGTTGATGTTGGCGGCACGCAGGTTTTCAACCACTTGCTCGTTCAGGGCGAATCGGAACGGGCCGAGATTTTCTTCTTGCGTCCACGCCCAAAGGGTAATTTCGATGGCGCTGTCGCCAAGGTTGGTAATGTATACGACGGCAGGTCGTTCTTCGGTTTGAACACACAATGGATGCTCGGTTGCCGCTCTCAATACGGCGTCTTTGGCAACTTTCAAATCACAGGCGTAATCGACGCCGACCACGACTTGGGCGCGGCAGAGGGACAGGGAGGAGCGGTTGACGATGCTGTTGCTCATGACCACGCTGTTGGGCAGGATGATTTCTTCGTTGTCGGGTGTGCTCAATGAGGTCTGCACCATTTTGATTTCGCGGACGAAGCCTTCAAGGCCGTTGACTTTGATGTAATCGCCGACTTGAAACGGACGGAAGAGGATAATCAGCGCACCGGCGGCAAAGTTGGACAGTTGGTCTTTCAATGACAAAGCCACGGCCAGGCCTGCGCCGCCGATCAGGGCGGTTACGGAAGTGGTCGGGATGCCGAGTTTGCCTAGTGCGGCGATGATAATGAGGATCAGCAGGCCGATGTTGGTGACGTTGCCGAGGAAGCTGACCAGTGTTTTATCGACTTTGGCGCGTGTCAGCGCAGCTTTCATCAGTGTTACTAAGCGCGTGGCGATCCAGCGGCCGATAAAGAAGATGGCCAAGGCGGCCAGCAGGTTCATGCCGAAAGACATGCCGGTTTGGGCGAGTTGTTCCCAACCGGAGAAGGAGGAGAGGACTTGAAGATCGAAATTCATAATTGTGTGTGCGTGTGAAGTTGTTTAAAAGGTTATTGTAAAACAAGGCCGTCTGAAAAACTAATGATTTGTTTTTTCAGACGGCCTTGATGTGTTTTTAAGTTTTTCGGTTTAACGTAAAACAGTTTTGCTCCAACGGCTCACCCATTGTTTTTGTTTGGTGTTGATGTCGGCGCGGTTGGGGGAATCGCTGTGTTTCGGGGTTTGGGCAAACTCGAATACTTTGGGCAGCGGCGTGTTTTTGACTGCCGGATAGACCCACATTTCGGCAGGCAGGGCTTTTTGCACTTCGCCGCTTTGCAGCCAGCTCACCAGTTTGGCCGCCAGCTCGGGTTGTTTTGCGCCTTTCAAAACGGCCGCGCCTTCAACTTGGCGGAATGTGCCACCTTTGAGGAAGAGGTTGCCGGTGGGCGGGGTGCTGTATTTGCCTTTGGAGTAGTGGACTTCGGCCGCCGGGCTGGTAGCATAGCTGACCACGAGGGGATAGGCGCCGCCGTTTTGGGTAAAGTCGGTGTAGTAGGCTTCGCTCCAGCCTTTGGCAACTTTCACGCCGTTTTGGCGCATTTGCGCCCACCATTTGAACGCGCCTTCTTCACCCATGCCGCCGATGTTGGCCAAGAGGAAGGAGAGGCCGGGCGAAGATGTGGCGGGAGACGGGGTCACCAGAAGGTTTTTATATTTTGCTTTGGTCAGGTCTTGCAGGGTTTGCGGCAGGGGCAGTTTTTTCTGTTCAAACCATTTTTTGTCGTAGTTGATGGCGACATAGGCGTAATCGACAGCCAGCGCATCGGGCAGGGAAGCAGTTACGGGCGCGGATTTGGGTTGGTTGGCGGCGAGGATGCCGGCGGCTTTGGCTTTGCCGATGTTGGCGTTATCCAAACCGTAAACCGCATCGGCAATCGGGTTGGCTTTGCTCAAAATCAGCTTGTTGAGCATTTCGTTGCCGCTGCCTGCCTTGATGACGGACACTTTGGCATCGTTGGCTTTTTCAAATTGCGCGATGATGGATTGGGGTAGGCTGAAGGATTTGTGCACGGCCAAACGCACTTCGGTTTGGGCGTACAGGTTTGCCGAAGCTAGCAACAGGGCCAGGGCGGACAATTTCAGTTTCATTCTCTTTCCTTTGTGCGGGTAAAATACGAAATATCATAACAAAATCTGCATATCAAGGCACGATATGAATCATTCCCCCGTTTGGCTGTTTGACCTCGACAACACTTTGCACAATGCCGAAGCCGGCATTTTCTACATCATCAACCGCGCCATGACCGAATACATGGCAGGCCGTCTGAAACTTTCCGAAGAAGCCGCCTCCCACCTGCGCCAAGATTATTGGCACCGATACGGCGCGACGCTTGCCGGTTTGCAAATCCATCATCCCGAAGTCGATATCGATGAATTTTTGCGTGAAAGTCACCCCCTTAAGCAAATTTTGGCAAAGGTGGAGGGTATGGATGGAACTGATGACGTTTTAGGCCGTCTGAAAGGGCGAAAAGCCGTATTTTCCAACGGGCCTTCGTTTTATGTCCGCGCATTGGTTGAAGCCTTGGGCTTGGAAGCGCATTTTGACGGCTTGTTCGGCACGGACGACTTCGGCCTGCTCTACAAACCCAATCCGCAAGCCTATCTCAACGTCTGCCGCCTGTTGGGCATCAAACCCGAACAGTGCATTATGGTGGACGACAGCGCCGACAATCTGCACCAAGCCAAAGCCTTGGGCATGAAGACCGTTTGGTACGGCGAAAAAGCCCATCCGCTGCCATTTGCCGATGGCATAGCGAAAGATATGCAGGGTTTGCTTGAATTTTGCACAAAACTGCCGTGAAGTTTTGAAAAAACAAGTACAATACACGGTATTGCCGACATTTAAAAACAAGGACAACATCATGCGTAAACTCGCTTTAATTCTGACCGCCGCCGCCGTTTTGGCCGGTTGCTCTTGGGAAACCTACACCAACGAATCCGGCCGTACCGCCGTACGCCAAAAATATGCTACCGGCACACCTATCGTTTATCAGGACGGTACTTATTCTAAAAACATGAATTACAACCAGTTCCGCCCAGAGCGCCGCGCCGTCCAATCCAATCAAGCGGATCATGCTGAACACGGCGAACGCGGCCAGCACTGGCAAAAACCGCAATTTGCCAACCAACAGCCAGCAACCGAATAACAATATTCCCAAGGCCGTCTGAAGCGGAGTGAAAAACAATCAACACTTGTTGCCACACTTTTCAGACGTCCTCAAACAACGACAACGGAAACCGTATCATGGCTCAGACAGCTTTAAATATCGTTATCCTTGCCGCCGGCAAAGGCACGCGCATGTACTCCAAAATGCCCAAAGTGCTGCACCGCATCGGCGGCCTTCCCATGGTTGAGCGCGTTATCGATACCGCCGCCTCCCTGAATCCCCAAAACATCTGCGTCGTCATCGGCCACGGCAAAGAGCAGGTCTTGGACACCGTCAAACGCGATGTCGTTTGGGTTGAACAAACCGAACAGCTTGGTACCGGCCACGCCGTCAAAACCGCCCTGCCGCACCTGTCTGCCGAAGGCCGCACGCTGGTGTTGTACGGCGACGTTCCCCTGATTGACGCAGCCACCCTCGAAACCCTGCTCGAAGCCGCAGGCGACGAAGTCGGCCTGTTGACCGACGTGCCCAACGACCCGACAGGTTTGGGCCGCATCATCCGCGACAGCAACGGCAGCGTAACCGCCATTGTCGAAGAAAAAGACGCCGATGCCGCCCAAAAAGCCGTGAAAGAAATCAATACCGGCATTTTGGTTCTGCCCAACGCCAAACTCGAAGCTTGGTTGAACAGCCTTTCCAGCAACAATGCCCAAGGCGAATACTATCTGACCGACCTCATCGCCAAAGCCGTTGCCGACGGCATCAAAGTTCATCCCGTCCAAGTCCGCGCTTCCCATCTGGCCGCCGGCGTGAACAACAAACTCCAACTGGCCGAACTCGAGCGTATTTTCCAAACCGAGCAGGCGCAAGAATTGCTCAAAGCAGGCGTAACCCTGCGCGATCCGGCACGTTTCGATTTACGAGGCCGTCTGAAACACGGACAAGATGTCGTGATTGACGTCAACGTCGTCATCGAAGGCGAAGTCGAACTCGGTGACAACGTCGAAATCGGTGCCAATTGCGTGATCAAAAACGCCAAAATCGGTGCCAACACCAAAATCGCCCCATTCTCCCATTTTGAAGGTTGCGAAGTCGGCGAAAACAACCAAATCGGCCCATACGCCCGTTTGCGTCCGCAAGCCAAACTTGCCGACGACGTACACATCGGCAACTTCGTCGAAGTCAAAAACGCTACCATCGGCAACGGCACCAAAGCCAACCACCTCACCTACATCGGCGATGCCGAAATCGGCAGCAAAACCAACTTCGGCGCCGGCACGATTATTGCCAACTACGACGGCGTGAACAAACACAAAACCGTCATCGGCGACGAAGTGCGCATCGGTTCAAACTGCGTACTGGTTGCCCCCGTTACCCTAGGCAACAAAGTAACGACAGGCGCGGGCAGCGCGATTACCCGCAACTGCGAAGACGGCAAACTCGTTCTCGCCCGTTCGCGCCAAACCGTCATCGAAGGCTGGGTGCGTCCGGAAAAAGGCGATAAGAAGTAAAGCCGGCCTTTTATTTACTTTCAGACGGCCTTGAGAAACAACAGGCCGTCTGAAACCTAGATTTGCCGTTTAATGAATATAAAACGGCGTTTTCCGACTGCCGCTTTCGGGAGCCGGAGCAGCAGTCATTTTCTCAAACTTTTGATACTAAGGAACTTATATGTGCGGTATCGTAGGTGCTATTCGCGCCAATCACAATGTAGTCGATTTTCTGACCGACGGTCTCAAACGCCTTGAATACCGAGGCTATGATTCGTCGGGTATCGCCGTCAACATGGACGGCAAAATCAAACGCGTCCGCCGTGTCGGCCGTGTGCAGCTGATGGAAGATGCAGCACGCGAAAAAGGCGTGTTCGGCCATATCGGCATCGGCCATACCCGTTGGGCAACCCACGGCGGTGTAACCGAGCCTAATGCCCACCCCCACATTTCCGGCGGCATGATTGCGGTTGTCCACAACGGCATCATCGAAAACTTTGAAGCCGAACGCGAACGCCTGAAAGCGTTGGGTTACACCTTCGAATCGCAAACCGATACCGAAGTCATCGCCCACAGCGTCAACCACGAATACACGCAAAACGGCGGCAAACTGTTTGAAGCCGTTCAAGCTGCGACTGCCCGTTTCCACGGTGCATACGCCATTGCCGTTATCGCACAAGACAACCCTGAACAAATGGTTGTTGCGCGCATGGGCTGCCCGCTGTTGGTGGCCTTGGGTGACCAAGAAACCTTTATTGCTTCCGACGTATCCGCCGTGATCGCCTTTACCCGCCGCATCGCTTACTTGGAAGACGGCGACATCGCCCTGCTGAACGCAAACGGCATCGAAAAACTGCTCGACAAAACCGGTGCGCAAACCGAACGTGCAATTAAAGTGTCCGAATTGTCTTTGGCTTCTTTGGAGTTGGGCCCATACAGCCACTTCATGCAAAAAGAAATCCACGAACAGCCTCGCGCCATCGCCGATACTGCCGAAGTCTTCTTGGACGGCGGTTTCGAACCTGAAAACTTCGGCGCGAATGCACGCGAAGTGTTCGACGATATCCACAGCATCAAAATCCTTGCCTGCGGTACGTCCTACTATGCCGCGCTGACCGCCAAATACTGGCTCGAATCCATCGCCAAAGTGCCGACCGACGTGGAAATCGCCAGCGAATACCGCTACCGCGACGTGATTGCCGATCCGAAACAATTGGTCATCACCATTTCCCAATCCGGCGAAACTTTGGACACCATGGAAGCCCTGAAATACGCGCAATCCTTGGGACACAAACACAGCCTGTCTATTTGTAACGTGATGGAATCCGCACTGCCGCGTGAAAGCGAGTTGGTGCTGTATACACGCGCCGGTGCAGAAATCGGCGTTGCCTCTACCAAAGCGTTCACGACCCAACTGGTTGTCCTGTTCGGCCTGGCCGTTACCTTAGGCAAACAGCGCGGCCTGGTTTCTGACGAACAAGCGCGTGAATACGTTGAAGAATTGCGCCAACTGCCCGGCAGCATTCAGCACGCTCTCAATCTGGAGCCGCAAATCGCCGCTTGGGCGCAAAAATTTGCCAAGAAAACCAGCGCACTCTTCCTCGGCCGCGGCATCCACTTCCCAATCGCCCTCGAAGGCGCATTGAAGCTGAAAGAGATTACCTATATCCACGCCGAAGCTTATCCTGCGGGTGAGTTGAAACACGGTCCGTTGGCCTTGGTGGACGAGAACATGCCTGTTGTCGTGATTGCCCCGAACGACAGCCTGTTGGACAAAGTAAAAGCTAATATGCAGGAAGTCGGCGCACGCGGCGGCGAACTGTTTGTCTTCGCCGACCTCGACAGCAACTTCAACGCCACCGAAGGCGTGCACGTTATCCGCGCCCCACGCCACGTCGGCGTACTCTCACCGATTGTGCACACTATCCCTGTGCAGCTCCTGTCTTACCACGCCGCCCTTGCACGCGGTACAGACGTGGACAAACCGCGCAACTTGGCTAAATCGGTAACGGTTGAATAAGTAATTGACCGGTTAAAAAAGGCCGTCTGAAACCTTGAATCAGGTTTCAGACGGCCTTTATGTTTTAAGAATCCGATTTATTTTTCGTATTCGGAAATGTATTGTGCGACAGCAGCTTCCGGATTATTGGCCTGAATGATTTTAGGTGCTTCTTGATAGCCGCGTTTTTTTAGATTTCCTTCACGCAATTTGTTGCCTTGTAAGCCAAGTACAATGCCTACACCGAAGCCAAGTGCGCTGACAAGGCTTCCCATGGCCGGATTGTCACCGGCGATTAAATTCAAAATTATAAATACAACAAAGATTCCGATACCCAAACCCCATATTTTTTTCACGCATGCCCAGATGCCGCCAAAGAAAAATGCAGGCCAAGACCAACCTTGTTTGACAGCTTCATATTGACCTGTCGGATTTTTGAATATTTTGTAAGTTTTCATAAAATATATTCCTTTTACGATCAAAAATTGAAAAAACAAGTGATTGTATCACAATAACATAAATAATTTGGATAATTAGGAAAACAGGCC
The DNA here is from genome assembly GCF_946902045.1 of Neisseria sp. Marseille-Q5346. Next base: position 1,304,250 of record NZ_OX336253.1, on the reverse strand, counting down.
GTCTGAAAAATCTTTCAGACGGCCTGTTGTTTTAAAGCGTTTTATTCTGCACCGACAACGACGGTGTTGAGGTCTTTGAATTTGACGCGGCGTTGCCATGCGTCGCGGACTTGTTCGACGGTCAGGCTGTTGATGGCTTTGGGGTAGGCTTCCAAATAGTCGTTGGGTAGGTCGTAGAGGCCGATCAGGCTCAGGTAGTTGAGCAGCTTGTCGTTGGAGTCGTAGCGCAGGGGGAAGCTGCCGACGGTGTTGGCTTTGGCCTGTTTTAGTTCGGCTTCGGTCGGGCCTTCGGCGATAAACTGTTCGATGACGGCTTGGGTGTCGGCCAGTGAGGCTTTGGTGTTTTTCTTTTGGGTGGAGTAGGAAACGGCAAACGTGCCTTCTTCTGTCGCCGGGGCGAGGCTGCTGTATACGCCGTAGGTGTAGCCGTGTTGGTCGCGCAAAACTTTCATGAGGCGGCTGTCAAAACCGCCACCGCCGAGGATGTAGTTGCCGGCAACGAGGGCGTAGTAGTCGGGGTCGTGGCGTTTGATGAGGGAGGTGCCGAGCAGGACTTGTGCCTGTGTGCCGGCAAAGGGGATATCGCGGCGTTGGGCGGTTTGTTTGGGAACGGGGGGGATGGCGTGGGTTGCGGTGGCTTTGGCCGGCAGGTCTTTGAGGACGAGCTCGACCAGTTGCTCTGCCTGTTTGCGGTTGAGGTCGCCGACGATGGCGACGATGGCATTGTCTTTGCCGTAGTGGGTGCGGTGGAAGGCGCGGATGTCGTCCAGACTAACTTGTTTGAGGCTGTCGACGGTTATGTTTGCGCCGCTGCCGTAGGGATGGTTCGGATAGATGAGCTTGGTCAGTTCGCGCGTGGCGGTGTAGTCGGGGGTGGTTTCTTGTTGTTGCAAGCCGGTAATGGATTGGATTTGACGGCGGCGGAAAACGGCTTCGTCAAAGCGCGGACGGGTCAGCGAGTGGTTGAGCAAGTTGGCGGCTTTGTCGCGGATGTCGGCTTTGCTGAGGCTGCGGAAGCCTGCAGATGCGCTTTCGGCATTGCTGTCGCTGCTGATTTGTGCGCCGATGTTGTCGGCTTCGGCATTGAAGGCTTCTTCGTCCAGCTCTTGGGTGCCGTCGGTCAGAAGGGCGGCGGTAAATTCGGCAACTTGGCTTTTGCCGTCCGGATTGGCGACGCTGCCTGCGCCCTTGAAGCTGACTTCAAGGTCGATGATGGGGTTTTCGTGGCGTTCGACAAGGAGGATTTGGGTGCCGTCGCGGTTGCGCCAGCGTTGGATGTCGGTGGCGGCTTGGACGCTTAAGGGCAGGAGGAGGGCAAGGGCGAGCAGGGTGGGTTTCATGTTGTGGCTTTCTGTTAAGGCCGTCTGAAAGGGTATGGGCTTTCAGACGGCCTGATGTTTATCGGCGTTTGGCAGCTTTTTTGCTTGGCGCGGCGGCAGGTTTTTGCGGCTCGATGATGACGGTACTCATGCGCTCGTCGGTCAACATTCGGGCGGCGGCCTGTACTTCTTGCGCACTGACTGCCTGTAAGCGGCGGTGGATTTCTTGTTCGTCGGTATATTGGAAACCGCGCGCTTCGAGGCGGCCCATCATGGAGGCTTGGGAAGACATGGAGTCTTTGGCGTAGATTTCGTTGACTGCTGCCTGGGTTTTGACGCGCTGCAATTCTTCTTCGGAAACGCCGTGGTCGGCAATGTCTTTGATCTCTTGGCGCAGCTGGGCAATCAGAGTATCGGTTTTCACGCCTTCGGCAGGCATGGCCATTACGCTGAACAGCGGCATTTCACGGCTGATGATGTCGTAATGCGTTCCTGCGTTCAATGCGGTTTGCTTGCCGCGCACGAGGTTTTTATCAAAACGGCTGGATGCGTTGCCTGCCAAAATATCGGAGAGGATGTCGAGGGCGAAAGGCATCGTGTCATCCAATTTTTGGAGTTTCGGCACACGGAAGTTGATGGCAATCAGCGGTTGGTGTGTGACCGGAGAAGTGGCTTTGACCGTAACAGGCTTGCGCAAATAGGGTTCGGTATGGAGTTTGTTGCGCGGCGGCTGGGCTTTGGCGGGAATATCGCCAAAGAGTTTGGCGGCCGTCTGAAGCGTTTGTTTGGCATCGACATCGCCGACAATGACCAATACGGCATTGTTGGGTGCGTAATATTGTTTGTACCACGCGCGCAGGTCGTCGGCTTTTAGCGTGTGCAAATCTTTCATGTAGCCGATGACGGAGGCGCGCATGGACGGTTGGGTAAAGGCGGCAAGGTAGGCTTGTTCCCACATTTTGCCGTCGGCCGTGTCTTCCGTGCGCTGGCGGCGTTCTTCACGGATGACGTTCATCTCGTTGAGGAATTCTTTGTCGCTGAAGTTGAGGTTGTGCATGCGGTCGGCCTCGAGCTTCAGAATCTCGGGCAGGTTGGCGGCGGCGACGTTTTCGTAATACACCGTTTCATTGCGGTTGGTGTAGGCGTTGTTTTGCCCGCCCAGCTCGGATACGCGGCGGTTGAACTCGCCTGAGGGAACGTCTTTCGTGCCTTTAAACATCATGTGTTCTAAAGCGTGGCTCAGGCCGCTTTTGCCCGGTTTTTCATCCACGCTGCCGATTTTGTACCAAATCTGCGAAACGGCCACTGGCGCGCGGTGGTCTTCTTTGACGATGATTTTCAGACCGTTGGGCAGGGTTTCAGAAAGCGTCTGTGCCCATGAGGCGGCAGGCAGCGCGAAGGCAAGCATTAAAGCAATTCGGCGTAACATGGTTCAATCCGTAAAATGAAAATCAATCGCCAAAGTATAGCGGAAAATCTGCAAAGATTGGCCGAATGTTTCAGACGGCCTGCGGCTTTATCTGCTGATTCACATCAAGCGCGGGCGTTGCCAATCTTTACCGTCGCGCCTCATTCGCGGATAATCCCAAACATTCCCGTTTCCAACCATCACAAAGGAATCATCATGGCATTTTTGAAACTGACCGAACAAAATGTTCAAGGCAAAACCGTTCTGATCCGCGCCGATATGAACGTACCGTTCAAAGACGGCAACATCAGCGACGACACCCGTATCCGCGCTTCGCTCGCATCCATTAAATACTGCTTGGACAACGGCGCGTCTGTGATCGTGATGACCCACCTCGGCCGTCCGACCGAAGGCGAATTCCATCCTGAAGACGATGTGGCGCCTGTTGCCGCGCATTTGGGCAAACTGTTGGGCAAAGACGTGAAAGTATTGAACGACTGGCGTGAAAACAAACCGACTTTGAACGCCGGTGATGTCGTGATGTTGCAAAACGTGCGCATCAACAAAGGCGAGAAGAAAAACGACTTGGAGCTGGGCAAAGCCTACGCTTCTTTGTGCGATGTGTTCGTCAATGACGCATTCGGTACCGCCCACCGCGCCCAAGCTTCGACTGAAGCCGTTGCCCAAGCCGCACCGGTTGCCTGCGCCGGCGTATTGATGGCGGGCGAACTCGACGCTTTGGGCAAAGCCCTGAAACAACCGGCTCATCCGATGGTTGCCATCGTTGCCGGCAGCAAAGTGTCCACCAAGCTGACCATCCTCGAATCTTTGGCCGACAAAGTCGACCAACTCATTGTCGGCGGCGGCATTGCCAACACATTCTTACTGGCAGAAGGCAAAGCCATCGGCAAATCTTTGGCCGAACACGATTTGGTGGAAGAATCCAAAAAAATCATGGCGAAAATGGCGGCCAAAGGCGGCTCTGTACCGCTGCCGACCGATGTGGTTGTCGCTAAAGCCTTTGCCGCCGATGCGGAAGCTGTGGTGAAAGACATTGCCGACGTTGCCGAAGACGACATGATTTTGGACATCGGCCCGAAATCCGCCGCTGCTTTGGCCGAGCTGCTCAAAGCCGCAGGCACTGTCGTATGGAACGGCCCGGTCGGCGTGTTTGAGTTTGACCAATTTGCCGGCGGTACCAAAGTATTGGCCGAAGCGATTGCCCAAAGCGATGCGTTCTCGATTGCAGGCGGCGGCGACACTCTGGCGGCGATTGCCAAATTCGGCGTAACCGACCAAATCAGCTACATTTCCACCGGCGGCGGCGCATTCCTCGAATTCTTGGAAGGCAAAGAGTTGCCTGCCGTAGCCGCTTTGGAAAAACGCGGCGCGTAATCGGTTTTAATATCGATGGCTGAATAAAGGCCGTCTGAAATCTGGAAATCAGGTTTCAGACGGCCTTATTTATTTTGTTGAAATGTGTTATCGGTTTAGGCGGTTTGCGTATCCGACTGTCTGTGCAATGCCTGATAACACGGTGCAAGCTGGCGGATGATGAGGTCGAGCTGGTGTTTGAGGATTTGGTTTTGTTGGGACTGCTCTTTGTCGGTCTGTTCCAAATCGGCAAACTCCTGTCGGATGGCTTCGATGCTTGCATCGAAGGTAGCCGGTTCGGTTTGCGGCATTTGTTTGAGAAGTTCGGCGATGTGGTGGGTCAGGCGGGCATATGGGGCGAAGGTATCGCTGCCGTCGTGATGAACCTGGTCGCGGTATGCACCGAGCGCGGAAATGTGGCCGGTCAGCGCATAGCTGGTTTTGAGCAGGGTAAAACCGTCTTGCAGGCGGTTTTGGTATTTTTTCGGGTTGCTGCTCATGTCGGATAAGGTGCTGCTGAGGGCGGCGGTGCTTTCGTGGGCTTGGCGGCGGGTGAGGCGGTAGTCGAAATCGTCGCGGCTGCCGTTTTGCAGCTGGTCGAGGATGGCGTCGAGATAGCGGCCGTTGGCAGTGATGGTCTGGGCGGCGGTGTGGCTGAGGGTGAGGTAACGCCAATCAGGCCAGAGGTAGGTGGCGGCGGCCCATGCGATAACGGAACCGACGATGGTGTCGATGATGCGGATGGGCATGGCGTGGTACACGTCCAAACCGGCAAGCGAAAGGCTGGTCAGGGCTTGGATGGTGATGAAAAAGGTGGAGAAGCTGTATTTGTAGCTTCGGGTCATGAAGAACAGGGTGGTGCTGGCGATGACAATCCAAAGCTTGGTTTCAACAGACGGGGTGAAGTAGGGGACGAGCGAACCGACAATCACGCCGAGAATCGTGCCGGCGATACGTTGGTACACGCGGCTTTTGGTGGCGGTGTAGTTGGGCTGGCAGACGAAAAGGGCGGTCAGCAGAATCCAGTAGCCGAGGTTGAGATGAAGGATTTCGACAATGATGCAGGCCGCGGCCACGACGATGGAGAGGCGGGTGGCATGGCGGAAGACGCCGGATTCGAAATTGAGCTGGCTGAGGACGGTTTCGCCGATATTGCGGAACTTGGTATTTTCAAGGGCGGCGATGCGGGTGTTGGCGTTGTCGTTTTCGGCAAGGGACGCATCGTTTTGCAGTTGCCGCAGTTGGTAATCGACGCTGCTGAGATTGTCGAGCAGACGGCGGATATTGTGAAGGTTGGCATTATCGGCATGGGTCTCGGCAAAATGGCTGAGGGATTGGCGGCAGCCTTCCATGGCGCGGCCGAGGCGTTTGCTGTATGCGTAGGGTTTGTTGTTGCGCAGGGAGGAGGCAACGTTGCGGCACGCCTGGCCTTGCATTTCGAGCAGGCGGCGGATGCGGAAGATGAGGTCGGTATTTTTGAGCTGTTCGGCCATTTCGCTGTAATCGACGTGGGCGGAGCTGATGCGTTCGTGCATGTCTTGTGCGCAGAGGTAGTAGCGCAGCATTTTGGCGGTACGCGGATGGCGGTGTTGGCCGCGCAACCGGTAGAAAAGTGCGCCGCGGCATTGGTTGAAGGCGGTAATCACGCCGGTGTTGCTCATGGCCAAGTCGATTTGGCGGTTGCCCAACCATGCGGCTTCGTCGGGATCAAAAAAGTCGGCTTTGGCATCGAAGTAGTTGCTGAGTGCGTCGTAGGCGTTGGCAACGGTTTCTTGGACGGGGCGGTGGGGCAGGATGATTTGGAAGATCAGGGTATTGACGCTGTATAGGACAGTGCCCAACAGAATCATGACAGGGTTGGTCAGCCAGTAGGTCTCGGGGGTGTAGGTCAGCGTGGTGTAGGTGGCGACGGCGAGCGCACCGAAAGCGAAGGTGCGGTATTTGAGGCCGATGGTGCCGAGGATGGTAAAGCCGAAAGTCATTAGGGTCATGGCCAAGATGAAGGGAACGCCTGTGCCGATGGTGCTTTGGGCAAGCAGCGAGGAGAGGGTGAACAGGACAACGGTGATGACGATGTTTTTCAGACGGCCTGTGAGGCGGTTGTCCAAGTCGACCAAACCGCCGGCAATAATGCCGAGTACGAAGGGCATGACGAGCTTGGGCGTGTTGAAGTGCCAAACGAGGGTGGCGGCGATGAACACGCTGGCGAAGACGGGCAGGGAGGCAATGATCAGAGGTTTGAGCGGCTGAGTTTTCATAATGGTGTTGTTTATTATTCGTTATGAGGTGAATGATTGGATTTTAACAGGATTTTCAGTCGGTTTCAGAATGTTTGAAATAGGATAAGGCCGTCTGAACGGATACGGGGAAATACTTGATTTCGTTTCCACATTTGTTCAGACGGCCTTTTTTGGCTTGCGCCATTAGGTCATCAGGTTGAGGTCGCTGATGCGGTCGTAGAGGCGTTCGGTATTGTTGCCCTCGTCGTGCATTTGAATGCGCAGGCGCAAATCGTTGGCGGATACCGCTTGGCGCAGGGCTTCGCTGAGTTCGATTTGGCCTTGTGCGTAGAGGTTGAAGAGGTTTTGGTCGAACGTCTGCATGCCGTTGCTGCCGGAGCGTGCCATCAGGTCACGGATTTCCAGCAATTCGCCTTTGAAAATCAAGTCCTGCATGGCCGGAGTGTTGAGCAGGAGGTCGGTAACGGCCGTGCGTTGGCGGTTTTTCTTGATGGTGAGGCGTTGGCCGATGATGCCGACAAGGTTTAACGCCAAATCCATCAAAACTTGTTGGCGGCGGTCTTCCGGATAGAAGTTGATGATGCGCTCAATGGTTTGGGAGGCCGTGCTGGCATGGATGGTGAAAACGCACAGATGGCCGGTTTGAGCCAGTTGAAGGGCGTATTCCATGCTTTCTTCGCTGCGGACTTCTCCGATGCAGACGACATCGGGTGCTTGACGCATGGCGCTTTGAACGGCGGTTTTCCAGTTGTCGGTATCGATGCCGATTTCGCGCTGGGTGAAGATGCTGCGGCAAGGTTTGTAGATAAACTCGATGGGGTCTTCGATGGTAACGATATGGCCGGGCAGCTTTTGGTTGCGGTAGTTGAGCATGGAGGCCATGGTGGTGGACTTACCCGAACCGGTCGGGCCGGCGAGGATCAGCAGGCCGCGCGGTGCGAGTGCAAGCTCTTGGAGCTTTTCGGGTAAGCCGAGGGTCTTCATCTCGGGAATGTCTTGGCTGACGCGGCGCAATACCATGCCGACGCGGCCTTGCTCGTGGTAGGCGTTGACGCGGTAGCGTGTGTTGCTGCGCGATTGGACGGAATAGTTGATTTCCCAGTCGCGGTTGAAGGCTTCGAGCTGGTCGGGGTTCATGGTGGATTCGGCGATGGCGGCGGTGTCCGCGCCGGTCAGCGCTTTGTGGGGCATGGGCGTGAGGGTGCCGCCGACTTTGATGGCAGGAGGAAAGCCTGCGCTGATGAAGATGTCGGATGCGTTGCGTTTTTCGGCCTCTTCACACATACGGTCGAGCAGGGGATGAAGATGCGTGCCGATTTCGGCCGGGGTGGGGATGTGCGGTGCTTGGTTTTTTTGTGAGTAGGCTTGCACCATTTCGCTTAACAGGTCGTGCAGAGGGGCGAGGTCGCTCATGATGATTCTCTTTAAAACGGGTATTCGGTCAGGCTGAAAGGCCGTCTGAAAACGGGATGATGGGGTTCAGACGGCCTGATTATGGTTTAGAAAACAGAGAGGTTTTCGATGTTTTGCGCCTTGCTGCGTGCCAGCTCTGGGCTGATGGTGCCTTGGCGGACAAGGGTTTGCAGGGCTTGATCAAGGGTTTGCATACCGTGGGCCTGACCGGTTTGGAGGGCGGCGTTGATTTGGGCGATTTTGTTCTCGCGGATGAGGTTGCGCACGGCCGGTGTGGAAATCAGGATTTCGTGTGCGGCGACGCGGCCGTTGCCGTCGCGGGTTTTCAGCAGGGTTTGGGAAATGATGGCGCGCAAGGATTCGGACAACATGGAGCGCACGATTTCTTTTTCGCCTGCAGGGAATACGTCGACAATACGGTCGATGGTTTTGGCGGCGCCGGTTGTGTGCAGCGTACCGAAAACCAAGTGGCCGGTCTCGGCGGCGGTCAGGGCGAGGGAGATGGTTTCAGGGTCGCGCATCTCACCGATCAAAATCACGTCTGGGTCTTCGCGCAGGGCGGAACGCAGGGCGTTGGTGAAGCTGTGGGTGTGTTGATGCAGCTCGCGTTGGTTGATGAGCGCCTTTTTGCTTTGGTGGACGAACTCAATCGGGTCTTCGATGGTCAGAATGTGGGCCGGTTGGGTTTCGTTGATGTAGTTGACCATCGCCGCCAGCGTGGTGGATTTACCCGAACCGGTCGGGCCGGTTACCAAGACCAAACCGCGCGGATTTTCGGCAATTTTTTGAAAAATGCGCGGCGCACGCAATTCTTCCAGCGTCAGGACGGTGCTCGGAATGGTACGGAATACGGCGGCCGGGCCGCGTTCGGTCATAAAGGCGTTGACGCGGAAACGGGCAACATTAGGCAGCTCAAATGAGAAATCAACTTCAAAATCCTGTTGATAGAGCTTGCGCTGGTGGTCGTTCATGACCGAGGTAATCATGGTACCGACTTCTTCCGAACTCATCTCGGGCAGGTTGATGCGGCGGATGTCGCCGTGTACGCGTATCATGGGGGAAATGCCCGAACTCAAATGGAGGTCGGAGGCTTTGTTTTTCACGCCGAACGCGAGTAAGTCGGTAATCTGCATAATGTGGCCTTGTTTTGGTTTAGAATAATAAAATCGCTTTATTTTAAATAGATAAATCCGTTCGACCAAGTAAAATTTTCAAAATGCCGAGTGATGAACGGGTTAAAGGAGAAAACCATGTCGGTATTGCAACAAAACTATCAGGATGTATGCCGGGCGGTTGAACAGGCGGCTGAGGCTGCAGGACGGCCTGCGGATGCGGTAAAGCTGGTAGCGGTCAGCAAGACGTTTCCGGCAGACGATATCCGCGAAGTGTATGCGGCCGGTCAGCGCGATTTTGGCGAGAACTATATTCAGGAATGGTTTGAAAAAACGGAAACGCTGGCCGATTTGCCGGATATTGTTTGGCACGTTATCGGCGATGTGCAGTCTAATAAAACCAAATTTGTGGCCGAACGCGCACATTGGGTGCATACGATAGGCCGTCTAAAAACGGCGCGGCGCTTGAGTGAACAAAGGCCATCTGAAATGCCGCCGTTGCAGGTGTGTATTGAAGTGAACATTGCCGCGGAAGAGGCGAAACACGGCGTAGCGCCCGCTGAAGCGGTTGCGCTGGCCCTTGAAGTGGCCAAGTTGCCGAATATTAAAGTGCGCGGATTGATGTGTGTGGCCAAGGCCGACAGCAGCGACGATGAATTGCGCAGCCAGTTTCATACCATGCAGCGGCTGTTGGCTGAGTTGAATGCGGCAGGCGTCGAAGCAGATGTTTTGTCTATGGGTATGTCCGGAGATATGCCAATCGCGGTAGAATGCGGCGCAACCCATGTCCGCATCGGCAGCGCGATTTTCGGCAAGCGGCATTATCCTCAATAAAAGTAATAGGCCGTCTGAACAGGGCAGACAGCAGTTTCAGACGGCCTGATCGATATCACAAAGGAGTGACATATATATGAATATCTATTTTCTCGGCGGCGGCAATATGGCGACTGCCATTGCAGGCGGTTTGGTCAAACAAGACGGCTATCGTGTCCACATTGTCGAACGCGGCGCAGAGAGACGAGCGCAACTGGTTCAAGAATTGGGCGTAGCCGCTTCTGAAAACCTGCCTGAATTGAGTGCGGACGATGTCCTTATTCTCGCCGTCAAACCGCAAGACATGCAGGCAGCCTGTCAAAACATCCGTTTGAATGGTGCGCTGGTGTTGTCCGTAGCGGCTGGTTTGTCCATCGATACCCTCAGCCAGTATCTGGGCGGCACACGCCGTATCGTGCGCATCATGCCCAATACGCCAGCCAAAATCGGTTTGGGCGTATCCGGTATGTTTGCTGATGCGGGTGTTTCAGAAGCCGACCGCACAGCCGCAGACGGCATCATGCGCTCTGTCGGCACAACCGTTTGGCTGAACGAGGAAGAGCAACTCCACAATATTACCGGCATCAGCGGCAGCGGCCCCGCCTATGTTTTCTATCTGTTGGGTGCGCTCCAAAACGCGGCTTTGGCACAAGGTTTCAACGAACAAGACGCACGCGAACTGAGCCTTGCTACATTTAAAGGCGCAGTGGCTTTGGCCGAACAAACCGGCGAAGCATTCGCACAATTACAGCAAAACGTAACTTCCAAAGGCGGCACGACACACGAAGCCATCGAAACCTTCAAAGCCCGTCACGTTGCCGAAGCCATCGAACAGGGCGTAGAAGCCTGCGTCAAACGTTCGCAAGAAATGGCGCAACAATACAAGGCCGTCTGAACATGCGCGGCGACTTGCTCTTATTATTGGCAGACGCTGTTGCCATCCTGTGTATCACACGCTTTTTGCTCCGATACGCAGGATTGGCAGCAGAGCACCCCCTGCTCAAATTCAGCATACAGGCAACAGGCTGGCTTACCAAACCTTGGCAAAAAGCATTTCCATCCGGCGCGAAAACCGATTGGTACTGCCTACCCGCAGGTTTTCTGGTGTACTACCTTGCCTGTACCGCCATTATTTTTATATCGCCGGCGCTGTCCATCAGCAATAAGCTGATTTTGGCAAACTTCTGGTTTGCCGCACTCCATATGCTGAAAGCCGCGGCCTATACATTACTTATCGGTCTGATTATTAGAATGGTGGCCAGCATACAAGGTCGCTATTCGCCGTTGACTTATGCCATCGAACGAATCCTGCAGCCATTGCTCAAACCGTTTTCCTTCTTACGCGTAGGACGATACGATTTTTCAGGCAGTTTGTTGGTGCTCTTATTATGGTTGTGGCTGGCCCGATGGTTTCCCCAACTTATCCAGCAAACCAACCTATGGTTGCTTCAATAGGCCGTCTGAAAGCGCAGCAGGCATTAATAACCAAAAATATAACGTCCTAAAAAGCGCTTTAATATATTTAGGTGTAAGGTAGTGCAAAAAAGTGCAAATCGAAATATAAAGAACAAATGAATAGGTAAAACATGATATGATTCGCCCAATTTCCAAAACGGAAATTTAAGAAAACCCAATAAAAGCAAACCCGTAGCATCTAAATCATTAACAACAAACCGAAAGCAGACACCATGGCAAAGCTGACAGAACAAGATATTTTAAACTGGGATGGTCCTGAAGAGGACTACATGAACAGCGACCAATTGGCCTTCTTCCGCGAACTACTGGTTAAAATGCAAGAAGAACTGATTGAAAATGCAAACACCACTACCGGCCATCTTCAAGAGCACGAATCCGCTCCCGATCCAGCCGACCGAGCTACTCAAGAAGAAGAATACGCTTTAGAACTGCGCACCCGTGATCGCGAGCGTAAACTTCTCAATAAAGTGCAAGCGACTCTCCGCAGTATTGACGAAGGCGATTACGGTTTCTGTGCCGATACCGGCGAACCCATCGGCCTCAAACGCCTGCTGGCACGTCCGACCGCGACATTGTCCGTAGAAGCGCAAGAGCGACGCGAACGAATGAAAAAACAGTTCGCCGACTAAAATATAGATATAGAAACCTCAAAAGGCCGTCTGAAAGAGCATTTCAGACGGCCTTTGTTTTGTATTTTTTGTATGTATGGGGAGTGTAGGAAGTTTGATAGTATTTTTTTAGAAATAAAAACCCTGTTAAAACAGGGTGGTGGTTAAATTTCTAGAAATAATTTTGCGAAAGGTGTTGACTGGTTTTATTTGGGGGCGTATAGTTCGGTTCTTCGCTGCTGACGCGGTGAAGAAAACGAAGCAGACAGTATAACACAGTTAGTTAGAATTTTCGATAATTTTAGTTGACATTTGCTAAATGTACTGTATAATTCGATTCGCTCTTTAAAAAACAGATTACCGATAAGTGTGAGTGCATTAGGCCTCACACTGTTTGAAAGACAGACAAGATGATGTTTTAGACATTGTCCTGTCGGTTTCTTTGAAGCAGACCAGAAGTTATAAGTTAGAGATTGAACATAAGAGTTTGATCCTGGCTCAGATTGAACGCTGGCGGCATGCTTTACACATGCAAGTCGGACGGCAGCACAGAGAAGCTTGCTTCTTGGGTGGCGAGTGGCGAACGGGTGAGTAATATATCGGAACGTACCGAGTAATGGGGGATAACTAATCGAAAGATTAGCTAATACCGCATATTCTCTGAGGAGGAAAGCAGGGGACCTTCGGGCCTTGCGTTATTCGAGCGGCCGATATCTGATTAGCTAGTTGGTGGGGTAAAGGCCTACCAAGGCGACGATCAGTAGCGGGTCTGAGAGGATGATCCGCCACACTGGGACTGAGACACGGCCCAGACTCCTACGGGAGGCAGCAGTGGGGAATTTTGGACAATGGGCGCAAGCCTGATCCAGCCATGCCGCGTGTCTGAAGAAGGCCTTCGGGTTGTAAAGGACTTTTGTCAGGGAAGAAAAGGCTGTTGCTAATATCGACAGTTGATGACGGTACCTGAAGAATAAGCACCGGCTAACTACGTGCCAGCAGCCGCGGTAATACGTAGGGTGCGAGCGTTAATCGGAATTACTGGGCGTAAAGCGAGCGCAGACGGTTACTTAAGCAGGATGTGAAATCCCCGGGCTCAACCTGGGAACTGCGTTCTGAACTGGGTGACTAGAGTGTGTCAGAGGGAGGTAGAATTCCACGTGTAGCAGTGAAATGCGTAGAGATGTGGAGGAATACCGATGGCGAAGGCAGCCTCCTGGGATAACACTGACGTTCATGCTCGAAAGCGTGGGTAGCAAACAGGATTAGATACCCTGGTAGTCCACGCCCTAAACGATGTCAATTAGCTGTTGGGCAACTTGATTGCTTAGTAGCGTAGCTAACGCGTGAAATTGACCGCCTGGGGAGTACGGTCGCAAGATTAAAACTCAAAGGAATTGACGGGGACCCGCACAAGCGGTGGATGATGTGGATTAATTCGATGCAACGCGAAGAACCTTACCTGGTCTTGACATGTACGGAATCCTCCAGAGACGGAGGAGTGCCTTCGGGAGCCGTAACACAGGTGCTGCATGGCTGTCGTCAGCTCGTGTCGTGAGATGTTGGGTTAAGTCCCGCAACGAGCGCAACCCTTGTCATTAGTTGCCATCATTAAGTTGGGCACTCTAATGAGACTGCCGGTGACAAGCCGGAGGAAGGTGGGGATGACGTCAAGTCCTCATGGCCCTTATGACCAGGGCTTCACACGTCATACAATGGTCGGTACAGAGGGTAGCCAAGCCGCGAGGTGGAGCCAATCTCACAAAACCGATCGTAGTCCGGATTGCACTCTGCAACTCGAGTGCATGAAGTCGGAATCGCTAGTAATCGCAGGTCAGCATACTGCGGTGAATACGTTCCCGGGTCTTGTACACACCGCCCGTCACACCATGGGAGTGGGGGATACCAGAAGTAGGTAGGGTAACCGCAAGGAGCCCGCTTACCACGGTATGCTTCATGACTGGGGTGAAGTCGTAACAAGGTAGCCGTAGGGGAACCTGCGGCTGGATCACCTCCTTTCTAGAGAAAGAAGAGGTCTGATGCATTCACACTTATCGGTAAACTGTATAAAGATGCGGAAGAGAAAAGCTTGAGTGAAGACAAGATTCGCTTAAGAAGAGAATCCGGGTTTGTAGCTCAGCTGGTTAGAGCACACGCTTGATAAGCGTGGGGTCGGAGGTTCAAGTCCTCCCAGACCCACCAAGAACGGGGGCATAGCTCAGTTGGTAGAGCACCTGCTTTGCAAGCAGGGGGTCATCGGTTCGATCCCGTTTGCCTCCACCAAGAACTTTACAAATCAAAGGAAGCCTGCTATACTTAGCAGCTTATTTTGATTTGCGAAGTGAAATATCGACGCATCGATCTTTAACAAATTGGAAAGCCGAAATCAACAAACAAAGACAATGAGTTTGTTTTGATTTTTTGTTCTTTGCAAAGGATAAAAAATCTCTCGCAAGAGAAAAGAAAACAAACACAGTATTTGGGTGATGATTGTATCGACTTAATCCTGAAACACAAAAGGCAGGATTAAGACACAACAAAGCAGTAAGCTTTATCAAAGTAGGAATTTCAAGTTTGCTTCCCTAGTCAACGGGTAGGTAAACGAAGTCAAAGAGGTTCTTGAAATGATAGAGTCAAGTGAATAAGTGCATCAGGTGGATGCCTTGGCGATGATAGGCGACGAAGGACGTGTAAGCCTGCGAAAAGCGTGGGGGAGCTGGCAATAAAGCTATGATCCCGCGATGTCCGAATGGGGAAACCCACCTCTTAGGAGGTATCCTTATCTGAATACATAGGATAAGCGAAGCGAACCCGGAGAACTGAACCATCTAAGTACCCGGAGGAAAAGAAATCAACCGAGATTCCGCAAGTAGTGGCGAGCGAACGCGGAGGAGCCTGTACGTGATAACTATCGAGATAGAAGAACAAGCTGGGAAGCTTGACCATAGTGGGTGATAGTCCCGTATTCGAAATCTCAATAGTGGTACTAAGCGTACGAAAAGTAGGGCGGGACACGTGAAATCCTGTCTGAATATGGGGGGACCATCCTCCAAGGCTAAATACTCATCATCGACCGATAGTGAACCAGTACCGTGAGGGAAAGGCGAAAAGAACCCCGGGAGGGGAGTGAAATAGAACCTGAAACCTGATGCATACAAACAGTGGGAGCACCCTTGTGGTGTGACTGCGTACCTTTTGTATAATGGGTCAACGACTTACATTCAGTAGCGAGCTTAACCGAATAGGGGAGGCGTAGGGAAACCGAGTCTTAATAGGGCGAACAGTTGCTGGGTGTAGACCCGAAACCGAGTGATCTATCCATGGCCAGGTTGAAGGTGCCGTAACAGGTACTGGAGGACCGAACCCACGCATGTTGCAAAATGCGGGGATGAGCTGTGGATAGGGGTGAAAGGCTAAACAAACTCGGAGATAGCTGGTTCTCCCCGAAAACTATTTAGGTAGTGCCTCGAGCAAGACACTGATGGGGGTAAAGCACTGTTATGGCTAGGGGGTTATTGCAACTTACCAACCCATGGCAAACTAAGAATACCATCAAGTGGTTCCTCGGGAGACAGACAGCGGGTGCTAACGTCCGTTGTCAAGAGGGAAACAACCCAGACCGCCAGCTAAGGTCCCAAATGATAGATTAAGTGGTAAACGAAGTGGGAAGGCCCAGACAGCCAGGATGTTGGCTTAGAAGCAGCCATCATTTAAAGAAAGCGTAATAGCTCACTGGTCGAGTCGTCCTGCGCGGAAGATGTAACGGGGCTCAAATCTATAACCGAAGCTGCGGATGCCAGTTTACTGGCATGGTAGGGGAGCGTTCTGTAGGCCGATGAAGGTGCATTGTAAAGTGTGCTGGAGGTATCAGAAGTGCGAATGTTGACATGAGTAGCGATAAAGCGGGTGAAAAGCCCGCTCGCCGAAAGCCCAAGGTTTCCTACGCAACGTTCATCGGCGTAGGGTGAGTCGGCCCCTAAGGCGAGGCAGAAATGCGTAGTCGATGGGAAACAGGTTAATATTCCTGTACTTGATTCAAATGCGATGTGGGGACGGAGAAGGTTAGGTTAGCAAGCTGTTGGAATAGCTTGTTTAAGCCGGTAGGTGGAAGACTTAGGCAAATCCGGGTCTTCTTAACACCGAGAAGTGATGACGATTGTCTACGGACATGAAGTAACCGATACCACGCTTCCAGGAAAAGCCACTAAGCTTCAGTTTGAATTGAACCGTACCGCAAACCGACACAGGTGGGCAGGATGAGAATTCTAAGGCGCTTGAGAGAACTCAGGAGAAGGAACTCGGCAAATTGATACCGTAACTTCGGGAGAAGGTATGCCCTCTAAGGTTAAGGACTTGCTCCGTAAGCCCTGGAGGGTCGCAGAGAATAGGTGGCTGCGACTGTTTATTAAAAACACAGCACTCTGCTAACACGAAAGTGGACGTATAGGGTGTGACGCCTGCCCGGTGCTGGAAGGTTAATTGAAGATGTGCAAGCATCGGATCGAAGCCCCAGTAAACGGCGGCCGTAACTATAACGGTCCTAAGGTAGCGAAATTCCTTGTCGGGTAAGTTCCGACCCGCACGAATGGCGTAACGATGGCCACACTGTCTCCTCCTGAGACTCAGCGAAGTTGAAGTGGTTGTGAAGATGCAATCTACCCGCTGCTAGACGGAAAGACCCCGTGAACCTTTACTGTAGCTTTGCATTGGACTTTGAAGTCACTTGTGTAGGATAGGTGGGAGGCTTTGAAGCAGAGACGCCAGTCTCTGTGGAGCCGTCCTTGAAATACCACCCTGGTGTCTTTGAGGTTCTAACCCAGACCCGTAATCCGGGTCGGGGACCGTGCATGGTAGGCAGTTTGACTGGGGCGGTCTCCTCCCAAAGAGTAACGGAGGAGTTCGAAGGTTACCTAGGTCCGGTCGGAAATCGGACTGATAGTGCAATGGCAAAAGGTAGCTTAACTGCGAGACCGACAAGTCGAGCAGGTGCGAAAGCAGGACATAGTGATCCGGTGGTTCTGTATGGAAGGGCCATCGCTCAACGGATAAAAGGTACTCCGGGGATAACAGGCTGATTCCGCCCAAGAGTTCATATCGACGGCGGAGTTTGGCACCTCGATGTCGGCTCATCACATCCTGGGGCTGTAGTCGGTCCCAAGGGTATGGCTGTTCGCCATTTAAAGTGGTACGTGAGCTGGGTTTAAAACGTCGTGAGACAGTTTGGTCCCTATCTGCAGTGGGCGTTGGAAGTTTGACGGGGGCTGCTCCTAGTACGAGAGGACCGGAGTGGACGAACCTCTGGTGTACCGGTTGTAACGCCAGTTGCATAGCCGGGTAGCTAAGTTCGGAAGAGATAAGCGCTGAAAGCATCTAAGCGCGAAACTCGCCTGAAGATGAGACTTCCCTTGTGGTTTAACCACACTAAAGAGTCGTTCGAGACCAGGACGTTGATAGGTGGGGTGTGGAAGCGCGGTAACGCGTGAAGCTAACCCATACTAATTGCTCGTGAGGCTTGACTCTATCATTTGAAGAACTTCAAAAGATAAAAGCTTACTGACTGATTCAGTCATCACCGAATATATTGATTAAGGCTTTACCGATTTGTAACAGTTTAAGTTTGGCGGCCATAGCGAGTTGGTCCCACGCCTTCCCATCCCGAACAGGACCGTGAAACGACTCAGCGCCGATGATAGTGTGGTTCTTCCATGTGAAAGTAGGTCACCGCCAAACACCCATTCCGAAGCCCCCGACTGATGTCGGGGGCTTTTTATATGCCTGTCGGTTTGGCGATAGGGGGATTATGATTACCCTGTTGTGATTCTTGAACAAACGTACCGAAAGTTACGGTTAACCGTTTGAAATATTTGAAATCAAACGATATTTGCGTTAATATGTCGTAAGCATTTATATGGGCATGGGCTGTTGCCCTATCTGCGTATGTGACAGTGTTTACAGAGTGGAGTAGAACCACGGTATTATGTAGCAGTTGCACAAAGATTTAACCGATTAAGAATCTTAAAATCCCTATTGGAATTTTAACTCAATAGGGACTTTCCATTATGGCACAAAAGCTGCTAAACACGAATTGCTCGAACGTCTATTAAAGCTAAAAGAACAAAGAACCAACCTTTGATTACAATGCGATTAGTTACGCAAGCCCTACGTAAAAATCCAGATCGGATGTTTTGTGCGGAAATTGCTGAGAAAACTTTGGAGTTGGTAGGAATGCCGCAGTTTGTTGATATGGCGGATGAGCATTATAATGTGGTGAATCGTATACTGGTGAAGTTACGTAAAAGGGGAATGTCTAAAATGGGTTTAGATTTTGGCGGTTAAAGCCGTTGGAATAAGAATAAAATTAGTAGTAGATATCCAGTTATATTTCTGTTCCACAAATGTTGTTTAATTGATTATCTCTACTTTTTCGATTAAAATTCAATAAAAATTTTTATAGAAACATTTTCGTAATGAGTACATTAAGTAATCAATCAGTTAGCTTTATTGCTTGGCAATTAGGTAGCTTTGCCGAAAAATACTTTAAAGAGTGCGATATAATCTCTTACATGGGAAGTATTAATGAGTCTAGTATAGATTACTGGAAAACTAGAGTTCAGGAAAATGGTAGAACAGCTAAAAGTAATGGGATATCAACTCTAGTGGTATTTTTATCTACAAATGGTGGTAGTGCCAGTGCTGTAGAAAAAATGGTTGAAATAACTAGATATTTCTATGATGAGGTTTATTTTGTAATCTTAGATCAAGCAATGTCTGCTGGAACTATTTGGGCAATGTCAGGTGATAAAATTTACATGAATTATGCTTCATCTCTAGGTCCTATAGATCCACAAGTACCAACTCCAGAAGGAAGATGGGTTCCAGCTTTAGGTTTTCTGGATAAAATAGATGAATTTGTACGTAAATCTAAAGAAGGTAGTCTAACGCAAGCTGAGTTAATGTTGTTAAAAAATCAGAATTTAGGTACTATTAGATCATATGAACAGGCTGCCGAGTTATCCAAAGCACTATTAAAAACTTGGTTAGTAAAATATAAATTTAAAGATTGGACTAAAAAGGAAACATCAAGGGAAGATGTAACTCAAGGAGATAAAGAGGCTCGTGCTAGAGATATAGCTGAAAAACTTGGTGATAATAAGCGGTGGCATTCTCATGGTCGTTATATTGGTATAAAGACTCTTACAGAAGAGCTAAATATAAAAATTGATGACTTTAGTGATAACATTGAAATGTGTAACGATTGTGAACAATTAAGAGATAGTTTGAGAGAGTTTATGAGAATGTTTTCTCAGGAAATTCTTATAGTTTTTGGTTACAGAAGACCTAAATCCATTGAGGAAAAGGGGTAATAATGAGCTATACACAACAAGATTTAGAATACTTGCTTTCTAAAACAATCGATCTAGAACAGGATAAAATGAGTAATGAATTAAATTCTAAATTTTCTTTTACTGATTCTAATTATGATATTGCAACACCACATGAAGTATTTCTTTTAGGATTACAGCAGGAAAAGAATTATACTTATCAATCCTTGTAAATTTAAATAGCAGTAGAAATACCGCTATTTTTGTTTCCACTTCCATTAAATAATTTTGTATTTCAAATTTATGCAGTAAATTAGTCAATTTTCAGACTTTTTGCAACTGCTACATAATACCGTAAAACCATTCGGTAGACTTCCTGACTGATTCAATCAAATATGTTATGGAAAAAAATCTGATGAAGAAATTTTTATTTGGTGCATTTGCCGCCGTCTGTGCAGCATTCTCTTTGGCCGCCGTGAACATCAATACCGCATCTTCTGCCGAACTGGAGGCCTTGCCGGGTATCGGCCCGGCTAAGGCGAAATCAATTGTGGAATACCGTCAGAAGAACGGTGCGTTCAAATCGGTGGAGGAGCTGAAAAACGTGAAGGGTATCGGTGATGCGGTGCTGAACAAGTTAAAGGCGGAGGCGACGGTTTCTTCTGCTGCGCCTAAGGTCGCCCAGCCTGCCGTGAAAAAATAAGTCTGACGGTTAACTGCCGTATACGCCGCCCCGAGGCTGAACCGTTTGCCGGTTCGGGTTGACGGGCGGCTTTGTATGGGCAGTGGCAATGAGAGTTTGGACCAGTGGGGGCTTTTATTGGGTAATAACTGAAAACAATTGAATCCCTGTGTTTGGGTTTCTGTTGTTGAGTACGGGACTATTTTGTAAATGCCTCAGGCCGTCTGAAAACTTGAAAGAAGCGGCCGTCTGTTAAATATGAGATAATGCGGGGGATTTCATGGGTGTGGTAGAAACATGGTTGAGACTGTCCGGTGGGAATCATGCCGGACAACGATGGAATCGGTTTGCTTGAAACGCCCGCCTGTTGCGGGCTTTTTTATGGGAAGGAATGGTCATGCCTAATCCGCTTTATCGGCAACATATTATTTCAATTTCAGATTTGACGACGGAGCAGCTCGAATTACTGCTTCAGACGGCCTTGAAGTTGAAAAAGCAGCCTCGTGAAGATTTGCTTGAAGGCAAATTGATTGGTTCGTGCTTTTTTGAACCGTCCACCCGTACGCGTTTGTCTTTTGAAACGGCGGTACAGCGTTTGGGTGGAAAAGTTATCGGTTTTTCCGATGGTGCCAATACCAGCGCGAAAAAGGGTGAAACGCTTGCAGATACTGCGAGGATTATTTCCAGCTATACGGATGCGATTATTCAGCGACACCCTAAAGACGGTGCGGCCCGTGTGGCGGCCGAGTTTTCGAGCGTACCTGTGATTAATGCCGGCGATGGTACCAACCAACATCCGAGCCAGACGCTTTTGGATTTGGTAACGATTTATGAAACACAAGGTAGTTTGAGCAATTTGAAGATTGCGATGGACGGTGATTTGAAATATGGCCGTACGGTACACTCATTGTGTCAGGCATTGAAGCGTTGGGGTTGTGAGTTTGCATTTGTATCCCCTCCCAGCTTGGCGATGCCGGACTATATTACTGAAGAGCTGGAGGAGGCCGGTTGCCCTTACCAAGTTTTGTCCAGTTTGGAAGAAGCGGTCGAATGGGCGGATATTTTGTACATGACCCGTGTTCAGCGCGAACGTTTTGATGAGCAGGAATTTGCCAAAATTCAGGGTAAATTCAATCTTGATGCGCCGATGTTGGCAAACGCCAAACCTAATTTGCGCGTCTTGCATCCTTTACCGAGGGTAGATGAAATTCATCCGGATGTGGATAAAACGCCTCATGCCTATTATTTTGAACAGGCAACCAACGGCATGTATGCACGGATGGCGATTTTGTCTTTGGTATTGAACGAAGAAGTTTAAGGAGCGAAAGATGGAAAACTCAAAACTCAGCGTTGAAGCGATCGAACAAGGTACGGTAATTGACCATATTCCTGCCGGTAAAGGCTTGGCTATTTTAAGGCAGTTTAAGTTGCTGCATTATGGCAGTGCGGTTACGGTCGGCTTTAATTTGCCCAGCAAAACGCAGGGAAGCAAAGACATTATCAAAGTCAGCGGCGTATGGTTGGATGCCAATGCGGCCAACCGTTTGGCTTTATTTGCCCCTGAAGCAGTAGTAAACAAAATTGATCAGTTTAAAGTGATCGACAAACAGCATTTGTCATTGCCGGACGAAATTTCGGAAGTATTCCGCTGCCCGAATACCAATTGTGCCAGTCATGGAGAGCCGGTCATCAGCCGTTTTTATGTCCGTTCACATAATGGTCAGACGCGTTTGAAATGCCATTATTGCGAAAAAAACTTCTCGCGTGATTCGGTTGCCGAAGCCTGATAAAAATCTCAGGCCGTCTGAAAACACGGCTGTGCGGTTTGAGTTGTCTGCTTGGTACATCAGTTTCATAAAAAGCAAGATATTAAGCAAATTGCGTTAAAATTACGTTAAAATAATGCCCTCTGAGTTGATGACATCATTTGCTCAAAAGGCATTATTTTTTATAACACGACACGAAATGTAGGAAAACTTATGCACTCATCCATACAAAGCCGGTTTGCCCCAATCTTATACGTTTTAATTTTCTTTGCCGGATTTTTGGCAGCACAAGTTTGGTTTAATCAGCAAGCCTATTTGACCAACCTTCCCCTTTTGGTCACTGCCATTTCTGCCGTTGCATTTGTTTGGTTGATTTGGGCTGTCGTCTCTGCGCGATCCAAAGCAAAAAGCAAGATGTTGCACCGTGAGCAGCTGATTCAAAAAGAGAGCATTCATCCTGTTTTGCATGCGACGTTGCAACGTTCTGATGGACAAACGGATTTATTGGTTTTGGTTGTCCGCAATAGCGGTAAGGGCTTGGCGAAGAATGTGCGTTTTGAGGCAGAGCCTTTGCCGGATCACTTGCCGAGCAAGCTGATTGCCGATGCAGTGATGCGCTTGGAGATGTTTTCCGGCGGTGTGGATATGCTGGCATCGGGCGAATTGTATGGCGGCGTGTTTGCAAGCATGTTTGCGCTGGCTGCCGAATTGCCAGATCAGACATTTGGCGGCGTGTTGAAACTGAAGGCCACTTATGAAAATGCCTTTGGTGATCAATGCACTTCTGAAAGCGTTTTGGACTTGAGCATATTGAATTTCAATTTGTCAGAAATTAAATCCAGCGGCGAGCAAAAGCCCCGCAAGAAATTGTTGTATTGATATTCAAAATATGCAGGCCGTCTGAAACCGAAATACTTGTTTTCAGACGGCCTGTTGTTATTTTTCAAATGATTTTTGAAGAAAAAGAGGCGTATCGGGTATAATAATCAAAGAATTCGAAACGGATTGTCAGGATCGGCAAGCCGTCTCGTCATTGTCGTATTTCAAAACCTTACTGATATTTTTTCAATCATCTGTTGCTATGTATCGGAACTTTTTCTGATGTTGGCACTGGCGAAATATTCCTTCAGCCATTTACTTTCAGGAAGCTGCTTATGTTAGTGTGTAATCCTTATGAAGTTGTGATCCATGGTACAACCAGCAAAGGCAAGATTTTCCGACCAAGCGACTGGGCGGAGCGCCTGTGCGGTATTTTGTCCTCCTTTACTAAAGACAACCGCCTTTCCTATTCGAATTGGGTGCGCCCGATTTTGGTGGACAATGTCCGTTGTGTAGCGGTCGATAAAAAGTTGGAAGAAGACAATCCGCAAATGTTCCGTTTCTTGATGGACTTTGCGGCGGATAATGATTTGCGCGTGATTGACTGCAAAGCCTTGCTTAAAGAGCAAGAGAGCAAACAGCAGGGCGAAGTGCCGGTCGAGCGCGTTTTGTTAGCGCAGGCGATTGAAGAAAAACATGCCGCCGAGCGTGCGGAGGCGGCCAATGCGCAGCCTGAGCCTCAAGCTGCCGCTCCTGTGGTCGGCGTATTGCGTGAAATTCCGCCGGAAGAAACCGCGACTGCTTTTGCGGCACTGAGCATTTTGCGTTCTTCTTTGACTGATATTCACCGTTTCGTCGAACAAATCAACGAGCACCAGCGCAAAACCGGCTACCGCCTGTTGGGTATTTTTGAAGAAGGCAAACAAAATGCCGTGGCCGTATGCGGTTTCCATACTGCACATAACTTGGCCAGCGGTTACCATATCCATATTGATGATCTCGTAACCATGCCGCAATGCCGCCAAAAAGGCTATGCTTCTCGCTTGTTGGAAGAAGTACGCAAAATCGGTGCGGAAACTGGCGCGACCAAAATCCATCTGAATGTCCATGTTAACCATGACCGTGCAGGTGCGCATCGTCTCTACTTCAAAAACGGATTCGAAATTTGCGCTTACCATTTCCGTTGTGATCCGAAATAATTTTTGTAGAAAGAGGGAATCCAATGTTGAAGATTTTGACTGCGGTTGTTTTGACACTGAGCTTGGCGGCCTGCGCATCGGGCAGCGGAGGCAGCTCGCAAATGTATGGTGAGATTAAGGCCGGTGTAGAAACCAGCCATCAACGTTGAGATATACAATGACAAGGCCGTCTGAAATAGGTTTTCCTGTTTCAGACGGCCTTTTTGCAGCTTGATTAGAGGGGCGTGACGGTGTCGTCAGTGGCTACAGTCCGATGTAAGCGATACCAATTGTACAGGCGCAAGATGCACAAGAAAGCGATGATGGGCATGCAGGCTGCGGTAACCAGATAACGCGGGTTGCTGAAGTTTAAAACGTTGTGCCCGGAAAGCAGCGACAAAGCGGCATGCAACCATTCCCACAAAGACGAAATGCTGAATGCCAAAACAGCCAACAGACCGAGGGTTCGGAAAATGCCGATGGGCAGGATTTGTTGGCGTAATACAGCTCGGTTGAGTTGGAATAAGACAATCAAACCGAAGCCGATGATGCAGACCATGCCGCCGTTGGCGACGATTTGCAGGCTGTTGAAGGCAATGTCGGGCGTAACGGAAATTGTACCGGACTGGTTGGCTGCGGTTTGTTGCAAATTTAAGCCTTGCATGACATTAAGTACGAAACCGTAGATCAGGTCGGCCAAAACGATGCCGATGGGTAGCGGAGTCAAAAAACGTTTCATGGATCAGTTGAGTATTCTATTAGTATGAGGGAGGCCGTCTGAAAATCAAAAATGACGACGTGAGAGTGTATTGTATCCGATAGAAAAGTAGGTTAATGCAAAAATAAATTTAGTTTAAGTCAGAAAATTATGTAATTTTACGCCAACATTATTGCATTAAGAGTACAATCTTCTTCATTATCAAACGTGGAATCAACAGGAAAGGACGTTTACATGAGCGAATTGCAACGTGATTTAACCCGTATCAGTCACAATACCAAAATTGTCGCCACATTGGGTCCGGGCAGCAATAATGTGCAATTGTTGGAAGACATGATCCGTGTCGGCGGCCTTAATGTCGTCCGTTTCAATTTCAGCCACGGTACGCCGGAGTTTCATGAAGAAAATGCCCGTATCGTACGCGAAGCCGCGAAACGTGCGGGTCAGGAAATCGCCATTCTTGCCGACTTGCAAGGGCCTAAAATCCGCGTGGGCAAAATTGCAGGCGGCAGCATCGAGCTAAATAAGGGTGAAACCTTGATTTTGGATGCCGCACTTGAAGGCGAAGGCACACGTGAAGCGGTTGGCCTGGACTACCGCGATTTGCCCAATGACGTCGCTGCCGGCGATGTTTTGTGGCTGGACGACGGCCTGTTGACTTTGACCGTTGAAGCGGTTGAAGAAAGTAAGATTATTACAAGAGTAGAAAACAGCCATGTGCTGAAAAGTAACAAAGGTATCAATAAACGCGGCGGCGGTCTGTCTGCCGGTGCGTTGACCGAAAAAGACTTCCGCGACCTGAAAACGGCGATTGCCATCGGTTGCGACTACTTGGCCATCAGCTTTGTGAAATCTGCCGAAGATTTGCACATCGCACGCGCCAAAGTCGAAGAAGAAATGAAAGGCAGCACTGCCGTACGCCCCGGTTTGGTTTCCAAAATCGAGCGCGTAGAAGCCATTGAAAACCTGGACGAAATCATCCTTGCCAGCGACGGTATTATGGTTGCCCGCGGCGACTTGGCAGTGGAAGTCGGCCATGCCGCCGTACCCGCACTGCAAAAACGCATGATCCGCCGTGCCCGTGAGTTGCGCCGCTTCAGTATTACTGCAACCCAAATGATGGAATCGATGATTACCAACCCTGTACCGACCCGCGCGGAAGTCAGCGACGTGGCCAACGCAGTATTGGACGGTACCGATGCGGTGATGTGTTCCGCCGAAACCGCCGTCGGCGCGTATCCGTTTGAAACCGTCAGCCAAATGGCGATTATTTGTGCGGCTGCGGAAAAAGAACAAGATTCACTCAACGGCGTTGCCGAACAGGTCGAGTATCCCGAAGCCGTCAGCACCAACTTGGCGATTGCCGGCGGTGCGGTCAGCGTGGCGCGAGCAGTTCACGCCAAAGCCATCGTTGCCCTGACTGAAAGCGGTTCGACCGCCTTCGAAGTCAGCCGCCACAACATCACCCTGCCGATTTTTGCCCTGACACCGAGTGTTTCAGCACAACGCCGCATGGCGATGTACCGCGGCGTGCGTCCGTTGATTTTGGCAACCAGTACCGACCACGATACCGCGCTGAACGAAGTGGAAGCCATGCTGGTAGAACACAAAATCCTCCAAAGCGGCGACCAATACATCATCACCAGCGGTTCGCAAATGCGCGAATCCGGTTCGACCAATACGCTGGAAGTGTTGCAGGTCAAATAATTGCAGTGATCCTATGATTGGAAAAGCAGGCTGTTTCAGCCTGCTTTTTTTGTGTAAAAAAAGAAAAGATTAGGCAAAAATAATGATGTAGTATAGAATTGAGTGCCTATACTAAATCAATAAAGGACGTTTCAGACGGCCTTTTTCTTTGTCCGCTACTTTCACGGTAAACCAAAATGATTCATTTCAATCTGAAAAAAACAGCATTTATTTTAAGCGCAGCACTGTTATCTACCGCCGTCCAAGCCTCCGGCTACCACTTCGGCACACAATCCGTTAACGCACAAGGCACGGCCAACGCCGCCGCCGCCGAAGCCGCCGATGCATCAACCATTTTCTACAATCCGGCCGGTTTGAGCAAACTCGACAGCAGCCAAATTTCCGTCAACGCCAACATCGTGCTGCCCAGCATTCGTTATGAAGCGGATTCTGCCACCGACTTTACCGGCATTCCCGTCCAAGGTTCGAAAAGCGGCAAAATCACCAAAACCACCGTTGCTCCGCACGTCTATGGCGCATACAAAGCCAGCGACGATGTGACTTTGGGTTTGGGCGTGTACGTCCCCTTCGGCTCTGCAACCGAATACGAAAAAGATTCCGTCTTGCGCCACAACATCAACAAACTGGGTTTGACCACCATCGCTATCGAGCCGGTAGTTGCGTGGAAACTCAACGACCGCCATTCCTTCGGCGCAGGTATTATTGCCCAACATACTTCCGCCGAACTGCGCAAATATGCCGACTGGGGTATCAAGCAAAAAGCAGTGGCAAAAGCCTCCGGCAAACCGGATGCAGCCATTGCCGCCGCCATTCAGGCTGACGGACACGCCGATGTCAAAGGCAGCGATTGGGGCTTCGGCTACCAACTGGCGTGGATGTGGGACATTAACGACCGCGCGCGCGTGGGTGTGAACTATCGTTCCAAAGTTTCACACACGCTTGAAGGCACTGCAGAATGGGCGGCAGACGGTGCAGCGGTGAAACAGGCATGGGATTCTGGTGCAATGGCCGCACTCGGTTATGTACCGAACGAAAAAGCCAGCGTAAAAATCGTCACGCCTGAGTCTTTGTCTGTTCATGGTATGTACCGCGCCACCGACAAAACCAACCTGTTCGGCGATGTGACTTGGACGCGCCACAGCCGCTTCAACAAAGCCGAGCTGGTGTTTGAAAACACCAAAAAAGTTGTCAACGGCCAATCTGGCCGTACTGTCATCACGCCTAACTGGCGCAACACTTATAAAGTTGCATTCGGCGGCTCTTACCAAGTTACCGAACCATTGCAACTGCGTGCCGGTATCGCTTTCGACAAATCACCGGTTAAAAGCGCCGAAGACCGCATGAACAGCTTGCCTGATGGCAACCGTATCTGGTTCTCCGTCGGTGCTAAATATCAACTGGGTAAAAACCATGTTATCGATGCGGCGTACAGCCATATCCACATCAATGACACGGTTTACCGCGCCGGCAAAGCCAGCGGCAACGACGTAGACAGCCGCGGTGCATCCTCTGCCCGCTTCAAAAACAAAGCGGACATCTTGGGCTTGCAATACACTTACAAATTCAAATAATCGGATTTGAGTTGTGGATAAAAAGGCCGTCTGAAGATTTCAGACGGCCTTTTTGATTGGAAGAAACAGATGGAGCAATCAATAGGCAATAAATGGCGTATTGGGCTTTTCATATTTCTGATTTGAATGGCAGAGCAGAAAGACAAATGGAAAAGGGGATAGCCGATAAATAGCTGAAGACATGAAATATTGTTTGCGCTTTAAACAACGCGTTACCAATTTTATTTATGGGCGGAAATCAAAAGGCCGTCTGAAAAACAGGTTTTCAGACGGCCTTTATTTACCGAATCGCTGCTAAGAAAGCTTAATCAGCTGCGGACTTCCAGTTCGATTTCTCTTTCTTGTTCGTCTTCGGCCGGTTTGTCCATGGTTTTTTCATCAGCCATATTGTCCAAATCGCGGCCGGGTTCGGAGGCAGTATCGCCGATGGAAACGCTGTTCAGGCTTTCCAAAATAATGGCTGAGGCCAGATGGTCGGATGTGCGGTACACCATTGCCAAACCGATTTCTTCCGCCGGAATGGAAACCAATTCAACCGTATCTTTGTCTTTCGGCTTGCGAATCAGGTTGTTGGACAGATTCACACGGACTTGGCGGCCGCGTTTGTAGAGGCTGACCACAGTGCCTTTGTCCAGGCCGTCGAGTTCGCCTTTATCCAAAGTAATGGTTTGGAACTGGCCGGCTTCGCCCACGCCGTCGAAGATGGAAACGACTTTGGCCTGAATCGGACGGGCAGGGGCGTGAGGCATCACATTGAAGCTGTCGAGGCCTTCTGGCAGTTTCAGCAGATAGTCATCTTTGCGGATTTCGGAAACGGCTTCTTCGATAACCAAAGGTTGCGCAGATTGGGTGCGCAGCTTCATGGCTTTGTTGACTTGGGTGTAATACTCGTTGCTTTTGAGTTTTTCGTCAGAAGCGCGGGTGCGGTTTTCCAAGGCGGAGTCGGTGTAAGGCAGCGTGTTGGCGATGCCGCTGAACACAACTTCTTGGCCGAGGAATTTGCCGGTTTCCGGATCGGTGATGTTTTTATTGATGCGGTAGGTCAGGTAGCGGCCGGGTTCGGTCAGGCCGTATGCGTACACACGGTTGCCTTGCGTGTAGAGGACGCGGTTGTCGGGGCCTGCAATCAGGCGCGGCGCGTTGGCGGTTTCTTCCGGAGCGATAATCTGCGGATGTTTCATGAACATACGGTAGAGGTTGACGTTGACGGTCGGAATGCCGTAGCCGGAAGTTTCGCGTACGCGCGGATGCAGTTTGATCACAGGAATGCCGTCTGAACGGGTTTGAGCGTGTTCAAAACCCAAGCGCGGCTGGCCGTTGACGTAGCGTAAAACCAACACCTGACCCGGATAAATCAGATGCGGATTGCGGATGGCGTTGCGGTTGGCACCCCAAAGGCGGTTCCATTGCCATGGGCTGTACAGATATTTGCCGGAAATACCCCACAAGGTATCGCCGTTTTTAACGACGTAGCGTTGCGGCGCATTGGGGCGGATTTTTAAAGAAGCTGCCTGAGTGTGGGCAGAAATAGCCATGCCTGCCATGCAAAGCAGGGTTATAATACGTTGTTGCATAACCGTTCCCCTTGAAATCGATTCGGTTTGTCTTCAGATGATAAACAGAGAAGGCTGGAGTTTGCGAAACTGCCGCCCATTCATCAATACGATAACGAACGGCCTCCGTCGCGCTATCTTAACATTTTTCGGCGTTATTTTAGCATTGAATGTTGCTGTCATGACAGGAGATTGTGGCGGCGGAAGCCAAATCTGTATGAAAATCACACATCAGTTTTATAAAACGAGAATATTATGGCTTTACTGAACATCCTCCAATACCCTGACGAGCGTTTGCACACGGTCGCCAAACCTGTTGAAAAAATCGACGAGCGCATCCAGACATTGGTTGCCGATATGTTTGAAACCATGTACGAAGCACGCGGTATCGGTTTGGCTGCCACTCAGGTCGATGTACACGAGCGCATCGTCGTGATGGATTTGACCGAAGACCACAGCGAGCCGCGCGTGTTCATCAATCCCGTCATTGTCGAAAAAGACGGCGAGACAACTTATGAAGAAGGCTGCCTGTCCGTGCCGGGCATTTACGATACCGTAACCCGTGCCGAGCGTGTCAAAGTTGAAGCCTTGAACGAAAAAGGCGAGACATTCACGCTGGAAGCAGACGGCCTGCTGGCAATCTGCGTGCAGCACGAATTGGACCACCTGATGGGCATCGTGTTTGTCGAACACCTGTCGCAGCTGAAACAAGGCCGCATCAAAACCAAACTGAAAAAACGTCAGAAACACACCATCTGACCTGCGCATCGCTTAAAGGCCGTCTGAAAAGACAAAACAGAAGGCAGACTTCGGGTTTCAATCTTTCAGACGGCCTTTTCAGCTGAAACAGTTTGCCTAATGCGCCATTCAAACCATTTCCACAAGGACACAACATGAAAGTCATCTTTGCCGGTACGCCCGATTTTGCCGCCGCCGCCTTGAAAGCCATTGCCGCCGCAGGTTTTGAAATTCCGCTGGTGTTGACCCAACCCGACCGCCCCAAAGGCCGCGGCATGCAGCTGACCTCATCGCCGGTCAAACAGGCTGCCTTGGAATTGGGTTTGACCGTGGCGCAGCCGGAAAAGTTGCGCAATAACGCCGAAGCCCTGCAAATGCTTAAAGATACGGGCGCGGATGTGATGGTAGTGGCCGCGTATGGTTTGATTTTGCCGCAGGAAGTGTTGGATACGCCCAAATACGGCTGCCTCAATATCCACGCTTCGCTGTTGCCCCGTTGGCGCGGCGCGGCACCGATTCAACGTGCGATTGAAGCCGGCGATGCCGAAACCGGTGTGTGCATCATGCAGATGGACATCGGTTTGGACACCGGCGATGTAGTCAGCGAACACCGCTACGCCATCCAGCCTACGGATACCGCCAACGAAGTGCATGACGCGCTTATGGGTTTGGGTGCGGAAGCGATTGTTGCCGACTTGCAGCGTTTGCAGGCAGAAGGCCGTCTGAATGCGGTCAAACAGCCTGAAGAAGGCGTTACCTACGCCCAAAAATTAAGCAAAGAAGAGGCGCGTATCGATTGGAATGAAAGCGCGGCTGTGATTGAGCGCAAAATCCGTGCCTTTAACCCCGTACCTGCCGCGTGGGTCGAGTATCAAGGCAAACCGATGAAAATCTGGCGTGCCGAAGTCGTGGCCAAACAGGGTAAGGCAGGCGAGGTGTTGTCTTGCACTTCAGACGGCCTGCTGGTGGCGTGCGGTGAAAACGCGCTGAACATCACCGAATTGCAGCCTTCCGGCAGCAAACGCATGAGCATACAGGCATTTGCGGCAGGGCGGACGATTGAAGTCGGGACGGTTTTGTAACAGGCTGGAAATCAACGTAGAGGAAAGAAGACAATGGCTGTTTTTGAAGTGGTCGAAGGTGATATTACCCGATTGGCAGTCGATGCGATTGTCAATGCTGCCAATTCATCGCTGTTGGGCGGTGGCGGCGTAGACGGTGCGATACACTGCGCCGCAGGCAAAGAGCTGCTGGACGAGTGCCGCACTTTGGGCGGTTGCCGCACAGGCGAAGCCAAAATAACCCAAGGCTACCGTTTGCCTGCACGTTTTGTCATCCACACGGTCGGGCCGGTATGGTTTGGCGGACAACAAAATGAAGAGGCCAAATTGGCACAATCCTATGCCAATTCTTTGCTGCTTGCCCAGAAACACGAGCTTCACAGCATCGCCTTTCCGTGCATCAGCACCGGTGTGTACCGCTTCCCGGCCGAAGCCGCCGCGCGTATCGCTTTGGAGAGTTTGAAGCAAACCCTGCCGCAATGTCCGGCAGTGGAAAAAATCATCTTTTGCTGTTTTTCCAAAACAGATGCCGAATATTATCAGGTATTGCTGGCTGCCGAACAGGCCGTCTGAAATCCGCCGAACACTTGAAATCAAATATAAATCAGAAAGCAAAAATATGAGTATGTCCCTCGCCCAAAAACTGGCCGCCGACAGCGTTGCCGCGGTTGCCGAAGGGCGCAATCTTCAGGATGTTTTGGTGGAAATCCGCACGGCGCATCCGCAGTTGACGGCGCAGGAAAACGGCGCGTTGCAGGATATTGCCTACGGTTGTCAGCGTTATTTGGGCAGTTTGAAGTATATGCTTGGTCAAATGCTGAAGAAGCCGATTGACAATCCGCAGCTTGAAAGCCTGCTTTTGGCGGCGATGTACCAACTGCATTACACGCGCAATGCGCCTCATGCCGTGGTTAATGAAGCGGTGGAAAGCATTGCCAAAATCGGCCGCGGCCAGTTCCGCTCGTTTGCCAATGCGATTTTGCGCCGCTTTTTGCGTGAACGCGACAAGCTCGAGGCTTCCTGTAAAAAAGACGATGTGGCGAAACATAATTTGCCGCTGTGGTGGGTGGCTTACTTGAGAAACCATTATCCGAAACATTGGCACAACATTACCACCGCGCTGCAATTGCATCCGCCGATGACTTTGCGCGTCAACCGTCGACACGGCAATGCCGAAAGCTATTTGGAAAAACTGGCTGCGGAAGGTATTGCGGCTAAGGCGTTGGACGAATACGCCGTAATGTTGGAAGAAGCCGTGCCGGTAAGCCGCCTGCCCGGTTTTTCAGCCGGCCTGGTGTCTGTGCAGGATTTTGGTGCGCAACGTGCTGCCTATTTGTTGAACCCGAAAGACGGCGAACGCATTCTCGATGCCTGTGCGGCACCGGGTGGCAAGACAGGCCATATCTTGGAACTGGCAGATTGTCATGTTACCGCTTTGGATATAGACGAAGGCCGTCTGAACAGGGTGAAGAGCAATCTTGACCGTTTAGGCTTTCAAACGGCCTCTTTGGCTTGTGCCGATGCGCAGGACTTGACAGCGTGGTATGATGGCAAGGCCTTTGACGCTGTCTTGGCCGATGTGCCGTGTACCGCTTCGGGCGTAGCGCGCCGCAATCCTGACGTAAAATGGCTGCGCCGGCCGACCGATGCCGTCAAAACCGCACGCCAACAGGAAGCATTATTAGACGCGCTGTGGCAGACCCTGACGAAAAACGGCAGGATGTTGCTGGCTACCTGCTCGGTCTTTGTCGAAGAAAACGACGGTCAGTTGCAAAAATTCCTTAACCGCCATGCCGATGCCGAGTTGATCGAATCGCATGTGCTTTTACCGAACAAACATCAAGATGGCTTTTATTACGCGCTTATTAAAAAGCAGTAAAACGCTGATTGTACCGCTCTTGCTCGCCGTGTCGTTGAATGCGGCGGGCGAGGGCATCAGTGCGACCCGTGCCGAGGCAAAGCTGACCCATGCCGGACAGCTTTCCGTCAGCAGCCGTTTCCGCACCGACCTGCCCGACCAGCTCAAAGAAGCACTTAAACAGGGCGTCCCCCTGCATTTCAATTTGAGTTGGCAGCTGTCAGCGCCGTCTATGTCGTCTTATAAATTCAAGTTTGACCAGCTGCTCAACAACGACAGCACGATTCAATACAAATTGTCCTTCCATCCGCTGACCAATCGTTATCGCGTTACCGTCGGTACGTTTTCTACCGAGTACGATACGCTTGAGACTGCCTTGCGCGCAGTGGGCGCGGTCGCGAATTGGAAGGTTTTGTCCAAGGGCGCGCTGAGTGATGTGGCCGCCAAAGACACGAAGGCTGAAATCCGCCTGCTGCTGACAACCGCCAAGCTGCCCAAACCGTTCCAAATCAATGCCCTGACTTCTAAAAACTGGCATTTGGATTCCGGTTGGAAATCCTTGTCGGTCGTGCAGGAGTAAACCATGCGCCGCTTTCTTCTGATTGCCGCCGTATTCGCCGTTGTTTTGTTGTACGGTCTGACTGTTGCAACGGGCAGCAGCAACGTATTGTCCGATTACTTCTGGTGGATTGTCGCCTTGTGCGGCTTGCTGTTGCTGGTGTTGGCAGCGGTGTTGGTGCGCTATGTCGTGCTTTTGATGCGCGACAACAGCAAAAGCGTGTTCGGCTCGCAGATTGCGCGTCGGCTGTCGGGGATGTTTACTTTGGTTGCCGTATTGCCGGGCGTGTTTTTGTTCGGTATTTCCGCCCAGTTTATTAACGGTACGATTAATTCTTGGTTTGGCAACGATACCCATGAGGCTCTAGAGCGCAGCTTAAATTTGAGCAAATCCGCGCTGAACTTGGCGGTGGACAACGCGGTCAGCAACGCCACGCCGGTGCAAATCGACTTAATCAGCGCCGCTTCGCTGGACGGCAACTTAGGGCAAGCGCTGGCAAAATCCGCGCTTACTTCCGACTTTGCCCAGCTGGCGCTTTACAACGCGACTACCCATAAAGCCGAGAAAAGCATCAATCCCCTGAAACTAAATCAACCCGAGCTTAACAAAGAAGGATGGGAGCAGCTGGAGCAGACCGGCTCGGTACGCAGCTTGGAAAGCATCGGCGGCGTGCTGTATGCTCAAGGCTGGATGCTGATCGGTACGCATAAAAATCAGGATTATGCGCTGTTTTTCCGGCAGCCGATTCCGAAAGATGTTGCCCAAGACGCGACGCTGATTGAAGCGGCCCGTGCCAAATACGCCGAGCTGAGTTATACCAAAAAAGGCCTGCAAACCTTTTTCCTGTCCACGCTTTTGGTCGCGACATTGTTGGCCATCTTTTTGGCGCTGGTGATGGCTTTGTATTTTGCCCGCCGTTTTGTGGCACCGGTGTTGTCGTTGGCAGAGGGCGCGCGGGCGGTGGCTCAGGGCGACTTCAGCCAGACCCGGCCGGTATTCCGCAATGACGAGTTCGGCCGTTTGACCCAGTTGTTCAACCACATGACCGAGCAATTATCGATTGCCAAAGAGGCGGACGAGCGCAACCGTTTGCGCGAAGAAGCCGCACGCCATTATTTGGAATGCGTGTTGGAAAGTTTGACCACTGGCGTGATTACTTTGGATGCCGATGGCCGTCTGAAAACCTTTAACAAAGCCGCCGAACAGATTTTGGGCGTTTCGCTGGTGTCTTTGTGGGGCAGCAACTGGCATCAATGGCACGGCAAATCGCCGCAGCAAACTCTGTTGGCCGATGTGTTTGCCGCCATTAATGAAACCGCCGACAGCGACAAACCCGTCCAAGTCGAATATGCCGCGCCCGATGATGCCCGAATCTTATTGGGCAAGGCCACCATCCTGCCGGAGGATAACGATAACGGCGTGGTGATGGTGATTGATGACATTACCGTCTTGATGCGGGCGCAAAAAGAGGCCGCATGGGGCGAAGTAGCGAAACGTTTGGCGCACGAAATCCGTAATCCGCTTACGCCTATCCAGCTTTCTGCCGAGAGATTGGCATGGAAATTGCATGATAAACTTGATGAACAAGACGCCCAAATCCTCAGTCGTTCAACCGATACCATCGTCAAACAGGTTGCCGCGCTGAAAGAAATGGTCGAAGCATTCCGCAATTATGCGCGTGCGCCGTCTCTGAATTTAGAAAAACAAGATTTAAACGGTTTGGTGTCGGAAGTATTGGTATTATATGAGGCCGGCGCGTGCAAATTTAATGCACGGCTCAACACGGATGCTCTGCCGATTGCCGCCGATACGACGGCGATGCGCCAAGTGTTGCATAACCTATTTAAGAATGCCGCAGAAGCGGCGGAGTCGGACGAAGCGCCGCAAGTAAACGTCGAAACAGGGCGCGAAGGCGGACAGGTTTTCCTGACCGTCTGCAACAACGGCAAAAGTTTCAGCAAAGAAATGCTGCACAATGCTTTTGAGCCGTACGTTACCGACAAACCGACAGGAACGGGGCTGGGTTTGCCCGTTGTGAAAAAAATTATCGAGGAGCATGGCGGCCGCATCAGCCTGAGCAATCAGAACAGCGGCGGTGCGTGTGTCAAAATGGCTTTACCAGAAATGGCAGAAACTTATGCGAAGCAGTGATATTTTGATTGTAGATGATGAAGTAGGCATCCGCGACCTGCTCTCCGAAATCCTTCAAGACGAAGGCTATACCGTTACTTTGGCTGAAAATGCCGAAGAAGCGCGCCAATTGCGTTATCAAACGCGTCCGGCCATGGTATTGCTGGACATTTGGATGCCCGATTGCGACGGCATCACTTTGTTGAAAGAGTGGGCGAAAAACGGCCAACTCAATATGCCTGTGGTGATGATGAGCGGCCATGCCAGTATTGACACCGCGGTTGAAGCCACCAAAATCGGCGCGCTTGATTTTCTGGAAAAACCGATTGCCCTGCAAAAACTCTTGTCCGCAGTAGAACGCGCCTTGAAACATGGCGAAGTTCAGACGGCCTCCGGCATGACTTTGGACAAACTGGGCAACAGCTCCGTCATTCAAGAAATGAACGGCAGCATTGAAGCGGCCGCCAAACACAACCGCCCGCTGTTGTTGGCCGGTGAGGCAGGCTCGCCGTTTGAGATTGTCGCCCGCTATCTGCACAAAAGCGGTACGCCTTGGGTGGCAACCGACCGTGTCGAACACATTGTCGATACGCCGATGGAGCTGTTGCAAAAGGCATCAGGCGGCATTTTGTATGTTGGCGATATTGCCCGTTACAGCAAAAATATCCAAAACGGCATTGCTTTCTTGCTGGAGAAAGCCGACCGCTACAATGTCCGTGTAATCGCTTCATGCGGCTTTAAACGCGGTGAGAGCGCCGATGACGTCGTTGCCGGCCGACTGGCGGAGCTGTTGAAAGAGCGTATCAATGTTCCTTCTTTGCGCAGCCAACCGGACGACATCGTCTTTTTAATCAACCGCATTATGACCGATTTGGCCGAAAGTCAAAAAATCCAGCCGGTAAAATTCAGCGACAGCGCGTTGGTGGTTTTGCGCCAATACGATTGGCCGGGCAATTACGACCAGCTTGCCGAAACGGTGAAAAACATCATGTTGGAGTCGGACGGCAAAGAAGTGGACGAGCAGGCTGTTGCCGTGGCTTTGGGTCAGAAGGAAAACGCGACGGCAACAGAAATCATCGGCGGCTTCAATTTCAATATGCCTTTGCGCGAATTGAGGGAAGAAGTCGAGCGCCGCTACTTTGAGTACCACATCGCCCAAGAAGGCCAAAATATGAGCCGCGTGGCGCAAAAGGTCGGTTTGGAGCGTACGCACCTTTACCGCAAACTCAAACAACTCGGTATCAGCGTATCGCGCCGCAGCGCCGACAAATCCGAAGAATAAGCGCAATATCGGTTCAAACACAAAAGAGGCCGTCTGAAAGCCATCAGGTTTTTCAGACGGCATCGTCATTTGACAGTTTGCTTAGACAAGCAATACTTTATAAAAATAATAATATGGCTAGGCATTGTTATTTTGCCTTTTAAGCCGACAGAAGTTTTATATCAATAAAATTTTCAGACGGCCTTGATTTACTTCAGGCCGTCTGAAAAAAACATTATGAAAAGGGAACAGATTGATGACGGAAAACGAGCGTTTTGCTTGGTTGCAACTGGCATTTACGCCCTATATCGGCGCAGAAAGTTTTTTGGTACTGTTGCAGCAATTCGGTAGTGCACAAGCTGCCTTGAATGCGCCGGCAGATAGAATAGCCGCGTTGGTGCGCCATAAACAGGCTGCCGAGTCATGGAGTAATGCGGACAAACGGGCTTTGGCGCAGCAGTCTGCCGAAGCCGCTTTACAATGGGAAATGCAGGACGGTTGCCGTCTGTTGCTGCTGCAAGATGATGATTTCCCCGAAATGCTGACACAAGGCATTACCGCGCCGCCGGTCTTGTTTTTACGCG
This sequence comes from Neisseria sp. Marseille-Q5346, assembly GCF_946902045.1. Next base: position 1,266,983 of record NZ_OX336253.1, on the reverse strand, counting down.
GCAATGCAGGGTTGCTGCACACACCGTCTGCCGCGATTGTCGGCAGTCGCCATGCCACGCCGCAGGCAATGCGGATTGCCAAAGATTTCGGCAGGGCATTGAGTGAAAAAGGCATTCCCGTCGTATCGGGTATGGCTTCGGGTATCGATACCGCCGCCCATCAAGGCGCATTGCAGGCAGATGGCGGTACCATTGCCGTCTGGGGAACCGGTATAGACCGCATTTATCCGCCGTCCAATAAAAACCTTGCTTATGAAATTGCTGAAAAAGGATTGATTGTCAGCGAGTTCCCTTTAGACACGCGTCCGTTTGCAGGCAATTTTCCGCGCCGCAACCGTCTGATTGCCGCGTTATCGCAGCTGACATTGGTGGTTGAGGCGGCATTGGAATCCGGCTCATTGATTACCGCCAAGCTGGCGGCGGAGATGGGGCGCGAAGTGATGGCGGTGCCCGGTTCGATAGACAATCCGCACAGTAAAGGCTGTCACAAGCTGATTAAAGACGGGGCAAAACTGGTGGAATGTCTGGACGATATTCTCCATGAGTGTCCGCAGCTATTGCAAAATACGCCTGTTCCATCATATTCTATAAATAAGACGGTAAAACTGAAAAACGATCAAACCAAACATCTGCAACAAAAAACAATAGCGGATGAACCGCAAAGGCCGTCTGAAAACCTATCTGCCGCCCCATCAACAAGCGCTTTATTGGAAGCAATGGGTTACGACCCGATACACCCCGATATTTTAGCGCAACAAACTAATACGGCAGCGGCAGACGTGTACGCACAGCTTTTGGAATACGAACTTGACGGTATCGTTGCCGCCTTACCGGGCGGCCGTTATCAGCGTGTCAAAGCATAAATTATCTATATTTAAGGAACCAGCATGACCGAAGTCATTGCCTATTTAATCGAACACTTCCAAGATTTCGACAATTGTCCGCCTCCGGAGGACTTGGGTCGCCTCTTGGAAGATGCGGGTTTTGATGCTACGGAAATCGGCAATACATTGATGATGATGGAAGTCTTGTTCAATACGTCCGAATTCTATGCCGAGCCGTTTAACAGCGACTCCCTGCGCGTATTCTGTCGTGAAGAAGCTGAAAACCTGCCGCAGGAAGTCATGGGCTTGATGCAATATTTGGTTACCGAACACGCAATTACTTATGAGCAACGCGAAATCGTCATTCACGCTCTGATGCACATTCCATCGGACGAAATTACCCTCGATACCGCCAAAGTGTTGGTATTGTTGGTGTTGTGGATGCACAAGAGCGAATTGCCCGTCCTGATAGGCGATGACTTGATGAGTGCGTTGACCGGACAAAACGTGATGCACTAAACCTTTTTTCAGACGGACTCAATAATAAAGGCCGTCTGAAACATAAATCCAATACATCCAAAAGAGAACAACAATGGCGAAAAACCTATTAATCGTCGAATCCCCGTCCAAAGCCAAAACCCTGAAGAAATATCTGGGCGGTGATTTTGAAATCTTGGCGTCTTACGGCCACGTCCGCGATTTGGTTCCGAAAAGCGGAGCAGTCGATCCCGACAATGGCTTTGCCATGAAATACCAATTGATCAGCCGCAACAGCAAACACGTTGATGCCATCGTTGCCGGTGCCAAAGAAGCTGAAAACATCTACCTCGCAACCGACCCGGATAGGGAAGGCGAAGCCATTTCTTGGCATCTTTTGGAAATCCTCAAATCCAAACGCGGCCTGAAAAACATCAAGCCGCAGCGTGTCGTGTTCCACGAAATTACCAAAAACGCCGTGCTCGATGCCGTTGCCCATCCGCGCGAAATCGAAATGGACTTGGTCGATGCGCAACAAGCCCGCCGCGCTTTGGACTATCTGGTTGGTTTCAACCTCTCGCCGTTGTTGTGGAAAAAAATCCGCCGCGGTTTGAGCGCAGGCCGCGTACAAAGCCCTGCTTTGCGTTTGATTTGCGAACGCGAAAACGAAATCCGAGCGTTTGAAGCGCAGGAATATTGGACGGTACATCTCGACAGCCACAAAGGCCGCAGTAAGTTTACCGCCAAACTGGCCCAATACAACGGTGCGAAACTCGAACAATTCGACCTGCCGAACGAAGCCGCTCAAGCCGAAGTGTTGAAAGAACTCGAAGGCAAAGAGGCCGTCGTTACCGCCATTGAAAAGAAAAAGCGCAGCCGCAATCCTGCCGCGCCGTTCACCACTTCTACCATGCAGCAGGATGCCGTGCGCAAACTCGGCTTCACCACCGACCGCACCATGCGTACCGCCCAACAGCTTTATGAAGGTATAGACGTAGGGCAGGGCGCCATTGGTCTGATTACCTATATGCGTACCGACAGCGTGAATTTGGCTGATGAAGCGTTAACTGAAATCCGCCATTACATCGAAAACAAAATCGGCAAAGAATATCTGCCAAGTTCGGCCAAGCAGTACAAAACCAAATCCAAAAACGCCCAAGAAGCCCACGAAGCGATCCGCCCAACTTCCGTGTACCGTACGCCCGAAAGCGTCAAACCTTTTCTGAGCGCAGACCAGTTCAAACTATACCAAATGATTTGGCAACGTACTGTCGCCTGTCAGATGACACCCGCCAAATTTGACCAAACCACCGTCGATATTAGCGTCGGCAGAGGCATGTTCCGTGTAACCGGACAAGTGCAAACCTTCGCAGGCTTCCTCAGCGTTTACGAAGAGAGTAGCGACGACGAAGAGAGCGAAGACAGCAAAAAACTGCCCGAAATGAGCGAAGGCGATAAATTGCCTGTGGACAAACTCTACGGCGAGCAACACTTCACCACTCCGCCGCCGCGCTACAACGAAGCCACGCTGGTTAAAGCCCTCGAAGAATACGGTATCGGCCGCCCTTCAACCTATGCCAGTATCATTTCCACGCTCAAAGACCGCGAATACGTTACCCTTGAGCAAAAACGCTTCATGCCTACCGACACAGGCGACATCGTCAATAAATTCTTGACCGAACACTTCGCCCAATACGTCGATTACCACTTCACTGCCAAACTTGAAGACCAGCTTGACGAAATTGCCAACGGCAAACGCCAATGGATTCCCGTGATGGACAAATTCTGGAAGCCGTTTATCAAGCAAGTGGAAGAAAAAGAGGGCATCGAACGCGCCAAATTTACCACGCAGGAACTTGACGAAACCTGCCCGAAATGCGGCGAACACAAACTGCAAATCAAGTTCGGCAAAATGGGTCGTTTCGTTGCGTGTGCCGGTTATCCCGAGTGTAGCTATACGCGCAACGTCAACGAAACTGCCGAAGAAGCTGCTGAACGCATCGCCAAAGCGGAAGCAGAACAAGCCGAACTCGACGGACGCGAATGCCCTAAATGCGGCGGTCGCCTAGTGTACAAATACAGCCGCACTGGCAGCAAATTCATCGGCTGCGCCAACTATCCGAAATGTAAACACGTTGAACCGCTGGAAAAACCGAAAGATACCGGCGTCCAGTGCCCACAATGTAAAAAAGGCAACCTCGTCGAGCGTAAATCCCGCTACGGCAAACTGTTTTACAGCTGCAGCACCTATCCGGATTGTAACTACGCTACTTGGAATCCACCCATTGCAGAAACCTGTCCAAAATGCGCGTGGCCGGTTTTGACCATCAAAACCACCAAACGCTGGGGTGTGGAAAAAGTCTGCCCGCAAAAAGAATGCGGCTGGAAAGAGCAGATCGAACCGCCTGCACCGAAGGAATAATTGGTTAATGAATAGTAAAGGCCGTCTGAAAATCATCTTCAGACGGCCTTTTTGCAGTTATATAAATTCATTTAATTAACTCCAATAGGGAGTTATAGGGAAACAATTACCATAATGAATTTATATTATAAAGTTAAATTACTTACAAACATTTGATTCAACCCAGTCCATCATTGAGGTTGGTACAATAGGATAACTGTAATTTGGATAATTTTCCTGATTGAATACCGTGCCATTTCTACGGTAACGAATTTTTGTTTGTTGTGAATAGTTACCCATGCAATTTAAAAAATATTGATCCATTGTATATGCAGGTGTATAGATACAACTTTTCCCTTGTTGGACAAGCTCACCTGCATTTGGACCATAATAGGGTAGAGGTTTACATTTCATTTGATCGGCAACAGACGGGTGTTCGCTTACTTTTACCCAAACCATTCGAGAATGACCTTGCTTTTGAGTTTTGATAATTGACCATGTTGCTCCACTATTATCTACAGTGCTAACCTCAGCCATGGTATGTGGTGAGGTCAACAATAAAATTGCAGAAATAGTAGTAAGAAATAATTTATGATTACGGTACATTCAAACACTCCCTTTATAAAATATCTAAGTTAATAATCTAAACAACTAAATTAGTTACACATCCTATTAAATTGACTCCCTATCGAATCTGTGCCTAATGTATAAAATATGCTTCCGATACGTTGAGTCTTCATATTCCAGATATTTACATTTCATACTTGGGCAGTAGTATGGGTCGAACTCTCTATCTTCATAGTTTCTTGAGGCCAGGTAATCGAGTTTGAGTGTTATACTCATCCATATAAGTAGCACCTGCGAGTATTAATAATTATTTTTATTTCAAATGGTGTAGCTATAAAATATAACAATATGCTAAAGAATATACTGGAACAAGAAGTAACGCATATAACGAGACTAATTTTTTCTTGGACCTCATTAGTTTGTTATTTATTATGACAAAAGGAAGTGTGCTTGTCAAACCACACATACAAAGTTTAGAACCTAATCAATTATCTACGCAAAAAGTTTAATCATAGAAACCAATAAAAAAGGAGTCTTACATAAATATTCGCAGAAATATATAGCGGAAAAATTGGTGAAGTCGCTAAGATTGATGCAGTTGAACTTACTGCGATTGGAACAGTTAGCAGCAATTTTTCAAATGGATATGTAAGGTTTGGTGAGTCAGGACAAGGTGGTTTGGTGTTGCAGATTAGTACGCACGATAATACGATGATTTTCTAGTAATTCAAGTATGAAGCTAGAGTTGATGTAACAGAAATTAAAACATTACTGTGAAATGTTGGTACAGAAAACCAAAGAAATGAAATTGTTAATATTATAGGCCGTCTGAAAAATGATTTTCAGACGGCCTTTTTGTTTCTAAAAGAATAGAGTGAAATACGGCTTGATGGCAGTTTCACTATATAATTGAGGCCGTCTGAAAACTCGGCATCTTTTTAAGATATGGCAAACAACAAACATTCCAAACACAGCAATCAAGTACGTATCATCGGTGGGCAATGCAGGGGACGAAAGTTAACATTTTTATCTGCAGATGGTCTGCGCCCGACGCCTGACAGCGTGCGTGAAAAACTGTTTAACTGGCTGGGCCAGGATTTAACCGGTAAAACAGTATTGGATTTATTCAGTGGCAGTGGTGCTTTGGGAATGGAGGCTGCTTCTCGTAATGCGGCAAAAGTGGTAATGGTCGATAACCACCGCCAAACTGTTCAAACGCTTCAGAAAAATATCCGTGAATTAGGTTTGAAACAGGCGAAAATCGAGTGTTCAGACGGCATGGCTTATCTGGCAAGGCCGTCTGAAAAATTTGATGTTGTGTTCCTTGATCCGCCGTTTGCATGGGAAGATTGGCAAAATCTGTTTATCCGATTGCAAAGCCACTTGAAAAATGGGGCAATGGTCTATATTGAAGCAGGGAAGTTGCCTGAAAAACCGGATTGGCTGGAAATTTATCGGGAAGGAAAGGCGGGAATGAGTAGGTTTGAATTGTTGCTCTATTCGCAAGTTGCTGAATAGTATAGAATTTGAGAATCATTCCCAAGGTGTAAAACATTCTTTCAAACGGATTGTTCCGACGTCATTTGTGCTATAATCCGCGCCCAATCGGTTTTGATAATTTAAGAAAAAAGGAAATAGAAATGTCGCTCTTTATTACAGATGAGTGCATTAACTGCGATGTGTGCGAACCGGAATGCCCAAATGATGCCATTTCGCAAGGTGAAGAAATTTACGAAATCAATCCAAATTTGTGTACGCAATGTGTAGGCCATTACGATGAGCCTCAGTGCCAACAGGTATGTCCTGTCGACTGTATCTTGATCGATGAAGAACATCCTGAAACGCACGAAGAACTGATGGCTAAGTACGAAAAAATCATTCAGTTTAAGTAAATAGTGTTTAAAAGCAAAAGCTTGGATATTTTTAAAGAAATAAATGAAAAAAAATCTTGACGGAAATCTGAGTTGCCAATAAACTAGCGTTCTCTTTTGGAGGGATTCCCGAGCGGTCAAAGGGGGCAGACTGTAAATCTGTTGCGTGAGCTTCGAAGGTTCGAATCCTTCTCCCTCCACCAAAAATTCTTACTTGGAGCAAATAGTGAGTATGCGGGTGTAGCTCAATGGTAGAGCAGAAGCCTTCCAAGCTTACGGTGAGGGTTCGATTCCCTTCACCCGCTCCAAACAATTCGCCCATGTAGCTCAGGGGTAGAGCACTCCCTTGGTAAGGGAGAGGTCGGCAGTTCAAATCTGCCCATGGGCACCATCTCATTATTACCCTTTCTTTCAAAAGCTTAGATTATAGGATATTGCCATGGCTAAGGAAAAATTTGAACGTAGCAAACCGCACGTAAACGTTGGCACCATCGGTCACGTTGACCATGGTAAAACCACTCTGACTGCTGCTTTGACTACTATTTTGGCTAAAAAATTCGGTGGCGCTGCAAAAGCTTACGACCAAATCGACAACGCTCCTGAAGAAAAAGCTCGTGGTATTACCATTAATACCTCTCACGTAGAATACGAAACCGAAACCCGTCACTACGCACACGTAGACTGCCCGGGGCACGCCGACTACGTTAAAAACATGATTACCGGTGCTGCTCAAATGGACGGCGCGATCTTGGTATGTTCCGCAGCTGACGGTCCTATGCCACAAACTCGTGAACACATTCTGTTGGCTCGCCAAGTAGGTGTGCCTTACATCATCGTATTCATGAACAAATGCGACATGGTTGACGATGCCGAGCTGTTGGAACTGGTTGAAATGGAAATCCGTGACTTATTGTCAAGCTACGACTTCCCAGGCGACGACTGCCCAATCGTACAAGGTTCTGCACTGAAAGCTTTGGAAGGTGACGCTGCTTACGAAGAAAAAATCTTCGAATTGGCTGCTGCCTTGGACAGCTACATCCCAACACCTGAGCGTGCTGTGGACAAACCTTTCTTGTTGCCTATCGAAGACGTATTCTCTATCTCTGGCCGTGGTACAGTAGTAACCGGTCGTGTAGAGCGCGGTATCATCCACGTTGGTGATGAGATCGAAATCGTAGGTCTGAAAGAAACTCAAAAAACCACTTGTACCGGTGTTGAAATGTTCCGCAAACTGCTGGACGAAGGTCAAGCTGGTGACAACGTAGGTGTATTGCTGCGTGGTACTAAACGTGAAGACGTAGAGCGTGGTCAAGTATTGGCTAAACCAGGTACTATCACTCCTCACACCAAATTTAAAGCAGAAGTATACGTGCTGAGCAAAGAAGAGGGTGGTCGTCACACTCCATTCTTCGCTAACTACCGTCCACAATTCTACTTCCGTACTACTGACGTAACTGGTGCAGTTACTTTGGAAGAAGGCGTAGAAATGGTAATGCCGGGTGAGAACGTAACCATTACTGTAGAACTGATTGCGCCTATCGCTATGGAAGAAGGTCTGCGCTTTGCGATTCGCGAAGGTGGCCGTACCGTAGGTGCGGGTGTGGTTTCTTCTGTAATCGCTTAAGTTTAGAGGCCAATAGCTCAATTGGTAGAGTATCGGTCTCCAAAACCGAGGGTTGGGGGTTCGAGACCCTCTTGGCCTGCCAAATAAAAAATTAACCGGCCTTGTGCCGGTTAATTTTTTTGTACTTAAGTTTTAAGATTATTTGGAATTAATTAATGGATCAATGCCGCTATCTAAAATGAAGGCGGGTGGGGTATTGATAAGTGAGTAAAGATGACAGAACATCCGTCTGGACGCAAAGAAGGCCATCAGAAAAAGGAAGTTGTGGTAAGTAATAAGCCGGCTCCTGAAAAGAAAGAAGGTCTGTTTGCATATTTTAAGAGCTCTTGGACTGAGTTTAAGAAGGTAGTTTGGCCGAGTCGTGATGAAGCGGTTAAAATGACTGTATTTGTGATTATCTTTGTTGCAGTTTTAGCAGCCTTCATTTATGCGGCAGATACAATTATTTCATGGTTGTTTTTTGATGTTTTATTAAATAGGAAAGGGTAAAGATGTCAAAGCGTTGGTATGTGGTACAGGCCTATTCCGGTTTCGAGAAAAATGTTCAAAAAACATTGAAAGAGCGTATTGCTCGTGAAAACATGGAAGAATATTTCGGTCAGATTCTCGTTCCTGTAGAGGAAGTGGTAGATATCAAGAATGGCCGAAAAACCATCAGTGAGCGTAAATTCTATCCAGGCTATGTGCTGGTTGAAATGGAAATGACCGATGATTCATGGCACTTGGTTAAGAGTACCCCTCGAGTAAATGGTTTTGTAGGTGGTAGCGGAAATCGTCCAATCCCAATTTCTCAAAAAGATGCAGATGCTATTTTGCAACAAGCCAAAACAGGTGTTGAGAAGCCAAAACCAAAAGTTGAATTCGAAGTGGGTCAGCAGGTTCGTGTGAATGAAGGTCCATTTGCTGATTTCAATGGAATTGTTGATGAAGTTAACTACGAGCGTAATAGACTGCGTGTTTCAGTTCAAATTTTTGGTCGGGAAACACCGGTTGAATTAGAGTTCGGTCAGGTTGAAAAGATTTAAGTGGTTTAATTCGCTTGAAAATTTTTTTTTAAGCAGATATAATCGCAAATTCTGTTTGGGAAGCGGAATGGTTCCGCGTTATACCCGTTTTTAGGAGTCCTTAAGTGGCAAAGAAAATTATCGGCTACATCAAACTGCAAATTCCTGCAGGTAAAGCCAATCCATCTCCCCCAGTTGGTCCTGCTTTGGGTCAGCGTGGTTTGAACATCATGGAATTCTGTAAAGCATTTAATGCTGCAACCCAAGGTATGGAACCTGGTTTGCCAATTCCAGTCGTGATTACTGCATTTGCAGATAAATCATTTACATTTGTGATGAAAACTCCACCAGCTTCTATCTTGTTGAAAAAAGCTGCTGGTCTGCAAAAAGGTAGTTCTAATCCTCTGACTAACAAAGTGGGTAAATTGACTCGCGCTCAGTTGGAAGAAATTGCTAAAACTAAAGAGCCTGATTTGACTGCTGCTGACTTGGATGCGGCTGTTCGTACTATCGCAGGTTCTGCTCGCTCAATGGGCTTGGACGTGGAGGGTGTTGTATAATGGCTAAAGTATCTAAACGCTTGAAAGCTCTACGCTCTTCTGTTGAAGCTAACAAACTGTACGCAATCGACGAAGCAATTGCTTTGGTTAAAAAAGCTGCTACTGCTAAATTTGACGAGTCTGTTGATGTATCTTTCAACTTGGGCGTTGATCCTCGTAAATCTGACCAAGTTATCCGTGGTTCAGTCGTTCTGCCTAAAGGTACCGGTAAAACAACTCGCGTAGCTGTATTTACTCAAGGTGCAAATGCAGATGCTGCTAAAGAAGCTGGTGCAGATATTGTCGGTTTTGAAGATCTGGCCGCTGAAATCAAAGCTGGTAACCTGAACTTTGACGTTGTTATTGCTTCTCCTGATGCAATGCGTATCGTTGGTCAATTGGGTACCATCTTGGGTCCTCGTGGTTTGATGCCAAACCCTAAAGTAGGTACTGTTACTCCTAACGTTGCTGAAGCAGTTAAAAATGCAAAAGCAGGTCAAGTACAATACCGTACAGATAAAGCCGGTATCGTTCATGCAACTATCGGTCGTGCTTCTTTCGCTGAAGCTGACTTGAAAGAAAACTTCAATGCGCTGCTGGATGCTATCGTTAAAGCCAAACCTGCTGCTGCTAAGGGTCAGTACCTGAAAAAAGTTGCTGTATCTAGCACTATGGGTTTGGGTGTTCGCGTTGATACTGCAAGCGTGAACAACTAAGAAATTTTCAGGTGATCTGATTTTCTGGATCACCTGAATTTGGGCTACTTAAAATTAAGTAGATGTCCAAGACCGTAGGGATCGTAAGATTTAATCGTAATTGCCCTACGCAGACGGTAGTCCTGAAACACATTGCAAGATTGCTTGTAAGATGTCTTTTTAGGTTACCGCGCTGGTGGGATATCATTCGGTATCCTGTTTATAAACAGTGGGAGGTAGACCTTGAGTCTCAATATTGAAACCAAGAAAGTGGCCGTAGAGGAAATTAGCGCAGCAATTGCTAACGCTCAAACTCTCGTAGTCGCTGAATATCGCGGTATCAGTGTTTCCAGTATGACTGAGCTTCGTGCAAATGCACGTAAAGAAGGCGTTTACTTGCGCGTTCTGAAAAATACTCTGGCTCGTCGCGCAGTAGAGGGTACTTCATTCGCAGGTTTGGCCGATCAAATGGTTGGTCCATTGGTTTACGCTGCTTCTGAAGATGCTGTTGCTGCTGCTAAAGTGCTGCACCAATTCGCGAAAAAAGATGACAAAATTATCGTTAAAGCCGGTTCTTACAATGGCGAAGTGATGAACCCTGCTCAGGTTGCTGAGTTGGCTTCTATTCCAAGCCGCGAAGAACTGTTGTCCAAACTGTTGTTCGTTATGCAAGCTCCTGTATCAGGCTTTGCACGTGGTTTGGCTGCTTTGGCAGAGAAAAAAGCTGGCGAAGAAGCCGCTTAATCGATTTTGTTTCATTTAATCAATTATTTTTTAATACAATATTTGGAGTAAAATAGCATGGCTATTACTAAAGAAGACATTTTGGAAGCCGTTGGTTCTTTGACCGTAATGGAATTGAACGACCTGGTTAAAGCTTTTGAAGAGAAATTTGGCGTTTCTGCTGCTGCCGTTGCAGTTGCAGGTCCTGCAGGTGCTGGTGCAGCTGCTGCTGAAGAAAAAACTGAATTTGATGTAGTATTGGCTTCTGCCGGTGATCAAAAAGTTGGCGTGATTAAAGTTGTCCGCGCTATCACTGGCCTGGGTCTGAAAGAAGCTAAAGACATCGTTGACGGTGCACCTAAAACTCTGAAAGAAGGTGTTTCTAAAGCTGAAGCTGAAGACATCCAAAAACAACTGGAAGAAGCCGGCGCTAAAGTCGAAATCAAATAATTTGATGCTTCCTATAAAGGCTGGCAGTTTTCTGCCAGCCTTATTTTGCTTCTTAAAATAAGCATCAGGCATTGTTTACATTTATTTGCATAGTCTTTATAAAATCATTGCAAATAAATGTAAATATCAGATTGATACATGCCGTTGTTTCAGACGGCCTATTATTTAAAATTGCTTTTCGGAGTGTATATGAGCTATTCGTTTACCGAGAAAAAACGTATCCGTAAGAGTTTTGCAAAGCGAGAGAATGTCTTAGATGTTCCTTTCCTGCTGGCAACCCAAATTGATTCTTATGCGAAATTTTTGCAGCTGGAAAATGCTTTTGACCAACGCACTGATGATGGTCTGCAAGCAGCATTTAATTCTATTTTCCCGATTGTGAGCCATAACGGTTATGCGCGATTGGAGTTTGTGCATTACACATTGGGCGAGCCTTTATTCGATATTCCTGAATGTCAATTGCGCGGCATTACTTACGCGGCTCCATTGCGTGCCCGTATCCGTTTGGTGATTTTGGATAAAGAAGCATCTAAGCCGACTGTAAAAGAAGTTCGTGAAAACGAAGTGTATATGGGTGAAATCCCATTGATGACGCCAAGCGGCTCTTTTGTCATCAATGGTACTGAGCGTGTGATTGTTTCCCAGCTGCACCGTTCTCCTGGCGTGTTCTTTGAGCATGACCGTGGTAAAACACATTCTTCCGGTAAGCTGTTGTTCTCTGCTCGTATTATTCCTTACCGTGGTTCATGGTTGGATTTCGAATTTGATCCAAAAGATTTGCTGTATTTCCGTATCGACCGTCGCCGTAAAATGCCGGTTACGATTTTGTTGAAAGCTTTGGGCTACAACAATGAACAAATCTTGGATATTTTCTACGACAAAGAAACTTTCTATTTGTCTTCAAACGGTGTTCAAACTGATCTGATTGCAGGCCGTCTGAAAGGTGAAACTGCCAAAGTTGATATCTTGGATAAAGAAGGCAATGTACTGGTTGCCAAAAGTAAACGCATTACTGCGAAAAATATCCGTGATATTACCAATGCAGGCTTGACTCGTTTGAATGTAGAGCCAGAAAGCTTGATAGGCAAATCATTGGCTGCTGACCTGATTGATCCGGAAACCGGCGAAGTATTGGCTTCTGCTAACGATGAAATTACAGAAGAACTGTTGGCCAAACTTGATATCCATGGTGTAAAAGAAATTACGACCCTTTATATCAACGAATTGGATCAAGGCGGTTACATCTCCAGCACTCTGCGTACAGACGAAACTGCTGATCAGCAGGCTGCACGCGTAGCGATTTACCGCATGATGCGTCCTGGCGAACCGCCTACCGAAGAAGCTGTTGAGCAGCTCTTCAACCGCTTGTTCTTCAGTGAAGACAGCTATGATTTGTCTCGCGTAGGCCGTATGAAATTTAATACGCGTACATACGAGCAAAAACTGTCTGAAGCACAACAAAACTCTTGGTATGGCCGTTTGTTGAATGAGACTTTGGCCGGAGCTGCCGAAAAAGGCGGTTATGTCCTGAGTGTCGAAGATATTGTTGCCTCAATTGCTACTTTGGTTGAATTGCGTAACGGTCATGGTGAAGTGGACGATATTGACCACTTGGGTAATCGTCGTGTTCGTTCTGTGGGTGAGTTGACTGAAAACCAATTCCGTAGCGGTTTGGCTCGTGTAGAACGCGCAGTTAAAGAGCGTCTGAACCAAGCAGAATCTGAGAACTTGATGCCGCATGACTTGATCAATGCGAAACCTGTTTCTGCCGCGATTAAAGAATTCTTCGGCTCTAGCCAATTGAGCCAATTTATGGATCAGACCAACCCATTGTCTGAAGTTACCCATAAACGCCGTGTATCTGCATTGGGCCCGGGCGGTTTGACTCGCGAACGTGCCGGCTTTGAGGTGCGAGACGTACACCCGACCCACTATGGCCGTGTATGTCCTATTGAAACACCTGAGGGTCCAAACATTGGTTTGATCAACTCATTGTCCGTTTATGCGCGTACCAATGATTATGGTTTCTTGGAAACCCCTTACCGCCGTGTTGTCGATGGCAAAGTAACTGAAGAAATCGACTACTTGTCTGCTATTGAAGAAGGCCGTTATGTGATTGCACAGGCGAATGCCGATTTGGACAAAGACGGTAATCTGATTGGCGACTTGGTTACTTGTCGTGAAAAAGGCGAAACCATTATGGCAACGCCTGACCGCGTTCAATATATGGACGTGGCAACCGGTCAAGTAGTATCTGTTGCAGCATCTCTGATTCCATTCTTGGAGCATGATGACGCGAACCGTGCATTGATGGGCGCCAACATGCAACGTCAGGCCGTACCTTGCCTGCGCCCTGAAAAACCAATGGTTGGTACCGGTATCGAGCGTTCTGTTGCGGTTGACTCTGCAACTGCAATCGTTGCCCGCCGTGGCGGTGTGGTTGAATATGTAGATGCCAACCGTGTGGTGATTCGTGTCCATGACGATGAGGCAACTGCCGGTGAAGTGGGTGTCGATATTTACAACTTGGTTAAATTTACCCGTTCCAACCAATCTACCAACATCAACCAACGTCCGGCTGTCAAAGCAGGCGATGTTTTGCAACGCGGTGATTTGATTGCTGACGGTGCATCCACCGATTTGGGCGAATTGGCTCTGGGTCAAAACATGACCATCGCCTTTATGCCGTGGAACGGTTACAACTACGAAGACTCGATTCTGATTTCTGAAAAAGTAGCTGCAGACGACCGCTATACTTCGATTCACATTGAGGAATTGAACGTTGTTGCCCGTGATACCAAGCTGGGTGCGGAAGACATTACCCGCGATATTCCGAACTTGTCCGAGCGTATGCAAAACCGTTTGGATGAATCCGGTATTGTTTACATCGGTGCAGAAGTAGAAGCTGGTGACGTCTTGGTAGGTAAAGTAACACCTAAAGGTGAAACCCAACTGACTCCTGAAGAAAAACTGCTGCGTGCCATCTTCGGTGAAAAAGCGTCTGACGTAAAAGATACTTCATTGCGTATGCCTACCGGCATGAGCGGTACCGTTATCGATGTTCAAGTCTTTACTCGTGAAGGTATTCAACGCGACAAACGTGCTCAATCCATTATTGATTCTGAGCTGAAACGTTACCGTCAAGACTTGAGCGACCAGTTGCGTATTTTTGATAACGACGCATTTGACCGTATTGAGCGCATGATTGTCGGCCAAAAAGCTAACGGTGGCCCGATGAAGCTGGCTAAAGGCAGCGAAATTACTACTGAATATCTGGCAAGCCTGTCAAGCAAACATGATTGGTTTGACATCCGTCTGGCTGACGAAGATTTGGCCAAACAGTTGGAACTGATTAAATTGAGTCTGCAACAAAAACGCGAAGAAGCGGATGAGTTGTATGAGATCAAGAAGAAAAAACTGACCCAAGGCGACGAGCTGCAACCGGGCGTACAAAAAATGGTGAAAGTATTTATCGCCATCAAACGCCGTCTGCAAGCCGGTGACAAAATGGCGGGTCGCCACGGTAACAAAGGCGTGGTATCACGCATTCTGCCAGTGGAAGACATGCCTTACATGGCTGACGGCCGTCCGGTAGACATCGTACTGAACCCGTTGGGTGTACCTTCCCGTATGAACATCGGTCAGATTTTGGAAGTTCACTTGGGTTGGGCGGCAAAAGGTATCGGCGAGCGTATCGACCGTATGCTGAAAGAGCAACGCAAAGCCAGCGAGCTGCGTGAATTCTTGAACAAGCTCTACAACGGTAGCGGTAAGAAAGAAGATTTGGACAGCCTGACAGATGAAGAAATCATCGAATTGGCTTCTAACCTGCGCAAAGGTGCATCTTTCGCCTCTCCTGTATTCGACGGTGCGAAAGAGTCTGAAATCCGCGAAATGTTGAACTTGGCTTACCCAAGCGAAGATCCTGAGGTTGAGAAACTGGGCTTCAACGACAGTAAAACTCAAATCACGCTGTATGACGGCCGTTCAGGCGAAGCATTTGACCGCAAGGTTACAGTCGGTGTGATGCACTATCTGAAACTGCACCACTTGGTTGACGAAAAAATGCACGCCCGTTCTACCGGTCCATACAGTCTGGTAACCCAGCAGCCTCTGGGCGGTAAAGCTCAGTTCGGTGGACAACGTTTCGGTGAGATGGAGGTTTGGGCATTGGAAGCATACGGCGCGGCATACACGCTGCAAGAGATGCTGACTGTGAAGTCAGACGACGTGAACGGTCGTACCAAAATGTACGAAAACATCGTCAAAGGCGAACACAAAATCGATGCTGGTATGCCTGAATCCTTCAACGTATTGGTTAAAGAGATTCGCTCACTGGGCTTGGATATCGATTTGGAACGTTACTAAACAGAAGTTTTCAGACGGCCTCTCAAGGTCGTCTGAAAAAGCGGTTTCAGAATAAGAATGAAGCAATCGGCATTTAGGCCGTCTGAAATCAAAAGTACCGTTTCCCAATATCGAAAATCCGCCATGCGGTAAAAATACTTCCTTCAAGGAGCAAAAATGAATTTGTTGAACTTATTTAATCCGTTGCAAACTGCCGGCATGGAAGAAGAGTTTGATGCCATCAAAATCGGTATTGCCTCTCCCGAAACCATCCGCTCATGGTCTTATGGCGAAGTTAAAAAACCTGAAACCATCAACTACCGTACGTTCAAACCTGAGCGCGACGGTTTGTTCTGCGCCAAAATCTTTGGCCCGGTCAAAGACTATGAATGTTTGTGCGGTAAATACAAACGCTTGAAATTTAAAGGCGTAACCTGTGAAAAATGTGGCGTAGAAGTTACCCTTTCCAAAGTACGCCGCGAACGCATGGGCCACATTGAATTGGCAGCACCAGTTGCCCACATTTGGTTCTTGAAATCCCTGCCTTCCCGCTTGGGTATGGTATTGGACATGACTTTGCGCGATATCGAACGCGTATTGTACTTTGAAGCATTTGTGGTAACCGATCCCGGTATGACTCCGTTGCAACGTCGTCAATTGCTGACTGAAGACGATTACTACAACAAACTGGACGAATACGGCGATGACTTCGATGCCAAAATGGGTGCAGAAGGTATCCGTGAATTGCTGCGCACCTTGGATATTACCGGCGAAATCGAAATCCTGCGTCAAGAGCTGGAATCTACCGGTTCTGACACCAAAATTAAAAAAATTGCCAAACGTTTGAAAGTATTGGAAGCCTTTCACCGTTCCGGTATGAAACTGGAATGGATGATTATGGATGTGCTGCCGGTATTGCCGCCTGATTTGCGTCCGTTGGTTCCATTGGATGGTGGTCGTTTTGCCACTTCCGATTTGAACGATTTGTACCGCCGCGTTATCAACCGTAACAACCGTCTGAAACGTCTGTTGGAACTGCATGCGCCTGACATCATCGTTCGTAACGAAAAACGTATGTTGCAAGAAGCGGTTGATTCCCTGTTGGATAACGGCCGTCGCGGTAAAGCCATGACCGGTGCCAACAAACGCCCGCTGAAATCATTGGCTGACATGATTAAAGGTAAAGGCGGCCGCTTCCGTCAAAACCTGCTGGGTAAACGTGTGGACTACTCTGGTCGTTCCGTGATTACCGTAGGCCCATACCTGCGTCTGCACCAATGTGGTCTGCCGAAAAAAATGGCGTTGGAACTGTTCAAACCATTTATTTTCCACAAATTGGAAAAACAAGGTTTGGCTTCTACCGTTAAAGCTGCGAAAAAATTGGTAGAGCAAGAGGTGCCTGAAGTATGGGATATCTTGGAAGAAGTCATCCGCGAACATCCGATTATGTTGAACCGTGCGCCAACCCTGCACCGTTTGGGTATTCAAGCGTTTGAACCTATCCTGATTGAAGGTAAAGCGATTCAGTTGCACCCATTGGTGTGTGCCGCATTTAACGCCGACTTTGACGGTGACCAAATGGCTGTACACGTTCCATTGAGCTTGGAAGCACAAATGGAAGCACGCACGCTGATGCTGGCTTCAAACAACGTATTGTCTCCAGCCAACGGCGAACCAATCATCGTACCTTCTCAAGATATCGTATTGGGTTTGTACTACATGACCCGCGACCGTATCAATGCCAAAGGTGAAGGCAGCCTGTTTGCCGATGTGAAAGAAGTACATCGTGCATACCATACCAAACAGGTTGAACTGGGTACGAAAATTACCGTACGTCTGCGCGAATGGGTGAAAAACGAAGCAGGTGAGTTTGAGCCTGTTGTTAACCGTTATGAAACAACCGTCGGCCGTGCATTGTTGAGCGAAATCTTGCCTAAAGGCCTGCCGTTCGAGTACATCAACAAAGCGCTGAAGAAAAAAGAAATTTCTAAACTGATTAACGCATCATTCCGTCTGTGCGGCTTGCGTGATACAGTTATTTTCGCTGACCACCTGATGTATACCGGTTTCGGTTTTGCGGCAAAAGGCGGTATTTCCATTGCGGTTGACGATATGGAAATTCCGAAAGAAAAAGCAGCCTTGCTGGCTGAGGCTAATGCCGAAGTTAAAGAAATCGAAGACCAATACCGTCAAGGTTTGGTAACCAACGGCGAACGTTACAATAAAGTGGTCGATATTTGGGGTCGTGCCGGCGATAAGATCGCTAAAGCGATGATGGACAACCTGTCCAAACAAAAAGTCATCGACCGTGACGGCAACGAAGTTGATCAAGAGTCCTTTAACTCTATTTACATGATGGCCGACTCTGGTGCCCGTGGTTCTGCGGCTCAGATTAAACAGTTGTCCGGTATGCGTGGTTTGATGGCAAAACCTGACGGCTCCATTATTGAAACGCCTATTACCTCCAACTTCCGCGAAGGTCTGACCGTATTGCAATACTTTATTGCGACCCACGGTGCACGTAAGGGTTTGGCGGATACCGCGTTGAAAACTGCAAACTCCGGTTACCTGACCCGTCGTTTGGTAGACGTAACCCAAGACTTGGTAGTTGTTGAAGACGATTGCGGTACTTCAGACGGCTTTGTGATGAAGGCAGTGGTACAAGGCGGTGATGTGATTGAAGCCTTGCGCGATCGTATTTTGGGCCGCGTTACTGCTTCTGATGTTGTCGATCCTTCGACTGGCGAGACTTTGGTTGAAGCTGGTACGTTGTTGAC
Source organism: Neisseria sp. Marseille-Q5346 (assembly GCF_946902045.1). Next base: position 1,248,684 of record NZ_OX336253.1, on the reverse strand, counting down.
CGAGAAACTGGTAGATATGATCGACCAATCTGGTGTCGATGAAGTCAAAGTCCGTACGCCGATTACTTGTAAAACCCGTCATGGCCTGTGTGCACACTGTTATGGTCGCGACTTGGCACGCGGTAAACTGGTTAACGCCGGTGAGGCAGTTGGTGTGATTGCTGCACAATCCATTGGTGAACCAGGTACTCAGCTGACCATGCGTACGTTCCACATTGGTGGTGCGGCATCTCGTGCGGCAGCAGCCAGCCAAGTAGAAGCCAAATCCAACGGTACAGCACGTTTCAGCAGCCAAATGCGTTACGTTGCCAATAACAAAGGTGAGTTGGTTGTCATTGGCCGCTCTTGTGAAGTAGTGATTCACGACGATATTGGTCGCGAACGTGAACGTCACAAAGTACCTTACGGTGCAATCCTGCTGGTACAAGATGGTGAAGCTATTAAAGCCGGTCAAACTTTGGCGACTTGGGATCCGCATACCCGTCCTATGATCACCGAACACGCAGGTACGGTGAAATTCGAGAACGTGGAAGAGGGTGTTACTGTTGCGAAACAAACTGACGATGTAACCGGTTTGTCTACTCTGGTAGTGATTGACGGTAAACGTCGTTCCTCTAGTGCTTCTAAACTGTTGCGTCCAACTGTCAAACTGTTGGATGAAAATGGTCTGGAAATCTGCATTCCAGGTACGACTACCCCAGTTTCTATGGCATTCCCGGTCGGTGCGGTGATTACCATCCGTGAAGGTCAGGAAGTCGGTAAGGGTGATGTATTGGCGCGTATTCCGCAAGCGTCTTCTAAAACCCGCGATATTACCGGTGGTTTGCCGCGCGTTGCTGAGTTGTTTGAAGCACGCGTACCGAAAGATGCCGGCATGTTGGCTGAAATTACCGGTACCGTTTCCTTCGGTAAAGAAACCAAAGGTAAACAGCGTCTGATTATTACCGACGTAGACGGTGTGGCATACGAAACGCTGATTTCTAAAGAGAAACAGATTTTGGTACACGACGGTCAAGTGGTAAACCGCGGTGAAACCATCGTAGACGGTGCCGTAGATCCACACGACATTCTGCGTCTGCAAGGTATCGAAGCATTGGCTCGCTACATTGTTCAAGAGGTACAAGAGGTTTACCGCCTGCAAGGTGTGAAGATTTCCGATAAACACATCGAAGTCATCATCCGCCAAATGCTGCGTCGAGTGAACATCGTTGATTCCGGTGATACAGAGTTCATTACCGGTGAGCAAGTTGAGCGTGGCGATGTGATGCTTGCCAATGAAAAAGCCATGGCTGAAGACAAAGAGCCTGCACGTTATGAAAACGTGTTGCTGGGTATTACCAAAGCTTCCTTGTCTACAGACAGCTTCATTTCAGCGGCATCGTTCCAAGAAACAACCCGCGTCTTGACAGAGGCCGCTATTATGGGCAAACAAGACGAGCTGCGCGGTCTGAAAGAGAACGTGATTGTCGGTCGTTTGATTCCTGCCGGTACAGGTTTGACCTACCACCGCAGCCGTCATCAACAATGGCAGCAAGCCGATCAAGAAACTTCTGAAATCGAAGCTTCAGACGAATAATCCGGAAGGATTTTCGTGAAAATAAAACCGCAAGACTGGCTTGCGGTTTTATTTTATAGAGGGCTTAGGATAGAGTAGAGAGTGAGGCCGTCTGAATCTTTCAGACGGCCATTGCTTCCAAAATTTTAAAGATAAATAGAAAAACACCAAACTTTATCAGTCATTTGCTTGACTAAACCCTTGCAATAAAAATATAATTCCAATCTTGTCGACATGGTGTCGGCAAGTATTTAACTCAACAGGACGAGAAAATATGCCAACTATTAACCAATTGGTACGCAAAGGCCGTCAAAAGCCTGTGTACGTAAACAAAGTGCCTGCACTGGAAGCTTGCCCGCAAAAACGTGGCGTGTGCACCCGTGTATACACAACTACCCCTAAAAAACCTAACTCTGCATTGCGTAAAGTATGTAAAGTTCGCCTGACCAACGGTTTTGAAGTAATTTCATACATCGGCGGTGAAGGCCACAACCTGCAAGAGCACAGTGTCGTATTGATCCGCGGCGGTCGTGTAAAAGACTTGCCAGGTGTACGTTACCACACTGTACGCGGTTCTTTGGATACTGCAGGTGTTAAAGACCGTAAACAAGCCCGTTCTAAATACGGTGCTAAGCGTCCTAAATAATTATCGGGACTCAAATAGGCACGTCGGCCGCCTAAGCTGAACAACGGCCGAGTAAGTGAATACTCAATTGGGTATTCATGGGAATTGCCCCAACTGAATAGATTAAAGGAAATTAAAATGCCAAGACGTAGAGAAGTCCCTAAGCGCGACGTACTGCCAGATCCTAAATTCGGCAGCGTTGAGCTGACTAAATTCATGAACGTATTGATGATTGACGGTAAAAAATCTGTTGCAGAACGTATCGTTTACGGTGCGCTGGAACAAATTGAGAAAAAAACCGGCAAAGTAGCAATCGAAGTATTTAACGAAGCCATTGCAAACGCCAAACCTATCGTGGAAGTGAAAAGCCGCCGTGTAGGTGGTGCAAACTACCAAGTTCCTGTTGAAGTTCGTCCTTCACGTCGTCTGGCTTTGGCAATGCGCTGGGTTCGCGACGCGGCCCGTAAACGTGGTGAGAAATCTATGGACCTGCGTTTGGCAGGTGAATTGATTGATGCGGCTGAAGGTCGTGGTGGTGCGTTGAAAAAACGTGAAGAAGTACACCGCATGGCTGAAGCTAACAAAGCATTCTCTCACTTCCGTTTCTAATATCGAAAGGCTAACAAAATGGCTCGTAAGACCCCTATCAGCCTGTATCGCAATATCGGTATTTCTGCCCATATTGACGCGGGTAAAACAACCACAACAGAACGTATTTTGTTCTATACAGGTTTGACTCACAAATTGGGCGAAGTGCATGACGGTGCAGCTACTACCGACTACATGGAGCAAGAGCAAGAGCGTGGTATTACCATTACTTCTGCTGCTGTGACTTCTTATTGGTCCGGTATGGCGAAACAGTTCCCTGAGCATCGTTTCAACATCATCGACACCCCGGGACACGTTGACTTTACTGTAGAGGTAGAGCGTTCTATGCGTGTATTGGACGGCGCGGTAATGGTTTACTGTGCAGTAGGCGGTGTTCAACCTCAATCTGAAACCGTATGGCGTCAAGCTAACAAATACCAAGTACCTCGCTTGGCATTTGTAAACAAAATGGACCGTCAAGGTGCCAACTTCTTCCGCGTTGTTGAGCAAATGAAAACTCGTTTGCGCGCAAACCCAGTACCTATCGTGATTCCGGTTGGTGCGGAAGACAGCTTCAGCGGTGTTGTTGACCTGTTGAAAATGAAATCCATTATTTGGAATGAAGCCGATAAAGGTACAACCTTTACCTATGGCGATATTCCTGCTGAATTGGTTGAGACTGCTGAAGAATGGCGTCAAAACATGATTGAAGCTGCAGCAGAGGCCAGCGAAGAATTGATGGACAAATACTTGGGCGGTGATGAGCTGACTGAAGAAGAAATCGTAGGCGCATTGCGTCAACGTACTTTGGCCGGTGAAATTCAACCAATGTTGTGCGGTTCAGCATTCAAAAACAAAGGTGTTCAACGTATGTTGGACGCAGTTGTAGAATTGCTGCCTGCTCCTACCGACATTCCTCCAGTTCAAGGTGTTAACCCTAACACTGAAGAAGCTGACAGCCGTGAAGCCAGCGATGAAGAGAAATTCTCTGCATTGGCATTCAAAATGTTGAACGACAAATATGTTGGTCAATTGACCTTCATCCGCGTTTACTCTGGTGTTGTGAAATCCGGTGATACCGTATTGAACTCAGTAAAAGGTACTCGCGAACGTATCGGTCGTCTGGTGCAAATGACTGCTGCAGACCGTACTGAAATCGAAGAAGTACGTGCTGGTGATATTGCAGCTGCAATCGGTCTGAAAGACGTTACCACTGGTGAAACCCTGTGTGCTGAAAGCGCACCAATCATCTTGGAACGTATGGAATTCCCTGAGCCGGTAATTCACATTGCTGTTGAGCCAAAAACTAAAGCCGACCAAGAAAAAATGGGTATTGCTCTGAACCGTTTGGCTAAGGAAGACCCTTCTTTCCGCGTTCGTACAGATGAAGAATCTGGTCAAACCATTATTTCCGGTATGGGTGAGTTGCACTTGGAAATTATTGTTGACCGTATGAAACGCGAATTCGGTGTGGAAGCTAACATTGGTGCGCCTCAAGTTGCATACCGTGAAACTATCCGCAAAGAAGTTGAAGCAGAATACAAACACGCCAAACAATCTGGTGGTAAAGGTCAATACGGTCACGTTGTGATCAAAATGGAACCTATGGAACCAGGTGGCGAAGGTTACGAATTTATCGACGAAATTAAAGGTGGTGTGATTCCTCGCGAATTTATTCCGTCTGTCGATAAAGGTATCCGTGATACTCTGCCTAACGGTATCGTTGCCGGTTACCCAGTTGTTGACGTTCGTGTACGTTTGATCTTCGGTTCTTCGCATGATGTAGACTCTTCACAACTGGCCTTCGAATTGGCAGCTTCTCAAGCCTTTAAAGAAGGTATGCGTAAAGCTAATCCAGCTCTGTTGGAACCAATTATGGCAGTTGAGGTGGAAACACCTGAAGAATACATGGGTGACGTAATGGGCGACTTGAACCGTCGTCGTGGCGTTGTATTGGGTATGGATGATGACGGTATCGGTGGTAAGAAAGTTCGCGCCGAAGTACCTCTGGCAGAAATGTTCGGTTACTCAACCGACTTGCGTTCTGCAACCCAAGGTCGCGCTACTTACTCCATGGAGTTCAAAAAATACGCTGAAGCTCCTGCTCACGTAGCTGCTGCTGTAACTGAAGCCCGTAAAGGCTAATCAGAAAAGGCCGTCTGAAACTGAAAATAAATTTTCAGACGGCCATTGTTCTTTAATCGATCTTTATATGTAAAGGAATTAGCTCATGGCTAAGGAAAAATTTGAACGTAGCAAACCGCACGTAAACGTTGGCACCATCGGTCACGTTGACCATGGTAAAACCACTCTGACTGCTGCTTTGACTACTATTTTGGCTAAAAAATTCGGTGGCGCTGCAAAAGCTTACGACCAAATCGACAACGCTCCTGAAGAAAAAGCTCGTGGTATTACCATTAATACCTCTCACGTAGAATACGAAACCGAAACCCGTCACTACGCACACGTAGACTGCCCGGGGCACGCCGACTACGTTAAAAACATGATTACCGGTGCTGCTCAAATGGACGGCGCGATCTTGGTATGTTCCGCAGCTGACGGTCCTATGCCACAAACTCGTGAACACATTCTGTTGGCTCGCCAAGTAGGTGTGCCTTACATCATCGTATTCATGAACAAATGCGACATGGTTGACGATGCCGAGCTGTTGGAACTGGTTGAAATGGAAATCCGTGACTTATTGTCAAGCTACGACTTCCCAGGCGACGACTGCCCAATCGTACAAGGTTCTGCACTGAAAGCTTTGGAAGGTGACGCTGCTTACGAAGAAAAAATCTTCGAATTGGCTGCTGCCTTGGACAGCTACATCCCAACACCTGAGCGTGCTGTGGACAAACCTTTCTTGTTGCCTATCGAAGACGTATTCTCTATCTCTGGCCGTGGTACAGTAGTAACCGGTCGTGTAGAGCGCGGTATCATCCACGTTGGTGATGAGATCGAAATCGTAGGTCTGAAAGAAACTCAAAAAACCACTTGTACCGGTGTTGAAATGTTCCGCAAACTGCTGGACGAAGGTCAAGCTGGTGACAACGTAGGTGTATTGCTGCGTGGTACTAAACGTGAAGACGTAGAGCGTGGTCAAGTATTGGCTAAACCAGGTACTATCACTCCTCACACCAAATTTAAAGCAGAAGTATACGTGCTGAGCAAAGAAGAGGGTGGTCGTCACACTCCATTCTTCGCTAACTACCGTCCACAATTCTACTTCCGTACTACTGACGTAACTGGTGCAGTTACTTTGGAAGAAGGCGTAGAAATGGTAATGCCGGGTGAGAACGTAACCATTACTGTAGAACTGATTGCGCCTATCGCTATGGAAGAAGGTCTGCGCTTTGCGATTCGCGAAGGTGGTCGTACCGTAGGTGCGGGTGTGGTTTCTTCTATCATCGCTTAATTGAGGGATATTGATAAATGGCAAACCAAAAAATCCGTATCCGCCTGAAAGCTTATGATTACAGTCTGATTGACCGTTCTGCACAAGAAATCGTTGAAACTGCCAAACGTACTGGCGCTGTTGTTAAAGGTCCGATTCCTTTGCCAACTAAAATCGAACGTTTCAACATCTTGCGTTCTCCTCACGTGAACAAAACTTCTCGTGAACAATTGGAAATCCGTACCCACTTGCGTCTGATGGACATCGTGGACTGGACTGACAAAACTACTGATGCACTGATGAAACTGGATCTTCCAGCAGGTGTAGATGTAGAAATTAAAGTTCAATAAGAACTGAAAACCGAACAGCTTGGCTGTTCGGTTTTTTATAGAATTCTTAGGCCGTCTGAAAATTTTCAGATATTTGGCAACACTTCATCCGAAAAAAATGATGGTTTTAAGAAGTTAAAATGAAATTTTTGTTGATATTTCTTTGATTTGTCAATTATAATGGCGGACTTGGTACATCCGTATCAAGTTTAACTTTGTCTGAAAGGCAGGCCAATCGTAGCCCGCCCCTTTACTTAAAAGGAAAATAATCATGACTTTAGGTCTGGTTGGACGCAAAGTTGGTATGACTCGCGTGTTCGACGAACAGGGTGTTTCTGTTCCGGTAACTGTTTTGGATATGTCTGCCAACCGCGTTACACAAGTGAAATCCAAAGATACTGACGGCTACACTGCTGTACAAGTTACCTTTGGTCAGAAAAAAGCTAATCGTGTCAACAAAACTGAAGCTGGTCACTTTGCTAAAGCAGGTGTTGAAGCTGGTCGCGGTTTGGTTGAGTTTGCTTTGACTGAAGAAAAACTGGCTGAATTGAAAGCCGGTGATGAAATTACCGTTTCTATGTTTGAAGTTGGTCAATTGGTAGATGTAACCGGTACCTCTAAAGGTAAAGGTTTCTCTGGTACGATCAAACGTCATAACTTCGGTGCTCAACGTACTTCCCACGGTAACTCCCGTTCTCACCGTGTTCCTGGTTCTATCGGTATGGCACAAGACCCTGGTCGCGTGTTCCCTGGTAAACGTATGGCAGGTCAATACGGTAACACTAAAGCAACTGTTCAAAAATTGGAAGTTGTACGTGTTGATGCTGAACGCCAACTCTTGTTGGTTAAAGGTGCTGTTCCGGGTTCGGTTAACAGCGACGTCGTGGTTCGTCCTAGCGTGAAAGTAGGTGCGTAATGGAATTGAAAGTAATTGACGCTAAAGGACAAGTGTCTGGCAGCTTGGCTGTTTCTGATGCTTTGTTTGCTCGTGAATACAATGAAGCTCTGGTTCACCAACTGGTTACTGCTTACTTGGCAAATGCCCGTTCTGGTAATCGTGCTCAAAAAACTCGTGCCGAAGTAAACCACTCTACTAAAAAACCATGGCGCCAAAAAGGTACCGGTCGTGCTCGTTCCGGTATGACTTCTTCTCCGCTGTGGCGTAAAGGTGGTCGTGCATTCCCAAACAAACCTGATGAAAACTTCACTCAAAAAGTGAACCGTAAAATGTACCGTGCCGGTATGGCAACTATTTTGTCCCAATTGGCTCGTGATGAACGTTTGTTTGCAATCGAAGCATTGACTGCTGAAACTCCTAAAACCAAAGTTTTTGCTGAACAAGTAAAAAATTTGGGTTTGGAGCAAGTTCTGTTTGTAACTAAACAGCTCGACGAGAATGTTTACTTGGCTTCACGCAACTTGCCTAACGTATTGGTTTTGGAAGCTCAACAAGTTGATCCTTACAGCTTGTTGCGTTACAAAAAAGTCGTTATCACTAAAGATGCAGTTGCACAATTAGAGGAGCAATGGGTATGAATCAACAACGTTTGACTCAAGTAATCTTGGCACCTATCGTTTCTGAAAAAAGCAACGTATTGGCTGAAAAACGTAACCAAATGACGTTTAAAGTTTTGGCAAATGCAACCAAACCTGAAATTAAAGCGGCTGTTGAGCTGCTGTTCGGCGTTCAAGTTGCAGACGTTACTACTGTTACCATTAAAGGTAAAGTTAAACGTTTTGGTCGCACTTTAGGTCGTCGCAGCGATGTTAAAAAGGCTTATGTAAGCCTGGCTGCCGGTCAAGAGTTGGATTTAGAAGCCGCTGCTGCAGCTGCAGATAAGGAATAAACAAAATGGCAATCGTTAAAATGAAGCCGACCTCTGCAGGCCGTCGCGGCATGGTCCGCGTGGTAACAGAAGGTTTGCACAAAGGTGCACCTTATGCACCTCTGCTGGAAAAGAAAAATTCTACTGCCGGTCGTAACAATAATGGTCATATCACTACCCGTCATAAAGGTGGTGGCCATAAACATCATTACCGCGTTGTAGATTTTAAACGTAACAAAGATGGTATCCCTGCAAAAGTAGAACGTATCGAATATGACCCTAACCGTACTGCATTTATCGCACTGTTGTGCTATGCAGATGGTGAGCGTCGCTACATCATTGCTCCTCGTGGTATTCAAGCCGGTGCAGTATTGGTTTCCGGTGCTGAAGCTGCTATTAAAGTAGGTAACACTCTGCCGATCCGCAATATTCCTGTTGGTACAACTATTCACTGTATCGAAATGAAACCAGGTAAAGGCGCGCAAATTGCACGTTCTGCTGGTGCTTCTGCGGTATTGCTTGCAAAAGAAGGTGCTTACGCACAAGTTCGTTTGCGTTCTGGTGAAGTACGCAAAATTAGCGTAAATTGCCGTGCAACTATCGGTGAAGTTGGTAACGAAGAACAAAGCCTGAAAAAAATCGGTAAAGCTGGTGCTAACCGCTGGCGTGGTATTCGTCCGACCGTTCGTGGTGTTGTAATGAACCCTGTTGATCACCCACATGGTGGTGGTGAAGGCCGTACTGGTGAGGCTCGCGAACCGGTTAGCCCATGGGGTACTCCTGCTAAGGGCTACCGCACTCGTAATAACAAACGCACGGATAACATGATTGTTCGTCGTCGTTACTCAAATAAAGGTTAATTAGTATGGCTCGTTCATTAAAAAAAGGCCCATATGTAGACCTGCATTTGCTGAAAAAAGTAGATGCTGCTCGTGCAAGCAACGACAAGCGCCCAATTAAAACTTGGTCACGTCGTTCTACCATTTTGCCTGATTTCATCGGTCTGACTATCGCTGTACACAATGGTCGCACTCACGTGCCTGTTTTCATCAGCGACAATATGGTTGGTCATAAATTAGGTGAGTTCTCATTGACCCGTACCTTTAAAGGCCACTTGGCTGATAAAAAGGCTAAAAAGAAATAAGGTGAATCATGAGAGTAAGTGCACAACATAAAAATGCCCGTATTTCAGCTCAAAAAGCTCGTTTAGTAGCTGATTTGATTCGTGGTAAAGACGTTGCCCAAGCTTTGAATATCTTGGCATTCAGCCCTAAAAAAGGTGCTGAGCTGATTAAAAAAGTATTGGAATCAGCAATCGCCAATGCCGAGCACAACAATGGTGCAGACATTGACGAACTGAAAGTGGTAACTATCTTTGTTGACAAAGGCCCAAGCTTGAAACGTTTCCAAGCTCGTGCCAAAGGTCGCGGTAACCGTATCGAGAAACAAACTTGTCATATTAATGTGACAGTGGGCAACTAAGGAAAAGCTATGGGACAAAAGATTAACCCTACAGGCTTTCGCCTGGCGGTAACTAAAGACTGGGCTTCAAAATGGTTTGCTAAAAGCACCGACTTTTCTACTGTTTTGAAACAAGATATTGATGTTCGTAACTATTTGCGTAAAAAACTGGCTAATGCTTCAGTTGGTCGTGTAGTGATCGAGCGTCCTGCTAAATCTGCACGTATTACCATTCACTCTGCTCGTCCAGGCGTGGTTATTGGTAAAAAAGGTGAGGATATCGAAATCTTGAAACGTGACTTGCAAGCTCTGATGGGTGTGCCAGTTCATGTAAATATTGAAGAGATTCGCCGTCCTGAGTTGGATGCACAAATTATTGCTGATGGTATTGCTCAGCAACTTGAAAAACGCGTCCAATTCCGTCGTGCAATGAAACGTGCAATGCAAAATGCAATGCGTTCTGGTGCCAAAGGCATCAAGATCATGACTTCAGGCCGTCTGAATGGTGCTGATATCGCTCGTAGCGAATGGTACCGTGAAGGTCGCGTACCTTTGCATACTTTGCGTGCAAATGTAGATTATGCAACTAGCGAAGCGCACACTACTTATGGTGTACTGGGTCTGAAAGTTTGGGTTTATACAGAAGGTAATATTAAATCTTCTAAACCTGAGCATGAGAAGAAACAAAGAAAGGCAGGTGGACGTAATGCTGCAGCCAACTAGACTGAAATATCGCAAGCAACAAAAAGGCCGTAACACCGGTATTGCTACTCGCGGTAACAAAGTAAGTTTCGGTGAGTTCGGTTTGAAAGCCGTAGGCCGTGGTCGTTTGACTGCCCGCCAAATCGAAGCTGCTCGTCGTACTATGACTCGTCATATTAAACGTGGCGGTCGCATTTGGATTCGTGTATTCCCTGATAAACCAATTACTGAGAAACCTATCCAAGTTCGTATGGGTGGCGGTAAAGGTAATGTGGAATATTACATTGCTGAAATTAAACCAGGCAAAGTATTGTACGAAATGGACGGTGTTCCTGAGTCTTTGGCTCGTGAAGCATTTGAATTGGCCGCTGCCAAATTGCCTATTCCTACAACCTTTGTAGTAAGACAGGTGGGTCAATAATGAAAGCAAATGAATTGAAAGACAAATCTATTGAGCAATTAAACTCTGATTTGTTGGACTTGTTGAAAGCTCAGTTTGGCTTACGCATGCAAAATGCAACCGGTCAGTTGGGTAAATCTAGCGAGTTGAAACGTGTACGTCGCGATATTGCTCGTATTAAAACCATTTTAACTGAAAAAGGTGCTAAGTAATGAGCGAAGCTAAAAATGTTCGTACTTTGCAAGGCAAAGTGGTAAGCGACAAAATGGACAAAACTGTTACAGTATTGGTTGAGCGTAAAGTTAAACACCCTCTGTACGGTAAAATTATTCGTTTATCAACTAAAATCCATGCTCATGATGAAAACAATCAATATGGCATTGGTGATTTAGTGGTAATCGAGGAATCTCGTCCTTTGTCAAAAACCAAGTCTTGGGTTGTAAAAGAATTGGTTGAGAAAGCACGTACTGTTTGATTTAAAACACAGTAATGTAGCTTAATAAGAAACGAAGTCTTGCAGCAAAGTTAATTTGCGTGTAAACTTCGTTTCTTATCTTCCAGCTTCTTATGGAAGTTTCTCTCCCTTCGGGATCCAAGACTGGTTTACTAGAACCGTGATGGTTTCATTTAATAAGCAGCTTAAAGTAAGGTGCGAGTTATATGAAAGTGGTAAATTAAGTTGGTTAATTTAAAGGTACTAATATGATTCAAATGCAGACCATCTTAGATGTGGCTGATAACTCTGGTGCACGTCGTGTAATGTGCATCAAAGTATTGGGCGGATCTAAGCGTCGCTACGCTTCTGTTGGCGACATTATTAAAGTTGCAGTTAAAGATGCAGCCCCACGTGGTCGTGTCAAAAAAGGTGATGTATACAATGCGGTAGTTGTTCGTACTGCTAAGGGTGTGCGTCGTCCTGATGGTGCGTTAATTAAATTCGATAACAATGCTGCTGTGTTGTTGAATAATAAACTTGAACCTCTGGGTACCCGTATTTTTGGTCCGGTAACCCGTGAATTGCGTACTGAGCGATTTATGAAAATCGTTTCATTGGCGCCTGAAGTATTATAAGGAATAGCGCGATGAATAAGATCATTAAAGGCGATCAGGTTGTGGTGATTACCGGTAAAGATAAAGGTAAGCAAGGTCAAGTAGTTCAAGTGTTGGGTGATAAAGTTGTTGTTGAGGGTGTTAATGTTGTAAAACGCCATCAAAAACCTAATCCAATTCGTGGTATTGAGGGTGGTATTATTACTAAAGAAATGCCTTTGGATATTTCTAATATTGCAATCCTGAATCCGGAAACTAATAAAGCAGACCGTGTTGGTATTAAGCTGATTGAAAATGAAGGCAAAGTTAAACGCGTTCGTTTCTTCAAATCAAACGGCTCTATCATTGGAGCATAAGGAGATAACATGGCTCGTTTGAGAGAGTTTTATAAAGATACAGTTGTTCCTGAATTGGTTAAACAGTTTGGTTACAAATCAGTAATGGAAGTTCCACGTATTGAAAAAATCACCTTGAATATGGGCGTGGGTGAAGCTGTTGCTGATAAAAAAGTTATGGAACACGCTGTTTCTGATTTAGAGAAGATTGCTGGCCAAAAACCAGTTGTTACTGTTGCTCGTAAATCTATCGCAGGTTTTAAAATCCGTGATAACTATCCAGTTGGCTGCAAAGTAACATTGCGTCGTGATCAAATGTTTGAATTCTTGGATCGTTTGATTACTATTGCGTTGCCTCGCGTACGTGACTTCCGTGGTGTGAGCGGTAAATCATTTGACGGTCGTGGCAATTACAATATGGGTGTTCGTGAGCAAATTATTTTCCCGGAAATTGAATACGATAAAATCGATGCTTTGCGTGGTTTGAATATTACTATTACAACTACTGCAAAAACTGATGAAGAAGCGAAAGCTTTGTTGTCACTGTTCAAGTTTCCGTTTAAAGGATAATCATGGCTAAGAAAGCACTTATTAATCGTGAGCTGAAACGTCAAGCATTGGCGAAAAAGTTTGCAGCTAAACGTGAGGCAATTTTCGCTGTTATTAATGATGCTAATGCGACTGAAGAAGAACGTTTTGAAGCACGTTTGAAATTTCAATCCATTCCTCGTAATGCAGCACCTGTACGTCAACGTCGTCGTTGTGCTTTAACAGGTCGTCCTCGTGGCACTTTCCGTAAATTTGGTTTGGGCCGTATTAAAATCCGTGAAATCGCTATGCGTGGCGAGATCCCTGGTGTTGTTAAAGCTAGCTGGTAATAGGAGTATAAATAATGAGTATGCATGATCCTATTTCCGATATGTTGACTCGTATTCGCAATGCGCAACGTGCTAATAAAGCAGCAGTTGCCATGCCTTCCTCTAAATTGAAATGTGCAATTGCAAAAGTTCTGAAAGAAGAAGGTTATATCGAGGATTTTGCGGTTTCTGCTGATGCAAAACCGGTATTGGAAATTCAATTGAAATACTATGCAGGTCGTCCTGTGATTGAGCAAATTAAACGTGTTTCACGTCCAGGTTTGCGTATTTACAAAGCATCAAGTGAGATCCCTAGTGTAATGAATGGCCTGGGTGTCGCTATTGTTAGTACTTCTAAAGGTGTAATGACTGATCGCAAAGCCCGTTCTGAGGGTGTGGGTGGTGAGTTGTTGTGCATCGTAGCCTAGTGGAGAAAAGTAAATGTCACGCGTCGCAAAAAACCCAGTGACTGTTCCTGCTGGTGTAGAAGTAAAATTCGGAACAGATGCATTGGTTATCAAAGGTAAAAACGGCGAATTGTCTTTTCCTTTGCATTCCGATGTTGCTATTGAACTGAACGATGGTAAATTGACTTTTGCTGCAAAAAATGACAGTAAACAGGCTAATGCTATGTCTGGTACTGCTCGTGCATTGGTTAATAACATGGTTAAGGGTGTTTCTGAAGGTTTTGAGAAAAAACTTCAATTGATTGGTGTCGGTTATCGTGCCCAAGCTCAAGGCAAAGTTTTGAACTTGTCTTTGGGTTTCTCTCATCCAATCGTATACGAAATGCCTGAAGGTGTTTCTGTTCAAACTCCTAGCCAAACAGAAATCGTTTTGACTGGTGCAGATAAACAAGTGGTTGGCCAAGTCGCTGCTGAAATTCGTGCATTCCGTTCTCCTGAGCCTTATAAAGGTAAAGGTGTTCGTTATGTGGGTGAAGTAGTAGTGATGAAAGAAGCCAAGAAAAAATAATTGAGGTTCACTAATGGATAAACATACAACCCGACTCCGTCGTGCACGCAAAACCCGTGTGCGTATTGCGGACTTGAAAATGGTAAGATTATGTGTGTTCCGCAGCAATAATCATATTTATGCTCAAGTAATTAGTGCTGAAGGTGATAAAGTATTGGCTCAAGCCTCTACATTGGAAGCTGAAGTACGTAGTAGCCTGAAATCAGGTAGCAACGTTGAAGCAGCAGCTGTAGTTGGTAAGCGTATTGCTGAAAAAGCTAAAGCAGTAGGTGTTGAAAAAGTTGCTTTTGACCGTTCAGGTTTCCAATATCACGGTCGTGTGAAAGCTTTGGCTGAAGCTGCACGTGAAAATGGTTTAAGCTTCTAATATTTGGAGACTTTCAGATGGCAAAACATGAAATTGAAGAACGCGGTGACGGCCTGATTGAAAAGATGGTCGCAGTTAATCGCGTGACTAAAGTAGTTAAAGGTGGCCGTATCATGGCTTTCTCTGCACTGACTGTTGTTGGTGATGGTGATGGTCGCATCGGTATGGGCAAAGGTAAATCAAAAGAAGTACCAGTTGCTGTTCAAAAAGCAATGGATCAAGCTCGACGCTCTATGATTAAAGTACCTTTGAAAAACGGTACTATTCATCATGAAGTTATTGGTCGTCATGGTGCTACTAAGGTATTTATGCAACCTGCTAAAGAAGGTAGCGGTGTGAAAGCTGGTGGTCCAATGCGTTTAGTATTTGATGCTATGGGTATTCATAACATTTCAGCTAAAGTACATGGTTCTACTAATCCTTACAATATTGTACGCGCTACATTAGACGGTTTGTCTAAACTGTATACTCCTGCTGATATTGCTGCTAAACGTGGCTTGACAGTAGAAGATATTTTGGGAGCTAACCATGACTGAGCAAAAAAAGATTAAAGTTACATTGGTTAAGAGCCTGATCGGTACAATTGAATCTCATCGTGCATGTGCTCGCGGTTTAGGTTTGCGCCGTCGTGAGCATACTGTAGAGGTTTTGGATACCCCTGAAAACCGTGGCATGATCAATAAAATCAGCTACTTGTTGAAAGTGGAGTCTTAATATGTTTTTGAATACTATTCAACCTGCTGAGGGTGCTACTCACGCTAGTCGTCGTGTAGGCCGTGGTATTGGTAGCGGCTTAGGTAAGACAGGTGGTCGTGGTCATAAAGGTCAAAAAAGCCGTTCTGGTGGCTTCCACAAGGTAGGTTTTGAAGGCGGTCAAATGCCTTTGCAACGTCGTCTGCCGAAACGTGGTTTCAAATCTTTGACTGCAGCCACTAATGCTGAAGTTCGTTTGGGTGAATTGAATCTGATTGCTGTGAACGAGATTGATGTCTTGGTTCTTAAACAAGCTGGTCTGATTCCTGCAACTGCTTCTAATGTAAAAGTTATTGCTTCTGGTGAAATCTCAAAAGCAGTTACCTTGAAAGGTGTAAAAGCTACTAAAGGTGCTAAAGCTGCTATTGAAGCTGCCGGTGGTAAAGTAGAAGAATAAGGCTTGCACTACAGTGGCTAATCAACAATCTTTATCAGGATTATCCAAATTTGGTGATCTGAAAAAACGTCTGGTGTTCCTTTTAGGTGCTTTAGTCGTTTTCCGTATTGGTGCTCATATACCGGTACCGGGCGTAGATGCTGTTGCATTAGCTAAGTTATACGAAGGCGCTGCAAACGGCATATTCGGAATGTTAAATATGTTCTCGGGTGGTTCGTTGGAGCGCTTTAGTATATTTGCAATTGGTATCATGCCTTATATTTCATCGTCGATTATTGTTCAGCTTGCTTCTGAAATTGTTCCTTCTTTAAAAGCTTTAAAGAAGGAAGGTGAGGCTGGTAGGAAAATAATTACGAAATATACTAGGTATGGGACGGTATTATTGGCTGTATTGCAAAGCTTTGGTGTTGCAACATTTGTTTATCAACAAGGTGTTGTTGTAACGAGTTCGCTTGAGTTTCATATTTCTACAGTAGTCTGTTTGGTTACAGGTACTATGTTTCTGATGTGGTTAGGGGAGCAAATTACCGAGCGTGGTATTGGTAATGGTATTTCTTTAATTATTACGGCAGGCATTGTATCGGGTATCCCATCCGGTATTGTTCGGTTATTAACTTTGACTGAACAAGGCTCTATGAGTATGTTGATGGCGGTATCAATTGTGATTGGTATTTTGCTGTTGATCTATGCTGTAGTTTATTTTGAGAGTGCTCAGCGTAAAGTTCCTGTGCATTATGCTAAAAGACAGTTTGGCTCTGGAATGATGCCGGGACAAAGCATTCATATGCCGTTCAAGCTAAATATGGCCGGTGTTATTCCTCCTATTTTTGCTTCCAGTATTATCCTTTTCCCATCTACTCTTTTAGGTTGGTTTGGTTCAAATAGTACGAATTCTATTCTTCACAAGATTGCTGCAATGCTGCAACATGGACAGCCTTTGTATATTGTATTATTTGCAACAACTATTATTTTCTTCTGCTATTTCTATACTGCTTTAGTATTTAGCCCCAAAGAAATGGCTGAGAATTTGAAGAAAAGTGGTGCATTTGTACCTGGGATCCGCCCAGGTGAGCAAACTTCTAGATATTTGGAAAAAGTTGTACTGAGACTGACATTATTTGGTGCTTTGTATATCACTACAATCTGTCTGATACCTGAATTTTTAACGACAGCATTGAATGTGCCTTTCTATTTAGGAGGGACGTCTTTGCTTATCTTGGTTGTCGTTACAATGGATTTTAGGACACAAATCAATTCCTACGTAATGAGTAGTCAGTATGAGGATTTGATGAGTCGTCCAGATATGAAATCTTTATCACGTAAGTAGGCTTATGGCTAAAGAAGATACCATTCAGATGCAGGGCGAAATCCTTGAGACTTTGCCCAATGCAACGTTTAAAGTAAAACTGGAAAATGATCATGTAGTACTTGGTCATATATCTGGAAAAATGCGAATGCACTATATTCGTATTTCTCCAGGTGATAAGGTAACAGTTGAACTAACTCCTTATGATTTAACCCGTGCTCGGATTGTTTTCCGAGCAAGATAAACGATAAAAGGAAATAAAATGCGTGTACAACCTTCTGTAAAGAAAATTTGTCGCAATTGCAAGATTATTCGTCGTAATCGTGTAGTTCGCGTAATTTGTACTGACCCACGTCACAAACAACGTCAAGGTTAAGAAGCTAGTTTTCTTAACTATTGATTTTGTGGTATAGTGACATACTTTGCCCTAAAAAGGAAAAAATATGGCTCGTATTGCAGGGGTAAATATCCCTAATAATGCCCATATCGTAATTGGCCTTCAGGCTATTTATGGTATTGGTGCGACTCGTGCTAAATTGATTTGTGAGGCAGCAAATATTGCTCCTACTACTAAAGCAAAAGATTTGGACGAGGCTCAATTAGACGCTTTGCGTGAGCAAGTTGCTAAATATGAAGTTGAAGGCGATTTGCGTCGTGAAGTAACGATGAGCATTAAACGACTGATGGATATGGGTTGCTATCGCGGCTTCCGTCATCGTCGTGGCTTGCCTTGTCGTGGTCAACGCACTCGCACAAATGCTCGTACCCGTAAAGGTCCGCGCAAAGCGATTGCCGGTAAGAAATAAATTTTAAGGAATTTGATTAATGGCTAAAGCAAACACAGCTTCGCGTGTACGTAAAAAAGTACGTAAAACCGTAAGCGAGGGTATTGTGCACGTTCATGCATCTTTCAACAATACCATCATTACAATCACTGACCGTCAAGGCAATGCATTGTCTTGGGCTACCTCTGGCGGCGCTGGTTTTAAAGGTTCTCGTAAAAGTACACCATTTGCAGCACAAGTTGCAGCAGAAGCAGCTGGTAAAGTTGCCCAAGAGTATGGCGTTAAAAATTTAGAAGTTCGCATTAAAGGCCCTGGCCCTGGTCGCGAATCTTCTGTACGTGCTTTAAACGCTCTTGGTTTCAAGATTACCAGCATTACTGACGTTACCCCGTTGCCTCATAACGGTTGCCGTCCGCCTAAAAAACGTCGTATTTAATATTGGAGTGATTTAAAACATGGCACGTTATATTGGCCCTAAATGTAAATTAGCACGTCGCGAAGGTACGGATCTGTTTTTGAAGAGTGCACGTCGCTCTTTGGATTCCAAATGTAAAATGGATTCTGCACCTGGTCAGCACGGTGCGAAAAAACCACGTTTGTCAGACTACGGTTTGCAATTGCGTGAAAAACAAAAAATCCGTCGTATTTATGGCGTGTTAGAACGCCAATTCCGTCGTTACTTTGCGGAAGCTGATCGTCGTAAAGGTTCTACCGGTGAATTGCTGTTGCAATTGCTGGAGTCCCGTTTGGACAATGTCGTTTATCGTATGGGTTTTGGCTCTACCCGCGCTGAAGCACGTCAATTGGTTTCTCATAAAGCTATCGTTGTAAACGGTCAGGTTGTTAATATCCCTTCTTTCCAAGTTAAAGCAGGTGATGTCGTAGCTGTTCGTGAAAAAGCTAAGAAACAAGTACGTATCCAAGAGGCATTGAGCTTGGCTACTCAAATTGGCTTGCCAAGCTGGGTATCTGTTGATGCCGACAAATTGGAAGGTGTATTCAAAAATATGCCGGATCGCTCAGAATTGTCTGGCGATATTAATGAACAGCTGGTGGTAGAGTTCTACTCTAAATAATGCTAGCTCAATGAGGGACAGTTAAATGCAAAATAGCACAACCGAATTTTTGAAACCTCGTCAAATCGATGTAGATACCTTGTCTTCCACTCGGGCCAAGGTGTCTATGCAGCCATTTGAGCGTGGTTTTGGTCATACTTTAGGTAATGCTTTGCGTCGTATCTTACTGTCATCCATGAATGGCTTTGCCCCAACTGAAGTAGTTATTTCTGGCGTATTGCACGAATACTCTACTATTGATGGTGTTCAGGAGGATGTTGTTGACGTTCTCTTGAACATCAAAGGTATAGTATTTAAGCTTCACGGTCGTAATCAAGTTCAGTTGACTTTGAGAAAAGCAGGTGCCGGTGCTGTTGTAGCCGGTGATATTGATTTGCCACATGATGTGGAAATCATCAATCCTGAGCATGTTATTTGCCACTTGGCTGACAATGGCCAAATCGACATGGAAATTAAAGTAGAGCAAGGTCGTGGTTATCAATCTGTTTCAGGCCGTCGCGTATTGCGTGATGAGAACAAACAGATTGGTGCGATTCAGTTGGATGCGAGCTTTTCGCCCATCAGTCGTGTTAGCTTTGAAGTTGAACCTGCACGCGTAGAGCAACGCACGGATTTGGATAAATTGGTTTTAGATATTGAAACCAATGGTTCTATTGATCCAGAAGAAGCTGTACGTAGTGCCGCACGTATCTTAATTGACCAAATGTCTATTTTTGCAGATCTGCAAGGTACTCCGGTTGAAGAGGTTGAAGAAAAAGCGCCTCCTATCGATCCTATCTTGTTGCGTCCTGTAGATGATTTGGAATTAACCGTACGTTCAGCTAATTGTCTGAAAGCTGAAGATATTTACTATATTGGCGATTTGATTCAACGTACTGAAACCGAGCTTCTCAAGACCCCTAATTTGGGTCGTAAATCTTTGAATGAGATCAAAGAAGTGTTGGCCTCTAAAGGTCTGACATTAGGTTCCAAATTAGAAGCTTGGCCGCCTGTAGGCTTAGAAAAGCCGTAAGTTTGAAGATTAAAGGATAATGACATGCGTCATCGTAATGGCAACCGCAAATTAAACCGTACTAGCAGCCACCGTGCTGCGATGCTGCGCAATATGGCGAATTCCTTGTTGACTCACGAAACCATCGTGACAACTTTGCCTAAAGCAAAAGAATTGCGCCGCGTAGTTGAGCCCTTGATTACCTTGGGTAAAAAACCTTCTTTGGCAAACCGTCGTTTGGCTTTTGACCGCACTCGCGATCGTGATGTTGTAGTTAAATTGTTTGACGAATTGGGTCCACGCTTTGCTGCTCGTAACGGCGGCTATGTTCGTGTACTGAAATACGGTTTCCGTAAAGGCGACAATGCTCCTTTGGCATTGGTTGAATTGGTTGATAAAGCAGCTGATTCTGCTGAATAAGCAAATTAATATTAAAGCACTACCTGTTGTTTAGGTGGTGCTTTTTTATTTGGATAGCCCCTTTCTCATTTAGCAGTGCTACAATTGCCAACAGCGCAATGAGCCAGCCGATAGGGTTGTAGCTCCCTTTCTCATTTCGCAGTGCTACAATATTCACAGGTTACATGTTTACATGTTACATGTTGTAGCTCCCTTTCTCATTTCGCAGTGCTACAATGTTTGCGGTTGTGCCAAGACTTGCCGGTGTGTTGTAGCTCCCTTTCTCATTTCGCAGTGCTACAATATGTGTCAGAGACTGCGCCTGTCATTTCATGTTGTAGCTCCCTTTCTCATTTCGCAGTGCTACAATGGAAGGTTTCATGGTCTTGTCGCGCAACCGGTTGTAGCTCCCTTTCTCATTTCGCAGTGCTACAATAACAAATTAGTTAACAAGGCGACTTTGCGCGTTGTAGCTCCCTTTCTCATTTCGCAGTGCTACAATACCTTAACGGGAAATCCTTATTATGTAAGGGTTTCCCGTTTTATTTGGTCTGAAAAAAATAGGCTTAAAATAATAATAGTTGGTCGGAATTTACCCTTTTTTCTTGGGTTTTCAGCTCTCCCAACAGTAGTTTCATGGTGGCATATTGCTTTTCTGTTACTTCCAAACAGCGGATTGAGCCTTCTTGCGGTAGGTTTGCACATAGCCTATTGTGGTGTTTTTGCAACGAATTTCGACCTTTGACAATACGGCTGTATACGGAAAGTTGGAGCATTTGGTATCCATCTTTTAATAGAAACTGGCGGAATTGATTGGCGGCTTTGCGCTTGGCCGCCGTGGTAACAGGTAGGTCGAAAAAGACGATAATCCTCATAAATTTGGCCTCACTCATATTGGTATTCTTTCAATGGCAAGATTTCAGGCAGTTTCAGCTGTTTGGCGTTTTTGTTAGTTACGCTGGTTTGAAATGAAGAAATCATTTTGTCGATGGCAGCCAAGGTGCTGAAATGTTGCCGTTCGATACAGATTTGACAGTGAAGGGTCTTGATAAGGTTTTGTTTGATGTTAGGGGTCAGATCAGTTTTCAGACGGCCTTGTTCATGCAAATGTATAACGACCAGGTCGGCCAATGGGCGTAAGGGTTCGATAAAGTCATCGGCGAGGTTGAATGGATTTAGTTCGCTTCTATGAAACAAGCCTAATGCAGGTAACCAGCCATATAAGGTCAGGGCGCGTGCTACTGCTGCACGGAGTACGGCGTAGGTATAGTTCAATGCGGCATTGACGGCATTGTTGTCATTACGGGTAAACTTTTCTCCAAAGAGGACTTGGAAGTAGAGGGCGGCAGCTTGGGCTTCACAGTTTCCTGTATCGCCTGAACGGACTTCGACTGCCAAAGTGCGCAGCCGTTTGGCTGCAAGATCATTGTCTGTTTCATCTGCGACAAATGCTTGATTCAGGATTTTTTGGCGGACGATATGTTGCCAGAGTTGCTTTTTTAAGGGTTCGCTTAAATTCAGCTGCAGCTTGAGGATTTTAAGTTGGCGGTGATATTGGGCATAAGGCAGCCATTGTCCGCAGGGGAGGAACTGTTCGTCACATGTCAGTAAGGTTGCGCCATGCTCGGCTAAGGCCGATAGGAGCGGGGCAGTAATCAGGGTTTCGCGGTTTTCGATGATGATAACGGCGATGTCCTCTAATGGTACGGTATGGGAATCGCCGTTTTGTTGAATCAGCAGTTGCCGGCGTTGCAAGGATAGTTTGCCGCCGTTTTGAATAAGCAGGCTGCGCCAAGTCATGTTTTTTCCCTTATCTTGATATAAAAAATCCCTGCTTCAGGCCGTCTGAAACAGGGATAGATTAATTTAACGGACAGGCGGGCGTTTTTTCAGACGGCATGGTCTGATTTCTTTGCCCAGTTCGTCAATTTGGTATTTTTGGAATGAAAGGGCGGTTTTGACACCAACACTTTGGAAAATGCCGTTTTTCCCTTTGGTGCTATCTGTGTCATGTACACGGATATCAATCGCTCCTGTGGCTCTATTTAGACTAACAAAATAACCAAAGAATACGTTTTTCTTAGCAGTTACTTTTATTAACTCATTCGAATAAAGTACAAATTTAAATCTGAAGCTTTCATCTATTACAGTCCAGTCCTCTTCATCTGCATAAGCAACAACAGCCCTATCCGGCAAAATCCCTTTTGCGACCTGCCAACTGTAAATCGGTACCAGATAATACTTGCCGCCTTTCTCAAACACATCTACGCGCACCATGGTTGCGTTGTCGGCAATACCGTTATGGTTGCGCACCCATACTCCGGTTTTCTGTACTTGCTCTACGCGTACGGCTTTTACCTGTTGGGTGCGGTTGCCTGCTTTATCGTATTTGTAAAACGGCTCGGCAAAGGCTTTAGCAGGATCGTCTTTATGTGCTTCCAAACGTGCTTTCAGTCCTTCGTATAGCTTAGGTTCGCGCTCCCGATTGACCATTTTTTCCAAGTCTTTCAGTTTTAACTGTGTCAGCGGTATGCGCAATACGCTGATGCCTTCGTCCAGTCGCTTGGCGGATTTGACGGTCTCCATATGGCCTTGCCCGCTCATCTTCCGATTGGGCGCGCGTGAAACAAACAGTGGCGTAACGTATTCGTATATGGCTTCGGGGTGAGAAGATAATTTTTCTGCGAGCAGGGTACGCAGTTTTTCGGGGGTATCCGCTTCTTCAAATTCGGGTTTGCCGTCCGGTTTGCCGAAGACGCGAATCATGACTTCTTGTGCGAAAAATTCCCAAGGTTGCGGGAAGTGTGCTTTTTGATGCAGCACTTCTCCTGTTTCTTTATCTATGGTTTTGCCGTCAAACGCGTTCATTTCTTTATAGCGTACAAAACGGGTAATTTTCTGCTGCATGGCAACGGTCGAGCAGGCAACAACGACTGCGTCCAAGGCGTGATGGCGGTCGTTTTCCGCACGCACTTTGCGCAATCCCCAAAAGCCGCGCAACAGATTGGTAATTTGTCCGTTTGAGGCAAAGACACGTCTTTTCCCTTTACCTGTCAGCAGCATATGGTCGGCAACGAATTGGCACAGGAAACGGTTGACGTAGCGCGTATCGTTCAGATTGCGTTCTTTAAAGCCATCTTCATCGAATTTTTGCAGCAGAATCCGTTGTTTTTTACTGCGTGGGAAACGGCTGGTTTCGACACGAGCTTTAAATTCCTGCCATTCGCGGCTGTTGTCTTTGCCGTTGAAGTATTCGTAAGGGGTTTGGTTGCCTTTGTTTTGGTTTTCGCTGCCCAATACCAGCACTTTATTGTTGAAACTGTCGTCCCATGTGCGCGAGAACGGCAGGGCATGGTCGATTTCGACATAGCCTTTTTCGTTCAGACGGCCTAAGTTGATTTCTTTGCCCGAATACAGGCATTTGCCGTGTTGTTGCTCGTACAGGCGCAGTTTCAGAATATCTTTGGATTTGGGTTCGCCGACAAAATTGGGGAAATACTCTCGGAATTTGGCGGCGGCTTTTTCCCGGTCTTTACGGTTTTCTTCTTGGCGTTTTTCGATTTCTTTGCGGTCTTTAAACGATTTTCCTACTTCCCTTGCCGTTTCAATATGGATACGTGCAGGGGAGCCGTAACGGCGTACAACAGCGTTAATGACTTTTCTGGCTTGAGATAAGGCGCGCAAGACGACTGGGTTGCGGATTTCGTCGGCAGGGATGGGCGGCAGATAAATCTTTTCTTCCGCATTTTTCTTGCCGTAATGGTCTCCGTAGATTTCGGCGCAGGCTTCATCGTAACGTTTGCCTTGCTCCATTAGAGGCACAATTCGGCGCAAGGCTTTCAAGGAAATTTGGACGAACTTATCGAAGCTGATGTGTTTCAACAGCGCTTCTAAAATTTCGGGCTGAACACGGTCTTTCAGACGGCCTGTAATGTCTTCATCGGTTTTGAACAGGGAGAATGCCGTGCCGATTTCGTCTTGTAATTCGGGAGAAAGGTTTAATGGAGATTTTTTGTCTTTCAATCCTTCTTTTTCCAGCGCACGGCTGATGGTATGGTAGGCCTTCATTTCCATCAATGTCGAGGCTTCGGCATTGTCTTTACCATAGCGCAAGCCTTTGAAAAAGGTGGTATCTTCTAAACCCAGCAGCTTACGGGCTTGTGCGTAAGTCAGTTTGGATTTTCTGTATGGTTCATCCATAAGCGTGGCGCGTTCGGTATCGGTCAATGGTCGCTCGCTGCCTTGCTCTAAAATACGCAGGTTGTTCAGCTTGGTCAGCCAGACGAAACGTTCGGCTGTGTAGGTGTTCTTAGCGGCTTTCGGTTCTGTCGGCTCAAAGGTGCAATGTCCCAACATTTTTTGAACAGCATCGCCGGACAGGGCGGGGCGTTGCGTCATCAGCAGGGTCTCGATACCTTCTTTAAGGCCGTCTGAAACATGCGGATTACCAAATTCTTTTTGTTTTTCAAACAGTAAATTCAGCTCTGCCTGCAAATCTTTGCGGCTGAACGTATGCGAATAATCGCCGCGTTGGTTGCGGATATGGCCGCTTTCTTTCTCAAATTTATTTAAAGCCAATTCGGCCGGTGTGCGGAAATCGCCTATCTGTAAGGTATGGGCATTGTCGGCTACGCCTTTAAGCAAAGCGCCAAGCTCCTTATCGGCAGTTTCGCCCTCGTTTTTTCTTTGCGACAAATAGCCGCGATGTTTGATTAAATGCAATAAGACTGCCGACCACTCCAAAGGCGTCAGTTTGCGGTCTAATGCGGCTGCGCGAAGTTGCCATGGTGTATTCGGCAAGGATTTAATCAAGCCGTTTTCATCAAAATCGGCGGCTTGTAATACGCCTTCGCGTTTCAATAGACGGCGGGCCCGAAGCAGACGGTGGGCGCGACGGCGGGTCAGGCGGCGAACACTGCGTGCCAAGCGTCTTGCCGCTGCGAGAGAGTCGCCTGTTTTCGGTACTTCTGCACGCTCAAATACGCGCACGCCCAAATCAATCAGGCGGATGGGGTTTTCTTCTTCGTCAATTTCTACCATCGCCCAGCCGACGGATGCAATGCCGATATCGAGACCGAGGATGTAGTTGATTGGGTTGGGTTTGAAGGCAGCCATCAGTTTCTCCATAATATGATGTTTGGTAAGTATAAATATATCCTAGGTAAGTATTTCCATGCAAATGAAATGCTTGACTGGGTGTCGATTTGGAATTAGAATTTGAACATATTGTTGCACTGCGAAATGAGAAACGTTGCTACAATAAGGCCGTCTGAAAAGATGTGCCGCAACGCTCTGCCCCTTAAGGCTTCTGCTTTAAGGGGCATCGTTTTATCTAGATGGCAGGGATTAAAAAGGCCGTCTGAAATTTCAGACGGCCTTTGGTTTTACCAGATATCGGATTTGATTTTGCGTTTCAAGCCCGGGTGTTCAGAGAGTTTGAACTCCGGGTCTTTACCCATTTTCAGCTTGGCTGTGTAGTCTTTCAACAGTAGGAAGGCAAGTGGGGACAGGAGCAGGATGGCAACGAGGTTAATCCATGCCATGATGCCCATGGCCATGTCTGCCATATCCCATACCAAGGGTACGTTGGCAACTGCGCCGAAGTAGACCCATGCCAAAACCAGCATACGGAAAACGGCGGTAACCAGCCAATGGCTCTTGATGAATTGGACGTTGGACTCAGCATAGGCATAGTTGCCGATAACGGTTGAAAAGGCAAACATAAACAGGATGGCGGCAAGGAAGCCCGCGCCCCATTCGCCTACCTGGCTGACGATTGCCGCTTGGGTCAGCGCCGCACCGCTCAGGTCGCCGTAAGGCTGTTGATAGGTCAAGACGATAAAGGCGGTGCATGAGCAGACGATGATGGTATCAACGAAAACGCCCAGCATTTGAATCATGCCTTGGGAGACGGGGTGTTTCACTTCGGCTGCGGCTGCGGCGTTCGGCGCGGAACCCATACCCGCCTCATTGGAATACAGGCCGCGTTTGATACCCTGCATCATGGTGGTCGAAATCAGACCGCCGAGGAAACCACCTGCAGCCGAATCGAAGTTGAACGCGTTGGAGAAAATCTGACCGAACACGTCAGGAATCAGGGAAATGTTGGTAGCGATGATGAAGAGTGCTATGACGAGATATAAAACCGCCATCAGCGGAACGATAATTTCCGCGGCTTTAGATACGCGACGGATACCGCCGAAGATAATAGGGGCAGTCAGAATGACTAGGGCGACACCGACATAGTGTTGATCCCAGCCCCATGCCGCTTTGGTGGTATCGGCGATGGTATTGGTCTGTACGGCTTCAAATACAAAGCCGAAACAGAAAATCAGGCTCAGGGCGAACAAAACGCCCAGCCATTTTTGTCCCAGGCCTTGAGTTATGTAGTAGGCAGGACCACCGCGGAAGTGGTGGTTGTCGTAGTCCCGGACTTTAAAGAGTTGGGCCAGTGAAGATTCGACAAACGCCGAACTCATGCCGATTAAGGCGGTTACCCACATCCAGAATACCGCGCCCGGCCCGCCGAATTTGATGGCAATCGCCACACCGGCGATGTTGCCCACACCTACGCGGCTGGCCAAACCGGTAACGAATGCTTGGAACGGTGTGATTCCGTGCGGATCATCACCTTGTTTGCGACCGCCCAGCATTTCTTTGATACTGCGGCCGAAGAGGCGGAATTGTACAAAACCGGTGGTAACGGTGAAAAAGAGGCCTGCGCCTAAAAGCATATATACCAACCCCGACCACATTGGGTCGTTGATGTCGTTTACCCAGCCGTGAAGCTGTTCGAAAAATTGATCCATACAAACCTTTCAGAGTTTTTGCATTTTCAGACGGCCTGTGTGTGTGGGCTGTCTGTAATTGGATGTATTCTAGCAGACTGTCAACAAACTGAAAAACGTTTACATATTCTTTTTTATATTATGCTTTTGATTATCATGGGATTTTATTATTTTTATAATGTAAAGGAATTATCGATTTTAATTTTTCCGTTTTACATATTTGAACAAAAAGGCCGTCTGAAAACAGAGTCTTGTTTTCAGACGGCCTTGATTTTATTTCAATGCGTTATTCGGGACGCATTTGCGGGAACAGAATCACGTCGCGGATGGTTTGCGAATCGGTCAGCAACATTACCAAGCGGTCGATACCGATGCCGCAGCCACCGGTCGGCGGCAGGCCGAATTCCATGGCGCGGATGTAGTCGGCATCGTAGTGCATGGCTTCGTCGTCGCCAGCATCTTTTTGCGCCACTTGCGCCTTGAAGCGTTCGGCTTGATCTTCCGGATCGTTCAACTCAGAGTAGCCGTTTGCCAGTTCGCGGCCGACAACGAAAAGCTCGAAGCGTTCGGTCAAGCCCGGTTTGCTGTCGGATGCGCGTGCCAATGGTGATACTTCGACAGGGTAATCGATGATGAAAGTCGGGTTCCACAGTTTGCTCTCGGCGCAACCTTCAAACAGGGCAAGTTGCAGGCTGCCGATACCTGGAGAAGGAGGCAGGCTTTCGCCGTGTTTGACGATTTCTTTTTTCAGCCATTCTTCATCGTTCAACTGCTCATCGGTGTAGTGCGGATTGTATTTTTTGATGGCGCCGAGAATGGTCAGGCGTTCAAACGGGCTTTCCAAATCGACTTCTTTGCCGTTGTAGCTTATTTTTGCTGTGCCGTTTACTGCGCGGGAAGCGTTGCGGATGATGTCTTCCGCCATTTGCATCATGCGTTCGTAGTCGGAGAAGGCTTCGTAGAATTCGATCATGGTGAATTCAGGGTTGTGGCGTACGGACATGCCTTCGTTACGGAAGCTGCGGTTGATTTCAAACACACGTTCCAAACCGCCGACAACCAAGCGTTTCAGATACAGCTCGGGCGCAATGCGCAGATAGAGTGGAATGTCCAAGGCATTGTGGTGGGTAACGAACGGTTTTGCCGTCGCACCGCCTGGAATCGGGTGCATCATTGGGGTTTCAACTTCCAAATAATGCTCGTTGACCATGAAATTGCGCACGGATTGGATGATTTGGCTGCGTTTGATGAAGGTATTGCGCGATTCTTCGTTGGCAATCAAATCGACGTAGCGTTGACGGTATTTGGTTTCCTGATCGCTCAAGCCTTTATGTTTGTCGGGCAGAGGACGCAGGGATTTGGACAGCAGGCGGATGTTGGACACGCGCACGGTCAATTCGCCGTGGTTGGTTTTGAACAAAGTACCTTCCGCGCCAACGATGTCGCCCAGGTCCCAGTGGTTGAAGTCGTCCAAAACTTCTTGGCTCACGCCTTTGTTGTTCAAATAAAGCTGGATTTGACCGGTAACGTCTTGAATGGTGGCGAAGCTGGCTTTGCCCATTTGACGTTTGAGTATCATGCGGCCAGCCACTTTGACGGGAATGCCTTGCGGGTCGAGTTCTTCTTTGCTGATTTCACCGTATTGGGTATGCAGGTCGGCGGCAAAGCTGTCGCGTTTGAAATCGTTAGGGTAGGCGTTGCGTTCTTTGCGGATGTTGTGCAGTTTCTCGCGGCGCAGGGCGATGATTTGGTTTTCGTCCAACTGCGGCTCGATTTGAGGATTGTTTTGTTCGCTCATGGTGTTTTCCGGAAAAATGAGTCAGGCTGCCGGAGTTTTCAGACGGCCTGAATAAAGTGAAAAATTGGCTCTATTTTACGCGATGTCGGTGTTTTTTTCTATAAAGGTAGAAAGGCCGTCTGAAACCTGAAAAATCAGTTTCAGACGGCCTTTTGTTTCATGAAGGGCCGTATCGGCAGTTAGATATCGGTTTCCAAATAAACGACTTGGGTTTGCAGATATTCTTCCAAACCGTGTTTACCGTCCGCGCCGCCGATACCTGATTTTTTCCAACCGGCATGGAAGCCCTGCATGGCTTCGAAGTTTTCGCGGTTGATGTAGGTTTCGCCGAAACGCAGGCGGCGGGTTACATAAAACGCTTCATTCAGATTGGTGGTATAGACGGAGCTGGTCAGGCCGAATTCGCTGTCGTTTGCCAAGGCGATGACTTGATCGAGTGTGTCGAAAGTGGCAACCGGCAGGACTGGGCCGAAGGTTTCTTCCTTCATGATGTCCATGCTGTTGTCGGTATCGGTCAGCAGGGTAGGTTCGAAGAAGTAGCCTTTGCCGTCGGCACGTTTGCCGCCGCAAACCAAGGTAGCGCCTTGTCGAACTGCGCGTTCGACTTTTTTGGCAACGGCTTTGACGGCGCGTTCTTCAATCAACGGGCCCATTTCCAGTGCGCCAGGTTCGGCCTCAGCAGGATTGCCGTAGCGCACGCCTTTCATGGCGACGGTCATTTTTTCGATAAATGTGTCTTTCAGGCTGCTGTGGACATATACGCGTTCGGCGCAGTTACAGATTTGGCCGGTATTGCCCACGCGTGAAGCCAAGATGGATTTGACGGCCAAATCCAAGTCGGCATCTTTCAGAACGATGGCAGGGGCTTTGCCGCCCAGTTCCAGTGAGACTTTGGTAATATTGGCGGCGGCCGCTTCCATCACTTGACGGCCTGCATCGACAGAACCGGTCAGGCTGACCATATCGACTTGCGGATGCGATGCCAAGGCGTTGCCGATTTCTGCGCCTGGACCGTTGACGACGTTGAATACGCCGGCCGGTAAGCCTGAAGCATGAACGATTTCAGCAAAAATGTGGCAGTTAATCGGGGTAACGCTGCTTGGTTTGACGACGATGGTATTGCCGGTTACCAAAGCCGGGCCCATTTTTCGGGCGATCAGGAAGAATGGGAAGTTCCACGGCAAAATGCCGGCGATCACGCCTAAAGGGCGTTTGAACAATAAAATATTTTCGCGCGGGCGGTCGCTTTGGATGATTTCACCTTCATAACGGCGCGCCCATTCGGCTTGGTAGTCGAGATAATCGGCAGTGAACATAACTTCTATGCGTGCCAAATCTTTGGTTTTGCCGCCTTCGGCGACAATGGTGTCGGTCAGCTCGTCGGCGCGTTCGCGGATGCCTTGGGCAATTTTGCGCAGGTATGCGCCGCGCTCAACGGCAGGCAAACGCTCCCATGCAGTTTGCGCATCTCTGGCCGCGGCAACGGCACGATCAACATCAGCTTTTCCGCCTTTAGGCTCACGCGCGATGACTTCTTCGGTTGCCGGATTCAATACATCACGCCATGTGCCGTTAAAGTCGGTTTCAAAGCGGCCGTTGATATACATAGACAGTTGTTTCATCAAACCTTCTCCTGTTGTTGTAGTTGGATGTAGTTTTAGTCTATGCCTAAATTGTCTGGCATACAAGAGGATTTAGCGTGGGTTGATGATAGGTATTTGGAAGCTTTTAGAAAAAGATGATGGGTGGGGGAGTTGGATAAGAGGTTGGTACTGGTGTGATGCCTTGAGTTGCATCCATAACAGCATTGTGACAAAGCTCGGATATTGCTTGACTTTGATGATGAGAAAGGTATCAAGTGAAGAAAGGCTTGATGGAGAATATAAAAAAAACCTGCTTTTTTCAAAGTAGGTTTTCATATTTGGTGGGTCGTGAGCGATTCGAACGCTCGACCAACGGATTAAAAGTCCGCTGCTCTACCGACTGAGCTAACGACCCGATAAGCTGTGTATTATAGGGAGCTTGTTTCTTTTCGTCAACTGTTTTTTTGAAATTTTTTTCAAAAAACGTAAACCGGCTGTTATTTGGCGTTAATTCTCCCGTTTTCGAGTATTAATTATGTTATGATTTTCTAATCTGTCAGTTCTGATGGATATTTTTTAGACCAAAGGATATACAACATGAAAAAATTATTGATTGCTGCGATGATGGTGGCTGGTTTGGCTGCTTGTTCTCAAGAGGCGAAACAGGAAACTCAAGAAGCGGCTTCTGCCGTTGCTTCTGATGTGAACGCTGCTGCTTCCGAAGCTAAAGGCGCTGCTGAACAGGCTGTTTCTGACGCTAAAGAAGCCGGTGCCGATGCGAAGGAAACTGCGGAGAAAGCAATTTCCGATGCTAAAGAAACTACCGGTAAAGCCATCGATGGTGCTAAAGAAGCCAGCGACAAAGCCTTGGACGATGCAAAAGCTGCTGTGGGTGAAGCTAAAGATGCTGCCAAAGACGCTATGGGTAAAGCAGCCGATGCGACTCAAGAAGCTGCCGACAAATTGAAAGACGCTGCTAAATAAGCTGGTGTTTGATATTTGAAAAGGCCGTCTGAAATGTTCAGACGGCCTTTTTATATCGGCAGATTATTTCTTCTCTTGCTGACGCGTGTACACCAAAGAAGTCAGGATGGACGCGCCCAGTGCGCCGAAGACGACGGACAGGGAAATGGAAATCGGGATATGCACCCAGTGCATAATCAGCATCTTGATACCGATAAAGCTCAACACGAAAGCCAAGCCGTATTTGAGGAAAATAAAGCGTTCGGCAAAGTCTGCCAGTAAGAAGTACATGGCACGCAGGCCCAAGATGGCAAAAATGTTGGAAGTGAGGACGATGAAAGGGTCGGTGGTTACGGCAAAAATAGCGGGGATGCTGTCCACGGCGAAGATGACGTCGCTCAATTCGATCATAATCAATACCAGTAAAAGCGGCGTAGCGATGCGTTTGCCGTTTTCAATGGTAAAGAATTTTTCACCGTCAAACTGTGGGCTGGTCGGGATGACTTTTTTGAG
This sequence comes from Neisseria sp. Marseille-Q5346, assembly GCF_946902045.1. The sequence continues at coordinate 1,216,868 of NZ_OX336253.1, read as the reverse complement.
CAGGGTCAGGATCTTGTTTTGGGAAAGGTCTTCCTCTTCGTCTGATTCGGGTTTCATCATGTGGATGCCGGTATAGAGCAGGAATGCGCCGAAAAGGTAGAGAATCCATTCGAATTGCTGTACCAGTGCCGCGCCGATGAAGATCATGATGGCGCGCAGGACGATGGCGCCGAATACGCCATAGAGCAGGACGCGGTGTTGGAATTTGGGTTCGACTTTGAAGTAGCCGAAAATCATCAGGAAGACAAAGATGTTATCGACGGCGAGGGATTTTTCGAGCACATAGCCGGTGAAGAATTCGAGGACTTTTTCTTTGGCGACAACGGCACCGTAAGCCGGGTTGCCCGCCAGTTCGAAATAGAGCCAGCCTGCAAATGCGCAGGATACGGCCACCCAAATGCCGCTCCAAGCGAGGGCTTCTTTGATGCTGACTTTGTGGGCGCCGTTTTTTTTCAGCGATACCATATCGATGGCGATCATGATTAAGACGGCAATAAAGAAAATGCCGTAAAACATCGGCGAGCCGACGGACGGGTATTGGGTCATAAAAAATCCTTGTGTGTGGGGTATAGGTAAGGTTTACCAAGACAGGTAGAACATCGCCTTGGCAAAAAAGACGATAAACAGCATATGACTGAAGACAACGGCGTGTATGTATTTCGACCAGCCGACGGTGAGGGTGTGTCGAGCCATTTTGACAACGGCGATGGCAAAATGTACCAAAACGCTTACTGCCAACAGGATTTTGATGCTCAGCATGATGCCGAAGGAGCTGTCGAATGGGTGGTGCAGTATCGGCAGGTAGCGGTTGTACACCATCACGATGCCGCTGATGAACAAGGTAATGACGACAGGCGGCATTACGCGGACGGCACGATAGGACATGGCACGTTCGACTTCGCGGCGCGATTCGCGCAAAACGCGGCCGGTGTGCAAAACGGAGAGAACCAGCATTTCGAAAAATACGCCGCCGACAAAGGCAATCGCGCAATAAACGTGGATGATGTGTGCCAGTGCGTAGATACTCATGACGGGTGTTTCCGGTAATTCAGACAAGTCGTCATTGTATCACTACCGAATGCGGTTGATGTATGCGCAATTTTATGCCAAATATATTAAATTTTATAAATATTCTATTGGAATTTCCGTTTATTTTTGAAGTTAACCGTTCATTAAGGGCGTTATCTTAGTTTAATCTGTCTTTACTTATCAGAAAATATATTAATGAAAGGTTGTGCCATACTGTTCCATATAAAGCTTAACCCCTGATGGAGAATCAAACCATGAAGAAAACTTTTGCAAAAACTGTGACCTTGATCATGCTGGCCGCTTCTTTGGGTGCATGTGCCAATATGACTCAAACCCAACGCAACACTGCTGCTGGTGCGGTATTGGGTGGTGTGGCAGGTAACTTGATTGGTGGCGATACCGGCTCTACCTTGGGTGGTGCGGCTTTGGGTGGTGTTATCGGCAGTCAAGTTCATACCCGCTACTAATCCTTTATTCGGTTAAAAATAAAAAGGCCGTCTGAATGTTCAGACGGCCTTTTGTTTTGCGGTTTATTCGTTGACGAAGGTTACACCGGTCAGTTGCGATTGCAAAATGGCAGTGCGCAAAGCAGTCAGTGCTTTCGGTCGGACAAAGTTGCGGCGATAGGCCAAAACGACACGGCGGTGCGGTGCAGTGCCTTCAAACGGGATAATACTGAAAAGCATATGGTCGTTTTCGGTCAAGGCGGTAGCCGGCATGACGCTGATGGCCAAACCGCTGGCAACCATGTGGCGGATGGTGTTGATGGAGCTGCCTTGCAGGGTATTGGTCAAGCCCTGGATTTTTTGCTTGGAAGCCAATTCGGAACAGCTTGCCAACACTTGGTCGCGCATACAGTTGCCTTCGGACAGCAGCAACACTTGTTCTTCGCTCAAAAGTTGAGGCGTAACGGCATCGAGTTCTTCAAAGTGATGTCCTTTGGGAACGATGACGAAGAAAGGTTCGTCATACAGAGGCTCGGTTACGATGCCCGGCTCTTGGAACGGTTCGGCAACGACGATTGCATCGACATCGCCACGTTTGAGCGACTCGGTCAGGATGTGGGTATAGTTCTCTTCCAGCATCAGCGGCATTTTCGGCGCGGTTTCACGCAGCGCGGTAATGAGCTTGGGCAGAAGGTAGGGGGCAACGGTGAAAATCAGGCCGAGTTTGAACGCGCCTTCCAATTCGTTTTGCTCTTCATTGGCAAGGTGCTTGATGAGTTCTGCTTCTTCCAGAACCCGGCGGGCTTGGGCGACAATGCGCTCGCCTGCTTCGGTCGTGATGATGTCGTTGCTGCTACGGTCGAACAGGGATACCGACAGCTCTTCCTCCAGTTTTTTGATGGCGATGGAGAGGGTGGGCTGGCTGACAAAGCAGCGTCGTGCGGCACGTCCGAAGTGACGTTCTTGTGCGACGGCTACGATGTAACGCAATTCGGTCAAGGTCATGTGTTAAGCCTTTTTTTGTTCCGGCAGGGTGATGTTCAGCTCAAGAACGTCCAAGCCGTCTTGTTTTTCTTGGGAGATGCGGATGTCGTCCAATGATACGTTGACGTATTTGGACAGAACTTCCAACAACTCTTTACGCAAGGTCGGCAGATAGTCTGGAGCTTGGCCTTCTTGTGCGCGCTCTTGCGCGATGATGATTTGCAGGCGGTCGCGCGCGACTGTGGCGGTTTTCGGCTTTCTGCCGAACAGCATATCGAGCAGTGACATGTATTAACCTCCGAACAGTCGTTTTAAGAAGCTTTTCTTCTCAGCTTCGAGGAAACGCATTTCGCGGTTTTCACCCAAGAGGCGGGCGATAACGTCTTTATAGGCTTCTGCTGCTGCAGCATTGTCTTGGTGAATGACAGGTTCGCCGGCGTTGGAAGCTTGCAGAACGTTTTGTGATTCAGGAATCACACCGATCAACGGGATGCGCAAGATATCGCAGATGTCTTGTACAGACAGCATTTCGCCTTTAGCCACGCGCTCAGGGGAGTAGCGGGTAATCAGCAGGTGCTCTTTAACAGTACTGCCTTGTTCGGCTTTGCGGGATTTGCTTTGCAAAATGCCCAAGATACGGTCGGAGTCGCGGACGCTGGATACTTCCGGGTTAGTGGTAATGATGGCTTCGTCGGCAAAGTAGAGTGCCATTAGCGCACCTTGTTCGATACCGGCAGGGGAGTCGCAGATGATGAATTCGAAGCCCATTTTTTTGCTGGCCAGCTCTTTCATCACGTTGTCCACGCCTTCGCGGGTCAGAGCGTCTTTATCGCGGGTTTGCGATGCAGGCAGGATGTAGAGGTTTTCGCAGTTTTTGTCTTTAATCAGGGCTTGGTTGAGTGTGGCTTCGCCTTGGATGACATTGATGAGGTCATACACGACGCGGCGTTCGCAACCCATAATCAGGTCGAGGTTGCGCAAACCGACGTCGAAGTCGATCACGGCGGTTTTGTGGCCGCGCAGGGCCAAGCCGGTTGCGATGCTGGCGCTGGTAGTAGTCTTGCCTACGCCGCCTTTACCTGAAGTTACTACGATGATTTTGGACACGATATTTCCTTTTTAAGTACTGATGTTTATTCGGCGTCGATTGCGCTGATAACCAGTCGGTTGTCTTGCAATGATACTTGTACGGGTTTTTTGTGCAGATGCTCGGGCAGGTCTTGCTCGAAGTTGCGGTAGATACCGGCAACGGAGACTAATTCGGCCTGCATGGAATGAATAAAGATGCGCGCGTTGGTGTTGCCTTTTGCACCGGCCAACGCTCTGCCGCGCATGGGGGCGTAAATATGGATGTTGCCGTCGGCGATAAGTTCCGCACCTTGGCTGACGATGCCGGTAACGATGAGGTCGCCGTTTTCAGCGTAAACCTGCTGGCCGGTACGCACGGGCGTGCTGACCAATACGGTCGGATTATTGATAACGGTGGCCTGTACGTCTTGCGGTTGCGGTGCTTGGCGCGGGGTAGGCGCTGCCTGTGTGTCGGCTGCCTGGGTGGAGTTACCTTGTTTGAAGACCAAGTGGTAACGCGTCGCCGCTGCCGCCCATGTGTCGCTGGTGTGGTGCAGCCCTAAAATTTGCATGCCGTAACGGGCAAACAGGGAAATCATGCCGCCCAAATCGATGGATTCGGGATGGTCGAAATCTTGTACGTCTAAAATGAAAGGAACGAATTCGTCTTGGGATTGGCCTGCCAGTTGGCGCAGGAATTCTTCCAATTCGGTTAGATCTGCGGTGTGCAGATGGATGGATAAGACGTCCAAACGTGACGTTTTTATGTCGAATGCGGGTTTCATTGTAATGAAATAATAAAATTTTTTAATGACGTAAGTTTACCGTGTAAATCTTGGCTATTCAATCTGTTTGGCCGTCTGAAACCAAAATATTTTGTTTGAACGTTTTTCAGCTGTATTTAGTGTGGTTTTTTGGTGTGAACGTAGGTTTCAGACGGCCTTGGGGAAGGGGTAGCCGTGTGTGTCGATGTCGTCGGCGGCTGCCCACGGCGTGTGAATGAGGGTAGACGGCAGGTGCGCCAATTCGGGGATGTAACTGCGGATGTAGCTGCCGTCGGGGTCGATTTGATGTGAACGGTGGGCATAGCGGACGGTGGCCGTGTCTTGTGCGGCGAGGTGCCAGTTGGCTTGGTTGAGCGCGGGATCGGTGCCGGTTTGGACGGAGGCTGTCCACGCGATGCCTTGGTTGGGGTCGAAGTTGAGCGCATGGCAGAAATAGTGGGCGCACAGCTGCTGGAGAACGGGGTGTAAGTGGCCGGTGGCTTTGAGGCCGCGGATGGAGGCGTCGATGATGGGCACGCCGGTTTGGCCGAGTTGCCAGTATTCGCGTACCGGAGCGGCATCGGTTGTTTCGGGCAGGCGGCGGTGGTAGGCGAGCTGGTAGCAGTAGTCGCGGAAAATAAGCTTGTCCAGCCACTCGAAATGTCGGTTTGCCAAGCCTTCGGTGGCCAGCAGGCGCGGTGAAATGCAGCCTGCGGACAGGTAGGCATTGAGGAGGCTGGTGTTTTTTCGTGCCGGAAAGTTTTGGGTAATCGGGTAGTGAACCAAATTCTGTTTGAACGCGTGCCATTGCGTTAAGGCTGCAGTTTCGCCGCCCTGCTGATAGGCAGGCAATACCGCGCCGGTATGGGCTGGGAACAGTGGAACGTTTTGTCCGGTTTGAACAGGCAATTCGGTTTCAGACGGCCTTTGTCCTGAATAAGCCTGCAACCATGCTTGTTTATAGGCGGCAAAATCGGTGTAGGGCAGTCCGTTGGCATCCATAAGGGGGGATTTGGCTAAAATGCCGCGGTCTTTGGCGTGTTGCAGGGCAATGCCTGCCCGGTCGAAATTGTGCCAGAGGTGGTTGTCTTGGCGGATTTCGGCTTCGGTGTAGGCTTCGTCTGTGATGACGGTATGGGCATTGAGCGCAGCAGCCAAGGGTAGGAGGTCTTCGTCGGAAGCGACAACATATAAGGGAATATGGTGTGCCGCCAGACGGGTATGCAGCTCTTGTGTGGCTTGATAATGGAACAGGCTTTGACGCGTATTGTGGTTTTCAGACGGCCTTTGGCTGACCCAGACGCAGGCGATGGGCAAACCGCTTGCAACGGCGGCATTAAGCGCGGCATTGTCGTGCAGGCGGAGGTTGCGGCGGAACCAGACAAGGACGTGAGCAGATTTCATGAGCATGTTCCGACGGAAAAGGGGAAACCATTTTATCAGAATCGGCCTCATGTATCAGGCCGTCTGAAAAATCTTTTGGTTTGATTTCGCTATATAATTTTGGTTTTAGCAACGAGATGCAACCATGACCGAGCAAACCGTTTTGGCACTCATTACCTGCCAAACCTATCCCGAACCGTCGGACAACCTGAAAACATTGGCGGCGCATTTGGAAACCATGGGCGTGAAAACCGTATTTGATGCGTGGCAAAACCATCCGTCTGCGCCGTTTTTACTGCCTTTGTGCGCATGGGATTATGCCGCCGAACCCGAAGCCTTCCGCCTATGGCTGGAACAAGCCGGGCAGGCGGGGCAGCGTTTTATCAATCCGCCCGAGCTGATGGCTTGGAATATGGAAAAGACTTATTTGTGCGATTTGGCAGAGTGCGGCGCGCGAGTGATTCCCAGCGTGTTCGTTCCGCCGCAAAAAACCGAATTGGCGGACATTCTGAACCAACAGGGCTGGACGGAAGCGGTCATCAAGCCGGCATTCGGGCAGAGCGGCAAAGGCGTGGTTAAAGTTTGTGCGGACGCATTTGACGTGGATATGGCGGATTATCCGCAAGGTATGATTGTTCAACCTTATATCCGCGAAATCGAAACGGCGGGTGAAACCTCGCTGGTGTTTTTCAACGGCATATTCAGCCATGCCGTGCGCCGTCAGCCGCCGCAAGGCGAATGGCGCGCCAACTCGGCCTATGGCGTGTCGGTGTTCGGTATTGAGCCGCCCGAGTTTGCCGTCCGTGCCGCGCAAGACGTACTGGCCGCTTTACCGCAAATGCCGGTTTACGCCCGAGTGGATGGTACATTGGTCGGTGACACCTTTCTGCTCAATGAATTGGAACTCATCGAACCCGCCCTGTATTTGCACACCAGCGAAGGCGCGACGGAACGCTTTGCCCGAGTGTTGGCGCAGTTGCTTGGGCAACATTCATCAACCTGAATCAATATAGTTAACAAGCCTCAGGCCGTCTGAACCATCTTTCAGACGGCCTGAGGCTTTTTTTAAACAAGATTTGCGCATTTGTATTTTTCAATAATGTGCCATTTGTCGATTGTGTCATTTTAATTGTTGCAGTCTTAATTGATGGTTGATTAACTTTCATTTGGCATTTTATCTCGGCCGCAGCCTTTATTTTTAGCGGATTGTAAACAATCTGGTCGGTCTAAATAGGTATCTTTTTAGGGTAAAACCTCAAAAATCTTTTTAAAAAGAAAGATATTGTCTTATTGAATATTCTGTGCTGAAATTACATGACACTACAAAAAGTAGTGCATAAAAAATAAAACAGACAAAGGAGAAAGCCATGCAATTGTTTTTAGACAATCTCAAAGCCTTTTTCGAAACCATCAGCGGCTGGGTCTGGGGACCTATTATGTTGATGCTGCTGGTCGGTACGGGCATTTTACTGACCGTTTTGCTGAAAGGCTTGCAGTTCACCATGTTGGGTTATGCGCTGAAACAGGCGTTTGTGCCGTCAAAGAAGCATGAAGACGGTGAAGACCACGAAGGCGATATTTCCCATTTCGCGGCGTTGATGACCGCGCTGTCCGCCACCATCGGTACGGGTAACATCGCCGGTGTGGCGACAGCGGTGGTAACAGGTGGCCCGGGCGCGGTATTTTGGATGTGGATGACCGCCATTTTCGGCATGGCAACTAAATACGGCGAGGGCGTGTTGGCGGTGAAATACCGCGTCACCAATTCTAAAGGCGAAATGTCCGGCGGTCCGATGTATTACATCGAAAAAGGCTTGGGCAAAAACTGGAAATGGATGGCCGTCGCATTTGCGCTGTTCGGCACATTCGCTTCATTCGGTATCGGCAGCTCGGTGCAGTCCAACTCGGTTGCGCAGGCAGTACAAACCAGCTTCGGTGTTGAACCTGCCTACACAGGCATGATATTGACCGCATTAACGGCCATCGTGCTTTTGGGCGGTATTAAGGGCATCGCTAAAGCCGCATCTTTTATCGTACCTGCCATGGCTGTGTTTTATGTAGTAGGCGGTATTGCCATTATCGTGATTAATTCCGATGTGCTGATGCCTGCCGTCAAACTGATTTTCTCCGATGCATTTAGCGCGCAAGCTGTGGCAGGCGGCGCCATCGGTACGGTCATCCGCTACGGTGTGGCGCGCGGCGTATTCTCCAACGAGGCGGGTATGGGTTCTGCGCCGATTGCCGCCGCAGCCGCGAAAACCGACCACCCCGTCCGTCAGGCTTTGGTTTCCATGACCGGTACGTTTTTGGACACCATCGTTGTCTGCTCGATTACCGGCATCGTGTTGGTCATGGGTCTGCTCGGCGCAGGCGGCGAGTTTGTGAAACCTGAATTGAGCGGCGCGGCGCTGACAACCGTCACTTTCCAAAAAATGCTGCCCGGTATCGGCGGCTGGATTGTCACCATCGGCCTGATTTTCTTTGCCTACTCAACCATTCTCGGCTGGTGTTATTACGGCGAGAAATGCGCGGTTTACGTCTTCGGCGAGAAGTTTGCCGGTTTGTACCGCGTGGGTTACGTCTCTTCTGTCATGCTGGGTACCGTGTTGAGCCTTGATTTGGTGTGGCTGGCTTCGGACACATTCAACGGCCTGATGGCATTGCCCAACCTGATTGCGCTTTTGTTGATGGCGAAAGTCATCGTCAATGAAACGCGCGACTTCAAACAAAAAATCAAAAACGGCGAATTGCCGCATTAATGTCCAAGGCCGTCTGAACATTCAGACGGCCCGATGTATATTAAGTTTGTTTTGAAAAAAGTCAGAGGAGGAGAAGAATGAAAGTGCTTGTTTTAGGTGCAGGTGTTGCTGGCGTATCTTCCGCGTGGTATCTGGCAGAGGCAGGGCATGAAGTAACGGTCATCGACCGCGCCGAGGGCGTGGCGATGGAAACCAGTTTTGCCAATGCAGGCCAGCTTTCTTACGGCTATACCACGCCTTGGGCTGCTCCCGGTATCCCGACCAAAGCACTGAAATGGCTGTTTAAAAGCCATCCGCCTTTGCTGTTTCGCCCTGACGGCAGCCTGTATCAAATCGAATGGCTGTGGCAAATGCTGCAAAACTGCACGGCAGCGCGCTATCAAATCAACAAAGAGCGCATGGTCAGGATTTCCGAATACAGCCGTGAAATGTTCCGCCGTTTTGAAGCGCAAACCGGCATGAATTTTGAAGGACGTAAAAAAGGCACTTTGCAGATTTTCCGTCAGGCTAAAGAAGTCGAAGCGGCAGAACAAGACATTGCCGTTTTGGAACGCTACGGTGTGCCGTACCGCCGTCTGAAACCCGAAGAATGCGCAGAATTCGAGCCTGCGCTGGCACGCGTTACCGCCAAAATTGCCGGCGGCCTGAACCTGCCTGCGGACGCGACCGGCGACTGCCACCTCTTCACTGAAAACCTATACAAATTGTGTCAGGAAAAGGGCGTACAGTTTCATTTCAACCAAACCATCCGCCGCATCGACCACAACGGACTGCGCATCAAAGCCGTTGAAACCGAAACAGGGCGGTTTGAAGCAGATGCCGTTGTCTGTGCGCTTGGCTGCTTCAGTAGGACGGTTTTGGCGCAGTTGGATCTAGATCTGCCCATTTATCCCGTCAAAGGCTATTCCTTGACCCTGCCGGTCACAAATTCCGACGGCGCACCGGTGTCCACTGTTTTGGATGAAAGCTACAAAGTTGCCATCACGCGCTTTGATAACAGAATCCGCGTCGGCGGCATGGCGGAATTGTCGGGCTACGAAATCAAACTGCCCGAAAAACGCCGCGAAACCTTGGCTTTGGTCGTCAACGATTTGTTCCCCGAAGGCGGCGATTTGAGTCAGGCATTGTTCTGGAGCGGCCTCAGACCGATGACGCCCGACAGCACGCCGTTAATCGGCCGCACCCGCTTTGACAACCTGTTCCTGAATACCGGCCACGGTACTTTGGGCTGGACCATGTCGCTAGGCTCGGCAAAATTAACCGCCGATATCGTGAGCGGCAAAGACACCGAAATCCGCAGCGACGACTTGAGCCTGTCGCGCTATCAGGCTTAAGCTGGAAAGCGATAAGGTTTAGTGACATTTCAAACTTAAGGGCTGTCTGAAAACCATTTTTCAGACGGCCTTTTGTTTCAAAATCCGTGTATCCAATCAATAAAATAAATAATAACTATTATCATACGCATTAAAAAGTGTTAGTCTGAACCTGTCCCAGCTTTTAGCGCAGGTTTTCTCATGCCCGATTTTTCGATGTCCAATTTGGCCGTTGCCTTTTCCATCACGCTGGCCGCTGGTTTGTTTACCGTATTAGGCAGCGGCTTAGTGATGTTTTCGAAAACGCCCAATCCGCGCGTGTTGTCGTTTGGTTTGGCATTTGCCGGCGGTGCGATGGTGTATGTTTCCCTGACGGAGATTTTCAGTAAATCCAGCGAGGCGTTCGCTGAAATTTATGATAAAGACCACGCGTTTGCGGCAGCGACCATGGCATTTTTGGCCGGTATGGGCAGCATCGCGCTGATTGACCGCCTGGTGCCGAACCCGCATGAAACCTTGGATGCGCAAGACCCGTCGTTTCAAGAAAGCAAACGCCGCCATATCGCGCGAGTCGGCATGATGGCGGCGTTTGCGATTACGGCGCACAATTTCCCCGAAGGTTTGGCGACGTTTTTTGCCACCTTGGAAAATCCGGCGGTCGGGATGCCTTTGGCCTTGGCGATTGCCATCCATAATATTCCGGAGGGCATTTCTATCGCCGCGCCGGTTTATTTTGCCACCCGCAGCCGTAAGAAAACGGTGTGGGCGTGTCTGCTATCCGGCTTGGCCGAGCCTTTGGGGGCGGCTTTGGGCTATTTGGTTTTACAGCCGTTTTTGTCGCCTGCTGTGTTTGGTTCGGTGTTCGGCGTGATAGCCGGCGTGATGGTGTTTTTGGCGTTGGACGAGCTGTTGCCGGCCGCCAAACGCTATTCAGACGGCCACGAAACCGTTTACGGCCTGACAACGGGTATGGCGGTGATTGCCGTCAGCCTGGTATTGTTCCATTTTTAAAACCCGTATGCCAAAGGCCGTCTGAAATGATTCAGACGGCCTTTTTGCGTTATAATCCGCACATCAAAAATAACCTTAATTTCACAAAGTTCCATCATGTTAGACAAATACAATCCAGCCGAAATCGAATCCAAACATTATCAAAACTGGGAAGAGCAGGGCTATTTCCAGCCTGATATGGATTTGACGAAACCGTCTTTCTCCATCCAACTGCCGCCGCCCAATGTAACCGGCACGCTGCACATGGGCCATGCCTTCAACCAAACCATCATGGACGGCCTGACCCGCTACTACCGCATGAAAGGCTGCAACACCGCCTGGATTCCCGGCACCGACCACGCGGGCATTGCCACGCAAATCGTGGTCGAGCGTCAGCTTGCCGCGCAAAACGTGTCCCGTCATGACTTGGGCCGCGAAAAATTCTTGGAAAAAGTGTGGGAATGGAAAGAAGTTTCCGGCGGTACGATTACCCAACAAATGCGCCGCGTGGGCTGCTCTGCCGACTGGACGCGCGAATATTTCACGATGGACGACGTGCGCGCCGAAACCGTGACTGAAGTGTTCGTGCGCCTGTTTGAACAAGGCTTGATTTACCGCGGCAAACGCTTGGTAAACTGGGATCCGGTATTGGGTACGGCAGTGTCTGATTTGGAAGTGGAAAGCGTGGAAGAACAAGGCTCTATGTGGCACATCCGCTATCCGCTGGCCGACAATCCTGCCGAAGCCGTTATCGTGGCGACCACCCGTCCTGAAACGCTGCTGGGCGACGTGGCCGTTGCCGTCAACCCTGAAGACGAACGTTACACCCACTTAATCGGCAAGGAATTAATCCTGCCGCTGACCGGCCGCACCATCCCCGTGATTGCCGACGAATACGTTGAAAAAGATTTTGGCACCGGCTGCGTGAAAATCACGCCTGCGCACGACTTCAACGACTACGAAGTCGGCAAACGCCACGACACGCGCCTGATTAATGTGTTCGATTTAGAAGCCAAAGTGCTGGCAAACGCCGAAGTGTTCAACTTTAAAGGCGAAGCGCAACAAGGCTTTGCCCTGCCTGAAAAATACGCAGGCTTAGACCGCTTTGCCGCGCGTAAACAAATGGTTGCCGATTTGCAGGAACAAGGCTTTTTGGTCGAAATCAAACCGCACACGCTGATGACGCCGAAAGGCGACCGTACCGGTTCGGTAATTGAGCCGATGCTGACCAGCCAATGGTTTGTCGCCATGTCCGCCACACCAAACGGCGGCGAGCCTGACAGCGAATTCAAAGGCTTGAGCCTCGCTGACAAAGCCAAAAAAGCCGTTGATAGCGGCGCAGTGCGCTTTATCCCTGAAAACTGGGTCAACACCTACAACCAATGGATGAACAACATCCAAGACTGGTGTATCTCACGCCAACTGTGGTGGGGTCATCAAATCCCTGCATGGTACGACAATGAAGGCAATGTGTATGTAGCCCGCAATCAGGAAGAAGCCGAAAAACAAGCCGGCAAAACAGGCTTGACCCGCGAAGAAGACGTATTGGACACATGGTTCTCCTCCGCGCTCGTGCCGTTCTCCACATTGGGCTGGCCGTCTGAAACCGACGAACTCAAAGCCTTCCTGCCGTCCAATGTCTTGGTTACAGGCTACGAAATCATCTTCTTCTGGGTAGCACGCATGATTATGATGACCACCCACTTTACCGGCAAAGTACCGTTTAAAGACGTGTACATTCACGGCATCGTGCGCGACCACGAAGGCAAAAAAATGTCCAAATCCGAAGGCAACGTCATCGACCCTGTGGATTTGATCGACGGTATCGACTTGGAAAAACTGCTGGTAAAACGTACCACCGGCCTGCGCAAACCCGAAACCGCGCCGAAAGTCGAAGAAGCAACCAAAAAACTCTTCCCCGAAGGCATTCCGAGCATGGGCGCGGACGCATTGCGCTTCACCATGGCGAGCTACGCCAGCTTGGGGCGTTCGGTCAACTTCGACTTCAAACGCGCCGAAGGCTACCGCAACTTCTGCAATAAATTGTGGAATGCCACCAACTTCGTGTTGATGAACACCGAAGACAAAGACTGCGGTCAAGACGAAATGCAACCGTTGGCGTTTACCTTCGCCGACCAATGGATTATCGGCAAACTGCAACAAGCTGAAGCCGCCGTTGCCGAAGCCTTTGAAACCTACCGCTTCGACCTTGCCGCGCAAACGCTGTACGAATTTGTGTGGAACGAATATTGCGACTGGTACATCGAGCTGGCAAAAGTGCAAATCCAAACCGGTTGCCCGACAACCCAGCGCACCACACGCCGCACCCTCGTGCGCGTACTCGAAACCATCCTGCGCCTGCTGCACCCAATCATGCCTTTCATTACCGAAGAGCTGTGGCAGGTCGTTGCGCCTCTGGCGAATGCCAAAACCGCTGACAGCATCATGTTGGCCGCCTATCCGCAAGCCGATAAAGAACAAATCGTTCAGACGGCCTTCGACAAAATGGCCGCATTGAAAGACTTGGTAGAAGAAGTGCGCAAACTACGCGGCGAAATGGGTATCGCGCCAAACGTCAAAGCGCCGCTCTTCGTCGAAGGCAGCGCAGAACTCGAAGGCCTGCTCAAATACTTGCCGTCGCTGACCCGACTGACCGAAGCCAAACTGGTGGACAACCTGCCCGAAGCAGAAGACGCACCTGTCGCCGTCTGCAACGGCGCACGCCTGATGCTGAAAGTCGAAATCGACAAAGCCGCCGAAACCGCCCGCTTGAGCAAAGAAGCCGAGAAGCTGCAAAAAGCCTTGGACAAACTCAACGCCAAACTCTCCAAACCCGGCTACACCGAAAAAGCCCCGGCGCATTTGGTGGAAAAAGACAAAGCCGATTTGACGGAATTGGAAGACAAAATGGCGAAAGTGCAAACTCAGTTGGCGAAGTTGAAAGGGTAGTATTGTTTGGTTGTGAGAAAGGCAGCCTGAAAACGGTGAGGTGATTTTCAGGCTGCTTTAATTAGAAATAAGGAACAAATTATGTTGGTGAATAATGATAAAAAAAGATACAGCTATAACAATATTGATACTAGAAATAAAAAATTTATCCATAAAAATTTTAATAAAACCACTAGCTACCACTCTAACTTTTCCCACTCCAAATTTATCAATGCCTCTTTTATAGGTGCTAAATTTAAATTTAGTTCACTATTTGGCTCTACTTTTGATAATTGTTACTTAAGGGGAACACTATTCAGAAAATGCAACTTAAAAGAATGTATCTTTAAAAATTGTATTATATCATCCTCCTTATTTGAAAACAGCAAACTAGAGAGTTGTTATTTTGAGAATTGCAAAATTCTTAATTCCCCATCATTATCAAATGCTATTTTGCATAATAAAGAAAATATTACTAATGAAATCCTAGAACAGTACCCTCAAGAACATTGTTTCAGTAAACAATTAATTGAAGAGGTTAAGTTACTAAAGAAAAATGAATTCATTCGTAAATCTTCTATTTTGCATTTAAAAAAACAACGGATAGAAACAGTTTCACTAAAAGTTCTCGTAGAAGAGTTTGGTGAAGAATTCTTAATTAATAACCTAAAAAATCTGAATATTATGGTAACTCGCAATTTTTCATCGCTAAGTTACATAACCAACATCTTGAAAAAAATACAGAATAATGATAAAAAGGAATTCCTCGGCTCCACTACGCTTGATATTCCAAAATTGACTGATGAATGCTCGTCTACGGACTGATGCGAGGTTAAGGCTTTCATTTTAAATATGTTGATGGAGGGATTGCCTATGGTGATGGATTGTTTTACTGTTTTAAGTTTTGTTTCATTAGTTGTTTACAAAATTATGTTGAACGTCAATATCAAGTGGTCTAGTGGGGTTCTAATAGCAAGCATAGGTTGGGTCAAGACCCAACAAAACCGTTAAATCATCTGTTTTGTGTTAGATTTTCAACCCAAGTTACCAAAAGGCCGTCTGAAACTTAAATTTCAGACGGCCTTTTTCTTTTTTTAATCCATCAACTCAACCAAACCAAACGATCTGACTTTCATCCACGCTGATGTGGATTTCCTGTCCGGTTTGTGATTTGTCCGTATCGTGGTCGGCGTGGGGATACCAAATCAAATCGCCGTATTGCGGATGGGCGAGGGTGAGGCGTATGCCTTCGGCGAGGGGGGCGGCTTCGCTGATGCGGACGGCTGTGCCGTCCGGGTCGAATCGGATGGCGTGTTGGGGAATGTAGCGTGTGTCGCTGGTGTTGGCCAAACCGAGCAGCAGGGCGGCTTGGGCGTTGACGGGGCGGCGGATAAGGGTTTCCGGCGTGCCGTGTTGGAGGATGCGGCCTTCGTGCATGATGGCGATGGTGTCGGCCATGGTGCAGGCTTCTTCGGCGGAGTGGGTCACGAGGATGGCGGGGATGTTTTGACTGCGGATGCGTTCGGCGGTCAGGGTGCGCAGGTGGTGGCGCAGGTGGGTGTCGAGGCTGGAGAAGGCTTCGTCCAAGAGCAACAGCGACGGGCGCGTGATGAGGGCGCGCGCGAGGGCGAGGCGTTGCTGTTCGCCGCCGGAGAGGCTTTCGGGTTTGCGTTGCGCTTCGTGTTCCAAACCGATGTCGCGCAAGGCCTGCATGGATTGTTCTTCGATTTCGGCTTTGGGCAGCCGGCGCATTTTGAGGCCGAAGCCGACGTTGTCGAGGGCGGTTAAATGCGGCAAAAGGGCGTAGTCTTGAAACATCAGCGAGATATTGCGTTTTTCAGACGGCATGTCGGTGATGTTGTCGCCGTTGAGCCAGACTTCGCCGCTGTCGGGACGCACCAGGCCGACGATGGTTTTGAGCAGGGTGGATTTGCCGCAGCCGGAGCGGCCGAGTACGGCGAGGATTTCGCCTGCTTCGACGTTTAGGTTGATGTCTTGGGCAACGGTTTTGCTGCCGAAGCGTTTGTTGATGTTTTTGAGTTGCAACATGGTTTCAGACGGCCTTTAAAAATGGGGTCGGCAACGGATGCTGTCGAGCCATGCGGACAGCGGATGTTTGGGGTCGATCAGACCGTATCGCCGGCAGGCTTCGATCGTGACCAGCTGGGCATCGTGCATCATGTGTCCGCATAACATGGCATCGAGCAGGGTGGGGATGTCCATCAGTTCAAAACCGGCAACTTCGCCGTCTTGGTTGGCGGGTTGGAAGCCTTCGGGCAGGACGATGTCGAAGATATACAGGATTTCGTTGTGGACACCGCGATTAACGGGGCGCAAACTATATATTTGGGCAGTCGGTCGGATATGGGGGGTTAACGAAGTGGGAATGCCTGCTTCTTCTTCACCTTCGCGACAGACAGCTTCAGACGGCCTCTCGCCGCTGCTGATACCGCCTCCGGTCAGGTTGTCGAGTTTGTTTGGATCGACGGCTTTGTGCGGACTGCGGCGGCCTATCCAAAAGCGCAAACCGTCTTCTGTTTCGACCAATCCGTTCAAATGCACTGCCTGACTCATCAGGCCGAACGGGCGGAAGGCGGCGCGTTCGAGTGCACATAAAGGCTTGCCCGACTGGTCGCAGATGTCGAACTTTTCACCGCGCCAACCTTTGAGCCAACCGCACTCGCGCCATTGTTGCGCCAGCGTTTGCAAACTGTCGCCCATTTCCGCCCAGCTGTCGGTTTCCAAATTCAGGCCGTCTGAAAGGGTCGACTGCCTGCCTGTCCAATCTTGCCCGAGGCGTTCGCGCCATAACGGGTTCAGACGGCCTAAAGGCAGGCCGTTGAGATACAGAATGCACCAATCGTCGGATGCGCCATAGCTGGTTTGCGCCCAATCCCACAATGCGTCGTGGACATCGGACGCGAATACCTGTTCAAAACGGAAAGACTGAGACATGGCGCATCCTCCAAAAGAACTAAAGATACGTCGATTTTAGCCGTTTACGGCGAATTTGCAAAACAACCGCACTACCCGAAAACCGCTATAATAGAGTAAACCATCCGAAACGAGCACATCATGAGCGAATTGAGCGAAATCCTCGCCTATAACCAACATTTCGTCGAAACGGGCGAGTACGAAAAATATTTCACCAACAAATACCCCGGCCGCGAGCTGGCCATTCTTTCCTGCATGGACGCACGCATT